>NZ_JAMOKR010000003.1:0-299304 GCF_023656765.1 Bifidobacterium intestinale | reverse complement strand
GTTTTGCGGTGGTCATGGCCCAGGTGAGACGCCCGGTCCCTTTCCGAACCCGGAAGCTAAGGCCTGGCTGCGGCGATGGTACTGCACTCGAGAGGGTGTGGGAGAGTAGCGCGCCGCCGCATTCTACTTGAGGGGGTTCCCGTCGAGCGTCACGCTCCGGGAACCCCCGTTTTTTTTTTATCTATCTTTCAAACGCAAACTCAAGCTGCGCACTCTTCCTTACTGCAGTTGTACTTTGTATCACCGGCTGTGTGATGGCGGCCTGCACATTGAACTTTCCTATGCGTTGATGACCGCGCGAATTCTGCAAGGCACGGGAACGGGAGTCGCACTGCCGCTGATGTTCAATATCATTCTTGAATAGTCGCCGAAAAGCAAAATCGGCATGCTGATGGTTGCGCAGGCTGGGCACGGTTCGGCCGGAGACACACAATTCGTGACTGCCACCCAATCGGATGCGCACCGGGGCTTTGTGTTCCTCCCAATCGTGATGGCATGCGCCATGCTCGCCACCTACGCGCTTCCGTGGCCAAACACTAACTACACGACACGTAAATGTCCCATTTCCTCCACCCGCTGGATGAAACCGGACAGTACGGGGGTGTATGTACGTCCAGATTCATCCACTCACTGGATGAATCTGGACGCCGGAAGGCCTGTCAACGTACCGATTCCTCCAGCGGCTGGAGGAATCCGGACTGTGAGAGGCTTGGCAGCGGGTGGATTCATCCAGTGAGTGGAAGATTTGGAACGCTGAGAGGTGAGTTGGCAGGTGAATTGTCCCAGGGGGTGGGGGATTCGGTACGCGGGAAGTTCGCGTGTGGGCAGATTCCTCCAGCGGGTGGGTGATTTGAGACGTTGCGACACGCCGATTTGGGTTTTAGGAAAAACTGTTGTATTCTAGTCAAGTTGCGTTTCACGGATAGACACTGTGAGATGTTGCATAATTGGAGAATTCGCCTAGTGGTCTATGGCGCACGCTTGGAAAGCGTGTTGGTGTAACAGCCTCACGAGTTCGAATCTCGTATTCTCCGCCAGTAGGGCTTCCGGATGATTCCGGAAGCCTTTTTTCATGCCGAAAAACGGCGTCTTTCCAACGATTTGCGTTCTTTTTGCCGTTCTGCGTCCAAAGCCTTTGTCCAATCTGAAGTGTCGCTGGGTGCCATAGGATATCGGGTAACCTTTCGGGCATAAATCCAACAAGATTCGATTCCTACCCGATTGGCATCCAGATGCACTTTTCCGAAAGAGACCAACATGGGCAGACGACGCTTCGGCTACCTCCAGAAAAAACCAAACAAGAAGAATCCCCGATACCTTGAGGCATCGTATGAGCCTCCGGTATGGGCGTACCGCAAGTGGCCCGACCAGCTGCGTGGCAAGAAACGGATCTACAAGAACTTCCCGCTGCGGTTCGCGATCGATGCGGAAACCTGGCTTAACGACGCGGAACGCGACATCATACGGGGCACATGGGTGCCGCCGCAGCTCGAGCAGCTGAAGGAGGAGGCACACGGCACCACCTTCGCGCAATACGCCATGGACTACCTACGCGAGCACCGCAAGGCCAACGGCGAACTCTTGGCCGAACAGACCGTGGAAAAATACCGCCAGTACCTGCGGGACCACCTGATTCCGGTCCTGGGCGTGTACCGCATGGACGAGATCACCGAATCCCTGCTGCGCGAGACGATCGATTCGATGGACGTGTCGGGCGATGGTGCCGGCGCCAGCATCAGATGGCATGTCGCCACGCTCATGCGCGCCATGTTCGCGGAGGCGAGCACGAAGAAGGTGAAAGGCACAGGAGAACCGTTGATCGGCAGCAATCCGGCCATCAACATCCGGGTCGAGAAACCACTGGCCGACATTGCCGACGCCGACGTCAGCCATGAGGAGCTGGACATGCTGTACGCCGCCATGCCGGAGCGGCCCGCACTCGTCATCTATCTGGTTGGGGTGCTCTGCCTAAGGCCGGAGGAGGTGTACGGACTGCAACGTGGGGACATCGACATCAATCCGGACAAGCAGGGCGGAGTGGTGCGCGTCAGAAGAGCCGCCATAAGCATAAAGAAAGACGGGCGAACGGTTCGCGGATACGGCAAGACCAAGACCCCGGGCAGCGTCAGGGACGTCGCCATTCCGAAATACCTGGTGCCTTGCTTCGAACAGCATCTGGAGAAGTTCGTCGAACCGTTACCTGAGTCGCCGATGTTCACCGGTTCGGTCACGCACGATATCGTCAACCCGCAAAGCGTGAGGAACGCCTGGTACAGGGCCCGCAAGACGATTCCACGTCTCGAAGAGAAGAAGGTCAGGCTATACGATCTGCGCCACCGGGCGCTCACGGAGGTGGCGAGCTACACGAACAGCCTCAAAGCGGTCATGGAGATGGGCGGCCACACCCAGGTAAGCACCGCCATGCATTACCAGCACGTCACGGAGAAAGAGAAACGCAAGATCCTCGCCGGAATCGAGGCCGATGCCAACGCGGCCCGCATGAAACGCGCGGCAACCACCAACGATGGAAGTAGCGTGAATGTGCCATCCCACGACGAGATCGAGTCGCTGTCGAGAAATCTCGAACAAATGGATCCGAAAGTGCGGGCGAACGTGCTCCGATCGATGGAAGAGGGCAGACGATCCCTGATACTGTCGCATTTCTCCGAGGAAGCCCAGATCGAAACCATGGCCAAACTGTTGAGCGAATCATGAAAAGTGGGGAATCGAAAGATTCGGAGAAAAAATGTCCAATCCTGACACGCTCGAAAGTGCCTTAGTGTCGTTATAAGCGTCGTAAAGGCGCGAAAAAGCAAAAGACATTCCCCAAGGGAACGTCACGAACGACTAGACAAGGAGCGATAGAACATGCCCAAGAACCAGACGATGAATCTTGAACCGTTGTCCGTCTCGATCATGGAGGCGACACGACTGCTGGGATTCAAGGATCCCAAAAGCGTACGAAACCTCATTCGCAGCGGAGACCTCCACGCGTGCAGGGCAGGACGCATCTATCTCGTCTCGTACGAATCCCTCAAGGAATTCGTCGGCAGATAGCAACCCCAACATCGCTAAAAAAGCGGCCGCCCCGTGATCCCTATTGGAGCGGCCACCAAATTCCTCGAAAGGAACTACACTAGTAATGATAGACCTAAATCCGCTGAGGGGCGAGTTCGTGGGCGACGGCATTTCCCGCACCGCCGGTGGACATCCGTACAACCCGCTCGCCGGAGGATACACCTTCGACGACGACTGGTATTGGGAATCCTGCACGGAATTACGCGAGATTCGCGACTTCGCGGTCTGGCACATGGTATCGCCGTACGCGGTGCTGGCATGTGTGCTGGCGAGGATCGTCGCGGCTATGCCGCCGCACATCGTGCTCCCGGCGTTGGTCGGCGCGAGCTACGGTTCGTTGAACTTCGGTGTGGTGCTGCTCGGTGGCCCGTCATCTGGCAAGGATACCGCGTACACTACGGCGGAACACCTCGTTCCCGATGTCAGGGGCGCGTACGAGGGTACTCCCGCGACCGGCCAGGCGGTGTCCGCGATCTTCGCCGTCCGATCCGAATCCGGATCGGACGGCGAAGGGTATCGTACCGAGTTCGTGAACGGGCGCGCGATTCTGCGGTATACGGAGATATCGACGCTCCAGGCGCTCATGGGACGGAAGGAGAGTACTCTGAGGTCCACGCTGCTGGACGTGTTCTCCGGGCATCGGATCGGCGAGACCACCAAGGACCGCAGCCTGTCGGTCGTCATACCCGACCACGGATACCGCGGGATCCCCGTCATCTCCGCCCAGCCGTCCAGCATCGACGTGTTCACCAACGGATACGGTGTCGGCCTGCAGCAGCGGTTCCTCTACGTGTCCGCGCTGAGCGATCGCATCGCCAACCTTCGCGTGGATTTCCGCGACACCACCCCGGAACCGGCCACCACCATGTTCCCGTACGACCAGGGAATCTTGCCGGCCGATCTTCCCGCCGAGATCATGGGAAAGGTGTATTCGAAGGGAGGGTACGGGAATCTGGCCCCCCGAAGTAGTGGGAGACGCTCGGTACGAACTCAAGCCGATGACGTTCCCCAAAATCGTGGAGGAGCATGTGATCTTCGACCGGATCCGCACCAATAGCATGGACAGTCCTGCCTCGCCGACCGCGCACAGCACATACATGCGCATGAAACTGGCAGCGGCCATGCACCTGCTCCGTCTCGGGAGCGGCGGCGATCCACTGGTCGTGAGCGAGGAGGACTGGGAGCTTGCCGGCGTTCTCGCCGATAGTTCGGCGAAGACGTTCGAGGATGCCCGGAAACAGTCCGATATCATGCGCAGCGAACGGATGGCGGAACGCATGAAGCTGACTGACGACGCTTCCGACGTCGCCGAGACGCAGCGTGCGAAGAAGGTGGAAGATCGGATCATGTCCCTGCTTGAGGACGCTCCAAGCCATGAGCTATCCAGGAGATCCCTACACAACAGCATCTCGAAACGACAGCGTGAGGTGCTATCTCCGGCACTGGAGAACCTGATGCGTTCGGGACGTATCAGAGCGTCCTCAAAGGGTGCTGGAGGGGAATGGTATAAGCTGATCTGACATTTTTAACGGACAGCCTACAGGCCTACCGGCCTACATATTGAAATATATGGGATTCATCGACCTGCACGATCGACCTACCAACCTACTGCCAGATTGCAACGTAGGTCGGTAGGTCGATTGTGTGGGTTGGGAAAACCCAATAGAGAGTAGGGTGAGGGCGGTAGGCCGTGTAGGTTGCCATATAGAAGATGAGATTTGAATATGGCATTTCCAAAAGACGGGGCTGAAAACGATATAGGGTGAATGAAAGGTTGGTTCTATGCCGTTCATGCTTTGTTAGTGATGCTGATGCACTGGTGCGTGACAATGTGATTTGAGAAGTCCGTCGCTTTCATTCGCTCCGACACGCTGGAACGCTCCCGCGAAACAGCGTGGTAAACGTTTACCAACAGGATCTGCAGCAGGAAACCACGACACCAGGAAAGGAAGAAAACGATGGAAAACGCGAAGGAAATGGTCTGGAAGGACAAGGACCTCGAAGCGCGGTACAGGAGGAATCTGGAGGCCATGGAGGAACGCCACAGGAGGCATCCGGAACTCGCGAGCCCATGGGCCCTGCCGTACAAGGTGTTCACGGAGAACAGCATGTACGGCATCCAGAACATGCGCATCCGCTGGCTGATCGCCAACCGTCCGCAGGAATACCGGGAGATGATGATGGCCAACGTGCTCGAACAGCATCTGCAGGAAACGGAACGCCGCACACGCCACCAGTACGGCAGGAACATGGACATGCTCATGGAGCAGAGGCACCTGAAGCGCCGCACGGACGTGATGGCCGCGCACCCGGAGATTACCGAGACGGACCGCTACTACGGCATGATCCAGGCGGAGCGCGACGCGATGGACATGGCGATTCGCGAGATCGTGGAAAGCTACTGAATCGACGTAAAAGATATGACGGAAACAACGAATGGAAAACGATTCATGGTTTCCGCCGTGCGCGATTGCTCGAAGCACGGCTGCCAATAATCAATTGGACGTTGTTCGACGCAGACGGGTGTCGGTAGCGGGCATGTTGTCAGTCCGCCGTCTCTTCCAGAGATTGCTTCCAAAGCTGCGGGGTCACAATGCCGTCGAAAGCGGCAACGAGATCGCCTTCCATCCAACAGTATTCACCGTTCCAGGCGTCGAGATAGTCCCGGACGAATGCCATCGCATCCTCAGGAACAGCCCCCTGAGTCCCGAAACGTTCGTCAAAGGCTTTCGAGAACTCCTCGTACACCGCAGGATCAGCCGATCCCTTGTCTTCCTAAAGGAACGGATTCGCCTCGGACAGAAATGACCGCAGACGCTCCGTGCCATTCTCCTCAAACGCCGCATCGAGAGCGTAAAACATGGATACGAACGTCTGGTAACTGTGTGCCTGCATAAAATTAATTCCTTGAAGGCGGTCATGAACCATCAAAAGCCGGTCTACCCGTTATCCTGCGTCTTCACCTTGCTGCATTCGCATTGCTTTTGGTATATCTCGGTGAACAATTCAAGATTTTCTATTGTTGGATACAGCATAAGAGACAGCGTTGATGCTTTCGGATATCTTTTCCCATCATCCTTAAGTACCGTGAAGACGGGCATATTGCCAATGGCGATCTGGCCACCATGAGCAACGCCGCTGCATATCTGCCAAGAAGTCAGTCCTTGATAAAGATGGCGTTTGCCTCTGACCTTACGATAGATAGCATCAGCCCTTTTGACTATCTGAGTATGCTGAGGCATCCCCGATGCTTGCTTGCCTTCAAATGCCTTGAACCGACGTTTGGCGTCACCCAGCAATGCCGCGGCGAGGTCATGTAGCGCCTGGACCTCGCCTGCTTCACCCGCAATTTCTTGCAGTGCCCTTTTGGAGTCCTTGTAGTTATCGAGAGTCAATCTGAGGGCATTAAAGGCTCTCTTTTCCAAAGTGTCGAATGAAGCAAGCCATATTGCCGTGGCGATGCTTTCCAACGCAGAACGGTTCAGGATATATGGGGTAATCCCCAATGCCTCATTTTGCGTTGCAAATATCGCATTAAGAGTTTCCAATGAAACTTGCAATAAGGAAATGAGCTGACCTTGGTATATGCCCATGGAACGTTTGTTGGCGTTGGCAATAATGCTGCCGTCTTCGGCCGCCAGATCTTCAAGTTTGAGTTTGCGGACAGACTCGAACCTTGCTTCGAGCTCTACAAGACTCATTTCTGCCTTATGAATGGCCGCCTTGCTGAGCTCTTCATCAGAGATGGGGTTTTCGATCTGAAGAATGTTCTGCACGGCTACTGCTCCTGGGTCATTTCCGCGTAGCGGTCGAAGAGGATTTGGAGGCGTTCGTCATTGCTCTTGCAGGGCTTGGCGGCACCGAAGGCCGCGTCCACCACCTTGTCGAGCGACTCGTGAGCCTTGCGCAGATCCTGCGGCATGAAGTCCGGATCGTACAGGTCCGCCAGGGACTGGCCCGGATGCGCCTTGCGGGCATCCAGAACGGCCTTGCCGGCATCAATGACCTTCTGCCGTGCTGCATCATCCAATGCGGGCAATGGCAGGTTGTTCCACACCACGGTGTTGGAGAAGCGACAACGCGATTCAAGCCTTCCACCGACGGCCTTCTGCCATGTCATAAACATGCTTGATTCGATAATCGTGAAATTGAAACCGTCCGGATCATCGCAGGTGAATAGCAAATCCGTCGCTATCACGTCTGGCGAGAGAATGTCGCAGGTGGCGTAATCCCTACGCTCACTGAACACTTTGGGGATGGCGAGGTATGGGACGGACGGTTGATGGTCATCCCTGAAGAGCCACGGGGTGAAACGGTTCTTGTAGGCGTCCCCAGTTTTCGTCGCATTTTCCCTGTAACTCTTGCATGCCCCCACTCTCGCCGTAAGGACTTTGGACTGTCGGAGTTCGCTGGGCTGCACATCCTTAAGCCAGAGGCACCAACGTTCCTTGCCCTCAATAAGCTCTTTTCCTCCACGAAGAGGGTGCACGTATTCCCTTGCGATCGGATCCCCCATCGCCTTGTCGTATTCATCGGTCGTATCGAGTATCAGATTTCCGCCATCCAACGGCATGGATCCGAAATCCACGCGCGAAAGCATTGACGAGATCCTGCCCTTCCGCTGGCTTCTGGCTTCTATGAAGAAGTCGCCGCCGTCCAGAAGATATCCATTGATGCGCTTCGGATGGGAAACGACCGGTTCCGCCGTAACAATCGGATAAGTGAAAAGAATGGAATCCGTTTCCTGTTTGCTTAATCCCAGAACGACAACATGTACCTTGGCGTTATCCGTGGTCTGGGCGTCCCATCTGAACGAACGGTGCGCGAACCGGATATGCCATCCGTTTTCCTTGACGTGGTTGAACAACGGCGGTACCTGCTGGCCCTGGGTAATGCTGTTCGTTGACACGAACGCGAATTCCGCGTCCTGATTGTCCCTGAGATAGTCGATGGCCTTGAAGTACCATCCGGCCACATAGTCGAGGCTGCCGCCCGCCTTGCCGCAGACAAGGTTCAGATCCTGTTTGATCTGTTCGGTGCGCTGCTGGTGTCCGATGAACGGCGGGTTGCCCATCGCGTAGGAGCACTGTTCGCCGGGCAATAGTTCGTTCCAGTCGTACTGCAGGGCGTTGGCCTGCACGATGTTGCCCGAATCATGCAACGGCAGATGCGGCAACGCCTGTCCCGCGATGGCCTCCGTGTCGTCCAACGCCTGCTGTTCCGCGATCCACAACGCGGTACGCGCCACGGACACCGCGAAATCGTTGATCTCGATGCCATGCATCTGGTCGATCCGCACCTTGACCAGGCTGTTCTCGCCGCCCAATTCCATGTAGCCCTGGCCGTGCAGCAGGTCGGAGATGACGCGGTTCTCCAATTCGCGCAGCCGCAGATACGTTTCGGTCAGGAAGTTGCCCGAACCGCACGCCGGATCGAGGAAGTTCAGCGAGGCGAGCCTGTCCTGGAACGCTTTGAGCCGGTTCTCGCGGGCCCTCTCGCCAAGCGTCTGGTCGTGTTCGACACGGTCGAGCTCGGCCGTGAGATTGTCGAGGAAGAGCGGGTCGATGACCTTGTGGATATTCCTGACGGAGGTGTAGTGCATGCCTCCCTTGCGGCGTTGGTCGTGGCTGAGGGTCTCCTCCATCAGCGATCCGAAGATGACGGGGCTGATGGTGCGCCAGTCGAACCCTTTGCCGGCCGCGAGCAGGGATTCGCGTATCAGGTCGGTGAACTGTGGAATCTCGATGCCTTCGGCGAACAGGCCTCCGTTGACGTACGGGAAGCGTTTGAGATCGTCCTCCAAATACTTGTCGCGCTGGCCGAACGGGGTGTTCAACACGTCGAACAGGTCGATGACGGCGCGGCGCAGGTGCGCGGCGTCGTAGCTTTCGACGTATTCGCTGAACGAGTTGCCGGGGTAGAGTCCGGCGTCCTCGGCGTATAGGCAGAACACGAGGCGCACGGTCAACACGGCGAGGCTGTGGTGGCTTTCCGGGTCGTCGGGATCGTCGTATTGCGCGGCGAGCGTGTTGTGCAGGTTCGCGACGAGCAGGCCCGCGTGCTCGGACAGCTTCTGCTCGACCATGACGCGGGAATGCTCGCTGCTGAAGATCGATTCCAGGGTGCCCAGGTGTTCGCCGAGGTCCTCCAACGCGAACTCGTCCACGGGTGTTCCTGTGGCGCGTGGATCCTGTTCCAGGTCGTAGAAGCGGAAGGTTCCGAAGTTGCACGTGCACAACACCGCGGGCTTCTTGCTCAACGGCAAGGCGTCCGCGTAGCGTAAAGCCTGCTGCACGGGCGTGACGGGAGTGCCCTGCCTGGTCTCGGGCTTGTCCATGTCGATGCCGGCGCTTTTCTGCTCGACCAGCAGCCGCGCCTCGGGGCACAGCACGTCGATGAACCCGCCGCCCACGGTCCTGTATTCGAACAATGCGGCCTCGGTCGGACGCTCGACATCGAGCACGTTCTGCAGCAGATCGATCCAGAAACGCTGCGTCTCCTGCTTCTCGTCGCCACGGCCCTTCCACCGCTCGACGAACTCCAACACCCTCGTACGACGTTCAAGAACACTCATGACCCAATCATCCCACGCCGTCCGCGCGCGCATGTTTTCCGACACGTTTCCGTGGAAGAAAATCTTTCGGACGACGGGCCTTTCCGTTCCCGCTTCCTGAATGGAACAGGGGCCGGGCCGCGTAGTTCCGCATCGGTTTTTGTCCAATCCCGCATCGGTTTTCCTGCGGGAACATAGTCGTGAACGCGCCGTGTTCCCGGTGCGAAAGACAGGAAGGAAAACCGAAAATGAACGACGAGAACGCAGCCGTTTCCTTGCGGGAAAACGGTCGGAAACCATCCCGATCCGGCATACCGGAATCGGGGATAGCAAGCGACGCGAGTGTGGACACACTCGCTCGGCCCGTGGAACGGTTCGGCTTGCCAGGGAATCCCGGCCCCTATGGTCGGCAAGGCCTCCAGACCGCTCGCGCGGCATCGATCAGCGAACGTCCCTCGGCTTTTCGGAGGTGACGGGATGAGCTGGACGGAAGGACGCAGGAGACCGATCTGCAAAAAGTCATGTTCGCTCCGGAGGAGTGGGAGCGTGCTGAGCGGCTTCGCCAGGCGCTCATGAAGGAGTCGTTGCGCGCGGCCATCGCATACCGCAGATGGGGCGAGTACGCGCGCGAGAGGCTTCTGTACCCGGTGGTCGAGATGCCCCGGGTGGTGCTGGCCAGCGATCCGGAGGTGTTCAAGTCGGAGCTGCACCGGATCGGAACGAACGTCAACCAGATGGCCCGTGTGGCGAACATGAGCGGTGCCGTCACGTCCGCGCAGCTGGATGAACTGCGCCGCCAGCTCGACCGCATCACGGAGCTCATGGAAGGCATGGAGCGTGCCAAGGAAGAAATGGAAGCCCGCGGCGGGAAGCGTGCGTGATGGCCATTGTGAAACTCGGGCGGAAGATCAAGACGAACCTTCCGGGCACGCTTGCGTATGTGATCAATCCCGCCAAGACGGATGGAGGCCGGTTCGTGTACGCGAGCTATAGCGGTGAGCGGCAGGACGCCGGAAAGCTCGCCGGACCCATGATCCTCGACCTGGAATCATGCGCGAACGGCATGCGCGAGGGAAGCGTGCTGGCGCTGCATCTGAAGCATTCGTTCGCTCCGGACGAGAACGTGACCCCGGAGCGGGCGCACGAGATGGGCATCGCGTTGGCCGAGGCGATCACGGGCGGTGAATACCGGTACGTCGTCTCCACGCATCTGGACAGGAACCATCTGCACAACCACATCGTCATCTGCACGGCCAACCGACGCACCCGCAGGAAGATGCGCCTGACCCGCGGAAGCATCGACCAATGGCGTGCGGTCAGCGACGAATTGTGCCGCCGCGAGGGACTGGCCACGCTCGACAATCCTTCGGTCGATGCGGAAGCCGGGAGAATCGACATGCGGCGGATCATGGAACGGACGCCGGGGCAGGAGAGCGCGGCAGTGCCGTCCGCATCATCAAAAGTGGTCCCCATGAACGGTCGTGGCGCATCGATGGAGGAACTCTACGCCATCGCCAAGGGCAAGGGCGCGAAGGAGCGGCTTCGTGCCGCCATTGAGCTCGCGGCGGCCATGTCCGGCAGTTACGGGGAATTCGAGTCCAATATCGCCGCCGCGCATGTCGGGGTGGCCTTGCGTGGCCGGCATCTTACCTACACGGACCTAGACACGGGCCTGAAAGTCCGTGACACCAGGCTTGGCCCGGCTTACGACCTTGATTCGGTGACGGCCCGCATCGGAGGCGGAAAGACCATCCACCTCACGTTCAACCAGCGTCTCGTCTCCAGCGTCGGAGAGCGGGCGGTGCGCGTGTGGATGCCCGGCACACATCGCGCCCGCAAGGCCGTCATCCCCACGGAAATGCTCGTCAGGGACGGCAATACGTGGCATCTGTTCCTGCCGGCCGACCATCATGTCACGCTTCTCGACCGCTCCAACAGATACGCAGGACGTGCTAACGCGGACGCTCTCGCCGACAGGCTCGGACGTCCAACGCAGCGTCTTGAACCATTGACGACGGACAGGCATCTGTTCGCCAGGCATGGCGTCACGCCCGCCCAACAGCGTTACTACCAGGCGCAGGCCAGAAGCCTCGACGAGCTCCGGGCCGCGGCTGACGGGCTCAATGAGGCGATCCGGGTACGTCGCGAGGCGGACGGGGACATGCGCAGTGGCATGTGCGATCTCGTGGGCCAGATAGGTGCGGCGAGGGACGAGCTTCGCTCAACGGTCATCGCGTTGAGCGAAGCCATCGCCAACGGGGACGACGATCTCGCCATCGAGACGCGGAAAGAAATGGAACAGCGGGAACGGACGCTCGAGCGATGCGAGGCGCGATATTGGACCATAATCCGGGGAGCGCGCCTGGCGGGCATCGATGTCAGCGGTTTTGACGTCATTGACGTCAATCGGGCGGCCATGGAAAAGGAGATAGGTGATGGAACGGGAGAACGGGATCCGAACGGACGGGATGGCCGGCAGTCTGGCGCGCAGACTGTTGGAGCGGTCGATGCCGGAATCCACGAACGAGGACGACGGGACGATGCCCGACCTCGATTCGCTGATCGCGCGGAACAGGGAACTCCAACAGCGGCTGGAAGCGGTTGGGGAGGAAAGGACGAGGCTCTCATCAAGCAATCAGAGGCTCAGGAGGCAGCTTTCCGAGCTCAACGAGACCAGCAGGAAGCTGAACGAAGCCAATCGAAGGGAGAGGGAATGCGCCGCAAGGGAAGAGCGTTGTAGACGCATCGAGCGGCGGGAGGCCGAACTCGCGGACGGCGAGGCCAGGCTTCGCCGGGACCGTTCCAGGCTGGACGCCGAACGCGACGGCATGGAAGACGAGATCGGAAGACGGGTGGCGGAACGATGCGGCCTGGAGCGGGCAAGGCTCGAACGGGAGGCTGCCGACCGTCTCGGGTTCGGACGGCGCCTGTTGTTCGTCCTCGCCACGGGGACGTGCGTGTTCGCCTCGATCATGCTGTTCGCCGTCATGGCGGGGCAGTGGCGGGCGCTTCTCGCGAGTCTTCTCGAATGGGTTCGCGGACGGTCGGAACAGGTCGGGAGCGTCGTCCGATGGGTTTCGGCGATGCTCATGAAGTTCGGCCGAGCGTCTCAAAGCTGGTGGTACAGGCCGCTGCTGCTGATGGCGGGCATACTCGTGTTGGCCTTGGCTGCCGCGATGGGCGTTCTCGTGTATTCGGCCGGGCGTACCGCGATGGATGCCTGGCGGGAGCATCGAGCATGGAACACCCTGCCCGTGCATATGGTGTTCTGGACGTTCCTCGCAAGCGGGACCCTCGTGGTGTCCGTGGAGGTTGGCCGGATGGTCGGGGGACGGGTCCATTGGCTGACTTTGTGGATCGTTCTTGTGGTCTCCGCACTCATCGCCTACCACCGCATTCTCAGCAGGAGAGTGGACGACTTCATCAGGGGCAACAGGTGACGGGGCGAAAAGCCGTTCGTTTGCGGTGCAGAGCCCTCCGCGGCGTGCCTCGTGAAGATCCGCATGGCGCTCGACGTCTTCAACCAGTGGCTATCGATACTGTATCGATAGTTTTGAAGGAGGTCTACAGTGTCGATACTGTATCGATAGTATTGTCGGTTTGATGAAGCATCGACGCCTTTTTCGGGGTGAGAAACGCCGCAAGCATCTGAGATGAAGACAGACAGGTTTCCTTGAAGCTGATTTGCGGCGGTTGGTGCCGTTCGTGTATATTGGTGGTGATTTGGAAAGCCGTCCAGCCCACCAGTCCGTGCCGGTCCCACGTTAAACGGAATTCGACGCCAGACGTGAACGGCGTCGCTGCAAGGCGGAACGCGTCTAGTCCATCAAGCCGGTGGACGATAAGCATCCGGCTGGGAGCACGCCCGTAATCGTGATCGTCGTCCGCGAGCGACAGAAAAGACCTATTGACGCCGGCAAGCCCAAGGGCACCGGCGTCGATTACTATTTCCTGCATCCGTGCCGAGTCCGGGAGCCAGCCGTTGAAAGAGAACCGTTTCGACCCCGAGGACTCGATCAGAGCCATACATGCGTGCGCGCCCGTCTACTTGGAACGTCTGCTGGGCAGGCATGTGCTTTTCGTTCCAGGCGACGGTTCCGTTCCCATGGAGACGCTGTACGGGGCCGACAACTTCATGCACTTGTGCGGCGTGCACTACGAGAACGTCTCTCCGAAGGATTTCTGGGAGATGGCGTTGAGGTCGCGTCTCACACCGGATGGATTACTGCCGAACAACAGGGGCGTCACCGCCAAGAGGCTCGTGCTGTCCACGTTGGTGCGCATCGACGCCAGGGCCACCATGATGGTCGAGAGTCCCGTGCTTCCGGGACGTACCAAGACCGACGCGATCTGCGCCAATCTTCCCTATGCGGTCGGCTATGTGCGCCGCAGTGCGGAACTGTTCCCCAACACGGTGTTGGATCTGGGCGATGGAAGGCTGAACGGCAGCCGTCCGGTGCTCACGGTGTTCAAGACCGAACGGGATTCGTTGGACTACAGCATCGTGTCCAAGGCGATCAGGGAGAAGGATCCGGTCAAGCGGAACCAGAAGCTTGCCCGCGTCCGGGGGTCCTTGAAGCAGTACCGTGGCGAGTGCGTGCTGGACAGGGCCGCGCTGGGGTTGCTGTGACGAGTCGGTGACGTCTGACATGCTGAAGGCAATCCGCGACACGCCGGTAACCGGGTTTTGAATAGGGTTTTGGCATGGTGAATTTTGCAAAACCCAAGCGGGAGTAAGGCTTACAGGCCGAAAAGTTTGTGTCTCGTATTCTCCGCCAGTAGGGTTTTCGGATGATTCCGGAAGCCCTTTTTTTCATACCGAAAAACGGTGATTCCCCCAATGGTCTGTTGTGTAGATGTGCGACGAAGAAGTTGCGAAACAGTGGGGGAGTTGCGCATATCGCTGATTTCGTTCGCAGTGGCATGCCGCCTTGCATTACGCTCAGAACGGTGACCGTTACCAGTGGAGAGAGATTACCGGTGGAGATTGCCGGAAAAGAAGGAGGGCGGCGATGGTTGAATCCGACGATGAGCTAGATATTCAGCGTGAACTCGATACCCGCGATTCTCTGGCTTCGATGGCTCGTTATCATGCATCATCTCCGAGCGCCATCACTACGCAAGTGCTGCCGCCAAGCTTCATTCCCACGGCGACCGGGCGTATTCGTCCTGTGACCGGTGCGTTTCCTGCAATCCAGTCGGACGTGCAGGAAAGGCAGTCGCAGCTTGGCCGCTCCGTTCGATCCATACGTTCATTGGCTGCGGGATCGCTTCGTAAATCGCAAGATTCCACTGCGGACGGTAATAACGAAGACAACGGCAATAATGGCGTTACGCCCCGCATAGCATCCAGCGCCCCGCACTACGTCGACTGACCGTCGACATTGCTTCGACTTAAATTTGATAAAACAGGCCTGATTTTCGGGATAATTCCTATTTTGCTTCGTCGTGTCCTTCGCCGCATCCGAATAATGCCCCGACTATCAGTTGGCCGACCTACTCAACAATCGTAATGAATGGGCTTGCCGGCAATCCAAGATCGTTGTACAGCAGACTGGAAATAGCCGGATTTCCGCTCCACCAATAACGCACTTGAGTTACTGCATTAAGATTCGAACTTCCACCAGCGGCACTCAGCACAATCTGATCACCCTTGATTGCAGCCGCTGCCGAACCCCATTTTCCGGAAGTGTCAGCAATTTCAAAACCTTGCAATGATTCGGAAGTCGGTATTGCAACATTAGCAATACCATCCAAAGGCGTCGCGTTCGAATTGGCTGTGTAGTCAGGTACGGTCGCGCTCGCAGCCTTCGAATAATTGGGTTTTTCCGCCTGCAAACCAGTTGCGGTGCCCTTTTGGAACGACAATACGACCGTACCGTCGGAAGCGTGCTTCGCATGTGCGATAAGAGGTCCGTTGGGAATGGTCTTGCCTTCCGACATTGCCAGATACTGCGCGGCCATGCGCGCGCCAAGAATATCCTTGCCAAGCGGATGTATCAACGTTGAAGTGCCCTTGTCCGTATCTAGCGACACTGTCATTGCAACGTTGGAAGCATTGTGCAATCCGGCGTTGTTTAACGTGCTCAACTGTGCGAATCGCACGTTTTGAGTGTACTGATAGCCAGGCCAACGCGCCAACTGCACATACAGGAACGGCAGATCATCCTGGTCGAACACTGCACGATCCTGGTTGATCAGCGACGTCATCTGAGATTCGTATGCCAATGCGGTCGCCTCGTTCATGGAATCATCGCACCCCTGATACCACAGCACGCCCGCCACATGGAAGCCTTCCAAAGGCGCAATATGGTTCGCGTAAATATCGCCGCCCTTCACATGGCGTCGAATCGGCGTACCACCCCATGCGGTTTGAATGATGCCGACGGGCACATTTGGATGCGCGGCGCGAAGCTGCATGGCGAACTGCTGCGCCAAATAGCTGAAATGCTGCGAATTGTCGGTGGTTGCCTTAAGCCAGGAATCGGCCTGCTCGTTCACATCGCGTAACGGAAAATCAGTACCTTTCGAGGAATTGGCGCTCGCCACGAAATGCACGTTTTTGTCGGAAAGCTGCTTCGGCAAATCGTCGGTCGTTACCAAACCACCGCCGAAATTATAGGCATTGCCTGCACCCTCGTAGTATTGCGAATAATTCAATTCCATATTCGACTGTCCAGCAGCAACAAATACATCGCCAACATACACGTTTTTCAGAGTCAACAAAGTGGATTCGTTGTACGAAATCGTTAATGAATATGGCTTAAGACTTGTTTTCTGCTTAGGTAAAGTGCAAGTGAAATCACCGTTTTTGGAAATTTTTGCTTGTGCTGATGATGATTTCTTTCCTTGGGAAATCGTTGTGACCAGCTGTGTTGGGTTAACGGTTTTTCCACGTTGTGAAGTCTGCGCAGTTCCTTTGACTACCAGCGTTTTTCCACGTTGGAAAACCATGTTCTCCATGTAGTAGGAGGGGAGTTGTACCGATGCGCGGGTCGCATAGTTTGCGGACGAATCGTCGCTTGTTCTGGAGCTGCTTGTGCTGGAGGGGCTGGAGTTGCCGGAACTGTTCGAGCTGCTGGCGTTACCGGCGTTGGGATTCGCTGAACCGTCGCCCCATTTCGGTCCGCAGCCAACGATGATCGCCACAAGTATCGCCATGGTTACTACGGCGGCAATAATCACGCGTGCCAGTCGTTTCCTGTTCAAAGCAGCCCCTTCCGCATGACGTGGTTAAAGCATGTCTGCATGTCGTAGCCTAGCCATTTTTGCTACGATACGCACGAATATGGTCATCCGATCGTTGTTTGCCTGTTGTATTGTCGGAGTCGTTTCTTTTGCCTGTCATTTGACTGAGGGGCGGTTTCTTTTGAATCGTTAACGCTTGTTGCGTTTGCGAAGTCTTGAGAATGGCGGAATTTCAGCGTTTCTTCTTTTGCCTGCCATTTACCTTTCTTTTGATCTTATGATCAAAAGAAAGGTTGAGTGTGTGAAATAACGCGAAAGAGAGTCGGGAGAAACGTAAAACGGTAAGGCTGATGGCCGGTTTGATTGGTCGCGTTGCGATCAACTGATTTACTGGAGGAATTAATCGTCCAGTAAATCGTTTGCGTCGGTTGCGTTGGATTAGTCGGCAGCGCCGTCCGTGGCTGCGACTCCGTCCGTTCCATCAGCGCCGTCACCGCCATCGGTGGCCGCGGATTCGTCACTCTTCTGCAAAGCCTGCTTGAACTGCTTGGCCTGTTTGTCGTACTCGGCTTTTGCGGCGTTGGCTTTGCTGATGGTAGCGGAAGTGTCTGCTGCGCAGCTCAGCGTTTTCGGCGCGGTAACTTCCGTCTGGTGCAGTTCGGCAAGCTTGTCGAGATCGTAGGATTTGTCAAAACTGGTGAACGCTTCGGAGATCTTCGCCTTCAGCTGGAACGCCTTCGAATAGGAGGTGTTCATGGCTGTAACGGCTTCCTTGCAGTCGTTCAGCGCGGCCAGACCGCGCATTTGCTGCGAGGCACGCACGCCTGTGAATCCGAAGATCGCGCCCAGAACGACGACCACGACGACTACGGTGATGATGATCTGGCGGTAGATGCGCTTTACGTGCTGGTTCATCCAAGCGTCGCCGTCGCTGATGCCTTGCGCTATGGCTGCGTCGAACAGGTCTTGCGGCTGTCGGGATTCGCTGCCAAATGTTCTGTTGGCGGTCGAGCTGTTGACTGCGATACCGCTGGCAGCGGCGTCAGTGCTGTCGGCAGAAGTGTTGGTCGTTGCGCTTCCGGCAAGTGTTCTCGGTGCGCGTGGCGAGGTGCTTTCCTCGCTTGGCTTCTTGCCATGCCGTGCCATAACCCCTCCAGAATCTGCCTACTATTCTGTACTCCCCGGTGACAGCTCCCCGTCCGATCAATGCTGACCGCGCCGAGCGCCCACCTGAAATGCCAATATACAGCGTACGATACCCGTCCTTCCCCGATTTCCCACACTCGTGTTGTAGTCGTTAATGCATTCAGGTCCTCTCCGGAGTTTTATTCGTCTGTGGTAACTTCCTAAAAATTTTGATAAGTGTTGGTGGAAACTTATTAAAATTTTTGAGAAGTGTTATGCTGGGATTGTTGGGTGTTTCGCAACGGACGGCGAGAGGAAGAACTTATGGTGCCGGATAATCCACGTGAATCGTATGCCATGCTGGTTCGTGAGTCCATGCAGTTTGACATTCCTACGCCGTCACGCCGCAGCGAAATCATACGCGAGCTGCCGCAGCCAGCAGTGTTCAATGCTGTGCACATCATCACTGGCATCCGACGTTGCGGCAAAACGTTCTATCTTTTCCAGAAAATTCATGATTTGTTAAAAAACGGCGTCTCGCGTAATGATATTTTCTATTTCAACTTCGCTGACGATCGTCTGCAACCAATGCAAGACACTGTGCTCAACGATATTGTTACGGAATACTGGCGGCAATATCCCGACTCTCGTGACCATGGCTGCTATCTGTTCCTTGACGAAGTGCAAGAATGCGCCAATTGGCAGGGATTCTGCCAGCGCATAGCCGAACATGAAGCTGTGACGCTAGTCATTACTGGATCGTCTTCGAAACTGTCCAGCGAGGAAATCGCAACGAATTTCCGAGGAAGATCGCGTCCGCATGCCATGATGCCACTGTCTTTCCGAGAATTCTGCGACTTTCGAGGAATCGAAACGCCTTCAAAAGGCAGTACTCTTGCCGATGCCGTGTTTTCTCCGCGAGAGATTACTAGATTTGAAGCCGCATACAACGATTATTTGACTATTGGTGGCTTCCCTGCAGTGCAACGTATGGTTGAAGCTGATCGTATTGAAACGCTCCAAGGTTACGTGCGGGACGTGGTTGCGCGTGACGTTGCCGAGCGTCTTGGTCGTGAAAACATTACTCTCGCCACGCAGATAGCGCTGTTTTTGCTGCGCAATACGGCCTGCGAGCTGTCTACCAATGGTCTTGTGGAAACGTTGCGAGCGGTCGGCTGGAAAATCTATTGGGATAAGGCGAATACGTTACTCGAGCTGTTCAAGCAGGCATTTCTGGTGTATCAGCTTGAGGAGTATTCCACCATGCTCAAGCCGGGTAGTACTGCGGTGCCGAAAATGTATGCCGTCGATCAGGGTATGGTTTACGCGGTGTCACGCGCCAACCAGCAAGATATTGGAAAACGACTGGAAACTGCAATTTTCTGCGAACTGCAGAGACGAACTTCCGGCAGGCGTACGGAAACAATCACTTCGTACACTATGCCGACGTCCAAACAGGAGAAAGTTGACTTTCTTATCGGCGATGCTCTTGCTGCGGAACCGTATGGGCTTATTCAAGTGTGTGCCAATATGGGAAATGAGAAAACCAGGGCGCGAGAAATCGGCTCTCTGCAAGCGGTTATGCAACGTACCAACGTTGATTCTGGCCTGATTCTCACGCTTAACGAGGAAGAAACCATTGAACTTCCCGATTCCACTGGCACAATCCACGTACTCCCCTCCTGGAAATGGTCCCTCTACGAAGCGTGATGGGAAGGTCAGCGAGAATGCTGGAAAGGAGATATGGAAATGGATGATGTCATGTCGGATGTATCTAATGAGCTGACCGATTCTTTCAGTGCGTAATACGTGAGATGTGGGGATTGGAATGATTTTGGGGATTGGGGATGTGCGGGGTTGCGGGGTGCGGTTACAGTTGACAATGCGGGCGTTTGCGCCGAATTATTTGGGGTTGATGACTTTATTCAAGAGAGGCTGACGAATGGTTTCGCCACATCATGTTGTGAAGATTGTGACTGCGCTGTCTGCGGTTGCGTTGACGGCTTCCGTTGCGGTTGCGCCGGCTTGCGCATTGCAGGATATTGCGATTGAGGATTCTGTTGCGCAAAGCGGTTCCGTTACTGCAGATAATGGCGTGGTTATGCAGTCTGACGATCAGTCGGATGATCAGACGGGCGACCAGCAATCGCAAGACAGCATGCCTGACAATCCGAATGCGAAACTTCCGGATACCGTCAGTGACGAGATCTCCGACGATGCCACCGTGGTTTCGGAAGACCTGGCCGTCACCCCCGAAGGTGAGGTCAAGAATATTGAAACCGGCGAAACCGTAACCGATGCGACGCTGGTCGGTACGCAGGATCAGCAGCCTGACCCGCTCGCCAAAACTAACGGCGAATCCTTCATTCCGGTAAGTGCGGAAGATGTGAAAGACGCTGTAGCCGATGCGAATGACGCAAATAGTGCGGAATCGCAATCCGAGCAATCCGACGCAATCGTGAAACAATCCGTGGAACAACCTTCGGCGAAGGTGAGTGCGCAATCTGCGCAATTACAATCCGCGCAATCGCAATCCACGCAATCCAACACGAAAGTACAAACAGCCAAATTCGAAAGCAATGATTACGGCGCGCACTGGGGCACCTACAATAACACGAAAGCCTTCTTCGACTACCAGAACAACCTGTTCGTGCAGCAAGCCAAAGGCGTGATTGACGTTTCCGGATGGCAAGGCGACATCGACTGGGCCAAAGCGAAAGCCGACGGCGTGGAAGGCGCGATCATCCGCCTCGGCTACGGCGAAGGCAACAATGCCGACAAGAAAGCGCAACGTAACATTTCCGAATGCAAGAGACTTGGCATCCCATTCGGCATCTACTGGTATTCCTACGCGGACACGCCGGCGCTCGCCAAAGAAGAAGGTGCCGACGTGGTCGCCAAACTCAAACAGTTTGGCGTGAATCCGAGCGATCTGGCGTACCCCGTGTACTACGACCTGGAAAAGTGGACCTGGGAAGGCCACAAGCCGCCCACCGATCCGAACGTGTACAACAATATCGTCAACAATTGGTATAGCGCGCTGCAGTCCGCCGGATACAAGAACCTGGGCGTCTACTCGTACACCAGCTACCTGCAAGGGCCGCTGAAACATGCCGACATTTACGCCAAAACCACGTGGGTGGCGCAGTATGGCGCTCGCATGGGATTCGACTCATTCCCGACCAACAGTCGCGGATGGCAATACACCAGCTCCGGCAAAGTGGACGGCATCAGTGGCAATGTGGATATGAATGCGTTTGGGAACAAGGAGTTTGTGAATGGCGGGAGTAGCAATGATTTACAAGCGGCCATTGATGTACGCAAAATGACTGCAGTTACCATTCCGAATGGCAATTATTACATCAATGTTCGTTCCAAAGTCGCGTCCAGTGTTGATATTCCTGGGGGAAGTGCTGCAGATTCCACCGCCATTCAGTTGTATTCCGGTAACAGTTCCAAGGCTCAACAGTTCACTTTTACTAGGCAGTCTGATGGGAGCTACGAGATCGTCAATGTGAATTCCGGCAAGGCTTTGGATGTGCGCAATGCCGTTGCTGAGAATAACGCTATAGTGCAACAGTATTCGCGGAATAATTCTCAGGCTTAACGATGGTTTATTCGTGATTCTGGAGCGGGATATTATTTGCAGTCCGCTCTCGGTAATTGGGTTTTGGATTTGAGCGGCGGAAATACTGCGGATGGTGCTGCGATTCGGCTGTATGCGCCGAATGGTACCGCTTCGCAGTTGTTCGTTGTTTCGTCAAGCGACGTCAGCATAACTACTGGAGTGTCGATGATTATCACTTCGGTTGCGAATAAAAAACTTGTCACGGATGTGACGGGTGCGTCAACGGCGAACGGGGCACGAGTTCAGCTTTATTCAAGTAATAATACGAACGCCCAGAAATATCGATTTGAATCAATTGGCAATGGAACTTATAAGATTGTCAATATTAATTCGGGCAAGATGCTGGATGTGGCTGGCGGATCCACTGCTAATGGAGCGGCATTGCAGCAATATGCGAGTAATAACACTGTTGCTCAGCAGTGGACGGTGCGGAATTACGGCAGTGGCAAGATTGCGTTGGTGTCGGTGAACGCCAACAAAGCTGTCGATATTCCAGGTGGCAATGCTGTGCAGCAGGCTCAGCTGCAGCTTTATTCGCCGAATGGCACCGTTGCTCAACAGTGGTTGGTTGCAAAGGCGCCGTTAACGTTGCGCGAACGTTTGAACGAAACCGCAGCCAAGCATAGGCAGGATCTGCCGGATGGTACGTACACGTTCGGATCGAAGCTTAATACGTCTATGAAGATGGATGTAAGCGGCGCTTCCCGTTCAAATTATGGAAACGTGCAGATTTGGGCAGGTAATGGTACCAATGCTCAGAAGTGGAAAGTGACGCATGATTCCAACGGGTATGTGACCTTGACCAGTGTGAACTCCGGCAAAGTGTTGGATGTGAATGGCGGTGTATCTGCCAGCGGAACCAACGTGCAACAGTACGATTCCAATGGAACATACGCTCAGAAGTGGATAGCTGTCAAGAATTCTGATGGCTCGTATACGTTCCAGTCAGCGCTCGCAGAAAATGCGGTTCTGGATGTGAATGGTGGTTCCAGTGCAAACGGCACTAATGTGCAGTTGTATACTTCCAACGGAACAAATGCCCAAAAGTGGGTGAAGTAACGGTTGTGATTGAGGGAAAGTGACTGTAGAAAAGAAGGCGCCAAGGCAGTCCGGAATTGAGCTTCTGCGTATTGTCGCAGTAACGTTGATTGTCGCACATCACTTGGTTGTGCATTCCAGTTTTTCCATTATGAATGAACCTTTTTCTTTAAGGAGGCTCTTCTATCAGCTCTGTATAATGCCCCTTGGCAAGATAGGGATCACACTTTTCCTTCTTATCTCATTGTGGTTTTTAATTGATGGAAAACAGTCTCTGAGGCTTTCTTGCCGAAGAATTTGGATTCTTGAAAGAGAATTGCTGTTTTGGAGTTTCGTGGGTTTAACGGCCCAATACATTGTTGATCCTCAATCGGTGAATGAGGAAACATGGCTTAATACTATCTTCCCTATTTCGAGAGATGTTTGGTGGTATGCGACCAGCTACGCTGTTTTGCTGTTGCTTCTGCCTTTTGTTTTAGCGGGACTTAAGGGAATGGGGAAGGCAACACATACAAAATGTTGTATCGCTCTCTTGGGACTATGGGGTATTGTGAACCTTATTCCCGGATCGTATCTCGACATATATATCAATGTGACTGGTTTTATTTATGTCACTGTGTTGTTATCCTACTATAAATGGTATCTGCCGTCGCTGAGTAATAAAGGTGCTGCTGTATTGGCAATTATCGGTAGTTCGATTATTATTATTTGGAATATCGTACTATCGCTTCTCTGGTTTGGTGAGTCGGATAAATTGCTTACTTATATTAATCCTGTTCAAAAAGAATGGTCTTTGCCGATACTTATGGTTAGTTTTGGTATTTTTATTTTATTTAAGGGGATGAAATTCCGCAGCAGGATTGTCAATAGATTTGCTTGCTCTGCATTTGCCGTATATTTAATTACGGAACAACACTATTTCCGCGATGTTATTTGGACTCAGCTTGTTTCATTGGGTGATTTCTATCATTCAAGATATACGATATTGATCTCATTGATTGCTGTAGCCGGTATAGTCCTTGTAGCCACTGTTATGGATTTTGTTAGACAAGGAATCTTCTGTTTGACGCTTGATCGGCATAAGGGGAGGGTTTTTGACCGACTTTGGGACTATGTCGAGAAAAGAGCAGGCAAGCTACGATCCGTACTGAAGGAGTAGACGAGCGGGAGCGTATGGGGCAGTTAGGTTCCCATACGCTCCTTGCAATTTAATGGGATTGACGTTTCAGCATGGCGAATTTGTTGGCATCGACGATGAATGCCTTACGATCATTTTTGGCCATAACGTCGAGAATAATTCCTGTGATGATTAGGAGCAGACCAGCAATAACGAGCATTACCGCACCGATGAGCGTGGGGAAGCGTGCAACCATGCCGGTTTGCATGAAGTCTATGCCCACGCTACTGCAAAGAATTAGACCGACGATGCCGATGATTAGGCCGATACCGCCAAAGAATGGTAGCGGCTTGTACTCACGGATCATACGGAAGATGGTGCTCATTACCTTGATGCCGTCTCCGACGGTATCAAGTTTGCTGACGGAACCTTCAGGACGGTCGCGGTACTGAATCGGCATCTCATAAAGACGGAGATTGTTGTTCAGCGAGTGGATGGTCATTTCAGTTTCGACCTCAAAGCCGCGCGACAACACAGGATATGTCTTGACGAAGGTGAACGAGAAGGCCCGATAGCCGGTCATAATGTCGGTGACATGCGCGTTGAACAGGCCGTTGATCGAACCGCGCACCAAACGGTTGCCGAAGTTGTGGAATGGGCGTTTGTTTTCTTGGAAGTACGTGGAGCTCAGACGATCTCCAATCACCATGTCGTAGCCTTCAAGAATCTTATCGACCATAGCAGATGCTGCGTCAGCCGGGTACGTATCGTCGCCGTCAGACATGATGTACACGTCGGCGTCAATATCTTCGAACATGGCTCGAATGACATTGCCTTTGCCCTGTCGTGGTTCTCCGCGCACTATAGCGCCTTCCGCCGCAGCGATTTTCGCAGTGCGGTCGGTGGAGTTGTTGTCGTAGACGTAAATGGCTGCATTCGGCAAAGCAGCCTTAAAATCACGAACGACCTTGCCGATGGTGACTTCCTCGTTGTAACGGGGAAGAAGTACCGCGACAGTTGGTTGAGTTTTTCTCGTGCATGGAATCTCAGTATAGTCTTTGACATTGATTGTTTATGATTTGCGCATAGGCACGATGGTGTATGGTGCCTCTAATGTCGCAGTGATTACTTTTGCTTAGTGTTTATCCTTGAATTTTGGTATTCTTGGCTAAGACGTTTTTCTAAAAGGTGAACGACAGGTTGTGATTGGGACCCGAGCATTCATCGTCGGGTTAAGGCGCGCATTTAAAATGTGGAATCTGTCTGTTCATGTGTGCTTGTTGTTCTCGGCCTAGCTCTTTTAGAAACGTTATGATCCGTTTTTAAGGTAAGAGACAGCAGCTGGAGGGCAAAAGATGATTTGGCTCGGGTTTGCTGCCGCTATTTTGGCGGTAGCATTAATTCTGTATATGCCAGGTTTTTTCTTGTTGAGGACCTTTGGACAGTCATCAATAAATGCCTTCGTTTTTGCTCCGCCGCTAGTTTTAGCGTTGTATGCAATTATTGAAATAGTTTTATCTGGTTTAGGCATACGTGGGAGCTGGTGTACGATTTTTCTGCCGGTTCTTGTTATAGCGGTTGTTGTTTTTCTCCTTCCGCTACTGCTAAAAAGAAAAAAAGAAGAAAGAACTAGCTATTCGTTATCGTATTTGTCCAATACGCGTGCGTATTGGGGAATGTTGGCTCTGTATGTCGCTGTTGGCGTGGTTGTTACCTCAGTGATTTTCTGTTTGCATATGCATCGGCCCGATTCGTATACGCAGCTGTACGATAATGCGTGGCATATGGGAATTATTCAGAAATTCCTTATTAATGGTGATTTTTCAACGGTGAAAGCAGGGGATATTGTAGCAACTTCTGGTTCCACGTTCTATCCGACAGGATGGCATTCGTTGGTCGCTCTGGCAGCTTCACTTACTGGAGAAGCTGTTCCGATCTCTATTAATGCAAGCATAGTGGTTATTCTGGGCTTGGTATATCCAATTTCTATGTTTGCCTTGATGAGCAGAATAAGCGAAAATAATCGCAATTTTATTATTGCCGGTGCCTTTACTGTGCCAATGTTTGCAGCTTTTCCATGGAGATTCCTCACATTCGGTCCGCTCTATTCGAATTTGCTTTCCTCCAGTATTGTACCTTTGGTGATTATCCTGGCGCTTAATATGGTCGAGGCGAAGAGAGTGCTCAAGGAACGTCTCTTTACGATTCTTATGTTTGTATGGTCGATCGTTGGCGTAGCGGCGACGCAGCCGAATGCAGTCTTTACAATTGGCGTGCTGGTTGTTCCATATCTTTTCCTTCAGATTCCAGCGTATTTGACGTATTTCAAAGTGATGAAGAATCGTAAGGTTATAGGCTCGATAGTCGGTGTAGCCTTAGCGGTTGCAATAGCTGGGTTTTGGGCTTTGCTTTACAATGCGAAATTTATGCAGAGAACGGTGACTTGGCAGTGGCCGTCTTTTGAGGGGAAAACGCAGGCTCTTATCGATGTTGCTTTTGTAGGCTTCCATGATGCGGAGCCGCAGATTCTACTTGGAATTCTTATATTTGTTGGAGTTGTATATACTGTCTTCCACAAGCGTATGCTGTGGATGACGAGCGCTTATTTAATTATGTGCGTTTTTTATGCCATCAGTTCCTCCACTGAGGGATTCCTCAAAAATGTTTTGACTGGATTCTGGTACCACGACCAGTATCGTTTGGGTGCCTCCGCGGTATTTTATGGGGCTGTGTTAGCGGGAATTGGGCTGTGGAATGTTCTAGCAGTTGTTGCTGAAGTGGTCCCTGAAACTCTGATTGGCGTAAAGAACGCTAAAAATCAGCGTCTTCTATCAATGATTTGTATTTTGCTCATTGTCCTTGTCAACTTCTTCCCCTCATTCCACCTTAGCGGCAAGGGGGATTATGTCACTCCGTTCGGTGCTATTACAAGAGATATAAGCTACTGGAATTCGTCTGATCAGCCGAAGAGCTACTCTGCTGCAGAGTCTGCTTTTGTTGCAAAGGTTAAGAAGATTGTTCCCGAAGAGGAGGTCGTTCTTAATCAGCCTTATGACGGCAGTGCTTATGCGTGGGGGCAAGACAGCCTTAATGTGTACTACAAAGCATGGGAGGGGAATTGGATGGGTTCCCCGACTGAAGATAATTGTCAGATAAGCAAATCGTTGGATAAGATTGCGGAAAGCAATAAAGTAAGGAGAGCTGTTCAGCGAATCGGAGCAGAGTATCTGCTTATTTTGGATAGAAGTGATTTTAGCAACGTTAAAGATAATGATGATTTGGTGCAGTCCATCTATGCTAGTTATTCTAAGCATAACTGGGAAGGCATTGACAACATTACCGATAAAACTAAGGGATTCACCGTTGTGTTGTCTCAGGGAGATATGAGACTATATAAAATAGCAATATAAAATATACGGCAGAATTATTTAATTCTGCCGTATATACTATATGATGTATTTTAGGGCTAAACAACCTTCAAGAAAATGTTTGCAGCCTTTATCGATGTATGAGCTTCCTTGTAAGAGGATTAATGAGAACATTAAGAATAATCCAGCTCAGCGTCATTAATGCTGCATACAACAGAATAATAATGAATATGGAAATGATAATTTTTAGGGAGCCAGAGGATTCCGGAATAAGAAAAATATAGTGCCAGAGAATTTGCTTGAATAGGAAATTCTCATGGATGAGATATACGCCAAAAGTTGCAGGAGAAACACAGAGGATGAAGTTCGCTAACAACTTCGGAGCTTGTTTCTGCTCCCTCTGGACTATCCAAATGAAGATGACTGTAGCAATAATAACGGGGATGATCGGGGAAGCTCCAGGTCCCGCTGTAAGAATATTGGCATTATAATATTCTGATAGAAAAGCTTCGGATTTAATAAAATAAGTACAAGAAATACAGACAAAAAAGCCTAAGATAATTGTGATAAGAAGATGCCATATTTTGATCTTAGGGAATTCAGATATGTATCTACGAATAAAAGAACCAATCATGAAAATGGTTGTAAGATAAATCACGTCGGTGAAATACTGGTTTGTTGGATTGAGAAGTTTCCATACAAAAGTCATCCAAAACATTATGGAAATTAGGACAAGTGTTTGTCTTTTCGATAACTGATCGAATAAAATAGTGATAAAAGGAGCTAGTAATATAAGAACGCAAAATGCGCTCATAAACCAGTATGCATTAAATGTAATTGGAAAAAAGGAAGTAAGAACCATATTGAGGGATATTTCTTCCCTGAGGTTTGTGGGTATAAGTGGGGTTCTTCTTAATAGGGCATATACAACAAATATGCCTGCAGAGTAAATAAAAATTTGAATCCAAAGTCTTATAAGACGCGGAATTGGATTCTTTTTATTGAATGCAAGAAAATAGGCGGAAATTAAAATAAAAAAAGATACTCCAATTTGGCCGAACATTGCAAGGGAATCATGAGCGGCGGATGCCCATGTTCTGGATAGGTTTGGATCGGTATGTATCGACCAGTTGTCAGCTGCATAAAAATGGGTTGCAACAATGAGAAACATTGCAATGATGCGTAAGAGCTCGAAGCGCCAGTCCCTGTGCTTGTTCACATTCTCTCCTGCCAATATTGAGTCCTCTTCTTCCAAGGAAGTATAGCCTAGGGAGCTGGCACAGGAATGTTGAAGTGGCTTGATTTCTGTTCCGCCCTTATAGTGGGGCGGCTTGCGCCGCTTGGTTTGCATAATACCCGGTTTCGGTCTGTTCCGGTGTCCTGTAGTCCAAGGACCGGTGCAGACGCTTCGAGTCCCCGCCACGAGACCCGCCGGAACGTTGCTGATTCCAGGTTCCTCAAATCCCGGAAGGGCTTGCGCCGCCGGACGAGCTCGGTCCTGCACGCGCCGTCGGCGCTCCCGGCCATGGAGTTGCCGTACGAGTCACCGACCGTGCCGGTCGAGGGAAGCATGCAGAATTCCCCGACCCCGGTGGCGTACACGAGGCCGATGTACCGCGCGCCATGGTCGGAACGGTGCACGAGACCGTCCGTGCCGCCATGCGAGGCGGCCCATGATACCGCCCGTTCCAGCGCCCGCAGCGGCAGCTCCCCGGTGTCCATGGTGGTGGCGCGCGCCCGGCTCACGATCCTGCGGGCGAACACGTCGGCGGCGAACGCCGTGTAGCCGAACGAGTCCGTCCGCCATGCGCACGTAGGTGATGTCGGCTACGTGCGGCCGGTTCGGCGCCTCCGCCTCGACCCACGTTCCACGAGATCGGGCCCGCCGCCCGTGCCCTTCGCCGGTTTGGCGGCGACGGGCGTCCCGCCGCGGCGCACGCCGCGGATCGCCGATTCCCGTATGACGTTCGTCACCTGGTCGCGGCCGATCCCGGCCCTGCGCCGACGACCGGGCGTGCGTCTTGCGGTACCCGTACACGGCCATGAAGAAATCGGCATGGACCTCGAGGATGTCGCGGGCCGGCGCATCGTGCCTGGCGGCCATGCGACTGACGGGCACGGATCTGAACATGCGGCAGCCGCGCGGCGTGATGAGCCTGCAGTCCAGCGAAGCGGCCAGCACCCTGCAGACCGGCCTGACCCCGAAACGGTCCTCGAACTCGTCGACGTACGCGGCCATCAACGCCGTGTCAGGTCGAGCCTGGCCGCGAAAAAAGCCGACGCCGTCGTCAATATCTCGTTCGCCCGCCTCAATTGCGCGACCTCGGCCCGCAAACTCTTCAACTCCACCATCGCGTCCTCGGCCGACTGCCTGGTCTCCGGCGCGACCCCCGGATCCTTGGCGACCTGTTCGATCGCCTTGGTCTCCGACGGATGCGAGCCGCGCGACTCCGTCAGCAGCCTGACGGCCTTCGCCTTGAACTCCGGCGTGTATCTCGTGCCTTTTGCCATGGTTCCATCATCTCCCATCGAGTTAGGGGAAATGCGGAACAAAAAATCAGTTCACATCATACTACTTGCTAAGGAACCTTGGTGAATTTTGTTTTCTGCAAGTAGCCTTTGCCGGATGTCTGGTCATATTGGACCAGTTCAGTCTCGACAATGCGAGCTCGGTCTTGTGGCATGATTGGTGGTGATGGAATCAATGACGAGTCCAACAAAACGTCGCCAACCTCCGCCGTACACGTTTATTTGACCATAAACAACTGGAAGAAGTTCAGATGGCGTCACACACGCTCCCGCGCGTCGTGAACCGGGCACGACGCCTCGCCGCATCCCGCCTCGGGGCAGTGTGGAACCGCGAGCCCGGTCGGAAGCCGATTGTGATGTGCGGTTCGCGCCTACCATCCGCCACGTCGCGGAACTCCACGCCCGACACCCTCCACAGGTCGGGCAACTGCAAGGCGGAGGTGAACGGCGAAGTGGTATCCATACCACCAAACTACCCGGATGTCCTCACCCCCTGACCGGCTTCATCCGCATCAAATAGCGAAAGGCCATTTTTTCTGTGAATTTAAATGTGTCGTCTCTTTTCGTGGCGGTGGATTAAGCTGTAGCTATGTAACATAGGTCGGGAGCATGATTTGCTAAGTGCAGAGAATGGGATGCTGGTTCAGGGAGGGTGTCGAAAATGATTAATGGATGTTCGGTTTCGTTGGTGATGCCATGTCGCAACGAATCTAAATATCTCGCTGCCCTTGTTAAGGATGTTCCTTCCTTTTATGATGAAATACTTTGCGTTAGCAACAAATCTACAGATGAGACTGTTCAGGTCGGTCGCCAGGTCGAAAAGGGCGACAAGAGATTTCGCCTTCTGATTGATGATAGAGTATCTGGTGGAATTGGATATGGTTTTGCACATATGACAGGTATCCAAATGGCAAGAAGCGAATACATTGTTTGTGCTGATTCTGATGGAACGTATCCAATCGAAGATTTTCCGCAAATATTAAAACAAATGATTGAACGTGATTTGTCTTTTGTGTCTTGTTCTAGATATCCGGATAAGGAAATCCCTCCTCAACTGCAGCTGGGAGTGCGGGCGCTTAATCTTGAAATAATGTTGTTATATTGGTTCAAGATTCATGATTCCCTTTCGGGAATGTGGGTTTTCCGTAAGGACGTTGTTCCAGAATTGCGTCTTACAGAGGGAGATTGGAACCTGTCTCCTCAGATTAAACTTAATGCGCATAAATATCTGGGTAAGAAATTTGCTGAGATTAAGGTTAAGCAGAGGCTCCGTCTTGGTGAGACGAAACAATCGTATTTTAAAACTGGCATAAAGCATCTTATTTGGATTGCTAAAAATCGATTTGTTGAACCAAAAAGCGTTCAGCAAGCGGATTAGGGTCTTATTGATTTTTGTGGCTTTTTTGGGGTGGGGTGGTAGAACCTTTATGAGTTCTATCTTTGGACTTGTTAAGGGATGGATGTGATTGGAAATTATTCGTATTTCGGTTTTGACATTTTGTTGGTGAAATTGGCGTGGCGTCTGCGCCCTGCTACTTTTGGATGATGAATATGCTAATCCGTGACGGATAGTGCGGATATTCAGTTAGCTGGGCTCGTGTGAGGGCTTTGGGCATAGTTGCCTTTCGATGCGGCGCATAAGAAAGCCACCCTAGTGCGCTTTCATGAGAGGTGGTGGCTTTTAATATAATCTGGTTTAGCGATTTTCTATCAATGTGCATAAAAACAACACGCAGAATATATAGTGTTTTTGGCGTTTCGCTGTTTGGTGTGGGTGAAGCGGGTCAGGCGGTGACGGTGTTGAGGCCGAGTCTGCCGCGGGTCAGGTAGATCATGGTGCCGGAGTGGTCCATGTTCCAGAAGCCGCGGGAAGTGGGTCTTGACGTGCTGGATGATGCCGTTGAGTCCCCCGAGGATCGCGTTGGCGCACTGATGGCCGAAGTAGGCGAGGATGTCCTGCCAGTGCCGGCGGAACCGTCCGGCGAGGGCCCTCATCGGTTCCGGCCGCGAACGCATCATCCACGAGCGCAATGCCTTGAGCCCGGCCTCCGCCCTCCGTGCGGCTGGCGCTGTCGGCGCAGATGTCCTGCAGGCATTCGCGCATCCCGCACGCCCTGGCGGTCTTCGACCGCCGCTTCGCCAGATCGCGCTTGACCTCCAGCCGCGGGTCCGTGGGGTCGGACTCGTTCCCGGACCACAGGCACTTCGTGCGTTTGAGCGGCGGGCTCTCCCTGGCCTCGGCCTTGCGGACCCTGCCGACGGCCTCGTTGGCGTGTTTGACGACATGGAACCTGCCGATGGTTTTGGCCGCGTCGGGCAAGCGGCCGCGGATGCCCCTGGCGAATCCCGGTCTCATGTCGCACGTCACCAGGCGCACGCGGTCCGGGTCGCCGTTGTGCGCCATGAAATCGTCCGCGAACCGTTTCACCGTGGTCGAGTCCTTGCCCGGCGCCACACAGATCACGTTGCGCTCCGTCAGGTCGGCGACGACGGTGATGTACCGGTGCCCCCTGTGGCTGGTTTCGTCGATGCCGATCGTCTCCACGCCCGTGTAGTCCTCGTACAGGCGCGCCTCGTCCATGTAATGGCGGATGAACCGCCACGGTCTCGTGTCGTGCTCGCCGACCTGTTCGGCGATGTCCGCGACCGGCTGGCTTTTCGCCGGTTCCACGGCCATCGCCTCGAACAGGAGCGCGGACGCCGCTGCCCGGACGCGCCCATGGCGCCGTCACGGTCCTCACGCCGTGCTCCGGGCACGCCACCCGTGGCAAGGAGGCGTGGATGAACGCCTTGCACTGGAAGAAATTCAAATGACGCCATACACGCTCCCGCACGTCATACACCGGGCACGCGCCTCCCCGCATCCCGCCTCGGGACAGTGGAAACGCAAGCCGGGCCTGTACCCAATCGTGATGCGCGGCTCCCGCCCACCCGCGTCGGCATCGCGGAACTCCACATCGGTGACGCGCCAGGGGTCGACGAGTTGCAGGGCGGCGGCGGACGGCATCGTGGTATCCATGCCACCAAAACTACCCGACCGTCGTCACCGCCTAACCCGCTTCACCCACACCAAACAGCGAAAGGCCAGTATTTTCTTGTCGTGCGACCTGTACTCTATCTATAAGGGCGTAACGTCGAATCAAGCCAAAAGTGACGTTATTATTTCTAGAAGATATGTTTAAATTTAAAGATATGAAGTGGTTTAACGCAGGCTTGAAAAAGGCGCCGACGAAACGTCGTTATCTAGTTTCCACGGCGGGGCAGCCGAATTGGGGGGACGAATTCATCACCCGCGCTTGGATTCGATGGCTGGCGAAATCTGAGCCTGATAGCGAAATTTGGTTGGATTGTCCTAACCCAAGCCACGCTAGCCTTTTATTCAGAAATGAGCACCCACATCTGCATGTTGTGAATACATTGTGGCAGCTGATTTGGAATACCTCCGATTTATTGAATGACTCTGAGGCGGCCGCGAAAAAAATACGCGGCTGGATTCGTAATGGGGGAACGCCTCGGGAAGATTTCGGCATTGATCTTTTGCGGGAGATGGACACTGTTCACCTGCTGGGTGGTGGTTACATCAATCAGCTTTGGAAAGCCAATGCGCTGTTGCTGGTGGCATTGGCTCAGCTCAAGGAGCTGGATCCTCAAATTCTGATTTATGGAACGGGTCTGGGACTTGCACCTTTGGAGGGAGTGGATCTTGTTCTCGCCAGAATGAGCTTCCCCGCTTTCGACCACTTGAGTGTCAGAGATGACAAGAGCGCAGACATAGCCGGTGTGGATTGCGGCTTTGATGATGCGTTCTTGGAGGTTGCGAATACGAAATTCGATTGGCTGGAACGGGACTTGTCGGCTCGTGCCTTTGTTTGCCTCCAGCAGGATGTTGTAGGCAGAAATACGCAAGCGGTTGATGCCGCTGTTTCTTCGCTTCTGCTATCGGGAGTGAAAAAGAAAGAGCCTGTTTTCCTTGTAGAGGCAATTCCTCCGGAAGACTCGTGGTCATTAGATTTGTTCAAAGAACAATGGGATGGCGATGTATGGCTATTGCCTTTTAGCCATTTGTGGAATCGTGGTTTCCCGGGCATCGATAATGCGGTTTGGATTTCTAGTCGTTTCCACATGCACCTACTGGGCGCATGCGCTGGAGCCAGAGGAATTGCTATGGGCTTCGGAAACGAATACTACGACATCAAGCATGGGTCGTTGATGAAGCTCGGCACGGGTTGGTCTAGCTTGGACATGTCGGCAGAATCGCCTGTTCCTGTTTCTGCTATGGTTAATGCTGACTTCCAAGCTGAAGCTTTGCGCATTGCTCGAAAGAAGAAGAACGAGGCGGTCCGATTATACTGAACCTATGGGTTGCTCGCAAAGATCATGCATTGAGTTTTGCTGTGCTGCGAATGTGAAATAGCTTGAAATTCGATTGCGAAGGTGGAGTTCCAAGACCAGGACGACGGGTTCGGTCCTTAAATATGGCAATACGTCCATGCCTACACCTTTTACTAACATACAGACTATGCAACATTTTTTTCAGCTTGATGAAGAAGGCGAGCGCCTGATTGGGAAGCTTAGTGAGCGCCTGCGCCGGTTGGTACTTAGCGCGGTGGACTATAACGCTCTGATCCAGCCAGGCCGGGTGCTTACTTATAAGTTGTACATGGGGGAGAAGTGGCAGTATCCTCGCTTGACTGATACCTCGACGTTAAATGGTGCATTGACGGAACAGGCCGGTTTGGATTCTTTTGCAACGTTCCAGGCAACTTCCACGGTTAAGGCGAAGTCGCTTTTCTCTCCGCATTATTTTGCCGGTGATGAGCAGATCGTAGACCGTAATATTCGCTATTTGCTGCTGACTCCCGATGATGCTACTGATGATGACGTAGAACAGAATCGTCCTGCTGGTCGATACACTCATTTGTATCGTGAGATTGAATCTGCGGCTCCGGTGTTTTTTGATGCGTTGCGTGAGGTGAAGCGACGTCGGCGTGAGCAAATTGGCAAGATGGAGATTAAGCCATTTGAACCGCCTACGGTTGCAAGGATTAACAGTTCTGAATCTAGCCATCATCCTTGGAAGGAGATTGCTCCCGGGAAGGCTGCTTCGGATGCGCCTAAGGCCGTGATCATTGCCATGCATTGGCTGCAATCAGGCGGAGCTGAGCGTTGGGCGATGGAAACGGTCGCTTTGGCTCGGCAGGCTGGATTGTTGCCGATCGTAATTACGGATTCTGATGGTCACCAGCCGTGGATTACTCGTCATGAATTTGACGATACCGTGCTGCTGCCTCTTACCATGCCTCTGCAGGATCGTGTGGGGGATGCTCCGTTATTGAGGGCTCTGTTCGAACAGTTCAATATCGTGGGTGTGCTTATCCATCATTGCCAGTGGATGTATGACAATGCATGGTGGATAAAACATTATTTCCCTGAAACCCATGTGGTGGATTCGCTGCATATCGTGGAATATATTTTCCATGGTGGTTATCCCAGCGAATCAGTAGCTCGTGATGAATGGATTGATTTGCATCATGTCATCTCTCCTCAGCTTGAGCATTGGTTGGAGGATGTCCATCATATTGATCCAAAGAAAGTGGTGGATGCTCCGCTTGTCGGGCTTACTGCGGATAGCGGAACGTTGGCATTTAAGCCTAGGGATACCGAAAAACCTTTGACCATTAGCTTTGTGGGACGTAATGTTCGACAGAAGCGCCCGGAGACTTTTATCCTTGCGGTGCGTGAGCTGAACAAGAAATTCCCTGGCAAACTTCGCTTTATCATGCAGGGTAATGGCGATATGGATGAATTCGTTGATCAGCTTATCAAGCGATATGACCTTGAAACGGTAATTCAGCGTCGTTCCATGACGACTCCGGTGAGCCAGACCTATGACCAGACGGATGTGCTGTTGGTTTCTTCTATGAATGAAGGCATCACCCTGACTACTATCGAGGCGCTTAGTGCTGGCATTCCGGTGATTTCGGCGAATGTGGGATCACAAGATACGCTTATTCCGCCGCAGGGCTTGTGTCGGAGGGAATCCGCTAGGTTCGTGCGTGATGTCACAGCCATAGTGGGAAGAATTCTCGAGAGCGAAGAAAATAGAAAGAAACTTTGGGAAGCGGAAAAGAATCGATTGGAAAAATTCTCTGAATTGAAGTCGGCTAACGAATATTTCCGCGATATGTTGACGAAATGGAGTCGTTGATGCAGAGCACAAAAATCGCGGCGGTTGTCGTGACGTATAACCGTCTTGAAAAACTTAAGAAGGTTTTGGCTTCTCTGGAAACCCAGACCCGTATGCCGGATCAGTTGGTCATCGTGAACAACGCGGCAACCGATGGCACGGATGCCTTCTTAGAGGAATATGCGGCCAATTTCAAGTATTCGAATTCGACGCAGCTTGATATTGTGACTCTTGAAAAGAACGAGGGTGGCGCTGGCGGATTCTCCGCCGGTATGCGCCGGGCATATGAAATCGGTTGCGATTACGCTTGGATCTTCGACGACGACGGTTACCCAGAACCAGATGCTCTCGATAAGCTTTACAAGGGATACGAGGATGCGGTTGCCGAGCTCGGCCCGGATGTGCCGTTCGCATGCTCGCTGGTCAAGTTCATTGATGGCACCATTTCCGAGATGAATAACCCTATCCCGACTTGGGATTGGGGTCGTCTTAAGGCCAAGGGCTTGGATATCGTTCTGGTCAGTCGTTGCTCCTTCGTCTCGGTGCTGATCCCACGCTGGGTCATGGAGGCATTCGGCCTGCCATACAAGGAATATTTCATTTGGTTCGATGATGCCGAATACACATTGCGTATCACCAAAGCATGCCCCGGCGTGCAGGTGCTCGATAGCGTGGTGTTGCATGACATGGGTGTGAATAGAGGCGTGAACTTCGGCATGATCAATGAGAAGAACGTATGGAAATTCCTCTATGGCGCCCGTAATGAGGCTTCTTATCATCTGCACCATGAAGGCCTGTACCAGTATCTGCGTTTCTGCGCTATGGTCCGCAATAATATGCGTCGAGGAAACGTAGACAAAAAACTTCAGCGACAGGTGTATGGAAAGTTGCTGGAGGCGCGTGAATTTAATCCAAAGGTTGACTTCCCCCAGACGCCGGTTGACTCAACTGCACGTTGATGAATTGACGTATGCGTTTTGCTATCAATTTGTAAGGATAATAACTTCGTGGCAAGTATGATTGAAAAACTCAAAGAACGCTACCACTACTCGTTAGTGGTACTTCGAGAATTAGTACGTACTGATTTCAAACTGCGTTACCAGGGCTCATTCCTAGGAATTGCATGGTCGGTTCTTAAACCGTTGATGCTGTTTTGCGTGATGTATGTAGTGTTTGCCAAGTTCCTGCGCATGTCAGACGGCACCCCCACATATCCTGTAGTGCTATTGTTGGGCATCAGTACTTGGCAATTCATAGAGGAAGCCACCTCTGTCGGTTTGCGCTCAGTGGTGGACCGCGGCGACCTGCTCCGCAAAATTCACTTTCCGAACTATATAGTGGTGGTGTCATCGACTATCGGCGCGCTTATCAGCTATGCCATCAACTTAGTGGTGGTACTTGTTTTCGCGCTGATCAATCGTGTGCAGTTCACCTGGCGAGTGATTTTATTGCCGCTGAACTTCATTGAATTGTATGTGCTCTCTTTGGGTATCGCTCTGTTGCTGGGATCCATGTACGTGTATTTCCGTGACATCGCTCATCTGTGGGATGTACTTAAGCAGGTGCTGTTCTATGCCATGCCGGTTATTTACCCGCTCAGCATGGTGATGGACAACCAGTCGTTGCGGCCTTATGGTCAGCGTATCGCCCAAATCCAGCTGTTGAACCCGATTGCGCAAACAGTGCAGGACATCCGTCACAATCTTATTGCGCCTGAGACGCAGCCGACTATTTGGACGCTTAGTTCACATAAGGCAGTAGGACTGATTCCTCTTGTCTTGACGCTGTTTATTTTCTGGCTGGGTATCCATGTATTCCGAAAGAATAACCGTAAATTCGCGGAGGTTATGTAATGGATAATTCTATGACTGATAATTTTGCGGCTACGGAAATTACTAATAAGACTGAATCGCCTGTTGTATTGTCAGTTAATCATGTAGGAAAATATTTTAAATTGCCTACAGAACAGGCTACAGGCCTCAAGCAATTGGTGATTAATTTGGCCAGAGGTATCAAAGGCTATAAAGAACAGCATGTGCTTCGTGATATTAATTTCGAAGTGCATCAGGGTGATTTCTTTGGCATCGTTGGTCGTAACGGTTCGGGCAAATCGACTTTGCTGAAGCTTATTTCCGGTATCTATGTTCCCGATTCTGGAAATATTCAGGTCAATGGGAAGCTGGTGCCGTTCATTGAGCTTGGCGTGGGATTCAATCCTGAGCTTACTGGGCGCGAAAATGTGTATCTTAACGGGGCCCTACTTGGCTTCACTCGTGATGAGATTGATGCCATGTACGACGATATCGTGGAATTCGCCGAACTTGAAGAGTTCATGGATCAGAAATTGAAGAATTACTCTTCAGGTATGCAGGTGCGTTTGGCGTTCTCCGTGGCCATCCAGGCCAAGGGCGATATTCTCGTGCTTGATGAGGTGCTCGCTGTTGGCGATGAGGCGTTTCAACGTAAATGTGATGATTTCTTCGCGCATGTTAAGCATGATCCCACTAAGACCGTCATCTTGGTGACTCATGATATGGCTGCGGTCAAGAAGTACTGCAACAAGGCAATCCTTATTAAAGACGGCGTTATCATCGCTTCCGGCAATAAAGATGATGTTGCGGATCGTTACACTTTGGAGAATCTGGAAAACAAGGAAAAGGAAAAGAAAAACGAAAGTCGTTTTCCTGTTGGGCTCAACAAGCGTGTGCCGAAATTGCGTATCATTCCGACTTGCCCATTGATCTGCACGAGCTCGGACAAATTTACGTTTGATATTGAGTACGAGTTCAATGAGCCGACTGAGTTTTATCTGGCTATTGCTCTGCATGATATTAAACGTGGCGGTATTTCGTACGATACGGGTGCGAACACGATTAAGCTGACGAATCCCGGTCACCGCGTCGCACACTTTGAGATGCCTCTGAACATATTCAATAATGGTGATTTCAAATTGGTGGCTTCTTTGCGTACTCCGAACAGCAATCCTAAGTTGCCGTCTGATATGATCGCCTTTACCAATGATGATAATTCATGTTCATTTGCCATTCGCGATTTGAAGAACCGGCAATATGCATTGCTGAACGATACGGCAATGGCGATCCATCTTGTTGATGATGAGCAATGCGCGGATCTTGCTTCGGAATCGAAGAATTCTGAGGAAACCCAAATTAAATAAAATACTATATTGTATTTGGTGAGGGAAAATGGTAATGAAATTAGCGTTATCATTTTCCCTTTTTGCAGAAACCATCTAACGTTGGCAATATTTAGATCAATATTATTGAGTAATTGTCTAAACGGTGGTATTCGATTATTTTCAGATACAGTAAATCGCTGCAGATAGAACTGTTGTTATCGGCAAACGGATAAAACGACAACGGGAGACGATGTATGGTGCAAAGAACCTCTTCGGAAAATACTAATTCGGAACAAGCATGGGAAACCGTCATGCGAGTTGTATATCCAATCAACGACGCCGAGCAGACTCTCCCTCTGTATGCGATCGATTGGACTCGTCCGCATATTGCGAAAACAACTTTGGATGCTCGCATTGACACTCATTGCGTGGCATTCGGATCCATGAATCAGTCCGCATTGCAGCGGATGATTCGGAATGCAGGTTCCTCTAATGAAGTCTCCTGCGATGAGTTTGAGGTTACGGGACGCGCCTCGATTACTTTGAAAGACCATGGACATATATCTGGCTGCACTTTCTTCAATGCGTTTCCGGCAGCGTATTGGCGTCGTTGGACGGGCGTAAAAACCGTACTGTTCGAGGCGCATGTCCAAGGGAACGCCAAAATCAGTATTTTCCGTTCGACTGGCCGTGGCTTGATCTACCCAGTTGCGGAACGAATCGTAAAAACCTCGGGTTCGGTGTCTTCCGTTGCCGTGCGTATTCCGATGACAGGGCTGATGGATGGAGGATATTTCTGGTTCGATGCGGAATCGCTCGGTGGATCGGTAACAATCGCTGACGCCACATGGGCTGTTCCAAGTGAAGCCCGTACCACTCGGCATGACACTTCCATGTCCATAGCCATTACAACGTTCAATCGTGCTTCATACTGCATGAATCAGTTGCGTGCCATTGCCGGGGATCACGCATTGCGCGAACGCTTGGATACAGTGTATTGCACCGACCAAGGCGATGACTTGGTAAAAAACCAGGAGGGTTTCGCTGAAATATCAGCGGATCTTGGTTCGCAGCTGACCTACATTCAGCAAATGAACCTAGGCGGTTCCGGCGGTTTTTCCCGTGGAATGTATGAGACGGTCAAAGCTGGCAATAGCGACTTTGTATTGCTCTTGGACGACGATGCCATCAGCGAACCGGAATCGATTTTGCGAGCGATACAGTTTGCGGATTATACGGTGCGTCCGGTCCTCGTGGGCGGAGGCATGTTCCATTTGGACAATCGCACTATGTTGTATACGCAAGGTGAGCGGATCAACCAGCAAAGAATGTGGATGCAACCATCCAAAGGATTGGAATACAACCATGATTTCTCCACGGAACCGCTTCGTGATACCCCAGATCGGCATCAGCGCATTGACGAAGATTTTAATGGCTGGTGGATGTGTCTGATTCCGATCGCAGTGGTTGAAAAAATCGGCCTTTCAATACCTGGATTCATTAAATTCGACGATATTGAATATGGACTACGAGCCAAGAAAGCAGGTTTCCCTACAGTGTGTCTGCCCGGCGTGGCAGTGTGGCATCAAGCATGGCATGATAAAGATCCGGCTCGTTCATGGGAAGAGTATTTCACTGAGCGTAACCGTTGGCTTGCCGCTTTGCTGACGTTCCCTAATCAGCCGCCTCGCATGCTGGTGGAAACTTTGTATGGGGATGCCAGTTTGGGGCTTCGTTTCGTTTATTCTGCGATGGCATTGCATCATATGGCATTGAGGGATATTTTTCGCGGTCCGCAATACCTGATGGATTGTTTGCCGACGAAACTCAATGAGGTACGTGAGCTGCGTACGAAATATCCCGATGCGCAGATCGAGGATACCCTCGAGGCTTTTCCGGAACCCATCGGTGAAATTGAGCCATTGAAGAATCATCCCACGACCATGCGAAAACTATATGGTTCCATCGTTAAATTAGTCATCAAAAGTTTTATCAAGAACGTGAATCCAGATCAGGCTCTTCGTCCTGATGGTTCTATTCCGGCGCGAGACGCCGCTTGGACTTGGCAGGCTTTTAACCGCGTGAATTCGGCACTGGTAACCACGGCTGATGGTAATGGTGTGGCATGGTTGAAGCGCGACAATAAGCTTTTCCGCAAAAGCATGCTTGAGGGACTCCGGCTTTCTTCTCGAATCCTATGGAATTGGAAAAAGCTTGCTGCTCAATATCGGGCCTATGACATCACCTCTATGAAAGCATGGTCGCATATTTTCATAGATAAATAAGCAAGGTGCTGGTTGGAGTTCCTCACCTTTTCCGAGATGGAACTCACTCCGGCAGATCGACAAAGCCGGTGTCTTTCAGGTAATTCTTGCCGATACTCATGTCATATTGAATGAGCTGATAGTCATGGAGTAATTGCTTGGCCTGCTTCGAGAGATTCTTTTTCTTGATGAGATTGCCTCTCGCGTCCAGATAGGTCGGAGCGCTGCTGCTGCCTGAAGAATCCGGCACGGACATTGCCGGAATTGCCTGATGCATTTCGGTAAGAAACGCAAGATACGGACTGACTTTTGCATTAAGATGTTCGGCGAGCTGAGCGGAGAAATAGTTTGATGATGTGTAGTCGCTGGAAACAGCGTCAAGCTTTGTGTTAGCCGAGCGTGATGCTTGGTTGGACCAAATGAAATAGTCAGTCTCATGCAATCCGAGGATGTTCTTTTTATCGGAATATGCGGTGGAATAAAAGCCTGGCAAATGGTCGCCGTAGAACAGCACGGTAATTGGGCGGTTAATCTTATTAAGCTGGCTCAAAAAAACGAATGTGGACTGATCCGTGTAGTTCAGTCCCTTGGTATAAGTATCCAGATTTATTTTTTCATCTGCTGGAAGATCCGATGCATCCATTTCTTTGAATTCGTTGTTTTGGTAGAGGTCTTCGTATGGCATGTGGTTTTGTATGGTGACGACTTGATAGAATCTGTTCTCGTTGGAGTCCGTGACTTTTTTCAATACCTCCGAATAAAAGGACTCATCTGAGACGTACCAAGCGGAATCAATTGCGTGAAGACCAGTAAGCTGCGGTTTACCGTCCGTTGCGAAGAACTGCGAGAACTGGAACTTCTTGTAATTCAGATCTCGGAAATACATATTGCGGTTGAAGGCATGTAATGCTACGGAAGCTTTTTTGCCGCCATTGGCTGCATTCCAAGCTTGGTTGATCGTTGGCGCCCACTTAAGCGAAGGCACGAGCTGCTGATAGGCGATGGACAGCGTCGGGCTGTAATTCGCCATGGAAAGGCCCGTCAACGCCTGATATTCAATATTCGCGGTGCCTCCGCCGTATCCCGGTGAAAGCATGAGTCCGGAAGTGGTTTGCGTCTTGATCTGACGGATGTTCGGTATCGGATCTTCGGAGAAACTGACGCCGGGGACGCGGGTTGGGTCGGAGAAAGTCTCGGAAAGTATCATGATGACCGTGTTGTCGGTCATATTGGTATTACGGGTCTTATTGATTTGTTGCGCCTGTTTCGCATATTTCTTTGCGATTGCTTGCACGGTTTCCTGTGAATAGCCTTCTGGCTTATCCATGGTTTTCGTATGTGCCAGGCGAAGGAAATTCACAACAGGGCCATTGCTGGTGGAATCGGCGAGACCGTTCCAGATTTGTGGGCTGTCACCCATGCTTTGAGCGAACTGAGTGGACCAATACCCGTCATTGCCGAATCCCCATACAAAGGAGAAACATAAAGCGACACTACATACCGCCGCTGCGATGCGAGTGAGGGTGCCTGTGAAATTTTTGACACTGGTGAAGGGACGGCGCCATGCGCAATGTATGATTCCATTGCGGCCATCGATAAACTGCATAATGATGCAGATGATTACTAGCCAAGTAACGCCTGTCACCGCGCTGTTAACAAAGCCTTGGCTGGATTTGGGAATGAATGAAGTGAGTTCGCTGGTATTGCCGCCGGTTATGAAGTTCAGATCAGCAGGAAGCACAGGTTCATTGCGGGTCTGCATTTTAACGTGATTCGCCACTGCGTAAGTGGTCATCACTGCCCCAAAGATTGCTGTGGAAACCCAGAATCTGTTCAATACAAAAATAAGCGTCAAATAAATAGCAATCAGAATAATAAAATTGAGCAGAACGAGATTTTTCTGCTCAAGCCACATTTGTGTTACGAATTTCGTCGTCTGTCCGGCAACACTGTCAAGTATTCTTGTGGTTTTATCGATTTCTACGCCTTTTTCATATTCCGGTTCGGAATACATGCCCCATTGAATAAAAATAACTTCGAATGCGGAAAGTGCGGCGATGATGATGGCGTAGAAGGAATAGGAGAAGCGATGACGCTTCTTCCACAGGGGATACGTTCTCCGGAAGAACTTGATGATGAGCTGAATAGCTTTGAAATTGGTGAAAGTTTGCCATGCGGTCTTTACCGTTGTGGCGGCGGTATGGATGGCGTGGCCGGTGGTTTTGGCAGCTTTTGCAACTGCATGTCCTGTTGTGGAGAGTGCTTTTGCCGTAGTGTGTACGGATTGTTTGCAGGCCTCGATAGCCTGCATCAGAGGATGCTCGTTAGCTTGCGCGAGTTGAATTTCAGCAGATGGGGGGGCTGAATGGGTACTGTCGTGCGCAGCTTCGTTAATGGCTTCGTCAATGGACTTGTCATCAGCTGTTTTTGGCAGATGGGGCGCATCGACTTTGGGAATGAAAACGCTTGTGTTGTCGGAGGTGGCGTGAATTGCTGACTTCTGCGTATGCAGCCTTGAACTGTGGTGGCCTGAAAGGGTGGATGGAGCACAGGCGTTGCTGTCTTCGTTGTCCGCAAGAGGGCGATATGTTCCGCCCGCAATCGGCTGCTTAGTAAGTTTTACGTATGAAGGAACGTGAGCATGACGGTCAGGCGAGAAAATAGGCATCGTCGCATCCTTCAACAAGATAGCCCCTTATAATTAGGAGCTCTGTACAATTAAACCGGATACATTCTAGTGTTCAGCTGTGGACGAACGGGTACCTAGCGGATGTCTTAAAGGTAGCTGGAAGGTTAACTGTGCTACGTGGGGTATCTGCCTACAACGTTAGTGGGAAAGGGCAACAAAATGTATGCGAAATCTGAAGGGTCGTAGCGCAGGAATTGGTTGATTTGCATACTGGGGGAGAGGCTCGATATGCGGATCTTTTTGCTCAATTTGCTGCGAGCGACGGTCGGCAGACGGATTTGGTGTTCAAGGTGGACGACTATATGCGCGCGCAAGTGTTGGATGCCACCAGCTGATAATGCGCCGAAAGCGTGGCTTGTATGGGGCGACGAGAAGGCGGGCGGCGGATTCGGTGCGTGGCTTGGCGCAGTTAGACCGTTGACGTGAGGTGTAACGTGGTTGCCATGACAGACCATGAACGCACTATTCCGACTTCTGGACATATTGCTGCTGAACATGCCGTTCCAACTTGTGCTCGTATGAAGACCATTGCTGTTCCGGATTTTGAAGTGTTGTTTGCCGACTATAAGGGTTCCAAGCCTCAGGAAGACGAATTTGTGAAGTGCGTCGGACGGGAACGCTTATGACAGTTCGCCATGGCGATGTGACGCAGTCTGACAACTGAGATTCGGTAAGCGTCGCTTTTGAAGATGTCACGCTGCAAGCGAGTCGGCTTCACTGGAGACAGAAGCGGGACCTGACTCATACTTGGCCTAGAGCCCGAATCTTGCCATGTAATCCAGAAGTTCTCTTCTGCCAGGACCTAAATTTTATGGTGCTCGTTTGAGTTCAATGGGTGCTCTGCTTGAAAAGCCAATGATTATGCGGTCTTTACACCAAATCAAGGGTTGCGAAAGGCGCTCTCATACACCAAATCAAGGGTAACTGAGGTGCCGTTCATACACCAAATCAAGGGTTGGAGTGCGAAAAACCTGCTGAATCTGTCATAGATATCGCATCCGCCACGGGGGAAGCCGTGCAACCATTGAACTTTTCGGCTTGCGCGGGTTACGTGAATTAGTGATTCGAGACATCGCCCACGAGCGCTCCATGATGCAACCCTGCCGGTACCCTGAAATCGTGAGTAGTGAGATTTTCAAGCCGCGCAACATCATCGTGACCGGCGGATGTGGGTTTATCGGAGCCAATTTCGTGCGCTATGTGGCATGTAACCATCCTGACGTGCACATAACCGTGCTCGACAAGCTGACATATGCAGGAAATCCGCAAAATATCGCCGGTCTCCCGCAGTCACAAGTAGAACTTGTGCAAGGTGACATTTGCGATGCTGCACTACTGGAACGTATCGTGCCCGGGCATGACGCGATCGTGCATTTCGCGGCCGAATCGCATAACGACAATTCCATTGCCAATCCTGAACCCTTCATCACAACGAATGTGGAGGGTACGTTCCATTTGCTTGAAGCCGCCCGTAAGTATGACGTACGATTCCACCACATCAGCACCGACGAAGTGTACGGCGACCTTGCACTCGACGATCCACGCAGATTCACCGAAAGTACGCCATACAAGCCGTCGAGTCCGTACAGTGCGTCGAAAGCGGCGTCCGACCAGCTGGTGCGCGCATGGGTGCGCACGTACGGTCTACGCGCCACGATTTCCAACTGTTCCAACAATTATGGGCCATACCAGCATGTGGAAAAGTTCATTCCGCGGCAGGTCACATCCATCATGGAGGGTGTGCGGCCGAAACTGTATGGCACTGGTGAGAACGTGCGCGACTGGATTCATACGGAAGACCACTCTTCCGCGGTGTGGGAGATTCTGACGCGCGGGCGAATCGGCGAAACGTACCTGATTGGCGCGGACGGCGAAATGAGCAACATTGCCGTAATGCGTATGATTCTGCGGCTTATGGGGTGTGCGGAGGACGCATTCGACTGGGTGTGTGACCGTCCTGGGCATGATCGACGGTACGCGATCGATTCCAATAAGCTGCGTACCGAACTCGGCTGGCGGCCCGTGCACACCGATTTCGAAGCCGGTTTGCAAGCGACCATCGCTTGGTATGCTGCCAACCGCGCCTGGTGGGAGCCCGCCAAAGCCGCCACCGAAGCCCGCTACCGCGCCCAAGGCCAGTAAGAATTCGGTTCGTGTGGCGCAAGCCGGACAATTGAAGTTCGGTAAGCGGTGATCGAGGAGACACGTTGCAGGCGAGTCAACCTCGCCGGGGAATGGATGTGTGGTTTGGCGTACATTTTGTTCGCTAGCCTTAGTTGCAGATCCAGGTTTGGTGAAGGATGAAAAACGGCCGCACCTCGAAGGTGCGGCCCCTATTGCGTCTCCTGGTGCGTGGCAACTGACAACTTTTGTTAAATGGAAGGTGTTGTCAAGCCTCTAAGCGACGCGAGGTCGCGCCTGCACGGCATAGATGCGTAATTCATGGGCATATCTCGCTTATGTATGGCAGATTTTGGGGTTTGTACGGAGGCATCTCGCTTATGTATGGCAGTCTGTTTTTGAAACAAGCCAGTTAGGGGGTAATTTTGCACCCTCTAACTGCGGTCTTTCCGGAATGACCTGCCATATATAAGCGAAATGTCTCCGGGCGACCTGTCGAATCTGCCATATATAAGCCCGATATGGTGGGAAAAAGTTTTATTGGGCGGAAATCGATGGCTGAATCTCGTTGGGTCCTACGATGGTCTCATCTAAAGCAACGGACCGTCAAACAGTTCGTCGTGGGATCCCATGCGAATGAATCGGATTGTCGACGCTTCCGGCCGCTCCGAGTAGATCACCAACACATCCATTTTCCCTTCGGCAAGATGGAATTCCGCATATCCCGAGTAGATTCCTCGTGGGTGATCAAGCATGTGAGGATTATATGATTCCGGAACGTGTCCGTACTCCTCAATAGCTTCGATTACATATTCGAGTTCCGTTACGATTTGAGGTATCCGTCGTGAGATGCGTTTGAAGTCGGTCTGAAATTGTTGGTCGAATTTAATGGTAATCATCGCGCTTTGCCTGTTCAGCCGTGATTGTTGTGCAGCCAGGCGATGGCGTCTTGCGCGCTGTTGAAGGTGGCCGCGTCGTCTGGGAGGATACCGCGTTCCTTGGCTTCGGCTTCGAGCATGGCGCGCTTGGTCTGCTCGTTTGGTTCCGCGGCGCGCGCGGAAGTGTCGAAAGGCAGGCGCTGCTGGTTCACGAGCTGGATGCTTGCCATGGTCACGTAAGTGTTGAAATTCATGCCTATGGCGTCGAGTGTCTGGTTGACCCGAGCTTTCAGATCGTCGTTCATGCGAATGGTAATATTGCCCATCTGAATCACCTGCCCTAATCTTGCGTGCAATTAATGTGTATTCTACGTCAAATGCACGCATAATGCAAAATAAAGGAAAGTCGGTAGATGGTATCTCGCTTATGTATGGCAGATTTTGGGGTTTGTACGGAGGCATTTCGCCTATGTATGGCAGTCTGTTTTTGAAACAAGCTAGTTAGGGGGTAATTTTGTATCCTCTAACTGCGGTCTTTCCGGAATGACCTGCCATATATAAGCGAAATGTCTCCGGGCGACCTTCCGAATCTGCCATATATAAGCCAGATACGATGCGAAAGCGCTTGTAATGGGGGCGAAGTTGCAGACTTGGATGACTTTGGCCCCGTTAAACGTAGGGTTTGGCGCTGACGTCGGCGCTAACCGTCGGGGCGGCTTACTTGACTTACTTGGCGGACTCGAGTTTGAGTTCTTGGCTGGCGACCACCGACTTGGCGGCCGCGTCGAGTTCGTTGGTGATGTTGCGCAGGTTGTCGGCGTATTTGCGAATGTCGTCCGTCGCTTTGGTGAAGTCGCTGGCATTGCCGCTTGCGGGGCATGCTGGCGCGCTTTCCACGGCTTTGGCCAGTGTGATCGCATCCTTCAGGGTTTCGAGCGTGGTGCCGTCCGCCACGTCATTCACGGTGAGTTTCGCTGCTTCTTCAGCTTCTTGTTGCGCTTCTTCAAAGTTCTGCTGATGCGTGGCGAGCGCCTTCGCATTCAACGTGCAGGTGTCGCTGGCGGCTTGTGTCATTTCTCTCTTGTTGGAGACTGCGATGATGGCGACGGCTGCGAGCGCGATGGCAGCTACTGCGATCATGGCGATGATGGCGATGGTCTTGCGCTGTTTCACATTGTTTTTCTGCATGGTTGGCTGCATGGTGGTTCCTCTCTTCTTGTGTGGCTCTCATTTCAGACAAAACGTTGTGAGTATACAAAAAACACTTCCGAGAAACGATTTACCGCTGGAAATAATGCGGATTATTTTGCTGTGAAAGGAATTTGTTTGTGATTGCGATGCTGGGCGCGTCAGGATCGCATGGCATTTATGCTGGAGGGAGAAACGTTTTAAGGGGGTTTGATGGCGTATCGTGCGACACTGAAGGATGTGGCCGCTGCTGCGGGGGTGTCTGTGACGACGGTTTCGCTGGTGTTGAATAATCGACCGGCTCGCGTGTCTGAGGAGAAGCGCAAGGCCATTGCCGACGCGGCGAAGAAGCTGAATTACGTGCCGAATCAGAGCGCGCGAAGCTTGGTGACCAAGCAGTCCCAGCTGGTTGCGCTGATCGTGCCTGATATTGAGAACTTGTTTTTCGCGGCGCTTGCCAAGTGTGTGGAGGATGAGTGCGCCGCGCAGGGGTATTCGCTGATTGTGGCCAATTCCGATGATTCGCGTGTTACCGAGCATGAGTTGTTGCAGCGCCTTCCGGCTCGTGGGGTGGACGGTGTGATGCTGATTCCGGCGCGCGAGTCCTGCGCTGGCGATGCTGTTGAGCGGTTGCGTGAGGATGTGGCGCTTGTGTCGTGCCCTGTGGTGTTGATTGATCGTTTGACGCAGTGCGGTTGGTGCGATGCCGTTGGTTTTGACAATTATCTTGGCGGTCGTTTGGCTGCCCGTTATCTGTTGGAGGGTGGTCATACTCGTATTGGCATTGTGACTGGCGATACTGCGGAGTCGAGTGCTGCGGAGCGTCGTCGTGGGTTTGTGGATGCCGTCGAGCAGGCGGGGGAGTGTTTCGATTCGTCGCTGTGCGTTGAGGGGGATTACCGTTTCGGTAGTGGCTATCATGCTGCGGATCAGATTATTGATGGCGGTGCGACGGCCGTGTTCTGCTGCAATGATGTGATGGCGCTTGGTTTCCGTCAGCGTATGGCGGAACGTGGGTTGCGCGTTACTGAGGATATGCAGGTGATTGGTTACGACAATATTCTCAAGCGATTCGGGCTTGGTTGGCGTATGACCACCGTTGAGCAGAGTGTGGCTGATTTGGCCGCCGCCTGTTGGGGTATGTTACGTGAGCGGATTGATGTTGCGATTCGTACCAAATCCGGCGTGGATTCGAGGGCTGCTCGCCCGTGGCTTTCTAATCCGCAGGTTGAAGTGCTTACGCCGAAACTGGTGCAGGCCGCCTGCGCGTAGGATTGAGGATTTTTAGATACCTGCGGATCATGATGAGACGGGTGGCGCTGATAAATCTTGATTAAAGTGTCGTCGGAGTTTCTTATACGGTTAAATTGTTGGAAATAAAAGCAACACGCCGTAGGGTAGTGCCGAATTTGCGTTCTTGATAAAACGCTTTATCATAAATCTTGTCAACACAACACAATCGAGAATGTGCTCGATGTATAACTGACGACGCACCCGTATGGTGGTGGACCGTCGTCAGGCCCGTCAAAGAGGAAAGGCACACACATGAAAAAGATGATTCTTGATCTTGATACCGGCGTTGATGACGCGCTTGCCATTTCGTATGCTCTGGGAAGCCCGGAGATTGAACTGATCGGCATCACCGGCACCTACGGCAACGTGCTCGTCGAGCAGGGTGTGCGCAACGCACTGGCCGTGACCGACCTGCTCGGCCACCCGGAAGTCAAGGTGTATCAGGGTTTGCCGCACTCCAGCACCACCGACCATTTCGAAGTACTGCCAATCTCCGCGTTCATCCACGGCGACAACGGCATCGGCGACGTGGAAATCCCTGATTCCAACCGTTCCGTCGAAACCGAATCCGCGGTAGACTTCATCATCGACGCAGTGAAGACCTATGGCAAGGATCTCGTCTACGTGCCGACCGGCCCGATGACCAACATCGAAGCCGCACTGAAGAAGGCTCCGGAAATCAAAGACGAAATCGGCCAGATCGTGCTCATGGGTGGCGCACTGACCGTGCCCGGTAACTGCAACGCCTGCATGGAAGCCAACATTTCGCAGGATCCGGAAGCCGCCGACTACCTGTTCCGTTCCGGCGCTCCGACCACTATGATCGGCCTCGACGTGACCCTGCAGACCCTGCTCACCTACAAGGAAACTCAGCAGTGGCGCGATCTCGGCACCAAGGCCGGCAAGTTCCTGGCCGACATGACCGACTTCTACATCAAGGCCTACGAGACTACGTCCCCGCACCTGGGCGGCTGCGGCCTGCATGATCCGCTCGCCGTCGGCGTGGCGGTGGACCCGACCCTCGTCACCACCCTTGACATCAACATGAAGGTCGACGTGGAAGGTCCGACCCGTGGACGCACCATCGGCGACGAAACTCGCCTGAACGACCCTGTCAAGACCATGAAGGTGGCCGTCGGCGTTGACGTGCCGCGCTTCCTGAACGAATTCATGACCCGCATCTCCGGCCTCGCGGCCAAAGCCGAATAAGCGTAACCAGCCAAACAATCGCGTATCACAAATCGCGTATCGCGTATCGCGCAATTCGAGAGAATCAAGGATTTTTACAATGTCTAACAAAACAACCGCTGTGACCAGCGCCGCATCCGCTGATCCGTTCGACGATCCGGTGACCAGCAACAAGATGGCCATCCGTTCCCTGATCCCGCTGCTGATCACCTTCGTGCTCGGCACCCTGTGCCTGCAGGGCTTCAACCTCGTGTTCCAGCAAGTCGGCGCCGACGTCGGCGCTCCGAACCAGGCATCCCTGATCACCGCATTCCCCAGCATCGTGCTCGGCATCGTGTGCTTCATCTACGGTTCCCTGGGCGACTTCGTCTCCCTGCGTAAGCTCGTGACCGTCGGTCTCGTCACGCTGTTCATCGGCTCCCTCTTCGGTTTCGTGGCAAACTACTTCTTCGCCGCAAACCTGTGGACCGTGATCATCGCCCGTGTGCTGCAGACCGCAGGCGAACAGGTGGCGGGCTCAGCCTTCTTGGTGGTGGCCACTAAGTACTTGCGTAACGATTTGAAGGTCATCTTCTTCGGCCTGTTCACCGCCGCATACCAGCTGTCCGCTTCCATCGGCGTGTTCGCAGCCGGCATGCTCAGCTCCATCGCATGGCAGTTCCTGTTCCTGATCCCAGCCGTCACCATCCTGTTCCTGCCGATCCTGCTCAAGACCCTGCCGTCCAAGAGTGGCAACGGCCAGAAGGTCGACGCATTCGGCTTCGTGATCTTCGGCTTCGCCACCGCATTCCTCACCCTGTTCTTCTCGTACATGGCATGGTGGATGCTCGTGGTCTCCCTGCTGCTGTTCGTGGCATTCGCCTTCTACATCAACAAGGCCTCCAACCCGTTCATCACCCCGGCGTTCTTCAAGAACACCCGTTGGCTGCGCGCCATCTGCCTGATCCTCGTGTTCTACTTCGTGAACTACGCACTGAGCCCGATCTTCAATGCCATTGGTACCAACATCTACGGCATGACCACCACCCAGGTTTCCCTGCACATCGTGTGGGCCTTCGTGGTCGCCGCTGTGGTGGGCACCTGCTCCGGCATGATCATCCGCAAGATCGGCATCAAGGCCGGCATCGTGACCGCAGGCACCCTCATGTTCCTGGGATGGACCGGCGCGGCATTCTGCGTGAACTCCGGTTTTGTGGTGCTGACCCTGTGCGCATGCGTGTTCTACGCGGGCTGTGGCCTTATGTACTCTCCAGTCGTTTCCACCGTGCTCGGCACCATTGAGAAGGACGAATCTGGTCGTGGCGTCGGCATGAACGATCTGGCTATGAACGTATCTCCGTCCATCGGCATTGCCATCATCGGCAGCCTGCTCGGCTCCAACGCCCTCGCAGGCAGTTCCATCACCGGTGCTACCGGTGACGCCGCCAACTATTCCAACCTGCTGCTGATCGCCGCCGGTACCGCACTGCTTGGTCTGATCGTGTTCTTCGTCTTCAAGAAAAAGATCTACGAAGGCAACCATGCGTTGGAAACCGAGGAATCGGCTAAGTAATCGCACATAACATCCTCGATATAAACAATGGAGATTTGCGATAATTGCGATTACTGAAAAACAATATTCCGCAAATCTCCTTTTTATTTAATTAATGTAAGGAAGTCAAAGATGAGCGCGACTGAAGTTCTCTCTGCATTGGACCGCATCCACGGCACGGTGTCCGTAATCGGCTCGATGAACGCGGATTACACTGTCACCGCACAGCGTCTGCCAGGGCCGGGGGAGACCATCACCGGCGGCCCGCTGCAGTTGCTGCCGGGCGGAAAATCCGGCAATCAGGCGGCCGCCGCAGCGCGCATCGGCGCAACCGTGCAGATGTTCGGCGCGGTCGGCTCCGATTCCAACGCCGACTTCCTGCTGGGCGCCCTGGGCGAGGCGGGCGTGAATACCACGCATGTTCGCCGCGTGCTCGGACCATCCGGCACAACCGTGATCACCGTGGACGCAGCCGGCGAAAACACTATCGTGTACTCGCCGGGTTCCAACGCGCAGGTCACCGTGGATTATGTTGAATCCGTGCGCGAGGCGCTGGTACGTTCTTCCGTGCTTGGCCTGTGCTTGGAAAGCCCGATCGAAACGGTGACGGCCGCCGCACGCATGTGCCACGAAGCGGGCGTGAAGGTGTTGCTCAACGATTCGCCGTTCACCCCGTCGCTGCCGGCCGAACTGGTGGAAGCATCCGACATTCTGCTCGTCAACGAGCATGAGATGGTGCAATTGCTGGGCATCGACGAGCCTGAAAACGATGATTGGGACGGTTTCGACTGGGATCATGCGCTGGAAGCGATGCGCGGATTCGGTTTCGAACAGGCGATCGTGACGCTCGGCGGCGACGGTTCCGTGGTGTTGGATTCCACTTCGGCAGCGCCGATCCAGCGAATTGCCCCCGTGCGCGTTAACGCGGTGGATACCACCGGTTGCGGTGACTCCTTCATGGGCACCGTGCTGGCTGGACTCGCCTCGGGCATGACATTGAGCGAAGCGGCCGAGCTTGCCTCATACGTGTCCGCATACGCTGCCACCGGTTATGGCGCGCAGGCCTCTTATGGCAATGCTGCGCAAATCCGTGAAGCATTCGCCAAATAACGGAAGCGAGGATGCCTATCGGACGCTAGCCAGATTTCTCTTTTCTCTCTTGATACGCGGGGTGCCGCATCCTACCGACGTAGGATGCGGCACCCCGTTTTTGGGAAGATCTGACATTAAAAACTCGCCGACCGGATGGGGGCGAGTTTTTGTTACGTTGAAAAGATTGCGCGAATCAGGCGTAAATGTTGCGCGGACGCATGTCTTCGGGCAAGCCGTTGAGCAGCGTGGAAACGGAGCCGGATTCGAACACGGAACGGATGCCGGCAGCCAGTAGCGGAGCTACGGACAGCACGGTCATGTTCGGCAGACGCTTCTCCTCCGGAACGGGCACGGTGTCGGTGAGTATGATCTCCTTGGCACCGCAATTCCTCAGGCGTTCCACAGCCGGGCCGGACAGCAGACCATGGGTGGCAACCAACGTCACGGACTTCGCGCCGGCATTGTTCAGCGTGCGCACAGCTTCGCAAATGGTGCCCGCGGTGTCGATCATGTCGTCAACCACCACGCAGTCGCGGCCTTCGACTTCGCCGATAATGCCATGTGCCTCGGCATGGTTCGGGCGAGTGATGTCACGAGTCTTGTGGATGAAGGCGAGCGGCAGATTGCCAAGCTTTGCGGCCCATTGCTCGGAAACCTTGATACGGCCAGCATCCGGAGACACGATGGTGGTGTTCTCAAGCGGCATGTTGTTACGCACGTAGTCGAGCAGCACCGGAGTGGCGGTGAGGTGATCGACCGGACCATCAAAGAAACCCTGCTCCTGGGCGGCATGCAGGTCAACCGTCATAATACGGTCGGCGCCGGCTGCGCGGAACAAGTCGAAAATCAGGCGGGCGGTGATGGGTTCGCGGCCCTGATGCTTCTTATCCTGGCGCGAATAGCCAAGGAACGGCGCGACCACTGTGATGGAGCGGGCGGAAGCACGCTTCATGGCGTCAACCATGATGAGCTGTTCCATGATCCACTTGTTGATCGGCTCGGTGTGCGCCTGCATCACGAACGCATCGGCACCACGCACCGGTTCGGTGTAGCGCACGTACATCTCGCCGTTAGCGAAATCGTAGGCCGTGGTTTCAAGCACGTCGATTCCCAGGTATTTCGCGGTTTCATGGGCTTGATCAGGGTATGCACGACCCGTTACCAAAGCCAGTTTTTTATCCGGAGTGCCTTCGAGAATCGCCGACATGCTTCGCCTTCCACAAATCTAGAGTCGCGTAAATACGGTATGCCAACCGTACAAAAGTAGCTGTATTCAATATAACAATGCGGGTGCCCATGACGCGCCTGTTTTGCGGAACGTGCGCGATTGCCGCTCGTCCAGCAGAAGGGCTATGCTGAACAGGTTGTCTGAAATGCATCTTTATACCTCTTATATAGATGTGTGAAGGCAGTACGCATACACACTCCTGCCATGGAAGGTCCATGGCCGATAGTCCGAAGGAGGTGGGTGATGTCTGCGCATAAGTACGAACTGATGTTCATTGCCGATCCTGAGCTGGATGAGCGTGGTCTGAAGAAGCTGACCGAGCAGTATCTGGAAACTGTCACCAAGGAAGGCGGTGCTGTCGAGAACATCGACATCTGGGGCCGTCGCAAGCTTGCCTACGAGATCGCTGGCAAGACCGAAGGTAACTACGTTGTGGTCAACTACTCCGCTGAGCCGGCCACCAGCGACGAACTCGATCGTCTGCTGAACCTGAACGAATCCGTCATCCGCACGAAGATTCTTCGCAAGTAAGTAATTCCAAGCTTTTCAAGCTGCAAAACAACAAGCTGCAAAGTAAGTAGGTAACGATGTCAGGCGAAACGATTATCACTGTGGTGGGTAACCTCACCGCTGATCCCGAAATCCGTACAGTTGGCAACGGCTCGTCCGTGGCCAGCTTCACGATTGCCTCCACTCCGCGTACCTGGAACCGTAATACGGGCCAGTTTGAAGATGGTCAGGCCCTGTTCATGCGCTGCTCCGCGTGGCGCGACATGGCCGAACATTGTGCGCAGAGCTTAAGCAAGGGCATGCGCGTGATCGCGCAAGGTCGTTTGCAGCAGCGTTCCTACCAGGCGAACGATGGTTCCCAGCGCACGGTCGTCGAGCTTCAGGTCGATGAGATTGGCCCGTCCCTGCGCTATGCGACCGCCCAGGTCACCCGAACCTCCAGTGCTAACAGTGGTAATTTTGCCGGCAATCGTGGTGGCAACAATTTCGCTGGTGGCAATGGCGGATTCAACAATGGTGGCTTCGCCGGCAATGCCGGTGGCTATCAGGGTGGTGCCGGATATTCCGGTGGTGCAGGCTATCAGGGCGGAGCTTCCGCTCCAGCCAACGCCGCGCCCGCCATGCAGCCCGCTCCGGCATCGGATCCGTGGGGCAGCTCGGATAATTCCGGTTCCTCCTCGTTCGGTTCGTTCGGTTCCTCCGAGTTCGGCGGAAACAGCGACGAACCGGAATTCTGATCCGATCTGGATCGCAGCTTAAAGCAGCTTAGAAGAAAAGCGATTTCCAGTTTTTAAGGAGAACATCAAGATGTCACGCAAGAGGCCGCAGCCGCCGGTCAAGCCGTTTAAGAAGAAGCCGAATCCACTGAAGGCCGCCAAGGTCACCGAGATCGATTACAAGGACGTTGCCCTGCTGCGCAAGTTCATTTCCGATCGCGGCAAGATTCGTTCCCGTCGTATCACCGGTGTTTCCGTGCAGGAACAGCGCGAGCTCGCCAAGGCTATCAAGAACGCCCGCGAGATGGCTTTGCTGCCGTACGCCACTTCCGGTCGCTGATCTGAGAGAGGTTTGAACAATGGCTGAAGCTAAGGTTATTCTTACCAAGTCCGTCAATCACCTGGGTCACCCGGGCGACGTCGTGACCGTCAAGGCCGGTTACGCTCGCAACTACCTGATCCCGCAGGGCCTCGGCTTTGCTTGGTCCAAGAACGCTGCTGCCCAGATCGAGGCCATGAAGCGCGCTCGTCTGGCCAAGGCCGTCGCCACCCGCGAAGAGGCTGTTGCAGCCAAGGGCCTGATTGAGGGTTCCGTCGTCGAAATCGCCGCCAAGGTCTCCGAGTCTGGCAAGCTGTTCGGTGGTGTCTCCGCCGACAAGATCGCCATCGCTCTGTCTTCCAAGGCTGCCGTCAACCCGAAGAACATCACCGTGGATCCGATCAAGACCACCGGCGAGTTCGCTGCGACCGTCGCTCTGCACCCGGAAATCACCGCTTCCTTCACCGTGAAGGTTGTCGCTGAGTGATTTCGGCTCCATTCATCAAGACTGCATTCGTTGCAGCCATGATGAATGACTTCAGACTGAGATACGTCTGAGCTTAAGCATGGAAAATCCCCCTGCGCCAGCTGAAAACAGTTGTGCAGGGGGATTTTCATATTTGATCAGTTGTAGCCACCGTCATTAGTTGGTTTGTCGCAACTTGGGCACGTCATGGTCGTTACTTTCCTTCTCTCGTGCGGAAACGGTGCTTGGAAGCAACCTAAGCTCAATCCTTAAGTGGGTGTTGCGTGAAGCATGCTGATTCACTCAAGAAGAGCGATTTACCGTCAGTTTTCATGCATGGCTGTGCAAATGAATTAGCGGGAGCGTTTAGGGCAACTGGATTGCAAGGAACTGAATTTGTGAAGAAATTGTGATTTCCTGCCTTGATTGTGCTCTTTAGGTAGGAAATATGATGGTTGAATCGCGTTTTTCTGCGATTTGCGCAATATGTCGAAATCGTTGAAAAATAGCGGTTTTACAACCGCGACACGCCGAAAGTTGCATTCTTCTCGATTCTGAGTATATTTACTTTTCGTGCTCAGCGAGAACAAAACCTCGCAAGACCAACGCCCCTTTAGCTCAGTTGGTTAGAGCAGCTGACTCTTAATCAGCGTGTCCAGGGTTCGAATCCCTGAGGGGGCACAGATAAAGCCTTGGAACTTCGGTTCCAAGGCTTTTTTGTTTTCCGATTTCCGTATGACTGTCCGGCAAGCCGCCGGCCTGTCAAACCTTTTTGTGCTCGACTTCCAGTGTGGGGAGTAGTGTTGGACGCTGTTGTCCGCCGAGAGCGGAATCGACATCAATCTGATTCTTACAGAGAAGAAGCAATAGAGGAAACAGCAGTGGAATACTCGACTTTTGTCAAACTTGCGGCCGAATTCTTCGGTACCGCCATTCTGATGATCTTCGGCAACGGCGCTGTCGCGAACGTTGAACTGAAGAACACCAAGGGCCACCATGCAGGCTGGCTGAACATCGCCATGGGCTATGGCTTCGGCGTGATGTTCCCGGTGCTCATGTTCGGTGGCGTTTCCGGCGCGCACATCAACCCGGCCATGACCATCGCCCAGGCGGTGAACGGCCTGTTCGACTGGAATCTGGTGCTGCCGTACATCATCGCTCAGCTGCTCGGCGCCGCAGTCGGTCAGCTCGTGGTATACATCACCTACTATCCGCACTATAAGGACACCGAAGACGCCGACGCCATCCTCGGCACTTTCTGCACCACCGACGCTCACAACGATCGCGTGAACTACTTCGTCAACGAGTTCTTCGGCACCCTCGTGCTCGTGGTCGGCGCACTGTGCTGTCTGTCCCTGCCGTGGGGTGAGGAAGACCATGCTGCCGCATCCATCGCGGTTGGTTTCATCGTGTGGGGCCTCGTGACCTCCATGGGTGGTCCGACCGGTCCTGGCCTGAACCCGGCCCGCGATCTCATGCCGCGACTGCTGCACGCCATCCTGCCGATTCCGTCCAAGGGCTCCTCCCGCTGGGACGAGGCTTGGATTCCGGTCGTCGCCCCGGTTCTGGGCGCTATCGTCGGTGTGGCCATGTTCAAGCTGTTCGTCTGATCGTCTGCAGTCATTCGTGATTTGTTTGTCTGACTGTCACATAAGTTGCGTTTGACATATAAGAACTGACATGCAAAGCCTGTTTTCCTCGGAAATTTTCTGGTTCGGGGGAAACAGGCTTTTTGCATGCCCATTATTGGCTGGTAGCGTTGCCTTGGAAGAGATATGCTGCCACCCGCGTGACGTCAGCATAAGACTGCGGAATAAGCGGAAATAAAACTGCAGAATAGGGCCTATAGTCCGAAATACGCGTTGAACTCGGCTTGGTCGAGTACACGATCCGAAGTGTTGGCGCGAACGGCGCTCCAACTGAATTCGTCAAGCGCTTCGGCGGCGTTCATAGGCTGCGGCTTGGTATGTTCCGGATTGCCTTGCAATCCAAGCAGCCATGCGCAATAGCCGATGATCTGTTGCGCGGTGACGCCATATGCCGTGAGAATACCGAGATCGAGCGAGCGTTCGCGTTTGGCGAGGCGTTGACCGGCCGCGTTGTCGATAAGGGGCAGATGCGCGTATGAAACGGCCGCATCGGCAGGTTCGGAAGACTGGAATCCCGCAGCAATAAGGGCTTTGCGGATATAGATTTGCAAAGCGTTGGAGCGTAGCAGGTCGCGGCCGCGCACAATGTCGGTGATGCCCATGTCAAGATCGTCCACGGTGACGGCCAGCTGATAGGAGTAGATGCCGTCCGATCGGCGGACGATGGTGTCGCCGATGTCTTGGGCGAGGTTGTAATGCTGGTTGCCGAACACTTCGTCGTGAAAGGCGATGGTGGTGTCGGTGGTGGCGATGCGCAGCGAATGGCGGTCTCCGCTGGCGAGACGTTGCTTCACGCGTTGCGGGTCGTTGGCGATGAGTCGGTGGCATGTTCCCGGATATACGGTGAAACGGTCGCCTTCCTGCGGTGCCGACGCGGCGCGGATGTCGGCGCGCGAGCAGAAGCAGGGGTAGATGAGCGGCGTTGCGCCAGGTGTGTTTATGGTGTTGTTTGCGGTAGTGCCGTAGGAATCGGAATCGTAGGAACCGATGCCGATAGTGCTGATAGTATCGCTGATTTCGTCAATGTTGAGGTTGGTGAGAAGATTGAGCGCTTCCTGATATAGGGTGTGTCGCGCCGATTGGAATACTGGTTCGCCGTCCCAGTCGAGACCGAGCCAGCCGAGGTCGTGCATCATGGTTTCGGCAGCGCCGGGAACGACCCTCGGTTCATCGATGTCTTCAATGCGCAATCGTATGGAATCGCCTGTTTTACGTGCGGAAAGCCAAGCTCCAAGCATGGCGTAGACATTGCCGATATGCATGCGGCCTGATGGGGTGGGTGCGAATCGGCCGGTCATGGTGACTCCTTTGATACATCGATGGTGACAGTATGCAACTGTACCTTCTGGGACTCATTCAGGTTCAGCGTAGGGCGATTCGGGTGGCGCAAACCCCCATACCAGTGTGTATAAGGTGGTAGTATGTGCCGTTCCGGTACGTTCGTTTGCGAAGGTAATCTGCGAGCGTGGAAAAGGTATTCCGTTTTGTCGGGTGAATGAGGTCGATATGACGAAAAGGCAGTTTAGCAACACGGAGGTCGAGTATCTTCGTGCGTTGCCGGCGGTTGAGTCGGTTACGCAGAACAGAATCACGTATTCGCGTGATTTTCAAATCAGCTGCATGCGCAGATATTTGGATGGCGAGAGGCCAAGTTCGATTTTCACGTCGGCTGGATTGAGTCCTGCGATTGTCGGTCGCAAGCGTGTGGAGCGTAATATCGCGCGCTGGAAGGTGGATCCGGATATCATGGCCGCCGCGAAAAGCGGAGGTTCGTCGGGGCCGTTGTCTGCCGAGACGCGCGAGCGACTGGTGTCCGTTCAGCCGGGGCAGATTCGGTCGTTGACATGTCAGGTACTTGAACTGAAGGATCGCATCGACGTTTTGGAACGGCAATTGAAAGAAATACAGAGATGAAGTGCGATAGCTGAAAAAAATAGATTGTTTTTTCGGCGCGTGTTTAGTAAATCTTCCATATAGTGATTGTCGGACGGAGTCTTTGAAGTCCCCCCTTCTGCTGACGTCTGTTTTATTGGCCCGTGCGAATATTGGTTGCTTTATCGCTTCGCTTCAGACCGTCGTACGGGCTTCTTCTTACTCTGGTAGAGGTAGTTGGGATTAAATGTAAGAGGCTGAACATGACCGCATATATGGATCATAAGAATCTTGCCAATGAGGTGATCGACGACGTGCGCGCCGTGCAGATCGCCGATGGCGTGCATCGCGTGTTGGATCGTATCGCGTCGGCCGAGCAGCATGCTGGTCGTGACGCGGGTTCTGTGCGCCTGCTTGCCGCTACGAAGACGCGCGATGTGGGCGAGATCATGGCGGCGATCGACGCGGGCGTGCGCATGATCGGCGAGAATCGTCCGCAGGAAGTGACGGCGAAGGCCGAAGGGTTGATGGCGCGTTGCGCGGAACGCGGGTTTGCGTTGGGTGTTGCCGACGATTCCGGCATCGCGTCCGCTTCAGACGATTCCGAAGTTGCTTGCGAGCGCATTCCGTTCCATCTGATTGGCCAGCTGCAAAGCAATAAGATCGGCAAGGTGTTGCCGGTCGTCAATGCCATCGAATCGGTTGATTCCCTTGATCTGGCGGAAAAGATTTCACGTAGGGCGGTGGCACGCGGCATCACCGTGGGTGTGCTGCTGGAAGTCAATGAATCGGGCGAGGCGTCGAAATCCGGTTGCAATCCGGCGTATGCCATTCGCGTCGCGCAGAAAATCGGCACATTGGACGGGCTTGAATTGCAGGGTCTGATGACCATTGGCGCGCATGTGAGCGACGAAACCGCCATTCGCCGGGGATTCGAGCATCTGCGTAGAACTCGCGATCATATTCTCGAATCGGGGGAGCCTGGCACGCAGTCTTGCCGTGAACTGTCGATGGGTATGACTGGCGATATGGAACTTGCGATCGCGGAAGGATCCACTATCGTGCGCGTCGGCACCGCGATTTTCGGTGAGCGTGCTTTTATCTGACGTTTTCTTCCTGTGACGGGCCTTCGCATGATGTGATGGCCCGTTTTTTTTTTCGATGTTTTTGATTGTCGGGCGTTGCATGTCGATGATATGGACGATTCGACGATTGTTGCGGGTAGACTGGCAAGCATGAGAATCGCACGTTTTTCGCATAATGATGTACCGCAATACGCTTTCGTGCAGACCGATGAAAGCGACGGTAAGGACTATCTCGTAGCGCTTGAGGGGCATCCTCTGGCCGGTGCCGGCGTGAAGCCGACCGGCGAGCGTTTTCCGGTGGACGGCGATGGCATCCGTCTGCTCTCTCCGGTGATTCCGTCGAAGGTGTATGGTCTGGCCAAAAATTATGAGGCGCACGCGCAGTTCATGCATGAAGCCGGCCATTCCGATATCAAGCATGCTCCGGAAGACATGGTGATCTTCTCCAAGCCGAGTACGTCGGTGATCGGTCCGGATGATCCGATTGTGATTCCGTCATATTCGAACGACATGAATTTCGAGCCGGAAGTGGCTGTGGTGATGGGCCGCATCGCCAAGAATGTGTCGGTCGAACAGGCCATGGACTATGTGCTCGGTTTCACCTGCGTGAACGATGTGACATTGCGCGATCTGCAGGGGCTTGACCCGATGTGGACGCGCGCGAAGGGCTTCGACACGTCCTGCCCGCTTGGCCCGTGGATTGTGACTCGTGATGACTTGGATTGGAAGGATGCGAAGATCTCCTTCACGCTGAATGGCGAGGATGTCGAGTTGGCTTCCGGCACCACGGCGAACCTGATTCACGGCATTCCCGAGCAGATTGCCGCGATTTCCAGCTTTACGACGCTGCTGCCGGGCGATGTGATTCTGACGGGCACCCCGAACGCTTCCGGACATCTCGATCCGGGCGACGAGGCAATCGTGCACGTCGAAGGCATCGGCAGCCTGCGCAATGTGGTAGTGCGCGGCTGATCGTCGATTGGCATATTGCGGATATGAAGGCCGTCATCTTTCGTGGATGGCGGCCTTTTCGCGTTTTTTCACGACTTTCCGTGCGGTGGGCAAAAGTTGAGTGTTGCGGACTCAACTTTTGGGAATAGAATGGTGGTGAAGTCGGTTGAGCATATCAGACAACGACATATGCGTCGACGCAACCGTGCGAAAACCGGACGTTCGACGCGAACCATGGAGGATGATATGGAACAGAAGTTCACCACAATGGCGCAGGAAGCCATTTCCGACGCCGTGCAGAACGCGTCGGCTGCAGGCAACGCGCAAGTCGAAACCCTGCACCTGCTTGACGCGCTGCTGCGTCAGGAAAACGGCGTAATCCGCGGACTGATCGAAGCTGCGGGAGGCAACGCGCAGAACATCAGCGCAGCCGTGCACCAAGCGCAAGACGCGCTGCCGAGCGCCAGCGGATCGACCACCGCGCAGCCGCAGGTCAGCAGGCAACTGTCCGCCGTGCTTGCACAAGCGGGCAAGGAAATGCAGCAGATGGGCGACGAATACGTCTCCACCGAACATCTGCTCATCGCCATCGCAGCGGCAAAACCAAACCAAAGCGCGCAAATCATGGAACAATACGGCGTGACCGCCGACGCACTACGAAAAGCTGTGCCATCGATTCGAGGAGGCGCGAAAGTGACCAGCCCCGATGCTGAAGGGTCGTATAAAGCCCTCGAAAAGTACTCGACCGACCTGACCGCGGCCGCGAAAGAAGGCAAACTCGACCCGGTGATCGGTCGCGATCAGGAAATCCGCCGTGTGATCCAGATCCTGAGCCGCCGCACCAAAAACAACCCGGTCCTGATTGGCGAGCCGGGCGTGGGTAAAACCGCCGTGGTGGAAGGCCTCGCACAGCGCATCGTCGCCGGCGACGTGCCGACAACCTTGCAAAACAAGAAGCTCATTTCGCTTGATTTGGGCTCCATGGTGGCCGGTTCAAAATACCGTGGCGAATTCGAGGAACGTCTGAAGAGCGTGCTGCAGGAAATCAAGAACGCCGACGGGCAGATCATCACCTTCATCGATGAGATCCACACCATCGTCGGCGCGGGCGCGGCCGAAGGATCCATGGATGCGGGCAATATGCTCAAGCCCATGCTTGCACGCGGCGAACTACGCCTGATCGGCGCCACTACGCTCGATGAATACCGTGAGAACATCGAAAAGGACCCGGCGTTGGAACGTCGTTTCCAGCAAGTGTTCGTAGGAGAGCCGAGTGTTGAAGACACCATCGCCATTCTGCGCGGCATCGCGCCGAAATACGAAGCCCACCACAAGGTGACCATCGGCGACGACGCGCTCGTGGCCGCGGCAACACTGTCGAACCGGTATATTTCCGGCCGTCAGTTGCCAGACAAGGCCATCGACCTGGTGGACGAGGCCGCATCCCACCTGCGCATGGAACTCGACTCCTCGCCTGAGGAAATCGACGAACTGCAACGCCAGGTCGACCGACTCAAAATGGAGAAGTCATACCTGCTTGGCAATCCGAAAGACGATGCCGCCGCAAGCAAAGCCGAAAGCGAGCTTGACGAAAGCGCCAAGGAACGTCTCGACGACCTCAATAAGGAAATCGCAGACAAAAGCGAAAAACTCAACGGTCTGAAAGCACGCTGGGACGCCGAAAAGAACGGACACAACCGCATCGGCGACCTGCGCAAGAAGCTCGATGAACTGCGCACCCAAGCCGAACGGTACGAGCGCGAAGGCGATCTGGCGAAATCCTCCGCCATCAACTATGGCGAAATTCCGGCCATCCAGAAGGAAATCGCACAAGCCGAACAAAACGAGGCGGTGGCCAAGAATGGTGCGGCCGGCGTGACTGGCGACGACGGCGCGGCGGATGACATTCCGATGGTGCCGGACCGCGTCGACGCCGATTCCGTGGCCGAAATCGTGTCCGACTGGACGGGCATTCCCGTCGGTCGCCTCATGCAAGGCGAAAACGAGAAGCTGCTGACCATGGAAGATTACCTCGGCAAGCGTGTGATCGGCCAGAAAGAAGCTATTCAAGCTGTTTCTGATGCAGTACGCCGATCGCGCGCGGGCATTTCCGATCCGAACCGCCCGACGGGATCGTTCCTGTTCCTTGGACCGACCGGCGTGGGTAAGACGGAACTTGCCAAGGCGCTCGCCGACTTTCTGTTCGACGATGAAAAAGCCATGGTGCGCATCGACATGAGCGAGTACATGGAGAAGGCCTCCGTGTCTCGTCTGATTGGTGCTGCGCCGGGCTACATCGGCTATGAGGAGGGTGGTCAGCTGACTGAGGCCGTGCGTCGCCGCCCGTATTCGGTGGTGCTGTTCGATGAGGTTGAAAAGGCCAATCCTGAAGTGTTCGACGTGCTGTTGCAGGTGCTCGACGACGGCCGCTTGACCGACGGGCAGGGTCGAACCGTGGACTTCAAGAACACGATTCTGATCATGACCTCCAACCTTGGCTCGCAGTTCCTGGTGAACACCGAACTGGATGACGAAGCCAAGAAGAAGGCCGTGATGGACGCCGTGCACATGCAGTTCAAGCCGGAATTCATCAACCGCTTGGATGAACTGGTCATGTTCCACCCGCTTACACGCGAAGAACTTGGCGGCATCGTGGACATTCAGGTGGCGCAGGTTTCGGCCCGCTTGGCGGATCGCCGCATCAAGCTGGATGTTACCGATTCGGCGCGCGATTGGCTCGCCAACACCGGTTACGATCCGGCGTATGGCGCTCGCCCGCTGCGTCGTTTGGTGCAAACCGAAGTCGGCGACCAGCTGGCGCGCATGCTGCTGGCTGGCGAAGTGCACGACGGCGACACCGTGCTTGTGGACCAGACCGGCGGCGACCATTTGGAGCTTTCCTCGTGGGCTCCGGGGCAGATCGACGACGATTTTTCGGCGGAAGCTAAGTGACGGTCGGAGTCATTCGGCTGATCGGTTTGGCCTGACTGACTGTCGCTTGGCCAAGTCGCGAAAACGGTCTAACCGTTGACGATGGGCGGATTGCGCATATGCGGGTCCGCCCATTTTTCGCGACTGCGCGATTTTTTGCGAAAACCGTTTTTACCGTGACGGTTGGCGGTCGTATGCCTGCAAAACCAAGCCTGCGACCGTCAAAACCGTCGCACCGATCAACACGGCAATCGTAAGCTTCGGCTGAAGTCCGAAAATCAGCCACAAAGCGAACGTCCAAACCGCGATGACCATCGTCACGGTCGCGGTAATCTGCGTTACCCGCGTGCGAATCTCATATACGATGCTGGCTTGGATAAGCGTATCCGTGCTTTGCTGTGTTTCTTGTGTTTTTTGCGTTTCCTGCGATTGTATTTCCTGCGTCTCTTGCAATTGTGCGGTCGAAATATCGCCTTCCGATGCTTTCTTTGCCGTGGGGCGTTGCTCGATCATCGAAATTGCAAGCGCCAGCACGGCGACCATGCTTGCGAAAGCGAAACATTGGTTGCGTGATCTTTCGGGGGAAAGCCACGACACCACGCACGCCAGCAGGCTGTAAGCGTACACGATGGTCATGGCGAGTGACAGCAGCGAATCCGCGTTAGGCGTGCGGCTTTTCAGGGCGGCGGTGCCATGATTGTGCATCGGCGCGGCGCAATAGAACATGACCGGTGTGGCGATGATGGCGTGCAGCCATGGATTGGTCAGCCAGTGGGGGAGTGCGATGCCGCCGAATGTCAGCATGGTTACGGTGAATGTGGGAATGGTCAGTATGGTTGCGATGGCGAGACGCTTGGCGATGTCGCTTCGGTGTGTTTCGCCGGCTTCCTCGTCTGGATTTTCGGTGTGATTCTCGGCGGGCTTTTCATCGGTGATGCGCTGGCAGGAGGGGGCTATGCCATCGTTTTCGCTTAGGAATAGCCTGAGGATGGCCCAAGTGGCCACGGCCGCCGCAACAATTGCCGCCACCGTCATGAACAAATCGAATCCCATGTGTTTCCGAACCCCCGGATTGCCTCTTGAATACCTCTCGAATATTCAGCGTGCTCGCGTTGCCGCCATGTTCGTGAGCACGCTTCGGCTCCAAGCATAATGCAGCTGGGCGCGGTTGTCTTGCGAAGCTTGATCTTTCAAGATGTCCTGGGCATGCTGTTATATAGAACATATGTTCGACAATCCTGTGTTTGTGGTGATTCTTCTGGTGGTTGTGGCCGCGCTTGGAGCTGCGGCCGGCTTTTTCGCGGGCCGCGCTAAAGGGCAGGAAATGGCCCGTGATGCGAAAACCGCTGATCTTAACGAGGTAAAAGCGCAGATCGAAGCTGATCGGCAGGAAATCAGCGAATTGTCCACATCGGTGACCCAATACCGTACGCAGGCGGAAGGGTTGGCCCAACAGTTGACCTATCTCAAATCGCAGCTCGCGCAGGCCCAGCGGGCCGAACAGGAACGTGTGGAGCGTGAGCGTGAGCGTGCCGCGGCCGAAGCGGAACGCAAGCAGGCCGAAAACGAGCGAAAACTGCAGGAGCAGAGCAAGGTATTGTCAGCGCTCGCGCCCGTGCAGAAGAATCTTGATGCCCTGCAGCAGAAGGTTTCACAAATCGAAGAGGGCCGCAAGCGGGAAATGGGTGCGCTTGGCGAACAACTCAAGGGCCTTGGCGAACAGCAGGCCCGTCTTGACCGCGAGACCAACGCTCTGTCGTCCGCGTTGCGCAACAACAAGGTGCGCGGCGCGTGGGGTGAGGCGCAGTTGAGGAATATCGTGGAATCCGCCGGGCTGCTGGAACACGTGGATTTCGATACGCAGGTGGTCGTCACCGATGCGGACGGTCGCGCGCAGCGTCCGGATATGATCATCCACATGCCGGGCGGCAAGACCATTCCGATCGACGCAAAGGCCCCATATGCCGACTATCAGAAAGCGTGTGAAATTCCCGACACCGCCACGCCTGAGGAGTTGGCACGAAAGTCGGAATTGCTGCATGCGCATGCCAAAGCGGTGCGCGATCATGTGAAAACCTTGGGCGACAAGGCCTATTGGAATGCGTTCGACGACGCGCCGGACTTCGTGATCGCCTTCATTCCCAACGAATCCTTGTTGCAGGCGGCTTTGGAAACCGATCCGACGCTGATGGATGACGCGTTTGCGCGCAAGGTTGCTTTGACTTCGCCGATTACCTTATGGGCGGTGCTGAAGTCCGTGGCGTACGCATGGCAGCAGCAAAGCCTGACCGATGACGCGAAAATGCTGTTCGACCTGTCTCGCGAATTGTATGAACGGTTCGCCGTGCTCGGGGACCGTGCCACCAAGCTGGGGTCCGCCATCACCAAAACGGTCGGTGCCTACAATGCGTTCGCCTCGTCGTTGGAATCACGCGTGTTGGTCACCGCACGCAAGTTGCAGCGCGTCGACCAGAGCAGAATCATCGAACCCGTGAGCATGATCGCGCCCGAAAAGGCCGATGTCCGCGAACTCAACGCTCCCGAAACCAGTGCACAGTAATCTTTGCCTGATACGTGTCGGTAGGGGATAAGGTTTGACGAGCCGAAAGGATAGGCTAGGAGCATGACCGAAGAGAAGACTTTCCGTAAGACCAAGTCGGTTGCTGCGACCGCCGATGCTCCCGCTCATAGCGACATCGATTTCGCCATGCTTGAGCCGCGTGACCAGCTGAAGTCGCTGTTGCAGGCTGAAATGGCCGACAAGCCATTCTCGGAGCTTTCCTCCGTGCTGTTCGACCATCGTGGCGCTTCGATCGTTGGGCATATCCTGTTGGACACGTTGGAAGAGGCCGGTTATTCCGTGGACGATTTCGACGCGGTGGGTGCGTTGACCGCGGCCGCGGTTCCGCTGGTGTCCGCCATGATTCAGGCGGCCGCTTCGCGTGGGGAGAATCTTAACGGTTTCGTGATGGATTTCGTGTATCCGTCCATAAAGGGGCCCTCGATTGCGGGCAAGCGCGTGGTTTTGTTGGATTCCTGGCTGTCTGAAAAGTCGTATGTGCAGACGTCCTCGTTGGTTACGTTGCGCAATGGCAACGAGTTGAGCCTTGACTTCTCCGTGGTAAAAAACGAGGGTGCTAAAGTGCTTGCCGTCGCATCGCTGATTGGTGGCGTCGATATGGCGTCGCCTTCTATCAAGGTCATCAATCCGGTTGACGGAAGCGAATCCGATCTGCCGTTTGTGGAAGTATTCAAGGAATCGGAACTTCATTAAGCGTCACAACACTGAGTATCGAAGTGTCGCAGCTTTTCGGTTGCATTGGTGGTTCGGTGACGCTAAATAGCGTGTTTCACGGAACGTTTTACGACTTTGCGTCTAGTTGGATCAATTAATGAGTTGTGAGGAGGAATCGCGTGCATCAGCCTAATCCCATCGATATTGCGGCGAAAGCATCCGGAGAGCCGGTCTTTCGTGAAGTGGGCGTAGGTCCGTGGGCTGAAGCGCATCTTGGCGAGCCCCGTCCGGATGATCCGCAATCGCCGAATTATGATCGTCGATTCGATTCGTCTCTGCTTGATGAGGGTGATCGCCGCAACGTGCTTGACCGGTATCGTTACTGGACGGTTTCGGCCATCAAAGATGATCTTGACGCTCATGGTCGCCATGATTTTGAGGTTGCCGTGGAAAACTGGACGCACGATTTCAATATCGGATCGATGGTGCGCACTGCCAACGCATTTCAGGCAAAACGCGTGCATATCGTCGGTCCGCATAAATGGAATCGCAAGGGCGCGTTGATGACGGAACTGTACCAGCACGTCGAAAATCACCCTTCCATAACCGAACTGGTCGAATGCTGGAAGCTGCGCATTGACGGAGAAATCGCGGCGGCGCAATCGCAAGCCTCCGCAATCGCATTACATATGCACGAAAATGCGAAAAGTGGGCACGGTACCGGTATGAACGATGCTGCTTCGCTGAACGAAGGCCGTGCTACTGAGTGTGCTCCAGCTGGCAATTCAATGGACACTTCAACCGCATGTGGCGCTGAAAATGGGAACAGGCTGTCCTATATGACGCAGCTGGCAGCGATCGATCAGCGCATTGCCGAGTTGAAGGCTGCGCGGGTGATTGCGCTTGACATCATTCCGGGTGCGGTGCCGATGGAAACGTATCGCTTCCCGAAGCGATGTCTTATGTTGTTTGGTGCGGAAGGTCCGGGACTGTCCGAAAAGGCACTTGAGCTGGCGGATGACGTGGTCTACATTTCCCAATTCGGTTCGGTGCGTTCCATTAACGCCGGAGCTGCCGCCGCGGTTTCCATGCACGCCTGGATCGCCCAGCACGCCGCACCCCAGTCCTGACCGGCTCCTATCGTTCCAAATCCTCCAGTCACTGGAGGAATCCTCCTGCTGGCAGACTACTCAGCGTCCCGATTTCTCCAGCGATTGGAGGAATCTTCCCGCAGAAAGCCTCACCAGAGACCCAAATCCTCCACCTACTGGAACAATCCTTCCGCTGAGTGCCTTGCTAGAGTCTAGATTTCTCCACTCTCTGGAGGAATCTTCCCGGTGGCGAGCTTTTCAGCGTCCCGACTCTTCCACCTACTGGAGGAATCTTCCCGCAGAAGATCACCCTATGAAACGCAAGGAACCCCAGCGCGCCGCAGTTTCGCAATCAGCGGTTTTGCCGGACTGCATCGTCAAAAATCGGTAGAGAATGGACGAAATCTATCGTGCGTCCGCAATCTAGCAGCGTACGAGAGGGATTCGTGACGACAATTCCGTTTGCGATTACCGCTTTTTCTCTGGGGTATGGACTGTATATGATATTGAGTTTTTCGTGCGGTCGGTATGATCCGTGACTGGGCAATGTTATGGTCAGTCCTTGCCGGTGCAAGATTCGCGGATGATCGAATCCATGGGCTGCGGCGGCTGGTGCGGCGAGGCTGTTCCGGCTGGGCTGGTGCGGCTGGAGCGTGAGGCTGGGGCGATAGGCGAAATGGGTGGGGCGCTAGTCACACAGACGCGTTAATGTTAGGGACATGCCTACTTTCACCAAAGAAGAAATCGTGCATCTGGGCGATTTGGCCCGAATTGCACTCACTGACGAGGAGATTACCCGTCTGCAGGGCGATCTGAACGTCATCGCAGAATCCATCAACAAGGTCCAGGAAGTCGCTACCGACGATGTGGAACCGACTGCAAACCCGATTCCGCTGGAAGCCTACCTGCGACCGGATGTGCCGGAAACCCCGCTGACTCAGGAAGAAGCAACTGCGGGCGCCCCGGTTTCTGAAGCCGGCATGTTTGTTGCGCCGCGCATTCTAGGGGAGGAGTGACATGAGCGAACTCGTCAAGCTTTCCGCCGCTGAGATGGCGGCCAAGATCAAGACCAAGGAAGTTTCCAGCCGCGAGCTGGTCGAAGCGCACCTCGAAGTCATCGAAGCCGCCGAACCGAGCATCAAGGCCTTCCTGAAGGTATCCGGCGAACAGGCCCTCGAACAGGCCGACGCCTTCGACGCCAAGTCCGATGAGGAAAAGGCTGCACTGCCGGAACTCGCCGGTGTGCCGATCGCCATCAAAGACATGATCGTCACCAAGGGCATCGAAACCACCGCAGCCTCCAAGATCCTCGAAGGCTGGGTGCCCCCGTACGATGCCACCGTCATCGAGAAGCTCAAGGCCGCAGGCATGCCGCTGCTGGGCAAGACCAACCTCGATGAGTTCGCGCAGGGCTCCTCCACCGAACACTCCGCCTACCAGACCACCCACAATCCGTGGGATACCGAGCGCGTCCCGGGCGGTTCCGGCGGTGGCTCTGCAGCTGCCGTGGCTGCATTCGAGGCTCCGCTCGCTTTGGGTACCGATACCGGCGGTTCCATCCGCCAGCCGGGTTCGCTGACCGGTACCGTCGGCGTCAAGCCGACCTACGGCGGCGTCTCCCGCTTTGGCGCGATCGCCATGGCTTCCTCGCTCGACCAGATCGGCCCGTGCTCGCGCACTGTGCTCGACGCGGCCCTGCTCCAGGAAGTGATCGGCGGCCACGACAAGCGTGATTCCACGTCCATTCCGGAAGGCCCGCGCCCGATGGTGGCGGCCGCTCGCGAAGGCATGAAGCGTGATCTGAAGGGCCTCAAGGTCGGTCTGATCAAGGAGCTCGGCGGCGAAGGCTTCCAGCCGGGCGTTATGGCACGTTTCAACGAAGGCGTCAAGAAGCTCGAGGAAATGGGTGCTGAGATCACCGAGGTGTCTCTGCCTCACCTGCCGTACTCCCTCGGCGCGTACTACATCATCATGCCATCCGAGGTCAGCTCCAACCTGGCCCGTTACGATGGCATGCGCTACGGTCTGCGCGTCATGCCGCCGGCGGGTGTTCCTCAGACCGCTGCCAACATGATGGCCTACACTCGTGAAGCCGGCTTCGGCGACGAGGTCAAGCGCCGTATCATCCTCGGTACGTACGCCCTGTCCGCTGGCTATTACGATGCATGGTACGGTTCTGCGCAGAAGGTGCGCACCCTGATCATCGATGACTTCAAGAAGGCTTTCGACAAGGTCGACGTGCTTGTGGGCCCGACCAGCCCGGTCACCGCATTCAAGTTCGGTGAGAAGACTGAGGATCCGATGGCTATGTATGCCATCGATATCACCACCATTCCGGCCAACCTTGCCGGCGTTCCGGCTATGAGCATTCCTGCTGGTCTGAGCGACGACGGTTTGCCGGTCGGCTTCCAGTTCCTCGCTCCGCAGCAGCGCGACGAGGCCATGTACAAGCCTGCCGCAGCTCTTGAAGCAGCTCTCGAGGAAGACTGGAACGGCCCGATCTGGCAGTCCCTGAAGACCCCGTGGCTCGACGGCTCGAACAAGTAAGAAGCATCGGAGGAAAGAAAACAAAATGGCTGAAAAGTTGATGAAGTACGCCGATGCCGTCAAGAAGTTCGACCCGGTCATCGGTCTGGAAACCCATGTTGAGCTGAGCACCACCACGAAGCTGTTCTGCCCGGCCGAAGTCTCGTTCGGTGGCGATCCGAACAGCCAGCTCACCCCGGTGAGCCTTGGTCTGCCGGGCTCTCTGCCGGTAGTCAACAAGACCGCCGTCGATTACGCGATCAAGCTGGGTCTTGCTCTGCATTGCGAAATCGCTGAATGGAGCCAGTTCGCACGTAAGAACTACTTCTACCCGGACATGCCGCGCGATTACCAGATTTCGCAGTACGACAAGCCGACCAACGGCAACGGCTATCTTGATGTGGAACTTGAAGACGGCACCGTGTTCCGCGTGCCGATCGAACGCGCCCACATCGAAGACGACGCCGGTAAGAACACCCACGTCGGTGGTGCTGACGGCCGTATCGAAGGTGCCGATCACTCCTTGGTCGACTACAACCGTGCAGGCGTGCCTCTGATCGAGATCGTGACCAAGCCGATCGAAGGCGCCGGAGACCGTGCCCCCGAAATCGCAGGCGCCTATATGCGCGCCATCCGCGACATCGTGCGTGCGCTGAACATCTCCCACGCTCGTATGGAGCAGGGCAATATGCGCGCCGATGTGAACGTGTCGCTGCGCAACAGCCCGTCCGACCCGTTCGGCACTCGTTCCGAAACCAAGAACGTGAACTCGTTCCGTGGCATTGAAAAGACCATTCAGTATGAGATTCGCCGTCAGGCGGCCATTCTGAGCGAAGGCGGCGAGATTCTGCAGGAAACCCGACACTGGGATGAGGCTTCGCAGACCACCGCCGGCGGCCGCGTGAAGTCCGACGCCGACGATTACCGTTACTTCCCGGATCCGGATCTGGTGATGCTGCACATCACCAAGGAGCACATCGAAGAGATGAAGGCCCAGATGCCGGAAATGCCGCGTGAGCGCCGCAACCGCCTGAAGGGCGAGTGGGGCTTCAACGATCTGGAGATGCGCGACGTGCTTAACGCCGACGCTCTGGACCTGCTTGAGGAAACCGTCAAGGCCGGTGCCACTGCAGCCGGCGCCAAGAAGTGGTGGCTGGGCGAGCTGAGCCGCGAAGCCAACAACAAGGGCGTGAGCCTCGAAGAGCTGCCGATCACTCCGACCGATGTGGCTGAAGTTGAGAAGTTGATCGCCGATGGCAAGCTCAACGACAAGCTGGCCAAGCAGACCGTCGCAGGTGTGCTCGCCGGCGAGGGCACTCCGGATGAGGTCGTCAAGAAGCATGGCTTCCAGGTCGTGTCTGATGACGGTGCTCTCGAAAAGGCCGTGGATGAGGCTCTCGCAGCCAATCCTGACATCGTTGAAAAGCTCAAGAGCGGTAACATGAAGCCGATGGGCGCCATCATTGGTGCCGTCATGCGCGCCACTCGCGGTCAGGCTGACGCGAAAGCCGTCACCAAGATCGTGATGAGCAAGATTAAGTAACGTTTACAACGATTACTCGCGATTGCTGAATCGCACGAAAACGCACGTTCCAAAAACTTGGGACGTGCGTTTTCTTATCTTTCCAGAAGAAAGGGAAAGAGCTAATCACCAGTTGTTTTTCTTACGATTACCGACGTGTCTTTCAATATCAAGTTATGCTGGTAGAGGAAGATTTATAACGATTGCCGCCGCGCTAATTCACAGCTGACATACAGTCGGGTACAATACCCTCGGTACAGGTGCGGCGACGGTCGTACCTGCAATGACGTAGGGGGCGGGAAAAATGCCAGAGAATCTTGAGGCTGCAACACAGGAGCAGTCGGACCGGCAGTCGCGTGAGCTGCCGAAACGTATCGTTGTGCCGCCTATCAAAGGCGAGATGGTGCATCTACGCCCGGCCGTGATCGAGGATCTCGACCGCATGGACGCCATCGAGGCGTACGTCGGCGCTTCCGGAATCACTGGTAAGGACCGAGTCGCCGAGCGTGGCGCGGTGCGTGCGTGGGTACGTCGTTCCGTGGCATGGTCCCAAGGCGAGGCTCCGTCCGAATCCGGTGTGGGGGACCCGGAATCACGTCGCACAATCGCATGGTCCATCATCACCGAAGCCGACCATGATGGCGATGGTAGGATTGATGCCGCGAATTCCGACAATGTGATCGGCATGATTTTCCTGATCGATATTGACGGTTGGGCCCGTTCCGCCCGCATTCAGGTGGTGCTTGGAAGGGATTACAGGGGCCGTGGCTATTCGCGAGACATCATGCCGCGCGTGATGACGTACGGTCTTGCTCCGGAGCCGGCAGGCCTTGGCATGCATCGCATTTGGGTCGCAGTGCCCGAACAGAACACGCGTTCCGTGTCCGTGTACCAGTCGTTGGGATTCGTGCCTTCCGGTCGCTCCCGCGACGCCCTGTGGAACGACTCGCAGAACCGTTACCAAGATCTGATCGTTATGGACACGCTGGTTGACGAGTTTGATCCGATCCGCTCGCTTGACGCGTTCGGCATGCACGTGATCGAAGACAATCCGGGCGTCAAGGAGGCTTTGAGTGCACGCGAGCATTCGATTGCCATTCGACTGAATGAGAAGAATGCCACGAAACCTGATGCGGAAGGCGTGGGCGCCGACGATGCTGCGGCGGTTGCGCAATCCGTGCGGGAAGTTCCTTCTGACGGTATGGATGATGTGGCTGCGTCCCAGCAGAAGAACGTCGAAAGCGTGGATGCTGCGCGGCAAAGCGAGCGTGACGACCGCAAGTCTGTTAATGGTGATGCCGATGTCGAAAACAGCTGGCCGTATACGGCTGGCGAGCGCAAGACGTCGAAGGAAGCTTGGTGGCGTACGCTCGGGCGTGGTCGCAAGCGTGATGTGGAAGGTAAGTGATGAGCGCCGAGGATCTCGATAATTACGAAACCGACGCAGAACTGGCTCTGTATAAGGAATATCGCGACGTTATTAAATTATTTACTTACGTTGTTGAGACGGAACGTCGTTTTTATCTGGCAAATAAAGTCGATTTCAATGTGCGTTCCGCCGGTCAGGATGTGTATTTCGACGTGCGTTTGACCGACGCGTGGGTGTGGGACGTCTATCGTTCCAGTCGTTTCGTCAAGAATGTGCGTATCGTCACTTTCAAGGACGTCAATGTCGAGGAAGTGCAGAAAACCGATATCGACATTCCTGATTCCATATAGTCGATATGGTCGTGTGTGGTCGCGTATCGTTTTGCTCGGCCTGATATTGTCTTGTTTGTTTTAGACCGTTCGGCTTGGTATTGCCTGACTTGGCTTGATTTTGTAAGCATTCGCACAAGTTGCGATGTTCGTTTCCCTACCATCGGGTAGACTATCAGGGATTTTTGTTTTCATAAGGAGACCTCAAAGTGACGCAAAAGCGATCCGTGGTGATTATCGGCGGTGGCCCTGCGGGCCTGACTGCCGCTTGGGAGCTCGTCAAGGACGGTGGCTCCGAGAACTACGATGTGACCGTGCTGGAAGCAACCCGCGAATTCGGCGGCATCTCCCGCACCGTCAAGCATGATGGCAACCGTATGGATATTGGCGGCCACCGTTTCTTCTCGAAGGACGAACGCATCATGGATTGGTGGAAGGGGGTCCTGCCGCTGCAGGGCGCGCCAAGCTATGATGACAAGAAGCTCGGTCGTGAGCACGATATGGAACCGGGCGGGCCGGATCCGGAAGTCGAAGACAAGGTGATGCTCAAGCGCCATCGTGTGTCTCGTATTTACTGGAACCGACACTTCTTTGACTACCCGATTTCCCTGAGTGCCAATACGTTGAAGGCCATGGGTCCGAAGCTTACGTTGGTTGCCGGTTTCAGCTATCTGAAGTCCATGGTGCACAAGCTGCCGGAAGACAATCTGGAGAACTTCTACATCAATCGTTTCGGCCGCAAGCTGTATTCCATGTTCTTCGAGGGGTACACCGAGAAGCTGTGGGGACGTCATCCGTCCCAGATTTCCGCCGATTGGGGTGCGCAGCGCGTCAAGGGCCTGAGCATTATGGGCGTGCTGAAGAATGCGTTCCAGAAGCTCCTGCCGAAGAAGCGCAGCAATGCCGAGGTCGAAACCTCGCTGATCGAGGAATTCTGGTATCCGAAGTATGGTCCGGGCCAGCTGTGGGAAACCGTGGAGGCTAACTGCGAGGCCGCGGGCGTGAAGGTCATTACCGACGCCAATGTGGTGGAGATCCGCCAGTCTGACGGCAAGATCGCTTCCGTGGTGTATGAGGATTCCGAAGGTAATCGCAACGAAATGGCTGCGGACGATTTCATCTCCTCCATGCCGGTCAAGGACCTCATCAACGCAGTGGACGCTTCCAGCAAGCCCGCGCCGAAGGATATGACCGAAATCGCCAACGGCCTGCCGTACCGTGATTTCGTGACCGTCGGTCTGCTCGTCAATCATCTGCGCCTGCCGAACACCACCGACATTCCTACCCTTGGTAATCCGCCGATCGTGCCTGATTGCTGGATTTACGTGCAGGATCCGGGCTATAAGGTCGGCCGCCTGCAGATCTTCAACAACTGGAGCCCGTATCTGGTCAAGGATGTTGATAACACCGTGTGGATCGGTCTTGAATACTTCTGCGAGGAGGGTGATTCCTTCTGGAACATGTCTGACGAGGAGGCGAAGAAGTTCGCCATCCAGGAGCTCACCCGCATGCAGGTCATCAACGGCCCTCAGGATGTGATCGATTCCCATCGCGAGCGCGTGAAGAAGGCATATCCGGCCTACTTCGACACGTACGACCGCATGCCTGAGCTCGTGGAATACCTCGATTCCTTCGGTAACCTGTACTGCGTCGGACGTAACGGACAGCACCGCTACAACAACATGGATCATTCCATGGCCACCGCCATCGAAGCTGTCGGCAATATCAAGAATGGCAAGACGTCCAAGAAGAACGTGTGGTCCGTCAATACCGACAAGAGCTATCACGAGGAAAAGTAGGTTTCGGTAGGATCTCTCGGTAGGATCGGCAAACCGTTGTTTTAGTGCGACGCTCGCGTTGTTTGCCGGCGAAGACCCGTCATGTGATTGCATGGCGGGTCTTTTGCATTGCGATTTGCGATTGACTTGCAATGCTTGATTGACTTGCAATGCTTGATTGGCTCGAATACGTTGGCACGCCTGCGTTGCGTTGGTCTGGATAACGTTGTATGGTTAGAAAAGTTCGAAAACCGTGGTATTTCGCGGCGGACTTTCAGTGGCGGAACATTTTTCCGTATCTCTTTTTTACAGCTGTCGTGGGCGTGTGCCTGCGGGAAGCTAGGGAAAGGCAAAACTAGTGGCAACCAGCCCGAATCTTGAAGATATGAAACTGCCTGAGCTCAAGGAGCTTGCCAAGCAGATGGGCCTTCGTGGCACCTCCACCATGCGTAAGCCGGAACTTATCGCGACGCTTCAGGCTGCTCGTTCCGGCGGCGAGGCGCCGGCCGGCGTGACCGTTCGCGCCCCGAAGTCCGCAGCGTCCGCAGCTTCGGCTGACCCGGCAGCTCAGGTCGCAACTCCATCCGCAGACGCTGAGGTCGCGGCTGGTAGGGCCGAGAATGCCGGCAAGCCTGCTGAGGTTGCCGAGGTCAAGGCCGATGATGCTGAGGATTCTGAAAAGTCGGTTTCCAAAACCTCTAGGAGGACCCGCGTCGAGCGTACTGAGCGTTCCGAGCGCTTCAGCCGCCGTAAGCAGGACGAAGCGCCGGCAAGTGAGGATGCCGTGGGCGTCATGGTCGCTGTGAACGCTTTGGACAGCCTCGACGAGGCTCCGAAGCGCCGTCGTCGCCGTGATACGGAAGCAGCCGCCGATCTGCTCGCCGAATTGGGACTGGATGATGCTTCGCCGAAGCAGGATGACCGTCGTCGCCATCGCAAGGATGATGAGGCCGATGCCGAGCCGCGTCGCCGTCGCCGTGCGGTGGAGGAGCTGAAGGATGAGGATGTCGTGCGTGATCTCGACGATATTCTCGCCACGTTGCCTTCGCAGGGCAACGAGGACGACGAGCGCCATGGCGAAACCGAGGATGGCAATTTTGCACGTCGTGTTCGTGGTCGTGCCAGCGACAGGGACGATCGTGCGGATCGTCGCGGACGCCGTCTGCGTGGACGTGACCGCGATTATGACGAGCGTGACGATCGTCGTGGCCGTAACAGCGATCGTAATGATCGTAATGATCGTAATGATCGCAATAATCGTGCCGACCGTAACGATCGCACGGATCGCAATGTCGAACATGAACAGCGCCACGAGGAGCCGAAAGAGGATCTCGTGCCAGTCGCAGGCATCGTCGACGTGCTCGATTCTTACGCTTTCGTGCGTACGTCCGGCTATCTGCCGGGGCCGAACGACGTGTACGTCTCCATGGGCCAGGTCAAGAAGTACGGCCTGCGTAAAGGCGACGCGGTGCACGGTTCCATCCGCACCCCGCGTGAGGGCGACCGTCGTAACCAGCGTCAGAAGTTCGTACCGCTGCAGTCCATCGACTCCATCAACGGTATGACCGTCGAGGCCGCGCAGAACCGTCCGCAGTTCAACAAACTCACCCCGCTGTACCCACAGGAGCGTCTGAAGCAGGAGACCGCGCCGAGCAAGCTCACCGGCCGTCTCATCGATATTGTGGCGCCGATCGGCAAGGGTCAGCGTGGTCTGATCGTGTCTCCACCGAAGGCCGGCAAGACTATCACCTTGCAGAACATCGCCAACGCGATCGCCACCAACAATCCTGAAGTCCACCTGATGGTCGTGCTCGTGGACGAACGTCCGGAAGAAGTCACTGATATGGAACGTACGGTGCAGGGCGAGGTCATCTCCTCCACCTTCGACCGTCCGGCATCCGATCACACCACGGTCGCCGAACTCGCCATCGAGCGTGCGAAGCGCCTCGTGGAGCTCGGCCAGGACGTGGTGGTGCTGCTCGACTCCATGACCCGTCTGGCCCGCGCCTACAACATCGCGGCCCCGGCTTCCGGCCGTATCCTTTCCGGCGGTGTTGACGCCCAAGCGCTGTACCCGCCGAAGAAGTTCTTCGGTGCCGCCCGCAACATCGAAAACGGCGGTTCTCTGACCATCATCTCCTCTGCTCTGGTGGAAACCGGTTCCAAGATGGATGAGGTGATTTTCGAGGAGTTCAAGGGCACCGGCAACATGGAACTGCGCCTGAGCCGCGAACTGGCGGACAAGCGCCTATTCCCGGCCATTGACGTGAACGCTTCCGGCACCCGCCGCGAGGAGCTTATCACCGATCCGCAGGAACTGCCGATTATCTACCGTCTGCGCCGACTGCTTGGCGGTCTCGAACCTGAGCAGGCCTACCAGACGCTCGTGCCACGTCTGAAGAAGACCGCGACCAACCGTGACTTCATGGCGTCGCTGATTCAGCAAAGCAGCAATAACGCGAATAACGGCAGCAATTGATCGCAATTAGTCGCGAGTGATCGCAATTTGCGGTAAGCAAGCCAAGGGTCGTATGGCAATCGTCATACGACCCTTTCGCATATCCTCAGGGCATTGCAGATGCATGGGTGATCACGTTGTGGACATGCGATACATAAATTCCGACATGCTAAAAAATACGAAAGCAAAAGTTGAAAGACGAAAATCATATTGCCTTACAAGGGGAGATATGTAAAAAATAAAAGACAAGTGATTGAAAATCGAAATTCGTAGGAAATGTTACGAAAATGCGGTTGGCGGATTGTGTGTTGGGGTGGGTATGGTAATGGACGAACTGTGAGCTGCATAGGGGAGTCGGTCCCGCCGGGCCGATGCAGAATGCTTGTTGGAAAGGGGTATGTATGACAGGCAACGGCAACGAACCCGACACCACGCACGCGAACGTGGCCCAATTCGACGATATCGACGAGACCATTCTCCGCATGTTGGAGGAGGATGGCCGCGCCACGCTGTCCCAGCTTTCGGACGCTACGGGACTGTCGATTTCCGCGGTGCAGTCGCGCGTACAGAAGTTGGAACGTCGCGATGTGATTCTCGGCTACAAGGCCGTCATCGACGATGAGAGGCGCGGGCTTGCCGTGCGCGCCTATATTGCGGTGACGCCGATCGACTATTCCAAGGAATCCGAGATTCCCGACAAGTTGCAGGATATCGACGGCATTATGTCGTGCGATTCCGTTGCCGGTTCTCCCAGCTACATGCTGACGGTGCGCACGGCCTCGCCAGGCAAGCTTGAGGATCTGCTGAATGTCATTCATCAGACGGTGCCGGTGAGCACTGAAACCACGATTGTGCTGCAACGGTACTTCTCCAAGTGACATTCGCGCGGTAGTCTTGTATGCATGAGCGATAGCGAACACGACTGGCTTCGGCCAGAAGAAGAACACGAAACCGAAACCGTCATCGATGCGAGTACCGCGCAAAGCAATCCTGAGGTCGCCGACGCCGTGGCGAAAATCGCCGCGTTGCGCCAGTCAATCGACAATGTCGATACGGCCATCGTCTCCCTGCTGGCGGAACGCTTCAAATACACGTCCCAAGTGGGCGTGCTGAAGGCGCGTGCAGGCTTTGCGCCGGCCGATCACAAGCGTGAGAACTACCAGATTGAACGTCTGCATCGCATTGCCGTCGACGCGGGTCTTGACCTTGATATCGCCGAAATGTATCGCGAATTCGTGGTGACCGAAGCCAAGCGTAGGCATAAGCGCATTGCCGAAAACGGTGGAGATCCAGGCGTGCTCGACGTATTTGCCTGACCTGTCTGTTTTCGGCGGAAAACAAGTATTTCGGGGCATGCCGGGCATTACATTGAATGCTTTGGAATGGAATTACGATTGCGATTGCGAGGTCCGGCATGCGTCACTCACTTATGATTCATCCACGGGACGTCCGTCGCCATCTTTCCGCAGCTACTGCTGTGGCGCTTGTCGCCGCGATTCCGGTCGTGGCCGTCGATGCGGCCAATGTGGCGACGTTCGTGCGGCAGAACAGGCAATATGCGGTCGAGACGACGCAAAGTGACGTGATGAGCGCATATGAATCCATCGACAAGCCTGGCCGTCTTTTCCTGACCCAAAGCGGAACTTCTACATCGCACGCATCACAGCGCGTTCCCAAAGGCACTGTGTCAATGCCGTGGAAAGTGTCCGCCACATTCACTCTTGACGGTCCCAATGTGAGCGCTTCCGAAATTTCCGGCGCTTCCGGAATGGTTGGCGTGCGCATCTCCCTGCATGCCGTTGATGCCGACAAAACGGCCGATTTGACGCCGATCGTCGCTTTCACCATCCCCAGCCGCGTCGGCAATGACGTGACCGCTGATGACGGTGTGGCCGTTTCGTCAGGCAACACTTCGACACTGGTGGCCGCAGTCGGCAAACCCGGTGAGGATCTGACATTTAACACGTATGTGACGGCGAATCGCTTCTCCATGAGCTCGCTGGCCGTCGCCGCGGTGGATGGCGATGCCGGCCAATCGCTGCCTGATCTCACCAAGCGTGCGGCGACGCTGGTGGACGGGTTGACCAACGTTGGTTCGCAGCGCAATCGCAAGCTCATTTCTCAACTGAAAAAGCTTCGGGACAACGAAAAAGCGATCGCCAAACAGACCATCTCAACGCGTTCCAAAGCGCATGAGCAGGCGTTCGACACCTATGTCGAGGCGTATGTCGGCTCGTATACCACGCATCTGTCCGGCTCGCTCGGCAATTCCACGCAGCTGCCTGCCATTCTCGGCACCGCATCCGAGTTGAACGGCGACACCCCCGTAGCAAAGTCCGTGGCGGATCTTGCCAACGTCGTCAACGACGTGAGCGCCGCCTACCGACATATTGGTGCCGCTGATGCGGTCGACGAGGTGATCCGCACCATCGAACAGCGCGGCACATCCGGGCTGGTGAGAGAGCTCGACAAACGCGCGGGTGAGGAGCAGCAGCGCGGCTCCAAGGATTACAGCGTCGGCCAGTCACAGCTGTCCTCTGCGATGATTCCGTATTCGATGGACTTCACCGACGCATACACGGCTCGACTCAAGGAACTGGGCGCCACCACCAGCACCGCGTCCGAATACGAAAACCAGGCGATTGCCGACGTGCGTGCCGGCATCAAGGGCAATGAGAAGCTCAAAACCGCATCCGACAAGGTCTCCGCCGCGATGACCGCGTTGGCGGATGCTAGCGAGCATATCGGGCAGGCCGGCGCGTTCCATCAGATTATCGTGCGGTTTGCTGACCAGCTGGATTCGGATGACGAGACATCGGATTCCAACGCTGCTGACGGCTCTTCGGTGCTTGATTCAATGCGCGCCGTTTCGGCTGGGCGTGCGTTGTGCGCGAAGGCCGAGAAGTCGCGCGCCAGGGCTCAGCGCAAGGCGGAACGGGTGCAGGCCAAGGGCGATGCCGCCGATTCCTCCAGCTTGGTTGACGACAAGAATGCCATCAGCATGGACGATGTGATGAGCTATGCGGGTGGATTGCGTCCGTCATTCGGTGCGGCCGCGGACGCCACGTCGAAGAACGTGGCGAAGGTTGGAGGAGTGGATGGCTCCACGAAGAAGGGCGATTCCGCCGCTTCGGATGGCGGTTCCCAATCCGCCGGCTCGATGCCGATTTCGGGCTACGGTTTGTCGAAAGGCGAGTTTGCGCCGAATAATGGCGATTTGATCGACGAGACGGTTGAGTTGGCTGCCGCGGCCGAGATTTTGGACGGTGCGATGCAGTCTGGACTGTCTGCTGGCTCCGCAAAGGCGACTGGCGTCGCGCAGTATTTGCTGGCTGTCCCGATACTGTAGATTGGCTGTTTCCGCTGGCGGGTGCGATTTGTGGTTGTTTTGGCGCGGCCCCCGTTCATGAATAAGAGCGATTTGGATTGGTTTTCCCGGTTTTTTCGGATACGGGGGTGCGTATTTCGGCTTGGAACGCCGCTTTGATGCCCTCTTTCGTGCGTTGACTGCGATTGTGCATCGGGAATGCGGCTTTTTCGAGTACGGGGGTACATATTCTGGCAGGGAATGTGATTTTCGCAACCCCGACCATGCATCGATTGCGATTTGGAAAAGCATAAGAATACGATAAAACCTCCTTTTGCGATACCGAAATCCGCAATGCGGGGCAATACAAAAGGAGGCTTTACCGTCAGCCGGCAGTCCTGTGAGAACCACCGGCCGATATGATTTCAGAAGATTACTTCTTAGGTTTCTTTGCCGGCGGCTCGCCCAGCTCGCTTTCAGCGATTGTCACGTCGGTTGCCTCGTCTTCGCCTTCGGCCGCTGCAGGCGAGGTGAAGGAGATCGGTCCGGTCACGCGACCAGCCTCGGCGATATCGTCCAATGCGCTTTCGATGGACTTGCGTGCCTCGTCGGAAACGCCCAGCTGCACGGAAAGGATCGGAGTCTTCATCGAAACCTTTGCCTTCGACTTGATGCCACGCAGCGCGGCCAGAGCTTCACCGGCATGGGTGAGCAGCTCCGGGGAGACGGCTGCGGCGGCCGCATCGTACGTTTCAGCCTTCGGCCATGCGGCGTGGTGCACGGAGCCTTCGCCCTCATGCATCCAGCTCCACACTTCTTCGGTGGCGTAAGGCAGGTACGGTGCCAGCAGGCGTGCGAAGGCATCCAAGCCCAGTCCCAGTGCGGTGCGGGCGGACTTCACAGCCTTCTCGCTCGGCACGCGGCCGGTGGCGTCGGCAGTGCCGTATGCGCGGTTCTTAACCAGTTCGATGTAATCGTCGCAGAACTGCCAGAAGTAGTTCTCGATGACTTCCAAAGCCTTGGAATGCTCGTAGTTGTTGAGGCTTTCGGTGGCTTCGCGTACCACGAGGGCCATCTTGGCCATGGCTGCGCGGTCCAACGGCTCGGTCACGTCGGCAGGGTTCCAGCTTGCGGTTGCCGGAGCGCCCACATGATGGTTCTCATCCTCACGGCCGATGGCCAGCGCGAACTTGGTGGCGTTGAGCAACTTGATGGCCAAACGGCGGCCGATCTTCATCTGGCCTTCGTCGTAGGTGGCATCCAGGCCCAAACGTGCCGCAGCGGCCCAATAACGCACTGCGTCGGCACCGAACTGCTTGATCGGCTTGTCTGGCACGACCACGTTGCCCTTGGACTTCGACATCTTCTTGTGGTCCGGATCGAGAATCCAGCCAGACAGGGTGGCATTGGCCCACGGCAGACACTTGTTCTCAAGATGCGCGCGATCCACGGTAGAGAACAGCCAAGTACGGATGATGTCCTGACCCTGCGGGCGCAGATCCATCGGGAACGTGGCATTGAAAATCGCCTGGTTCTCTTCACCTGGCTCTTCCCAACGGGTCACGATCTGCGGGGTGAGCGACGAGGTCGCCCACGTATCCATAATGTCAGGCTCCGCAGTGAAGCCGCCAGGCACATCGCGCTGGTCTTCGCTATAGCCTTCCGGCACATCGTCGGTCGGATCGATCGGCAGACGATCCTCGCTCGGCACGATCGGATGATCGTAATCGGTGGTGCCATCTTCATTCACCGGATACCACAGCGGGAAAGGCACACCGAAGAAGCGTTGACGGGAGATCAGCCAATCGCCATTCAGACCGTTCACCCAGTTTTCGTAACGCACGCGCATGAAATCGGGGTGGAAGTTCAGTTCGCGTCCGCGTTCGATCAGCTCGGCGTTCAGCTGCTGATCGGTGCCGCCGTTCTTGAGGTACCACTGGCGGGAAGTGACGATTTCGAGCGGCTTGTCGCCCTTCTCATAGAAGTTCGTCATACGCTTGGTCGGAGTCGGCTCACCGTCAAGATCACCGGATTCGCGCAGTGCGTCGACGATGACCTTGCGTGCGGAGAACGTCGTCTTGCCGGCGGTCTCCTGGAAGACACGCTTGCCTTCCTCGTCTTCGATCCAATCCGGGGTGTCCATGACGATGCGTCCGTTGCGCTGGATGATGGAACGCAACGGCAGGTTCAGGTCGCGCCACCATTCGACGTCGGTCACGTCGCCGAACGTACAGCACATGGCGATGCCGGCGCCCTTGTCCATTTCCGCGGCCTTGTGCGCCAAAATCGGCACCTTCACATGGAACAGCGGGGAGTAGACGTACTGGCCGAAATACTGCTTGTAACGCTCGTCGTCCGGATGTGCGATCAGTGCGCCGCAGGCCGCCAGCAGTTCCGGACGGGTGGTTTCGATGTAGATCGGAGTGCCGTCTTCGAAACGGAATGCCACCTTGTGGTAGAAGCCCGGGTATTCGCGGGATTCCAGTTCGGCCTGAGCCACTGCGGTCTGGAAGGTCACGTCCCACAGGCCCGGAGCATCTTTCTGGTACGCTTCACCGCGGGCCAGATTGCGCAGGAATGCCTTCTGCGCCACGCGCTGCGGGTGTTCGCCGATGGTGTGGTAGGTCTGCGTCCAGTCAATGGACAGGCCGAGGGAACGCCACAGCGCCTCGAACTGCTTCTCATCCTGAGCGGTGAGCTTTTCGCACAGTTCGATGAAGTTCTTACGGGAGATCGGAACCTGATCCTTGGCGTCGATCTTCTTGCCATCGGTACCTTCGAACGGCGGCACGAAATTCGGGTCGTACTTGAGGGAGGTGTCCACGCGCACGCCGTAATAGTTCTGCACACGGCGTTCGGTCGGCAGGCCGTTGTCGTCCCAGCCCATCGGATAGAACACGTCGTAGCCGTTCATGCGCTTGAATCGCGCGATCACATCGGTATGCGTGTACGAGAACACGTGGCCCACGTGCAGGTGGCCGGAAACGGTGGGCGGCGGGGTGTCAATAGAATAGACGGCCTTGCGGTCGCGGGTGCCCTGGAACTTGTAGACTTCGTTTTCGTCCCAGACTCCGCGCCACTTGTCTTCGAGACCGTCCACGCCGACCTTGTCGGGCAGCGGCGTGAGGTTCGCGTTGATGGTATTATCTTGGCTTTCAGTCATAGACGTTAGTCTAGAAAGCGAATGTGACAACTTACGGAACTGCAACCGAATGCCGAAATCGCGAAATAATCGCAGGAAAATCAGTGCAGTTTTATTCTGCTTAACGGAAGCAGCCGGTCGGTCAGATTTTTCGGATATCCCTGCAACTGGTCGCTTACCGCAATGAAATTCTTACGCGTGTACAGCCAGTCGCTTGCCGCGTTCTCGCTGACGGTGCGTGCATACGTGCGCATGCGATCCTGATAATCGTTGTCGTTGGTGGCCGCCATCGCATCCGCATATGCTTGCTGCGCATCGCCATTTTCGAAATGGAACATGCTTTGGCCGTCGGTGAATACGCTCGCATCGTTTTCGCCGCTCATGGTGGTGAGCGCAACATTGTACGTGCCGGCATTCATGCGTTCCGTGACTTGTGCCGCGGAATCAAGCACTTCCAGATTGACGCCGATATTGAGCTGTTCGATCGCCGATTTCACGGTATTGCCGATCTGCTCGTATTTCTTGGGCACTAACAGATCGATGTCGGCGATATAGGAGGCACCAAAATAGCTGCGCATCTGTTGGCCCTGTTCAAGATTATATGGGAACAGTTCGCTTAAGTCCTCATAGCCGTCTTCCAGCGGGCTGATCGGACCGCCGAGCGGCGAATAGGCGTCCGGAGCGTTTTTGGCGATGGATTGGGCGTCGATGGCGTACCGTGTCATTTTGCGGATCTGCTCGTCGGAGAATGGACTTTCGGTGCCGTTGTTGAAGGCGAGCATCACTTTGTCGAAGCTGATGCCGCTGTCGGAATTGATGCCGCTTTGCTGGTTGAGCTCGTCCGCCGCTGATGCACTCAACGGCAATGCCATGCTGATTTTCTTGGCTTCCATGGCGCTGACCAGGGAATCTTCGGAAGCGTAGTAATACAATGTTATTTGCGATGCTGCGGCTTTGGTGCCCCAATACGAGTCGTTGCGTTGCAGCACGATCTGCGATTTCGACATGCTCGCCACGGTGAACGGGCCCGATCCCACGGACTTTTTACTGTAATTCGCTTTGCTTTCCTCGTCATAGACGATGCCGGCACGCCCGCTGAGCGCGCGCAAAAGCCTTGGATTTGGCTGATTAAGCGCGATGACTACTGTGTTTTCGTCAGGATTGGTGATTTCCTTGAGATCGCCGAGCTGGTCGGCACCCACGTAATTATTGTTGATGACGTTTTGCAACGACCAGACTACGTCCGACGAGTCGAGTTTATGCCCGTTGGCGAAGGTCATGTTGGTGTTGAGCGTGAACGTGTAGGTCAGTCCGTCGTCGGAAATCTGCCATGATTTGGCGATTGACGGCTGCGGTTTGTTCGTTTCGCTGCGTGATACCAAGGTCTCGTACACGTTTTCGAGCAGCGCCTGCTCTATTGCAGTGCCCTGTTCACTGCGGATGTCAAGCGATTCCGGCGCGCTGCCCTGAATGCCGATGGCCACGGAGGAATCTGAAACGAGCGTGGTGAATGATGCGATCGGGCTTTTGCGGTTCGTCAGCGACCAGCCCAGACAGGTCATGACGCTGAGCATGATGGCGACGCCGAAAAAGACCAGCCACCGCGTGATTTCGGCTTTTAGCTTGGCTTCCCGCCCGTTTCCTTCTTCCATGGTGTCTTCCATGCTGCCGAGTCTAGTTGACATGTGCTACAGCGGGTGCTACATCTACGGGGTGATTGTTCCAGTGAGTGGGAGAACCCCCGTTGGAAGGTCCGATACGGAACTACGCTGCGAATGCGCTGGGGCAGGTGTCGTTAAGCGGGCAGTTCAGGCAGTCCGGCTTGCGAGCATGGCATACGGCACGACCGTGCAGTATCAGCCTGTGAGACAGATCCGTCCACTCCTCGGGCGGGAAGCATGCGGTGATCTCACGTTCAATGGCCTTGGGGTCAGGAGAGCCGCTCGCCCAATCCGAACGCCAGCGCAGTCGACCGGTCACACGAATCACATGAGTGTCAACAGGAAAACCCGGCACGCCAAAAGCGTTCCCAAGCACCACATTCGCGGTTTTGCGTCCCACGCCTGGCAGACTTGTCAAAGAGTCCATATTTTGCGGCACTTCGCCATCGAACCGTTCGCACAATGCGCAAGAAAGTCCGATGATATTCTTTGCTTTCGTATGATGAAATCCGATGGAATGAATGATGCTTTCCACATGTTCGGGATTGGCGCTCGCAAGTGCGTCTGGTCCCGGATATTCGTCGAATAATTCCGGCGTGACCATATTCACCCGCTTGTCGGTGGTTTGTGCGCTCAGTACGGTCGCCACCAGCAATTCAAAAGGATTCGAAAAATTTAGCGCGCACTTCGGATGCGGAATCTCCTCGCACAATACTGCGTATTCCTGATGCATGCGTGACAGTCGCGCTTGTTTCGATTCCTTGGGCACGCTACCAGTCTACCGTCGCATGAATAGTGCAACCGCACGCACGAAAGTGAAATAGCCGACAGCCAAATCGCAGACAATTGCAACAATCGCAAGTATTGCAAATCGTCTGAAAAACAAGCGGATAGTAAGAAAATCAGTCTTCGTTCGAAGCGTTACGGGCCGCGGCATCCTTAGCTGCAGCTTCGCTCTCTTCCTCTTCGGGAGGGTCGAAACGATAGCCGACATTGCGCACAGTGCCGATCACATGCTCGTATTCGCCGCCCAACTTGGCGCGAAGGCGACGGATATGCACGTCAACTGTACGGGTGCCACCGTAATAGTCGTAGCCCCACACCTCCTGCAGCAGCTGCGCGCGGGTGAACACGCGCCCCGGGTGCTGCACGAGATACTTGAGAAGCTCGAACTCCTTGTATGCCAAGTCGATCGGATGCCCGTGCAGACTTGCCGTGTAGCCGTTGGTGTCCACCACCAAGTCTCCGGAGCGGATCATGCCGTCTTCGTTCTGTACGCCCGATTCGCCGGAACCGTACACTGCGTTGATCGGCGAGTTGCCGCGTTCCGACACCAGGCGAAGGCGCCCCTCGACCTCGGCCGGAGAGGCGGATGCCACTACCACGTCGGCGATGCCCCACTGCGAATTGACCACGGTGAACCCGCCCTCGGTGAGGATAAGCACGATTGGCGTGGAAAGTCCGGAGGCGTGGATCAGGCGGCACAGCGTTTTCGCCGTGGCCAGGTCGTCTCGCGCATCAAGGAAAAGAACGGTGTTTTCCGGCATTTTCACCAGGCTCGCCGCATCCATCGGCAGAACGCGCACGCGGTGGGAAAGCAACGCCAGAGAAGGAAGCACGGTAGCTGGGTCGCTAGCGAACGTCATAAGCGTCAGATCCGTCACGTTAGCTCCCTTTGTCTCTTGTGTTGGTTTTGCGTTGTTGCCGCGATTGTACTCTTGTTGTGTGTTATCGGCGTTTCGTTAATTTTATCTGAACTATGTGGACACTTGCGGCTACATTTAATGGTATTGCATACGTAATGACCACATTATGGAAAATCATGAAAAGGGGACGAAATGACCGCCTCTGAAAAAGTTGCCGTCAAGTCGGCTCAGAAAGCCTCGTTCGGCAAGGTGCTTACCATCCAAATCGCCGCATATGTGGTGCTGGTTGTGCTTGCGCTGATTCCCGGCATTTCCTATGGGAATACGGAAGAGCCTGCGATCGTGTCGTTCACTGTTGCGGCTTCCGTGGCGATGATTGCGCTGCTTGCCGTGTTCAACCCGTTCCGCGATGGTGTTGCGGGGCATGCGATTTCCGTGGTTGCGGGATCGCTTTCCGTGATGTGCGCCACGACGGTGATGCTTGGTCGCACGATTTTCCCCGCCGATTTGGGTGGCGAAGACACATTTTGGATGCAGGAAGGTTGGATTGCCGGTGTTGGTGGTCTGTTGATCCTGCTGATTGTGGTTTCGTTCGGACGTCAGATGGCGCGTGAGAACCGTACGCATCTGATTCGTTCGCTGTCGCACAATGTTGTGGAAGGCGTTGCCATGATTGGCAGCGCGGGCTGGTGTTTCTTGTCGACGCTGCTGCCGATTCGTTCCGGTGAAAACGCGGCTTCCACCGAGTTTGCCGTGAATCCTGCGTGGATTGTCTCCGTAATCGTGTCGCTGTTGCTGATTGTTGCGCTCGATGCGTGCTCGTATTGGTGGAATCGTAATGCCGATCCCGATCCGCAATCCAAGAATCCGTGGATTGGCATCGCGCTGTTGCCGGTTATGATTTCCGGAATTGTGGTCGGCCTTGCGTCGTATGCGAACGTCATGCTTTGGTAATGCGATTCTTTCAATCGTGGGAAAGCAATCATAAGAAAATAATCGTAATGCAAAAGCTCGTAATCATGTGCGATTACGGGCTTTTACTGTAAGTTTGTATATTTATTGTATATCTGATTTGCGATTATTATGCGAGGAATCCGAGATGTTCCAGCAATACTTTCGCGCCGATCAGAATAAGCACGACGCCACCCGCGATCTGTGCGGGCTTCTGCCAGCGCGAGCCGAACGCGCGGCCGATATACAGGCCGGCTGCGGAGAACAGGCCGGTGGTGATGCCGATGATGATCACTGAAATCCAAATGTTCAACGACATGAATGCGAAACTGACGCCGACGGCGAATGCGTCGATGCTGCAGGCCACGGCGAGCGGAAGCATGTGCTTCCAATCGAAATCAGCGTTTTCCTTGGCGTTTTCCTCATCCTCTTCGAATGCTTCACACACCATGTTGCCACCGATGAGGGCGAGCAGGGCGAAAATGATCCAATGATCGACTGTGGTCACGTATTTGCTGAACGTGGAGGCGGCAAAATAGCCGAGCAGTGGGAAAAGCGCCTGAAATCCGCCGAACCAGAGGGCGGTTTTGAACGCGTCGAGGTCACGCAGTTTTTTGACGGTGAGACCTTTGCCGATGGAAACGGCGAATGCGTCCATCGATACGGAAACGGCAATAAGTAATGTTTGAATCAACATAGCTGGTATATAGGTTCATCCCGCCGGTCGTCCCACGGGATGGGCCTCGACGGAGTCTCACGTCCGCCTACGCCTAGGGGTACCGACATAGAACTGCCGCGCCAGCCAGCGGGCTTTGAATTCTGCGAATACTGTTCGCATGCCGTGAATTACGTGCTCCACTATAGCGGCTCCAGCGAATATGCGCGTATGGTATGCGCGTATGGCGTGCTGTTTGGGTGGCTTGGCGGGCAGTTTCTTCCACTCGCTGGAGGAATCCGGACACTTGGAGGGTATGGTTTTGTCCGTTTTCCTCCAATCGGTGGAGGAATCTGCCCGCTGAGAAGTTGATTTGCGGGCATTTTCTTCCAGTGACTGGGGAATCTGCCCGCTGGAAGCCGTGTTAGTGGGGTGATTGTTCCAGTGAGTGGAGGTTTTTGCCCGCTGAGGGGCTGGTTTGCGGGAGAATTCTTCCAGTGACTGGCGGAATCTGGACGTTGGAAGGTATGCAAAAGCCCGTTGACGTGTGCGAGTGCGTACGTCAACGGGCTTTCCTTGGATTGCTACCTAAAGCTATCTAGAAAGGCGTGGAAATCACTTCTCGGATTCGGCGAGGCGCTTGCGGGCGGCCACGATCTCAGCTTCAGCCTTCTCGACGCCGGTCCAATAATCGCCCGGCAGGACTTCCTTGCCCGGCTCCAGAGCCTTGTACTGCTCGAAGAAGTGCTTGATTTCAGCCTTGTGGTACTCGGAAACGTCTTCGACATCCTTGATATCGTCGAAACGCACGTCAGCCGGCACGCACAGCACCTTGTCGTCTCCGCCAGCCTCGTCGACCATGTGGTACAGGCCAACAGCGCGGCATTCCACCACGCAGCCCGGGAACACGGAGTTCGGGATCATGACGAGTGCGTCGAGCGGATCGCCATCCTCGCCCAGAGTGCCGTCGATGTAGCCATAGTCATCCGGGTAACCCATGGAAGTGAACAGGGTGCGGTCCAGGAACACGCGGCCGGTCTCGTGATCCACTTCGTACTTGTTCTTGGAGCCGCGCGGAATTTCCACCACGACGTTGAAGGTTTCTGCCATGTCATTTCTCCTTGAGATTGGGCAGTTTACATTATCAGTAACCACAATACCGCTTTCCACCGAAGTGGAACCGGTATTGTGGCATGAATCGAAACGAATTCCTAGTTGAGCTGACTGAGATTAATCAGATCGATTGAAAATCAGTCTTCGACAACGGTGAGCACGTGTGCCACGTCGGCCCATGGGGCGAGCGAAACGTAGTTGTCGTAACCCCATTCGAAGTCGCGGCCGGTCAGCTCGTCATGCACCTTGAGCGGCTTGTCGGTGGCGAAACCGAAGTCACCAAGCTCCACATGCACGATGGACTGGTGCGCGTTGTGGCCGTCAAGGTTCACGATCACAATCACCGTATCTGCCTTGCCGGTACCGGTCAGTTCGGCCGGGGTCTGGCGCAGGAATGCGATCACGCCCGCATCGTCGCTCGGCAGAATGTGCAGATTGTGGTAGCTGCGGCATGCCGGGTGAGTGTCACGAATCTTGTTGAGCGAGGTCAGCAGTTCGGCGATACCGTACTTTTCGGTGCTGTCCCAGTCGCGCACCTTGACTTCGTACTTCTCATTGTCAATCTGCTCTTCGAAGCCCGGACGCTGCTTGTTTTCGATAAGCTCGTAGCCGTTGTAAATACCCCAGCTCGGGCTGCCCATAGCGGCGAGCACCGCACGCACTGCGTGACCGGCGATGCCGTTGTCGCGCACGTAGGCGGTGAGGATATCCGGAGTGGTGGGCCAGAACGTGTTGTGCTGGTAGAAGCCGCCATCGCCGTTGGTCTCTTCGAAGTACTCTTCGAGCTCTTCCTTGGTGTTACGCCATGGGAAGTAGCAGTGCGACTGCGTGAAGCCCGCATAGCTCAGCGCGCGCATCATGCCCGGACGGGTGAACGCCTCGGCGAGGAACAGCACTTCCGGGTGCTTCTTCGTGACGGCGGCGATCACATCCTGCCAGAAACGCACCGGCTTGGTGTGAGGGTTGTCAACGCGGAAGATCGTCACACCCGCCTTGACCCACAGGTCCATAATGCGTTCGACTTCTTTTTCGATGCCTTCCATGTCGGCATTGAAATCGATCGGGTAAATATCCTGATACTTCTTCGGCGGATTCTCGGCGAATGCGATGGTGCCGTCCGGCTTGGTGCGGAACCAGTTCGGATGCGCCTTAACCCACGGGTGGTCAGGAGAGCACTGCAGAGCGAAATCAAGCGCGATTTCCAAGCCCAGCTCGTGGGCACGCTCGCAGAATGCCTTGAAATCGTCCATGGTGCCAAGCTGCGGGTCAACGGTGTCGTGGCCACCCAGTTCGGAACCGATGCCGAACGGAGAGCCCGGATCGTTCGGGCCGGCTACCAGGGAATTGTTGCGTCCCTTGCGGTTGGTTACGCCAATCGGGAAGATCGGCGGCAAATACACAATGTTGAAGCCTTCGGCTGCGGCACGTTCCAAGCCGGCGATTGATGTCTTGAGGTTGCCGGGAACGATCTTGCCGTCTTCGCCGTAGTAGGCACCTTCGGAACGCGGGAAGAACTGATACCAGGAAGCGAAGCTGGACTTCGGGCGTTCCACGCGGAAACGCTGCGGATTCGACTCGGACAGGCCGTCGCGCAGCGGGTTGGTTTCGTGCAGCTGCTCGATGTCGCTGCTCTGGGCTGCGGCGAGACGCTCTTCGGCGCTCAGCGACTTGTCTCCCATGGTCTTGGAGGCGTCGCGCAGCACCTTCTTGTCGGCTGCGGAAAGCTTGGAATCCTTCGCATCGGCCCAACGTGCGAGCAGTCGTGCACCGGATTCCAGCGCATTCTCCACGTCGTCGTTCACTTCAACCTTGATGACGGCGTCGTGCAGCCAGGATTGGTAGGTGTCTTCCCAGCCTTCAACCACGATCTGCCATTCACCCAGCTGGCGCTTGACGGCGGCATAGTCGGAATCCCACGGCTTCAGATCGCTGTGCTCGCCGATCTTGACCATGGCTTCCCAACGGTCGAGACCCGGATTGGTGCAGGTCATGGCGAAACGTCCAACTTCGCGGCCGCGTGCGCTGCGCACGGATACGGTCGCTCCGGCCTTGGTGCGGCCTTCGATGAACACTTGGGCGGTGACGTTGAATGCTTCACCGAGCTCCACGCGTGCCGGGAACAGGCCGTTCTCAACGTTCGGGGTGATGTCGAGCACGTTCACGCGGCCGAACTGTTCGGGGCTGGTGCGTTCGATGACGGGGGCTGGGGCTTCACCTACGACTTGCGATGAGGCGGCCTTCGCCTTAGTGGTGCGCTTGCGAGCGGTGGATGCCGTAGGTTTTTTGGCGGCAGTGCGCTTGTGAGGCGTCTGAGATGTTGATGACTCCGCCTTGGCGGTCGTCTTCTTGACGGTTGATTGTTTGGTTGTGGTGCGCGGTTCTGCGCTCTTATCTTCTTCTGCCATACCGCCGATTATAGAGGAGAAAAGGTGGATTTGGGTGAACTATCTTCCGACCAGCGATTTTCCACCCTTTGTGGATAACTTGTTTACCTACGATTGGTAAAACGTTTTTTGTGGATAAGTTACGTTTGCTGATAAGCGAAGTTGTCCACAAAACGGCAAAAAGAACGTCCTCCGACCACAACCCTTGAAAAAGACCATGTGGTAATCGCAAGTATGCAAGTCTGTTGAATCACGGCAACAACGACGTGCATATCGAAAGGACGATGCAATGAATGCGATGAAGCGACGTATGCTTGCGATTCAGGCCGCGGTATTGGCGGTCTGCGCCATCATCGTGGCGATGACATGCCCGGCAGCGCTGGCCGCCGAACAGCTGCTACGTGCGAACGGCAAGCATTACGAATATTTTCTTGATGGAAAACCGTATGTGATCGGGGTGAACGCGGAATCGAAATCGGGCAAATTCTATTATTGCCGGCAAATCGAAAGCGTGACCGACTATAAGGTGACTGAAACCACCACCGTGGAAAATACGGAAGCGGCGCGGCGCCTCGCATGGCTGCTGTCCGAATATCAATATGACGGGGAGCCGGTGCTTACGTATGCGGCGATCGGCGTGCTGGTGCACCGCAACTATGATGACCAAAAGGTGTGGGCCAGGCATGAGCAATACCTCTTCTCGGTGATGGACGAGCTGGAAAGCAAAGTCAACGAGCTTTGGGAGGAGGCCGCGAACAAGCTGCCGGTTTCTTCGAGGGTGACGCGTGATGATCGGCAGGGATTGCGGTCCGGAAGCCTGTTCGTGCAGTTGCTGGATGCGAGTGGCCAGCCGGTCGAGGGCATATTCACGGCGACGATCGAAGGACCGGCCGTGTTCGACGAAGATGATGAGCCCACGGCAGTCGGCTGGGCCGAACCGGAGGGAACCACCGTGTATTGGCATGCAACGGGCGCCGGCGAGGTCAATATCAAGGTCGGATACCAGTCCGTGGGATTGGATGAGGCTGTCACCGCGCAGAAAATGATGGTGCTGAACGATGTGGTGGAACGTGAGGATAGCCTGCTGACGTTCAATGTCGACAACCTTTATGCTCCTGAGCAGGAAATGCCACAGACAGGAAGTCCGATGGGGCTGGTGTTGGGTTTGGCGGCTGCCGTGATGTGCTGCGGGGCGTTCATGCTATATGCGGTACGGCGACGATGATATGCGGCGATGATGTCGTTTCGCGGAGGTGATGCTTCTCGATGAGAATTGCGATATTTCAGCTGCAATATATTCCGCATGTGCGTGAGAATACGGCTATATCATGCTGAAAACGTTGAAATTAAGCCGCAGACGAACAGATTTTTCTGCTGACGAACTCCCATTTTCACGTATCTACAATCATGGCGTCGTCGATACGAATGGAGGTTGCGATGACAGAAGAACATGCAGATGAAACGATGGTCGCGAGCATGCGTGCGGATGCCGAACGGCAGGGAGCCGATGATCGGAAGGTCACCGATGCGCCGCATTATCTGGCGCGGGTGCTGATGGCCAACGGCATACGAAACATGTATGGCGTGGTCGGCATTCCCGTCACCGATTTCGCGCGCATCGCGCAGGGCATGGGTATGCGATTCGTGGGCATGCGCCATGAGGAAGACGCTGTGAACGCGGCCGCGGCCGACGGATTCATCACCGGTCGGCCGGCTGTCACGTTGACGGTATCTGCTCCTGGATTCCTCAACGGTCTACCGGCACTGCTGGAAGCCACGGTGAACGGCTATCCGGTCATCATGATCGGCGGCTCCTCAACCCGCCATGTGGTCGACCTTGAGGAAGGCGAATACGAAGGCCTCGACCAGATGAACTACGCCAAGCAGTTCTGCAAGGCTTCGCTGCGCATCGACCGCATCGAAGATATTCCGCTCGCGGTGGCCCGTGCCATGCATATCGCCTCTTCAGGACGCCCAGGCGCGGTGTACATCGATTTCCCCGATGACACCGTGGCACAGACCCTGAGCCAAAGCGAAGCCGACCGCCTGATGTGGACGGCAACCGACCCGGCCCCTGCCATGGTGCCGGCACGCGAATCCATCGACGCGGCGCTCGCATTGCTGCAGCAGGCCGAACGTCCGCTCATGGTGATCGGCAAAGGCGCCGCAATCGCCCGCGCCGAAGAGGAAATCCGCGAATTCGTCAAGAAAACGGATATTCCATTCCAGCCAATGTCCATGGCCAAAGGCGTAGTGCCCGATACCGACCCACACAGCACGGCAAGCTGCCGTTCCACCGCGCTACGCAACGCCGACGTGGTATTGCTGGTCGGCGCGCGACTCAACTGGATGCTGTCGTTCGGCCAGGGCAAAACGTGGAACGAACATGTGAAATTCATCCAAATCGACATCAATCCGGAAGAAATCGAAAACACGCGCAGTATCGACGTACCAATCGTGGGGGATATTCGTTCCGCCATGACGCTGCTCAACGGATCTCTGGAAGAATACCCGTTCAAAGCTGACGAAACCTGGCTGAACGTGCTGAAGGAAGCCAGCGCGAAAAACGTGGCGAAATTTGAAACCCGCGAACAATCCGATCAGCTGCCCATGAGCCATTTCAACGCCTTGAGAGCCATCAAAAAGGTGTACAACAAACACCATGAAGATCTCATTCTCACCAATGAGGGAGCCAATTCGCTCGATGATTGCCGCAACATCATCGACATGCTCGAACCGCGCCATCGTTTGGACTGCGGCACGTGGGGTGTGATGGGCTGCGGCACCGGCTATGCGATTGGCGCGGCGCTTTCCACTGGCAAGAAAGTGCTGTACATCGGCGGCGATTCCGCATTCGGCTTCGATGGTATGGAAGTGGAGGTGGCCTGCCGCTACCAGCTGCCCATCACCTTCGTGGTGCTCAACAACGGCGGTATCTACCGCGGCGACTTCGAAAACCTTGGAGCGGACGGTGATCCGTCGCCGCTGACGCTTACCTACAACGCGCATTACGAGAAGGTCCTCGAAGCGTTCGGGGGTAAAGGTTACTATGCCACCACTCCGGAAGAAGTCGAACGCATGGTCGGCGAGGCGGTCGAATCAGGCAAGCCAAGCTTCGTGCATGTGCAGATCGCGCAGTATGCGGGCAAGGAATCCGGCAATATCGGAGCGTTGAATCCGAAGCCGGTGGTCGGAGCCCTCGTTGATTCCGAAGTCACCATGTACGACTACGCGACCGGCGCTCGCATGTAGCGCATCGGCTGTCGGTATGACATGTGGGCGTGCGAACGGTGGAATGCGTGCGCCCACTTTTTCTGCCTGAAAACCAATGATCCGATCAACGTATCTGCAATATCCGGAATATCAGCAATCAAACAATATTGCAGAAGATTGCAGATGGAAAAAAATATAAAGAAAGAACGACAGTGATAAACATACTTGTTGACGACATCGTGCCAATTATTGTCATTATGGCATTAGGGTATATTTGTGGAAAATTCAGTTATTTTGATGACGATCAGCGGCAGGGACTTAATAAACTTGTGTTGAATATCGCGCTTCCTGCGGCGTTATTTGTGTCCATCATCAAATCGACCCGTGCAATGCTTGCGAAAGACGCAACATTGACCGCCATCAGTTTCATCGGCGTCATCGTCATGTTTATGGTGAGCTATTACCTGTGCCGGTTGCTGTTCCACCACAGCATTCAGGAGGCGTCCGTCTGTGCTCTGATCGCAGGATCTCCGACGATTGGTTTCCTTGGATTCGCTGTGCTTGATCCGATTTACGGCAACACCGTCAGCACGAATCTCGTCATAGCCATTATTTCCATCGTGGTCAACGTGGTGACCATTCCGATCGGCATGTATCTGATCAACCTCGGCCAGGCCAAAGACCGAGCGAAGCTTAGCGTGCAGGCCGAAAACGCGGTCAATGCAAAGGTCAATGCAAAAGGCGATATCACGCTTGACCCGGCGCGAGATGCCGCAACCGACAAAACCGCCGAACTTATGGTGCATGGCACGTCGAATACGGGAAAGAACCGCAACGGCAATCTGCAGGCGTTGCTCGACGCACTGAAGCAACCGATCTGCTGGGCGTCGTTATTGGCCATTTTCCTAGTGTTGGTGGGCATTCATGTGCCAAGCCAGGTGGCGCCGACCTTCGATCTGATTGCCAAAGCGAATTCCGGTGTGGCCGTGCTTTCCGCGGGCCTCGCGCTTTCCACGGTGAAATTCTCGCTCGGTTGGGAAACCATCTGGAACACGTTCTTCCGCCTGATTCTGACGCCTGCAGTGTTCCTTGGCGTGGCGCTGTTGTGTGGCATGGGCGGTGACATGAACAAGATTTCGATGCTGGTGATGGCGGTCGCGTTGCCGCCGGCGTTCTCAGGCATCATTATTTCCAGCCGTTACAACATTTATGTAAAAGAAGGCGCCTCGACCACGGCCGTCGCCACGGTGGCATTCGCGGCCACCTGTCTGCTGTGGATCTGGCTCGTCCCCTTCTGCGTGGGCTGATTCAGTATCCTCACTGTAGCTCACGAAGCGCATATAGTAACGGAACGTTGAAATTCCAACGTTCCGTTACTGCATGCGCTTTTTGTGACGGTAAACCGTAAGACGTAAGACATGTGATTGTGTGCGGAAGTGCGGGGCGTGGACTGCAATGGATGTGACGCATAACAAATAAGGGCGAATCTTGTGATCCGCCCTTATTCGTGCGCCAGTGCGCGCTAACTTGCGTTACTTCAAATCAGCCTGCACACCATCGTTGCCGCCGATCACACCGGAATCACGCAGCGAAGCGATCTGATCGTCGTCATATCCCAACGCATGCAGAATCTCACGGTTATGCTCGCCCAGCTTCGGCGCACGCTGGTAATCCGGCACGAAATTACTCATCGTAAACGGCATGCCGATCGTCTTGAAATCGCCGCGCGCATCCTGCTGGTCAATGGTCACAATCGTGCCATCCCCATTCAAATCAGGATCGTTCTCCAACTCATACCAATCCAACACCGGGCCGACCGGCACGCCCTTCGCACCTAATTCCTTGGTCAGCGTGTACTTGTCAAACTGCATGGTGTACGCCTCAACACGCTGGTACACCTCGGTTTTATGCTCGTCACGCGCATTGGCGGTATTGAAACGCGGGTCGGTCAGCCAATCCTCGAATCCCATCGCATGGCAGAAATTCTCGAAGCCCTTCTTGGACTGTTGAACCACTATATATACGTAAGCGTTCGGGTCATGCTCCCAGCCTTTCGCGCGGTAGCACCAGCCAAGCACCAAACCACCCTCCGCATTCGCTGCGCGCGGAATGGCTTTGCCTTGCTTGCCCCACTCATAATTCGGGTAGCAGTCGTAGTAGGAAAGCTTGCCCAAACGGTCGAGAATCAACTGGTCGCGCAGCTTGACACGGCACAAGTTCAGTACCGCATTCTGCATCGACTGGTACACATAGCAACCCTCACCGGTATGCTCGCGCTGCAACAGCGCCGAAAGAATGGCGATCAGCAGATGCATTCCGCTGTTGGAATCACCCAATGCGGCGCCGGACTGCGTGGGCACATTGCGCTCGCCGTCATACCAGCCGGTGGTGGAAGCGGCACCGCCCGCGGACTGCGCGACCGGCTCGAACGCCTTGACATGCTCGAACCGGCTGCCCTTGTTGAAGCCCTTCAGCGACGCCATGATCAGACGCGGATTGATCGCATGTACGTCATTCCATCCGAAACCAAGCTTTTCCACGTCTCCCGGGCCGATATTCTCTACGAACACGTCGGCTTTCTTCAGGAGTTTGGCGAGGATTTTCTTGCCTTCCGGATCTTTCATGTTCAGCGTGATGGATTTCTTGTTGGCATTGAGCTGAAGGAAGTACAGGGAGTACGAGCCATCCACGTCGTTCATTTCATTACGTGTCGGATCTCCGCCCTGCACCTTCTCCACCTTGATGACGTCGGCGCCCATCCATGCGAGCATCTGGGTGCACGACGGGCCGGACTGCACCTGCGTCCAGTCAATCACGGTGATGCCTTTCAGTGGCGCGGTGTCCTGCGTTGCCTTTGTTGCCGTATCGTGCGTTGCGCTGTCTTGCATTGTGGTGTCCTGCGTCGCGTTGTGCGCGTTCGCTTGATTCATATAATGCATTGCCTTGTTCTCCTTATATCTGGTGATATGTGGTTGGCGAGGTCAACGTAGCGCGTGCAACCTTGGAGAACGTTGGATTTTCAGCCTTGAGCGGCAATCTTCGCTTTCGGCACATGCGATTGGCGGATCCGGCGCATTTTCGCCATACTTTCGGCACATGCGATTGATGAACTCGGCTGATATACCCGGTTTTTGTCGGATTTTGTCCAGAAATTGGTTTTGGTGAGATTTGACGGAAAACAAAAAAGCTAGGAATTGTTGCAATTCCTAGCTTTCATTGGTAGCGGGGCATGGATTTGAACCGTGGACCTCTGGTAACGTTGTTGCCCAGAGGTCCACGGTTCAAATCCATGAAGCCCGATTATTTGATTTTATCCTAGCGGCGTAACCCCGCCGGCCGCCAAGGTTGCCGGCCGTGAGTATGCACAAAAAGCTGCCCCCTGCTCAGTGGCGGGATGAAATCACCTTATGGCTCGAATCGCTCACGGCGGCGGGTCTCAGTCAGGACACGATCAACACGCGGCGGTGCAAGATAGGCCACGCGGCCCGATGCCTGGATAAATCGCCCTATGACGTGACGTCAGAGGATCTAGTGCATTGGACGGCCTCGCAGTCCTGGAAGGCGGAGACGCGCAAGGGCTACCGGAATACGCTCGTCGGTTTCTTCCGGTGGCTGCATGCCACGGGCCGGCGCGCGGACGATCCGGCGGTCGCGCTGCCGAAGGTGCGCAAGACGCGGCCGCATCCGCGCCCGTGCCCTGACGTGCATATCCGCGCCGCAATGAGCGCGGCCACGGACACGGAACAGCTCATGCTGCGCCTCGGAGCCGAAGCCGGCTTGCGCCTGTCGGAGATTGCGGCCGTGCATTCGCGCGACGTGCTGGAAGGCGACGCCGGCCCATCGCTCATAGTGCGGGGCAAGGGCGACAAGCAGCGCATAGTGCCCATAGGCGAAGACCTGGCGAAGCGGATACAGGCGGTGCCCGGTTGGCTGTTCCCCGGACGGTGGCGGGGACACGTCGAAAAATCGTATGTGTCCCGCCACCTCACACGGCTGCTGCCGGACGGTTGGGGCCCGCACTCATTGCGCCACCGGTACGCCACGCGCATGTACGAGACCACGCACGACCTGCTGCTGGTGTCGAAACTGCTGGGGCACAGCAGCGTGGAAACCACGCAAATCTACGTGGCGATGCCTGACAGCCGTCTGCGCGTCGGACTGGATGCGGTGACGTTGGCCGGCTAGGCCGCGTGCTGCGCGCGCGACTTGGGCGTGATTGGGTTGTCCTTCCACCACGCCCATAGCGCGGCGCCCACGTTCCATGTGAGGGCGACGAGCTGGTTAACCGTCTCGTCAGCGATGGGGATGGTATCGACGCCGAACATGACCAGGCAAGCGTTAATCAAGCCGAGCAGCAGCACGGCGGCGCGGGCGATGGTCGCGGCGCTGACGCCGGGGGTGCGGGTGTCGCCGCCCTCCACTTGTTCTTCGTATTCCATGGCTATCCTTCCTTTTCGGTGGTCTTGTCGGTGGCGGTCACGCTGATTTCCAGCGAGTCCAGCTTCGCGCGCACGGCGTCCGCGACGATCTTGGATATGTCGGCCGGGTTCGCTCCCAGCGCCTTGCTAAGCGCCTCGATCGCGGCGGTCTGCGCCGTCAGCTGGGTTTTGAGGTCGGCTATGTCGTAACGCGCCTGGATGACGCTATCCAACACGTTGCGGCCGTCGTTGCCCTTGGTCTGGATCAACGCGTCGGCGGCCCGGTCCTTGAGCTCGTTCCGGGTCTGGATGATTCCATCGAAGAGATTGCGGCCGTCGTTGCCCTTGGTCTCGTAAAGGTCTTGCGCACTCACTGTTCCTGCTCCTGTCAAAAGTTGGTTTGCTTTGTTGATTACATAATCCACGTCCAGACCATTCGCGGCCCGGTCGGGACATCCTGCGTGATCGCTGCCTGGTATCTCTCGGTGCAACCACACGTTGCCTTTTAGCCCGTCGTGCCATAGGCGCGGCCAGCCGTATCGGCGCGCGATGTCCGCGCACAAGGCGGCGCTAGCGTCCATGCACGCCTTGGTGCAGGGGACGCCGGCCATGCCGCCTTCGTGCTCGATGCTGATGGTCTGGCAGTTCGACGCATAGTTGCTGTCGGTCCACGGCGCGTCAGTTTCTCGCACATACTGGTGGATCAGGCCCGTGGAGCCGATGCCGTATGTGCTGGACGCCTGGCGCACCGGATTCTGAAACGTCGCGTCGGTGCCGGCGAGACGGCCTACCATGATGTGCAGGGTGATGTGCGTGACCTCGTAGCCGTTGCGTCCCGCGTAGTGGTTGGGGCTGCCTATCCATGTGCTATTGACCATTCATTTGTCTCCTTTCAATCGTCTCGATGCTCGAAAAGCCCTTCCGGTGGCTCAGGCGGTGGTGGCGGTGCTCGCCGGTATATGTGATCCACGAGAGCACGGTTCCATTGCCACAACAGGGAATTGTCGGTCTGCATCTGTTGCGCGAGCCGGTACGCCTCCAACCGGTCGCGCGAGGCGGTTGCTACGGTCTGGATAATCGCGCCCAGCACCACGCCGGCGACGCCGGCCACCGACACGATTACTTCCTCGCTCATAGCTCCACCACGTTGAGATAGCCGGCCACGCGCATTATGCCGCTGTTGTTGGAGTGGAACGAGACCTGGATTCCGCCGGTGCCGTCGGATTCGATGACGGTCACACACTCAATTGCGCTGAACGCATTACCAGAGGTGCTTGATTCCGCCGCACTCGGGAGCAGTGACGAGGCGCCTCCTACCGTCGCCACCCCGATGCTTAGCCATGTCATGTCTGCGATACCGGAGAACTGCATGTATTCTTTGACCAGCCATCGGCCGGCCGGCAGAATCGCATACGCGCCCTTGCTATTGGCAGTCGTCTTGATGTCGGCGCTTCCGGTCACGTTGGAGAACATCATGTATGTGTCGCCGTTGTTCAGGATGAGGTCGTTCGCGGATCTTTTGAACCGGCAGCCCCACGTGCGTTTCTGTCGAATCTCCACGGGGTGCCAGGCGTCGCCAAGACGGTAGTACAGACCATTGCGTTGCATGGTGTCACCGGTGACCACGCCTGATTGTCCATTCACGCCTTCCAGTGACTCCAATGTCTCCAGCGTGGTTGCAGTCACTGGCGATACGCCTTCGGGGGTCGCTCGCGCGTCGATTTCGCGCAAGACCTTTTCGACGCCTTCTGCCGTCTGTCGGAACTGTGTGGGGGCGGACGATACGAGGTCATCGGCCTCGATATAGGGGATGCCGTACACGCTTGTGGTCTTCATCCTTGTGATCCTTCCTGTGTTGGTTGTGAGAATTGTCGAATTAACGCGAGCTCGGCTAGTGTGAACCGGCACATGTCCCATGTGACGGGCCATGCACCCATATCCGCCCACGTGGTCGCGGTATCGGTCTTGACGGGCAACGGCCATAACGTGACCTCGTTGCGGAGCAACGGCCGCCCGCTCGACCACTGGTAGGTGAGCGTGCCGCCGATGGTCGCCCACGCGCCGCCCGTGGCGGGTATGCCGTCGTCGCCGGTGAGACGTGACGACGTGGCGCCCTGGATGACGAGCGGCCCGGAACTGGCGGTGAGATACAGGCGCGCGTGCGTGGCCGGGTCCAGCTTGCGGCCGTCGAACACCACCGTTGCCGGCCGTAACCGCCGGTCGATGGTGACGAGCAGTCGGGCGAACGCGTCACGATCCGCGTCGGTCGGGGCCCACACGCTGCCGCCCGCGCGGCCCCATACGCCGCCCGACTCGTCGGCCGTCACCACGTCGGCCTCAACGGTGACGCTGGATTGCGTGGCCTTCAGGTTCGCCGGCAGCCGGCCCATGTCCGTCAAAGCAGTTTCGTGCTGGTCGAACTCAAGCGCGCCGTCGGACGCTTTCGCTGTCTTGCCCTGAATAACGAACTGGGTGACGGGTTCCGGGATCGTCAATGATTGTTCGTCGTCGGTGATGACGTCGGCGGCGTCCAGGCCGTCCAGCGTCTCGCCCGTCCAGTCGGTCACGGTAAGTCGGGCTGTGTCGTCGATGCCGATGCTGGCGGGCGCGCCGAACGGCATGTAGTCGATGCGGCTCGCGTCGCGGTCGGGGTATTCATACCACAGCGGCCACATTCGTGAGTGCGCGTAGAGACGGTGGAGCAGGGCGAGCTGTGACGGGTAGTCGTCGGTCCGGTAGGGTGCCACGGATGCGGTGATGGGGAGACCGTTGGCGTTGGCCTGCGGCGCGTCCGCCTCCCCGGCACGTCGGTTGAGCTCCGTCAATCGTTCGGCCATGGTGCCGACCCAGTGCAGGCCCGTGTAGCGTGCGTCGGACGAGATGGGCCCTTGTTTCTGCATTCTTTTCCACAGGATCATGCGGCTGGAGGCGCTGAGTTCCAGTAGCCAGCCGTCGCCGTGGGGCCGGGTTTCGCCGCCGTTCTGCACCAGTCCGTCGAACAATGTCGTCGCCGTGCTGGACTTGCCGGACGGGTTGCCGGGCGTGTACGCCTGGTGCATCGCGTCCAAACGCATGCGCTGCGCCGACCATGCGCCCATGTCGTCGCTGAGCATGCCCCATGTGGGTTGTGCCGAGATCTGCACGAGCACGCGCGCGCCGGCCAGGGCGAGGGCGCGGCCGGTGAGCCAGCCGGTCGAGTCGCGCAGCCGGAACGTCATCACGGACGGTTCGGGCTGCTGGTCGATGCCGTCGGTGCCCCACTGGATGCTGAAGCCGTCCAATGCGGCCACGTCGTTGTCGTGGTCGTTGACGGCAACCCAGCCGTCGCCCCAGTCGAGGAACATGAAACACTGCTGCGCCATCAGTTGCCTCGCTTCCGGTCGTAGTCGCGGAGAATCTTCCTGATTTCGCGTGCCACGCCCTCGCGGTCCACGGGCGCGTTGAACGTGACGTTGAAAACGGTGGCCGTACTGGCCGCCTGACTGCCGGCGGTGGTACCGCCGTTGAACACGACGTTGGACAGGCGGCCGTTGATGTTGCCGATGGCGCGGCGCACGTCGGTGTCGAAGCCGAGGCCGAGGCCTTTGGCGAGGCCCTGCATGATGAGGCGGCCGTTTTTCACCAGCAGCACCTTGTCGTAGGCGGCGGGGCCCTTGTGCTCCGCGATCCAGTCGGCGATGCCGCCGATGAACCCGGTCACGTTGTTCCACGCGGATTTCAGACCGTCGAGGAAACCCTCGATGATGCTTGAGCCCGCGTTCCACAGCAGCCGTCCAACATTGCCGATGGCGGACAGGATGCGGCCGGGCAGTCCGCTGAACCAGCTGACCACGTTGTTCCACGTGTTCTGCGCGAACTGGGCGGCGCTGGAGAAGAACGCGCCTATCCTGCCGGGCAGTGATTGGAAGAATCCGATGATGTTGTTCACGCACGCGCCGATGAAGCTGGTGAAGTTGCTCCATATCTGCCGGCCGGTCTCGGTTTGGGTGAAGAAGTAGATTAAACCGGCCACGAGCGAGGCTATGAGCGTGATGACGAGCATGATCGGGTTGGCGTTCATGGCGGCGTTCAGCAGCCATTGTTTGGCGGCGGCGACGGTGCTTGCGATGCTGAATCCCTCCAAGGCCGTTGAGACGGCGGTGATGATGGATGCGGCTTGGAACACGGCGAAGCCGGTGCCGATGCCGACCAGGGCGGCGCTGATGGGTTCCGCGTTCGCGCTCACCCAGTCGCTGAACGCGGTGAGTTTGTCGGCCACGTCGCCCACGATGCCGGCTGCGCCGTTGAAAGCGTCGCCCAACGCGGTGCCCGCTCCGGCCGCGCCGCCCATCGAGTCGAGCAGGGGCGTGAACTGGCCGATGAGGTCGGCGCCGGCTCCGGCGAGGCTTTTGCAGGTCTCCCACACGTAGCCGAAGATGTCGCTGGCGGTCTGCACCGGGCCCGTGTCGTTGAACGCGGTCATGAAGTCCGTCACGGCTGTTTTCGCGGTGTCGAACGTGTTGGCGGCGGTGTCGCGCACGGTGAGCAGGAAGTCGGTTATCGGGCTGTCTTCCTCGATGTTGAACGCCTCGCGCAGTTCCGCGCTGAAGTTGCCGTCCTTGACGAGGGTTATTACGCCCTTCAGGCCGGTTGTGGCCTTGCCGCTGAACGCCGTGATCTTCTCGGCGGCGACGCCCATGGCGGAGGTCACGGCGGGTTTCACGAGGTCGAAGGCGTCGGTGAGTCCGCCGACCACGGACGCTTCGAGGTTGCCCATCGCGCCTTCGATGGTCTTGATGCTGGTGGCGGCCTCCTTGGCCACGTCGCTCATGCCGAGCTGGATCAGCGCCTGGTTGAACTCGTCGGCGGTGATTTCGCCTTTGGCCATAGCGTCCCTGAAGTTGCCGGTGTACGCGCCGTTGGCGAGCATGGCTTCTTGGAGTTTGCCCGAGGCTCCCGGGATGGCGTCGGCCAGCTGGTTCCAGTTCTCCGTCGTCAACTTGCCCGCGCCGGCGGTCTGGGTGAGCATCATCGCCACTGATTTGAAGGTGTCGCTGTTGCCGCCGGCCACGGCGTTGAGGCTGCCGGCCGCTTCGGTCAGTTCGGTGTAGTTGTCGATGCCGTTGGCGGCGAGCTGGGCGGTGGTGTTCTGGATTGTAGTGAGGTCGTACACGGTGCTGGCCGCGTATTTGCGGGTGGCTTTGGTGGCGGCCTCCACGGCGCTGGTGTCGAGGCCGGCGAAGCTCATGGTGTTCTTGAACTTGTCGGTCGAGTCGCTCATCTCGACGACCGCGCCGCTGAAGTTCTTGAGCGTGCCCCACAGGGCGGTCACGCCCTTCAGGGCCGCGCCGCCCATGAAGCTGCCGAACGCGGCGGCCTTGCCGGTCGCCTTCTCGAACGCCTTCACGGCGTCGTCCGCGTTGCCCGTGATGCGCACGGACATGATGGCGCTATGCCCCGCCATTGTCCACCTCCTTTTCGGCTCGTTCCATTTCCTCGGTCAACAGGCGTATGCCGGTGCCCCAGTCGAGTTCGCTGGCCTCGTTCCTCCATTGCCACGGGGTGCCGCCGAAGCGGCGGGCGAGGATGAAGCTGAGCTGGCCGAGCGAATCGTCGGGCCACGCGGCTAGTTCGTAGGGTCCAGCTGCGCGTCCTCCGTGTCGTCGGGCGTGTTGACCACCACGTCGATGATGCTGTCGAGCCACTGTTCGTAGGGGAGTTTGGTCTTGCCCTGCTGGCGTGCGGCGCTGTAGGCGAAGTAGTAGACGAACCGGATTTTGCAGTTCTCCACGGGCCCCCACCCGTTGGTCTGGGCGTGTTCCTCGGCCTGGCATTGGGCGCGGGCGGTGAGGATCACGGTGTCCTCGTGGCCGTCCTGGTAGCCGATAGTCGCGGTCTTCTTCAACATGGCTTATGCTCCTTTGACTTGTTTCATGGTTTTCTCCACGAACGCCTCGTATGGTTTCATCCAGGCGTTTTCGCTTCGGGCCACGCCGTTGTTCACATACAGGCGTGGTTTGATGTGGTGGCCGGGCCACCCGTAGTTGACGGGGCCGGCGTAGGGCACGGCCTTGCGGCCCGCGCGGATCACGCCGGCCTTTTTGGTCGCGCCGGCACGCAGTGATTTCGAGAGTCTGCCGGTCTTGCCGACGGGGGCGAGGGCCTGCACGGCGGGGAGGGCGATTTCGGCCGCTTCGCGGTTCACGCCCTTGAGTTCGTCCAGGTCGGCGCCGGCCTTGCGCATTGTGGCGACGAAGCGTTTCTGGCCGACGACCATCAGGGCCTTGCCGGTGTTCATGCGCTGACCGGGGCCGTGTAGGTGGTGTGCTTGAGGTTCGTGACGGGGAAGCTGAAGTCGTTGGTGTTCTTCGATTTCACGTCGCCGCCGACGGCCACGGGGGTCACGGTCACGTCGCCGGTCCATTTGATGGCCCCGGTCTTGTTGGGCACGAACTCGAACGGCAGGGTCTCGTTGGCGTGGTCGAAGCACCACACGCTCAGGCCATCGGTGCTGAAGTCGTCGCCGATGGTGCCTTCCATCGTCCATGTGGTGGATGTGTTGGCCTCCTGCGATCCGTCCAGATAGGTGGTGGGGTCGTCGGACGAGTTGGATGGGTTGAGCTGCGCCTTGGTCAGGTCGGCGCTGAAGTCGCGGCCCGACTTCTCGTCGGTGATGTTGAACGAGCCGGGGCCGAGTGTGCGCACCTTGCTTGCCATGATGTTCCTTTCAGATGATTTCCAATGGGTTGAGTGTGAGCTGGTAGGCGGCGAGGTCTCCCGAGCCGGCGAGGCTGAGGGTCACGGGCCGTGCCGCCTGGATGTTGAGCTCGTGTTCGGCCATGAGGTCGATGGCCCGCATGACGAGTTCCAACGCGGGGGCCTGGGTGGCCATGGTGCCGGCGATTATGTCGAGCCTCCACGTGATGTCGGGCTCGTTGCCCCACTTCTTGTAGGCGAGTTCGGGCGGTTCGATGAAGACGGCCACCTTGTTCGGCAGTGGTCTGGCCTTCTGTTCGTCGGCCGTGACGATCTGCACGAGGTCGCCCAGGCAGTCTTCGAGCAAGCGGATGAGCGCGTCGCGTTCCTGGATAACGAGGCTGCTCATCATGCCGCCGCCAGACTGCCGGCCATGACGCCCACGGCGTTGAGTTTGGGGTACACGCTGCGAAGCGGGTCGGTGGACACGCGGAACGGTTCGAGCGTCGAATCGGCGACGCTCATCACGCCGAAGCGCGCGTCCCTGCTGTTGTACAGGTCGGCCGCGCACGACACGATGCAGTCGCGGCGCACGTCGTCGGGGCATTTCTGGCCGGCGATGGCGGCGTCCACGTAGGTGGTCGCGGTCCGTATCTTCGCTTTCAGACGTTCGTCGTCGCCGGCTGGCATGTTCACCTCGTCGCGCAGCAGGGCCACGAGTTCGCTGGTCTCGTCCGCCATGGTCAGGCCGCGAACTTGATGGGGATCAGGCCCGTGGGCAGGGTGGCGGCGACGGCGAGGTAGCCGTACACGCTGTAGCTGTCGGTGATCTTGGTCGGGTCGGTGGCGGACAGCTGGGTGGGGCCGCCGGATTCCCAGACGGTCACGGCCTCGGGGTCGATGAAGCAGGCGGTGCCGGCCGGCGCGGCGGGCAGCATCTGCACGGGCAGGCGCAGGAAGCGGCCGGCGATGCCGGTCAGGTCGAAGTCGCCCAGCGTGTCGCTGCCGTCGCCGCTCAGGTCGAAGAAGCGGCTGCCGGAGTCCTTGAGGGCCACGAGCGCCTTCATCACGTCCTTGCTGACGCCGAGGCGGGTCAGGTTGACGTTGCGGTCGTCGGCGATCTCGGCGGCGTCGATGATGAGGCCGGCCCACTGGTCGATGGTCATGGCGTTCAATGCGGCGGGCGCGTCGAGTTTGTTGGGGTCAGTGGATGCGTCGCGCTGGGTGGCGATGGTGTCGTAGAGGAACTGGCGGACCTTGTTCTCGGTAGCTTTCGCGTAGGCGTTGCGCAGGGCCTTCAGCGCGGTGTTGAGCATGGGCGTGGTCGAGCGTTCGATGGTCTGGCGCGACAGGGTGGTGTAGCCGCCGTAGGTGCCCACGGTGGTCACCTTCGTGCCGAACGACACCTTGCCGAACGCGAGCGTGTCGCCTTCCTTGGCCTGCGCCGTGACGCTGGTGGTGTCGGTCTCCACGACGTTGTATTCCATGCTCATGCCGGTGGAGGGCAGGCTGTCGTGGGTGAGGATGCCCATGACCTTGCGGCGCTGTTCGATCAGTCGCAGGTCGTCCGCGATCCAGGTGCTGGTGTTGCCGGTGTCGCCGGTCACGATCAGGTCGCGGCCTTCGCGGTACAGGTTCACGGCCGCTTCGTCGCCGTCCACGAGGGCGCGCAGGTATTCGCCCGCGTTGCGGTATTCGCCGCCCATCGTCTTGCGTTCGGGTGCCGCGCCCTTGGCCAGCGCGGCCTTCATGCCACGCTGTTCCTCCTGGATGCCGTCGAGCATGGCGCGCAGTTCCTCGTCCATGTGGTTCTCCTTCTGGTTGTCGGTTTGGTTGCTTCCGGTTTCGGACATGTTTTCGTGGGCTTGTTCGCGCTGGCCGGTGATGACCGCGTTCGGATACGCGGGGATGCCGGTGACGGCCACCTCGAACAGATCGACCTTGCGTCGATGCACCTCGGTGACGCCGTCGTCGGCTGCCACCTCGCGGTTGTCCACGGGGATGAAGCCGACGCTGAACCCGTCGTAGACGCCTTCGCGCACGAGTTGGATGGCCTCGCGCGCGGCCTGGGTGCCGGCGAGCTTCGCGGTGATGTGCAGTCCGTCCGCCTCGGCGTCCATGCTGGTGACGCGGCCGATGAGCTCGCCGTGCTGGCGGCTGATTTTCACGCTGTCGCGCGAGCCGAAGTCGGTGTCCGGGTCGAACACCTCGGCGTAGTCGCCCCACAGGGCGTACCTGGTGTTGAACGGCACGGCGATGCCGGTCAGGATGCTGCCGTCCCCGTCTTCCGCGTCCCTTACCTGGATGCCGCGCACGTCGAGCATGCGCCGTTCCATCAGTCTGTCGTTCACTGTTGGTTCTCCTTCACTGGTTCCGGCGTGGATGCCAACGGGGCCAGTCCCCGGTCGGCGCGCACCTCGTCCACGGTCATCCACTGGTGTTCCAAAGCGCTGGCGTAGGCCGCGTACCGTTCGCTGGTGTTCGTGCGGCCGCTCGAATCCCAGTCGAACCGCGCCTCGCGGCCGCGCGGCAGAAGACGGTTGAACAGTTCCTCGATCTCGCCCGCGTAGGCGGCCAGCGTGTAGTCGGCGAACTCGATCCAGCTTTGTTCAATGTTCTGGTAGGTCAGGTTGCTGCCATCGACGGCCGCGAGCATGATGGACGCGGGGATGCCGAGCAGTCGCGCGATCTGTGTCGTGTCGAACTTCTGGGTCTCCAGAAACTGCAAATCGGCGGGCTTGAGGTCCAAGGGCACGTATTTCAGGCCATCGGAGACGAAGCGCACCTGGCCGGCCTGGCCGTCCTTGCCCCAGTCGTCCTTCAACGCCTTCAACGTGGGAAGGCTGACCTTCTGCTCGGTGGTCACATAGCCTTTGATGTTGCTGGAATCGGTGTAGAACTTGGCCTTGTAGTCGCGGGCCATCTGCGCGGATTCGACCTCTTCGCGGGCCGCGCCGATGGGTCCCAAGCCCCTGAGCCGTCCGGGCACGTTGAGGAACTTGCAGTGCACGATGTCGTCGGGCGTGTAGTCGCGGCCGAGGTAGCCGTAGCGCAGGCGCGGGCTCGCGGGGTCGTGGCCGTCGTCGCTGACGGTCACGAGCTGCGGGGGCAGCACCTCGCAGGTCACGATCTCGCCGCCGTATCTCACCAGGCGGACGAAGGCGTTGCCGTCGAGGACCATCGAGGCCACCATGTCGGCGAGGAAGTCACGGCGTGAACGGTTGATGTCGGGGCGCTGGACGAGAGCGCTGACGGTATCGAGCTTGATGCCGTTGCGGGTCTCGTTGATCGGCAGGCCGGTGATGGCTGTCTGCAACACCTGCACGCCACGGAACACGGTGGACAGGGTGAGCGGGTCGCATTCCGCGCGGCGGGCCGGGGGCAGGATGCCGTCGGGCACGTCGTCGAGCGCGGCCGCGCCACGGGTGACGATGCCGCCCGCGAGCTTGAGCCTGCGCCAGAATCCAAGTCGTTCGTTCATGCCCACAAGAATGGGGCCGAAGGCGGCGGGCCGTCCAGCACCGTGAAGCCAAGCGAAGCCAAGCGAAGCCAAGCAGCGCCAAGCGGTGCCATCAGACTATGAACGGCGTGGTCTCCTCGGGCTGGTGGGTCGCTCCCCATGCGGCCAACATGCAGCTTTCGAGCGGCGACGTGAGGCCGGTGGAGCCACGGCGGGTGATGCGCCATGCGTCGCCGCTCCACGTGCGCGCGCTTTTGGCCACGCTCATGTCCAGTTCCGTGTCGAGCGTGTGGGTCACGGTGTGGTTCTGCAAGCCGGAAACGTAGGCCTGGCCGACCGCGAGGTAGTCGGCGGCGGAGAGTTCCACGAACCTCACGAGCTGGTCGCCGTAGCTGTCGGTGAGCGATGCGAGCCGGTCGCGCAGGTCGGCGTTGGGGCCGCGCGTGTCCATCACGAGCGGTGCCGCGTAGTCGGTGCACAAACGGGTTATCTCGTCGGGGGCGTTGCCGGTGCCGGCCAGCACCTTGAGCAGTTGGGTGGTGACGGTACCGTCCTGGTTGACGATGCCGACGCTCACGCTGGTGTTGGTGGCGTCCACGTCCACGGCGGCCGCGAACACGATGGGCCGGCCGTCGAGCTCGGCGGGCTTGATCGGCGCGACGGCGGTGGTCTCCCACAGGTCGGCCGCTATCACCCTGTCGGAAACGCCGGTGTCGCGCCTGTTGCCGAACGCGCGAGCCCAACCGGCCACGTTGTCGCCGAACCCCTCGCGGAAGTCGCGCAACTGGGGCTTGTACCACAGGTAGCCGGCGGCGGGATGGTAGCGCATGACCACGTCCAGGTCCTCGGGGTCGGCGTCCTCGGGTATCCCGAAATCGAACCAGCAGGTGCGTTCGGGCACGTCCCCGGCGCGCAAACCGTCCAGCAGCGGGTTGAAATAGGTGCTGTCGGCGTTGCCCTCGGTCGAGGTTATCCACCGTTGCGCGGCCACCCCTGTGCGCATCAGACGAGTGTTCATGGTCGGTATTATGGCGTCCATGATGGTGTCCCCGGCCTCCTTCGTCAGCGAGAACGCCTCATCGATGGTGACCTTGTCCATCTGCTTGCCATGGCCGGCTATCTTGGTCATGGCCATGGGGCTTATCGTGCTGCCGTTCGTGAAGCTCACGCTCATGCCGCCGTTGGAGAACCGGAACTTACGGACCTTCTGCATCAGGCGCGTGCCCTGCATCAGTTCGGCGTACTCCTTGAAATGGTCCTCGGCGTCCTTGCCGGTCTGCGCTGCGTAGGCAATGCGCCGGCGGCGGCCAAGGGATGCGTTGAACGTGTCCGACGAGTCCACCAGCGCCGACTTGCCGCACTGGCGCGGCGTGCTGATCACGACGGTGTCGTAATGGAAGGTGCCGGTGTCTTCGTCTATCTCGCAGGCCACGTCCGCCACGTAGCGTTGCCACGGGATCAGCGGCGTGCCCATCATCGCCGCGATGCCCGCCAATCGCGGCCCCAACGTCCTGCGCGTCTCGTCGCGCCGGGTGCCGCCCCTAATCAGCATCGCCGGCACCTCCCGACCACGCGGCCTCCACGTCGTCGTCCGCGACGACCTCGGCGGGATACATGTCGCGAATCTTCCACAGGGCGTCGATGTACTGCGCCATGTTGCGGCTGATTTCACGGCCCGACCGGTTCTGGCTGTCGATGTTGGCCGCAAGTGAGAGCATGGCCTGGCAAAGACCATCGCGGATGGGGTCGTATTCCGGGTGCGAGTCCTCCAAGTCCTTGACGATGCGGCGCGTGGCCTGCTCCTGCGGGCCGATGTTCCGGCCGGTGTCCTCGTCGAATCCGTCGAGCATCATGCGTTGTTTGCTCCAATCATAAAACGGTGTATCTTGTGTTTTTGAAGAGCGATACCCGGAAAACGTTGATATTCCAACGTTTTCCGGCTTTTTTTATTCTTGGGTTGGGGGGAGAAAAAACTGGGCGCGGGGTCTTGGTCGAGGCCGGCGAGTTTAAAAAACCGCGTTCACCACTCAGGCCGCGCCGCGACGCTGGCGGCGTCGGAGCGAAGGCCCAAGGCCGTGAGACGGGCCCGTCGGGCGGCCTGCCTTGCATCCACCAGCGCCTGCGAGAGATGCAGCGAGTACCATCGGCGCACCAGCACGCGCTCGTCCTCGGTGACCGCATGGTCCCATGCCTCGGCGTAGTCCACATCCATCACGTGTATGTCGTAGTCCAGTGCCAGCCACTCGTCCAGCATCCGCGGGTGCCGGCGGCTGGACGGGAACGTGCGCACGCACCACACGTCCAACGGTTCCGCGCATGTGGTGAAGCTGCGGTACGCGGCGCTCCATGCCATGCCCACGGCCACGCGCTCGGCGCGCGATTCGGTCTCGGCCACGCCCATCGCGTCGGCCAGATACGAGTAGGCCACCACTGGGTCCGTGCTTCTGCTGTGTTCGGTGATGTAGTCCAGCGCTGTCGCGTCGCAACCCGGCGGGCACACGATTATGTGCATCCTTGCGCCGTAACCGTACAGCACGCGGTCCTGTCGGCTGGCGTTGCAGTGCTTGCAGGCGCGGCGGATGTTGGCCACGGTCGCTTTGCCGCCGTGTGAGTGGGGCACGATGTGGTCGTCCTCCTCGCCCACCACGGTGCATCCCGGCAACCCCAGCCAACAGGTGTTGCCGTATGTGGCGATGACCTCGGCGCGCACGCACGGGTCGATGACCTGCCTTCTGCCCATGGCTATCGCTCCTTCCGTGCGGCGAGCCACATGTCAAGGTCGGCCAGCTCGTACAGGATCGGGGAGTTCGGGGCCTCGCCGCTTCGGAAGTACGCCGGCCCCGTGCCCTGGTCCCGCATCCGCTGCATCGTGCGCCGCGACACATGCAGATACCTTGCGGCCTGGCTGACGGTGAGTTTCACGCGCGGGTTCACAGCAGACCAACCCATGCCTTGAGCGACGTGATCAGGTCGTCGCGGTCGAACCCGTAGTTACCGGCGATGCGAAAAGGCTTGGGCACAATGCCCTCGCTGACCAGCTGCTGCATCGCATGGTCCCCGGTAGGGTCGGCGGTCGGGCTGATACGGTCCAAACGAAGCAGATTGATGACGATGGAACGATCGACAGTAGCGGTACCGGTCGTATCATGTTCTAGCGTCGGCAGATTCCACCGAACCGCGTTCCTCATATCCCGAGCCCTGACCGCCTTGCTGGTCACATGCTCACGGCGGTACTTCTTCTTAATCTTCCTTCGTTCCCTTGTCGGCACGTAATCAACTGCATAACCCATGATGTTCTCCAATCAGCTCGTAGGCGGTTAAGTGGGTAAGTCCTGTAATCGATGGAATCAATGAATTTCGGATGGTGGAAGGTTAGAGCGGGGAACCATAAGGCGGGAAAACAAGAATCAAGAAGGTTCCTGATTCCCGTTCTTCCCGAAGGGTTCCCACATGTGAAGCATTTCGGCATGGAGCCAAGGCCGTCGCATATGGTCAGCGGCGCAAGGCCGCGACGAAGGTCAACGCACGTGCCACCCCACGCATGGGGCCGATGGTGCCGCTTTCGTCCCTGGGAACACGACACGTGCGTTTAGCTGCAACCCGCACGCCTCCCCGCTAGGGACGCTTCAACCACCACGCCACACGTGGTGTGTTTGTAACGCGCTGGGCAAGGCGCGGCCGGGTGCTTCATCACGCCTCGCACGCAACCGACGGTCGGCGTGGTCAAAGGCATATTCGGTTATCGACGGCGCAAGCCGTCACAGATCGCCGCCGCGTCTTCGCCGCACCGCATCGTCATGAGCCAACGAATCAGTCACGCACGAGCGCAACTGCTCCAACTGCGGGCGGGTCAGCACCACCGCCGCGCGAACATCACCGGAGTCGAACGACACACGGAAGATACCCGGATAGGCCTCGTAATTATCCACGCAGACCCTAGTAGCCGTACCCATACCGACTCCTCTCGTCATCGTCGTCCCACAGCCACCGCCAGAACGCGCACAAACCAACCGCCAGCAGCACCGACGGCAACACAGCCACGACGCACAGGCCACGTAGCACGGTCCTACAGATGGCGCGCATGCTTCGCCTCCCTGATGGCCCTGGCAATCTCACGATTGACCGTCACCAACTCACCCATCGACAACCCATCCACGTCCAACAACTGCCCACGGATGTCCGCGAGGACATGGAAACGATAAGGATTGCCACCATCGGTCACCCTGCAAAACACGTCAAACGTGTCGCTGGTGGACTCAGGCTTCAGATACGGCACGAGACACCTCCGGTTGTAGATTGAACGTCATGAATGGAATTACGAATTGGTTTCAAAACATCGACATGGGTGACCCGAACTGGGTCATGGCGATTTGCGCAATATTGACAATCATCGGTGGGGCGGGCGCGTTCATCGTCAAAAAACTTATTGGCCTCGTTAGCAAAGCGTCCCGGAAGGAAACACCAGCGGAAGGGCCTGCGACGCCAATCACGAATGACGAAATAGACGCCATGTTTCCAGCAACAACGCCGGCAACTCGCAAGCCACCCATGCCGCCCAAGTTCAGAATCGACATCGACGAAAGCGGGTCGCGCTTCGTCCTTACCAACATCGGAGGCCCCGCGCGCAACATCTCCGTGTTTGCCGAAGCGGTCGAGGGAACCTACACGAACACATGGAACAACTATCTCGGAAGAACCGATAGCGAACCATGGGGGCTGCCCGACGTCCACTTCTTCAACATTGGACTGCCGAAACTGCGAGAGGAGCGTCAACAAGGCGGCACCGCGTTCTTTGACGGACACGTGGAGGACGGGGACGGCAAAGCCCATTACCCCATCAAATTCACCATCGTCTGGGACGGATGCCCTGAACCCGTGGAGATCATTAAAACCATCAACTAACATCCGGGGCCTCCGTAATCCGGCCCGACAGCGCTTCGCCAAGCTCGTCGCGCAACGCTTCGGCCTCGGAACGATCCAGAGGAACAACGAGGTTCCCCACCGAACCGGCACGCGAGAACTCAACGAAGAACACGGCGGGACAATGCGCCAGACGGCTTACATGCACCGCCACACGTTCCACGCCAGCCATCACGCCACCTCCAACGGTTTCGCATAATCAGAACGACCAAGAAGGAAATCGACGCTCACATCGAAGAAATCAGCAATGCGGGTCAAGTCGCGCAAGGTGAACGGTCGCGTGCCGCACATTTTGTTGGAAAAGGTCTGCTCATGCATACCGAGAGCGGCAGCAAGGTCGCGCTGCGTAACTCGGTTTTGCCGGAGTAAGTATCGCACATTTGCTGTAACTCTGACGTTCTTAGCTAAACTCACATGTTAAGTATTACAGCCCAATGTGCATGTTTGGCAATTCTCGGCGTGTTGCAAAGTTAAACAACTGTGTTTAATATGGAACCTATGACAGCAACAATAACAATGCCCAGCACCGCCAGCATGGCGGCCGGCGATGTGGCTATAACGAACATCAACATGATTATTTCTGTCCGTCATATCCCCAAGAAGGATGTGGCGGCGATTCTTGGCAAGTTTCCGCAGTCGTTCTCGCGCATGCTCAAGATTGGCTATCCGTGGACCTTTGACGACATGGTGAAAGTTGCGAATTATCTTGGCGTAACGCTTAACGATCTTACTGACGTTAATTTGACGGCGGCAAAAGTCCTGCAAATGCAAAAAACCGCCGTCCCGGATGATTCCGGGAACGGCGGTCAATTGGTAGCGGGGCATGGATTTGAACCATGGACCTCTGGGTTATGAGCCCAGCGAGCTACCGAGCTGCTCCACCCCGCGTCGGCTTGTCTTTAAGACAGCTCTATTAACTTTACGATTACTTCCAAATATGTCAAATCGGCGTGTCGCGCTCGTTTGGCCGTGTAAAACAGCGCCACGAATAGCGCGTTATCCATTTTTCCTATACCCGTTTCGACCGATCGCCGGCGCAGAGGAGTGCGCCATATCCGACTCCGCACCATAATAGAAGCATGCCTATCAAGATTCCCAGCGGCCTTCCGGCCAGAGACATTCTCGACTCCGAGCGTATTTTCGCGCTCGAAAAGCCCGAAGCGGAGCGTCAGCGTGTGCGCCCGCTTAAGTTGGTGATCCTGAATCTCATGCCGAAGAAGGTTGAGACGGAAACTCAGCTGCTGCGCCTGATTTCGAAGAGTCCGCTGCAGGTGGAGATCGATTTCATGAAGACCTCCACGCATAAGGGTACGCATGTGAGCGCCGACCATTTAGTGAAGTTTTACGAAACCCTCGACGCGTTCCAAGACAACTATTACGACGGCTTCGTGGTGACGGGTGCTCCCGTCGAGCATCTTGATTTCGAGCAGGTCGATTATTGGGATGAGTTCAAAAAGATTCTCGACTGGGCTTCCACGCATGTGTTTTCCACCATGTATTTGTGCTGGGGTGCGATGGGTGCGCTCAATTACCGCTATAACGTGCGCAAAGAGAATCTTCCGGAGAAGATTTTCGGTGTGTTTCCGCAGTATTTGCAGGATGAATACTGCTTCCTGACGAACGGTTTCGACGAGATCTGCCTGCAGCCGCATTCTCGCCTTGCAGGGGTGAGCGAGGGTGATGTCGCCCGCAATCCCGAATTGCAGGTGCTTACGTGGGGTCCGAAATCCGGTCCTGGTCTGATCGCCACCCGCGATTTTTCGGAGGTGTTCGCGCTTGGACACTGGGAGTACGGCAAGTACACCTTGGCCGAGGAGTATGAGCGCGATATGAAGAAGGGGATGACGAACGTGCCGTTCCCCGAAAACTACTTCCCGCATGACGATCCACAGCTTGAGCCGGTGTTCGCGTGGCGTGCCCACGCGAATCTGTTGTGGCGTAATTGGCTGAATTGGGTGTATCAGACCACGCCATACGATTTGAGCGAGGTTCCGCAGCTTCGTGCGCAGAAGCGTCTTGGCATGGATCGTTCGATTCGCCATCAGCCGGGTTCGCCGCGTGTCGATGCGTTCGCGCCGTTCGTGCGCGACGGCTACGGCGTGATCCACGACTGAATCCAAGGTCCCTTCCGTAACATTGCGGAAGCCGTCGATGTGCTGAAGATGCAGATAATCCGCGTGATACGAATCGCGTGATTGTGTGCATCTTTTTTGTTTGTATCAATCGCATTCGTCTGTGATTTATCGGTGTTGGCTGAATTGGTCTAAAAGATCTCCGACACTCGATAGATATGGTGAAACGTTTTACTGAAAACATGCGGTATGCTGGATAACGTCGACTATCCGACGAATCACAGAGCCGTGTCTAGTTAGTCCAGCTTGAAGCGAAACGCCGGAAAAACTAAATGGCCGTAAGGAAAACTCCAAGTGTGTGGACGTTGTCTAGACACGGGCTAATAATCCTATCCAGCCATTCGGAGTCGAATGCGTCGCACGGGACTCCGGTCGCGTCGATGCATACTTCGAAGTACGCTTTGGTTAAGTAACCAGAACGTCACATTCGACTCGGTTGTTGGGCTAAACTAACAGCTGACACAAGAGCAGGAGGCGTGAATGATTGGTGCATTGGGGAAGGGCATGCTGACCATCGCTGATGGTCCCGAGATGCCCAGTATCGATGACTTCCTTCCCGATCCGTTCGTTTTTCAGGGCACGCCGTTCGCCATTAACCGCATCATCCTCGTTCGCATTCTTGCGACCGTCATCATGCTGCTGGTTCTCGGAATTACGGCAAGCCGTGCAAAGCTCATCCCCAGCCGTTGGCAGGGAGCAGTCGAATGGTTGATCGAATTCGTCCGCGACAACATCGTCTATCAGGTGATGGGCGAGCTGCGCGGCAAGCGTTACGTGCCGATGATCACCACCGTGTTCTGCACGTTGCTGGTCTTCAATCTGTGTGGCATCATCCCGGGCTTTAATATCGCGGCAAGCGCAACGATTACGCTGCCGTTGGTGTTCGCCATGTGGTGCTTCTGCCAATACTGGATTGCAGGCATTCGTGAAAAGGGCCTTGGCCACTTCCTGAGAGATGAGATCTTCCCGAAGGGCGTTCCGGCCCCGATCTACATTCTGCTGTCCCCGATTCAGCTGCTTGAGCTGCTGATTATCCGTCCGTTCTCGTTGACGATCCGACTGTTCGCCAACATGGTTTCGGGCCACTTGATTCTTGCGCTGTGCCTTTCGGCCACGCAGTACTTCCTCATTGATGTGGTGAACAAGGTGTTCATGCCGTTCGGCGTCATCACTTTCGCAGCTGGCATGTTCATGTTCCTGTTCGAGGCGCTGGTCGCCTGCCTGCAGGCTTACATCTTCGCCATCCTGACCACCGCATACATCAATATGAGCTATCCGGAGATCGACTGACCGCCGGCTTTTTAATTGTTGCTTCTTGTCAAGCAATAACCAGAAAGGAAACAATCATGGATATCGTTACCCTCGCTGAGGTTGCCGGCAACCTGAACGTCGTTGGCTACGGCCTCGCCGCCATCGGCCCTGGCATCGGTCTGGGCATCCTGATCGGCAAGACCATCGAAGGCACCGCTCGCCAGCCTGAGCTCGGCAGCCGTTTGCAGACCCTCATGTTCCTGGGCCTGGCATTCGTCGAGGTGCTGGCACTGCTCGGCTTCGTGCTCGCCTTCATCAAGTAAGACTTGATTCAAGGTAACACCGAAGACGCAAACGAACATGAAAGGAGGAAGACACTATGGTGACCGCAGCTAGCGAAATGGAATTGTTCCTTCCGAAAAGCTACGACATTTTCTGGTCGTTGGTCATTCTGATCATCGTCGCCGTGTTCTTCTACAAGTTCTTCCTGCCGAAGTTCCAGGCCGTGTTCGATGAGCGCGCTGCCAAGATCGAAGGTGGCATCGCCAAGGCCGAACAGGCCCAGAAGGATGCCGATGAAGCCAAGGCGAAGTACGAGGCTCAGCTGAGCAAGGCGCGCGTCGAGGCATCCAAGATCCGTGACGACGCACGTACGGAGGCATCGCACATCATCGCGGACGCACGTACCCGTGCCGAAAGCGATGCGGCGCAGATCACCGCTACCGCCCAGCGTTCCATCGAATCGCAGCAGCAGCAGGCTCTGGTGAGCCTCAAGGGTGAAGTTGGCGTGCTGGCAACGGCACTGGCCGGCAAGATCCTGGGTAGCAAGCTCGAGAATAACGATGTGCAGTCGTCGATGATCGACCAGATGATCGCCGACATGGACAGCGACAAGAAGTGATCGAAACCTTCAAGAAAGGGAGGTGACCAATGCGAGGAGAAGCATCGCGTATCGCAGATCGCGTTTCGCGTGACTCGCTGGCCCCCAAGCTGCGTAACAGCGGTGAGGACGCATGGCGTATCGGGAACGAGCTGTTCACGATCACCAGCGCGCTTGACCACAACATCCAGCTTGAACGTGCCCTCACCGACCCGTCGCGCCCAGTCGAAGACAAGGTTGCGGTAGTCAAGACCCTGATCGGGGATCAGGCCCATCCACTGGTGATGGAGATCATGTCCGATCTGGTGTCCCGCCGTTGGAGCCGCGTGTCTGATATCGCCAATGCCGTTGAGGATTTCGGCGTTGACGGCATGATGTACTACGCGGACCACACCAATACGACTTTGCAGGTCTCCGTCGAGCTTGCCGAGTTGCATTCCGCACTGCTCAACCTTCCGGTCGTGCGCACCAAGCTGTATGACGCAACCGTTCCCAGTGAAGCCCGTGTCAAGCTGCTGTACAGCCTGATTGGTGATGCGGATTTCACCAAGGTGACCAAGCGTCTGGCCGAGCACGCGACCTGCAATCTGCGCAATCGCCGCTACCTGCAGACTATTCAGTGGCTGATCAACAAGTTCTCCCGTCATATGGGCGAATCGATGGTCACTGTTACCACGGCAACGCCGTTGAGCAAGGAGCAGGTGGAAAAGCTCGTCGCCATCTATACGGCGAAGACCGGCCATTCGGTGCACATCAACTCTGTGGTCGATCCGACCGTCATGGGTGGCATGCGTATCCAGGTGGGCGACGAGGTCACCGACAACACGGTGGTCGCACAACTGCAGCATCTTCAGCGCACGGTGAAGGCAACCGCCTAACGGTTCGCCGCACGGTGAACAAGCCTGAAACAAGACTTGACTGAATTTATAAACAACAATAAGGAGTGATCATGGCAGAACTTACCATTGATCCCACCACGATACGCAAGGCGCTCGATGAGTTCGTCGAGTCGTACAAGCCGTCGGACACCCCGACCCAAGAGGTCGGTTATGTCGCGACTGCTGGCGACGGCATTGCGCACGTGACGGGACTGCCTGGTTGCATGGCCAATGAGCTGCTGACCTTCGAAGACGGCACGCTTGGCTTGGCGTTCAACCTTGACGCCCGCGAGATCGGTGTGGTTATCCTCGGCGACTTCGCAGGTATCGAGGAAGGCCAGGAAGTGCGTCGTACCGGCGAAGTGCTCTCCGTGCCCGTCGGCGACGGCTACCTTGGCCGCGTCGTGGACCCGCTAGGCAACCCGATTGATGGTCTTGGCGAGATCAAGACCGAAGGCCGTCGTATTCTCGAGGCCCAGGCACCTGACGTTATGCATCGTCATCCGGTTGACGAGCCAATGTCCACCGGTCTGAAGGCCATCGACGCAATGACGCCTATCGGCCGTGGCCAGCGCCAGCTCATCATTGGCGACCGCCAGACCGGTAAGACCGCTATCGCAATCGATACGATCATCAACCAGAAGCGTAACTGGGAATCCGGCGACCCGAAGAAGCAGGTGCGCTGCATCTACGTGGCCATCGGTCAGAAGGGCTCCACCATCGCATCGGTGAAGCAGTCCCTCGAAGAATCCGGCGCCATGGAGTACACCACCATCGTGGCCTCACCGGCTTCCGATTCCGCAGGCTTCAAGTACATCGCACCGTACACCGGTTCCGCCATCGGACAGCACTGGATGTACAACGGCAAGCACGTGCTCATCGTCTTCGACGATCTGTCGAAGCAGGCTGAGGCTTACCGTTCGATCTCCCTGCTGCTGCGCCGCCCGCCGGGACGTGAGGCATACCCGGGCGATGTGTTCTACCTGCACTCCCGTCTGCTCGAACGTTGCGCCAAGGTTTCCGATGACCTCGGCGGCGGTTCGATGACCGGCCTGCCGATCGTCGAAACCAAGGCAAACGACGTGTCCGCATACATTCCGACCAACGTGATCTCCATCACCGACGGTCAGATCTTCCTGCAGTCCGACCTGTTCAACGCGAACCAGCGTCCGGCTGTCGACGTCGGCATCTCCGTGTCCCGAGTCGGTGGCGCGGCACAGACCAAGGCGTTGAAGAAGGTCTCCGGCACGTTGAAGATCTCCTTGGCCCAGTACCGTTCTCTGGAATCCTTTGCCATGTTCGCGTCCGACTTGGATGCGGCTTCGAAGGCCCAGCTGAACCGTGGCTCCCACTTGACCGAGCTGCTCAAGCAGCCGCAGTTCTCCCCGTATTCCATGGAACAGGAAGTCGTCTCCGTGTGGGCCGGCACCCATGGCAAGATGGATGACCTGCCGCTGAACGACGTGCTGCCGTTCGAGAAGGCCATGCTGGACTACTTGGACCACAACACCGATATTCTCAAGACCATCCGCGAGACCGAAGACTTCACCGCCGACACCGAGGCCGCCCTCGACAAGGCTGTGGAAGCGTTCCGTGAGACCTTCGTGACCAGCGCGGGCAAGCCGCTGGTCGAGAAGAAGCCTGACGTCAAGAACGCCACTCCGGTCGAGCAGGAAAAGATCGTCGCAGGAGAGAAGTGATCCATGGGCTCGCAACTCGCATTGAAATCTAGGATCGCCTCCACCGCGTCGTTGGAGAAAATCTTCAACGCGCAGGAGATGATCGCGTCTTCGCACATCGCCAAGGCACGTGACGTCGCCTTGAACGCGAAGCCGTATACCGATGCGATTTTCGACGCCGTGCAAGCGCTGGTGGCCCATACCCATATTGACCATCCGATCGTGAAAAAGGACGAGGACAACCCTCGTGTGGCTGTCCTCGCCCTCACTTCGGATCGTGGTATGGCAGGGCCGTACACCTCCTCGATCATCCGCGAAACGGAATCGCTGCTGGCCCGCCTCGATGCGGCAGGCAAGCAGCCGGAACTGTATGTGTATGGTCGTCGCGGTGTGACGTACTACAAGTACCGCAATCGTGATGTTGCCGGTACTTGGGAAGGCGATACCGACCAGCCCGGCGTGGAAGTCGCAGAGTCCATCTCGAAGGCCCTGATGGACGCCTACATGAAGCCGGCGAGCGAAGGTGGAGTTTCCGAACTCTACATCGTGTTCACCGAATTCGTGAATATGGTTGTTCAGAAGGTGCGCGTGCTGCGTATGCTGCCCGTTGAACTCGTACTTCCGGAACAGCAGGACTCCGGCCCTGTGCCCGAATCCGATGCCGATGCCGCGACCCCGCTTTATGCGTTCGAGCCGAGCGTCGACGAAGTGCTTGACGCGATTCTGCCGAAGTACATCCAGTCCCGTATTCATGAATGCCTGCTCACAGCGGCGGCATCCGAGACTGCAAGCCGACAGAACGCCATGCATACGGCTACAGACAATGCCCGCAGCCTGATCGACGACCTGACCCGCAAGCTCAACGCTTCGCGACAGGCTTCGATTACCCAGGAACTTACCGAAATCATCGGCAGCGCCGACGCGCTGAATAAGAAGGAAGAGTAGGAACGCATATGGCTGAGAATCAGACCACAGCGGCTCCCGAGACGGCTGCAGAGCCGACCGCTGGACGCGTTACGCGTATCCAGGGTTCGGTTATCGACGTCGAATTCCCGGTGGGCCACCTGCCCGACATTTACAACGCACTTACCGTTGAGCTGACCAACACCGCCAACGAAGAGGGCGAAACCACGAAGAAGATTACGCTTGAGGTCGAACAGCACCTCGGCGACTCCACCGTGCGTACCGTGGCGTTGAAGCCGACTGACGGCCTCGTTCGTGGCGCCACCGTGCTTGACACCGGCGGTCCGATCTCCGTTCCTGTTGGCGATGTGACCAAGGGCCACGTGTTCGACGTGTCCGGCAACATCCTCAACAAGAAGGATGACGAGACCATCACGGTTACCGAGCGTTGGCCTATCCACCGCAATCCGCCGGCATTCGATCAGCTGGAATCCAAGACCCAGATGTTCGAAACCGGTATTAAGGTCATCGATTTGCTGACCCCGTACGTGCAGGGCGGCAAGATTGGTCTGTTCGGTGGCGCAGGCGTCGGCAAGACCGTGCTTATTCAGGAAATGATCCAGCGAGTCGCCCAGAACCACGGCGGTGTGTCCGTGTTCGCAGGCGTCGGCGAGCGTACCCGTGAGGGTAACGATCTGATTGGCGAAATGGACGAGGCTGGCGTTCTTGAGAAGACCGCACTGGTCTTCGGCCAGATGGATGAGCAGCCGGGTACCCGTCTGCGCGTGCCGCTGACCGCACTGACCATGGCAGAGTACTTCCGTGACGTGCAGAACCAGGATGTGCTGCTGTTCATCGATAACATCTTCCGTTTCACCCAAGCTGGTTCTGAGGTGTCCACCCTGCTCGGCCGTATGCCGTCCGCAGTGGGCTACCAGCCGAACCTGGCTGACGAAATGGGTGCCCTGCAGGAGCGAATCACTTCGACCCGCGGTCACTCCATCACCTCGCTGCAGGCCATCTACGTGCCGGCCGATGATTACACCGACCCGGCTCCTGCAACGACCTTCGCCCACCTGGATGCAACCACCGAGCTTTCCCGTGACATCGCTTCCAAGGGTATCTACCCGGCAGTGGATCCGTTGAGCTCCACTTCGCGAATCCTTGATCCGCGTTACGTGGGCCAGGCTCACTACGATTGCGCGAACCGTGTCAAGGCGATTCTGCAGCGTAACAAGGAGCTGCAGGACATCATCGCCCTGATTGGTATCGACGAACTCGGCGAAGAAGACAAGACCACTGTGAACCGTGCCCGTAAGATCGAGCAGTTCCTCGGCCAGAACTTCTACGTCGCTGAAAAGTTCACTGGTCGTCCGGGCTCCTATGTTCCGGCGGACGAGACCATCGAAGCCTTCACCCGTATTTGCGACGGTGTGTATGACGACGTTCCGGAGCAGGCATTCTCCGGTATCGGCGGCATCGACGATCTCGAGAAGAAGTGGCACGACATGCAGAAGGAATACGGTGCGTGATGGCCGGATTGACAATGCAGGTGAACATCGTCGCCGCCGACCACCCTGTGTGGCACGGTACGGCGAAGTCCGTCACTATTCCGGCTTCTGAAGGCGGAATGGGCATCCTGCCCAACCACGAGCCTGTATTGACCGTAATCAAGGAAGGAACCATCGTTGTGGTGGATCCGGATGGCAGCCGTCGCTCCTTCGAAGTGACCGACGGTTTCATCTCCTTCGATTCGAACAAGCTCACCGTTGCGGTTGAGCGTGGACGTGACGTCAAGATGGCCGAGTAGCACTCGGTAGCATACTTCTGACGGTCTGTCTGTTGTGATTGCAGCAATCGCATATGATTGCGATTGATGCAGTTGCGGCAGACAGGCCGTTTTTCTTTTCAAAAACGGTATTGATCAAAAAAGATTGCATTTATCACAGATTCGGGGCTTACGGCAATCATGGTAGGGTAGTGCCTCGTGCGAATTATTGTTGCTGATTGCTCTGCCGAATATTCCGGACGTTTGAATGCGTCCTTGCCGCTCGCCAAGCGAGTGCTGCTCATCAAAGCCGACAACAGTCTGCTGATTTTTTCCGAACTCGGATCGTACAAGCCGCTTAATTGGATGGCGGCGCCCTGCACCATCAAAGACATCACTCCGGATCATGCCGATGACGATGCCGAAACGGAAGTGCCGCAGAAAGTCATCCGTGCTTCGGCAGACAAATCCAATGACGTGCTCGAAGTGACCTTACAGCATATTTATTCCGATGAAACGTACGATTTGGGCGAAGATCCAGGACTGATCAAAGATGGCGTCGAAGACCATCTGCAAAAATACTTGGCTGAACAGATCGAACGCATCGGTGAGGGGGCGACGCTCGTGCGCCGTGAATATCCGACTGCCATTGGGCCGGTCGACATCATGGCTATTGACGCCAGTGGCAAGCATGTTGCCATCGAAATCAAGAGAAACGGTGGTATCGACGGCGTTGAGCAACTCACCCGCTACTGCGAACTGCTCAACCGCGATCCTCTGCTAGCCCCCGTACGTGGTATTTTCGCCGCGCAGACCATCACCCCGCAAGCCCGCGTGCTCGCCCAAGACCGCGGCTTCGACTGCCTGATCCTCGACTATGACGAAATGAAGGGCACTGAAGACGACTCCTTACGACTCTTTTAGATGCAAGCCTAGCGAGCGGCAACGGAGTGTCGTCGCGCTGAGCCGTATAACGGACAATCCGGAGGACTGCCCGTAGACGAAGTGAGCAACTTGTTGCGAAGGCCGCGCAAGGCGGTACCTCGGTCGACGTACTTTTGCACGCCTTTCCGCGGTACGCCTTGCCACACATGCATTGCCGCATTCGCTCCTCGTGGGCAAGGCTTTGGCCCACGAAACGTGGTGTTTTAGTAGGCGGCGAGAATGTCGACGACGAAGACCAGCGTGGAGTTCGCCGGAATCTTATCCTTCGCCTCGCTGCCGTAGCCGAGGCTCGGTGGCACCACCAGCAGCACCTGGGAGCCGACGGTGTGGCCGGCAAGACCCTGCTTCCATCCCTTGATCACGCCGTCAAGCGAGAACGTGGAGGATTTGCCACGATCCCACGAGGAATCGAATTGCGTGCCGTCCAGCAGCCAGCCGGTGTAATGCGCCACTACGGTCTGCGTATCCTTGACCTCGGCACCTTCGCCCTTGATCAAATCCTGCGAAACCAACGTGTCGGAACCCTTGTAACCGTTCATGTCGATCGACGGCTTGCCATCCTTCGCAAGCGTGATTTTCGGCAGATCGGCAGGCACGTCATGCACCTTCGTGCCCGTTGCCTTCGTCAGATCCTTCGACTTTGACACGATCGTGAGCACCATCAAATACGACGTGCCAGCGGAATTCGAATCGTTCACGCCGAACGCAATCGTGGCGTTAAGCTTCTGATCCTTGAAAATGTTGTAATAATTCTCAGTCATCTGACTGGTGTCGGAAGTGACCACCGTGGAGCAATCGGGGGTGTTTTTCTCCCATGTGCTCGCCAACTCGGAACCGTCCTTGACATTGATGGCGATACCCTGCGTGCATATGCGGTCGCCGTCTTCGATCTGGTTGCCGTTGCCTTTCTGCAGTACGACGTAGCTGTTGTCTTCTACCGTCATAGGGGTTTTGAAGGAGACGGTCGGCTTTTCGCCGGGCTTGCCCGTGGCGGTCACGCCGGCAATCTGGTTCATCTTCGACGAGGAGTTGGAGGAAGACGATGACGAATCGGAAGATGAATCTGACTTCGCGTTGGAACTTCCGCATGCCGCGAATCCCAGGCACATGATCGTTGTGCAAGCGGCTGCGACGGCTTTGAAAAGAGTAGATTTGCGCATAGATTCCACCTTAGTGGCAATCATTGATTTTCATAGTTTTTTCAGGCTTTTGCAGAGGGGCAATGTAGAATGGTGAATGCTATGACTTTATTGCAGGAAGAACAGGAAAAGCCGCAGTCCAAGGTGGGTCCCACGCGACACGCCAAGATCATGCGCGGCATTGTCACGCCTATTTTCGGTTTGCTTGCCATTACTTGCATCGTGCTTGGCGTCTTGAACGCGACGATCTGGAAGCCCTCGACACAGGTCTCGGCGTCCGCCACGGTCACGGGACCACAGTATGTGGTCACCGATCCGAATGTGCTGCAATTGGTTGATGATCGCGTCACCATTTCGGCGAAGTCCCGAGACAAATCTGCGAACGTTTGCATCGCCATCGGTTCCGCCCGTGATGTTGCCGGATGGATCGCGGGATCCAAATACGTGCGCGTCACCGGGTTGTCTGACTGGTCCACCCTGTCCACGTTGAAGGCCACGGCCCAGGGCACTGCTGATAATTCCGAAGGCCAAGTCGCGTTCCAGGATTCCGACATGTGGCGCACAGTCAAATGCAATGCCGGTTCCGTTGACATGCAGATCAAGGGTGCTAATACGAATAATGCCGAGGATTCCGTTGCGATCATCGATTACGGCGATCGCAAGGGAGGCTCGGTCGTGCTTGACTGGACCCGTCGTTCGCTACTGAATTTCGCCATGCCGTTCTATCTTTCCGGCGGATTGCTGGCAATACTTGCGGTACTTTCGGCTTCCGTGTTCGCCATGCCTCCGCATAAGCGTCGCAATAAGCGCGCGTTTGCCATGGTTGATGGCATCGGTTCCACGCAGGGAGACGATGATGAGGTTGCCGCATGGGTGAAGAACGCCGAAGCGAGTGCCGCCCGTAGTGAAAAGAGCGGGTCGAAGCGTACGCGTCGTCGCCATGCGAGCCATCGTGCGACCGTTTCGGAAAATACGCAGAACGAGACGGCGCAACCTACGATTGTCGATCCTTCCGCTCGAAATTTGGTTGCCGACCAGCAGAATGCTGCCACTGGTGGCGTTGACGAAAACGACGATTTCGAACAGACTTCCGTGATCTCGCCAGACGAGCTTGCCGCATATTTCGCGCGTCTCGCACAAGAGGAAAGCAGTGCGTCCGTAGCGTCCTCGGGATCTTCAGAATTCGCGGTATCCGGCGAAATTAACGTGTCCAACGAGGTCAACGAAACGGCCGGAACGGCCGAGCCGGTCGAATCCAACGAAACATCCGAATCCAACGAAACATCCGAATCCAACGAAACATCCGAATCCAACGAAACATCCGAAAACAACGAATCAGACGAATCTGACAACGAGGAGGCCAAGTGATGAAGAAGCGTTTCAACGCAATCGCGGCGGCCGTGCTCGCATTGGGAATGGTCGTTGGCATGTGCGGATGCGAGGGGCAGCTGCCGCAGCCGAAAACCACGCAACGTCAGGATGCGCCGAATCTGACCGCCAAGCAGGAGAAAACCATCCGTACGGATATTCTCACAACGCTTGACCAGTGCAATAACGACCGCAATATCGACGCCCTCGGCTCGATTTTGGAGGGGCCGGAACTTGAGATTCGCACAAGCGAACTTCATGTGGCGCAGGTCACGGGCAATCTTGACCGCAAGACCACGATTCCAACCGGTCTGGCGCAGGCTGTGATCTCCACAGATAGTGGATGGCCACGTTCGGTGTTTTCCATTACTTCCACCACGGACGACCAGCAATCCAAGCGTCTGCTGGTGTTCCGTCAGGATTCCGCACGCCAAAACTACAAGCTGTGGGGTGTGGCGCGACTGTTTTCGGGCGTGAAGATGCCGAGTTTCGAGATTTCCAAGACCGGCAGCGAGCAGGGTACGGAAAAAGACACCGGTCTGGTCATGACCCCGAAGGATGCGGTCGCTGCATATGCCGACGTGTTGCAGAATGGTGCGGCCAGCCAGTATGCGCAGCAGTTCGCCGACGATGATTTGCGTACGAAGCTTGCCGATCTGACCGAACAGGTGCAGAAGGCCATGGAGCTGAACGAGGGATCGCAGCAGCAGGTGTTCACGCCGGTTGACGGTGCCATCAGCGTCATGCGTTCCGCGGATGGTGGCGACTTGGTAGTGGCGCAGATCAATTCCGAATGGACGCGTTCCGCTGGTGCCGGACGTGAATCGCAGCCCGCTTCCGATGCGGAAAAAGCGCTGTTTGGCAACGGTCAAGCCACCAGCACCATGAAAACCACGTATGTGAATGTGATCGCGCTGTACGTGCCTCCGGCAAATTCCGGCGAGAAGATTACCTCAGTCGGTTCCGAACGCCAGCCGGTCAGGGTTGAGGCGCTGTAATCGTCGCGATTGCGCGATTGCGCGTAAGCTTGGGGCGAACGTTTGCGATGCGTGTTGCGCTGGGCGCTTAATGTTGTTGATTGTTGATATTTAGGAGGCAAGCATGGCAGGTCAAAGGCCGTTTAATCCGGGAGTTTCCTTGGCGGGGGCCGTCGATCTTGAAGCGTTGAAGCATCAGGTGAAGGCCGAACCGGGGCAGGCTGGAGGCGCTCCGGCCGCTGGGGGTTACGTGATCGACACCACGGAGAACACGTTTCAGGCCATGGTGCAGACGTCGGCCACGTTCCCGATTCTGCTGTTGCTGTGGGTGCCGACCGATGATCGCCTGTTCGACATGGCACGCCAGTTGGGCGATGCCGTGAACCAGTTAAACGGCCAGATTCAGCTGTCTCGTATTGATATCGCGTCGAATCCGTCAATCGCGCAAGCGTTCCAAGTGCAGGGTGCTCCCGCGTTGTTCGCGTTGATCAACGGCCGCCCGATGCCGATTCTGCAGGGCTTGCCGTCTGCCGAGGAAATGCAGCAGATCGTGGACGCGGCGATTCCGAATCTGGTTGCTGCCGCACAGCAGGCTGGCGTGACCGGTTCCGCGCCGTATTCGGGCGATCCGGATTCCGATGCGGCAAATTCCGCCGCCGGCGCTCAGGAGGTGCCTCCGGAGCATCAGGAGGCGTATATGCTGGCACAGCAGGGCGATTACGCTGGTGCCGCAGCCGCGTACGAGAAGGTGCTTGAAGCCGATCCGAACGATGCCCGCGCAGCCCGCGAGCGTGCGAAGGCGTTGCTGTTGGCCCGTTCCGCCAATGCGAACGTGCGTGAGGTACGTGCCGCCGCTGCCGACAACCCTGATGATGTTGAAGCGCAGCTTGCCGTTGCTGACATTGATATGATCGGCGGTCAGATTCAGGATGCGTTCGACCGTTTGCTGGATTTCGTTGCGGCCGGTCACAAGGCTGATATTGAACCGGTGCGCAAGCGTCTGCTGGAATATTTCACGATTCCCGAGTCGACTGACGAGCGGTTGAAGCGCGCCCGCCGTCGCCTCGCCACGCTTATGTACTGATACGTTTATTGACTTAGATACCGTTTTGGGTACCGTTCAACCGTAGGCTGACAACCAAATCGTTCTTTACGGCCTACGGTTGTTTTTTTAAAAAAAAAAGACTTATTCCATACGATTGGTGCCGAAATAGTCAAGGAATTGCGGTCCGTCCGCTTCCAGTTCGGCTTCGAATTCGGATTTCCATCGTGAATATGGATTCGCTGCAAGTCCTTCATTGCTGAACCGCGATTGGTCGGTGATTTCGGTGGTGCAGAATTTCGGGATCACCAGATTGGTGACGGGTCCGATACGTTCCGCTTCCGCAATGATCAGGGGAGCGTTGGTGCCGCCGAATACGTCGATGTTCCAGCCATCTTCGTCGATCCAGTCGGTGAAACGGTTTTTGATGGTTACGTGTCCGCCGCGTTTGATGAGCTCTCCTGCGATGCGCGAATCCAAGTCTCGGCTCGCCTCATAGCGCGTGCCTCCTACGGACGGCCCCTTCACGGTGACTGATCCAAGCTGGAATTCGTCGCGATACTTTTCGAGCACGGCCAGCGGGTCGAGGTCCGGAGTCATGGCGATGCGAACGGACTTTGTTTTCAATCGTACGCGCAACGCGTAATTATCCTGATGAACGTAATAACTTTGCACGATTAATGTCGGACTGTCGCTGTCATCCAACTGCGTTGGCAAAGCACGGCAGAAAAAACGGCGCATGTATTCGAAATCGCCTATATTTCTGCCTGAATCCTCAACCATATTCTCAGTCTAGTGGAAAATACGCGGTAAATGACGTTATTGTGCCGCAAATTATGACGTAATACTCTTCGTTCCCCGTTCTATACTCGTCACCTCCCCTTCATAGTTGGGTATGTTGCCGAAAACCCATTCAGACTTACTTTGCCAACATGATGATTAAGATTCAAAGACCATTTTTCCGTAAAAAGTGTCGCTTTCATCTCAAGGCAGTGTAAAGTAGGTTGACGCACGGGTTTGTAGCTCAGTGGATAGAGCGTCTGTCTCCGGAACAGAAGGTCGTGGGTTCGATCCCCATCAAGCCCACCACAAAGACATGTGAAGGGCCGGGGCGCTGAGCCGGTATTTGGAACATGGGACAATGCGCGTCGATTCCATGGGTACAGTGATTGTTTGAGATTGCGTTGTCGTGGTTTGCCGCGGCCTGAACGCAAGCAAGATGCAATAACACATTCTTCAAAGGAGAAACATTATGAGCGAGAAGATGGAAGAGGTTGCGACTTCTGAAGCCCCGGCGGCGCTGGGCGCTTACAGCCAGGCTGTGAAGGCCAACGGTTTCGTGTTCGTCTCCGGCCAGCTGGGCATCGACCCGGCCACCGGCGAACTGGCTGGCGAAACTGCCGGCGAGCAGGCATCCCAGGCGCTGAAGAACATCAAGCACATTCTTGACGCAGCAGGCACAGGCATCGAGCACGTCTGCCGTGCCACCATCTACATGAAGAACGTCGAAGACTTCCATGAGATCGACGACGTGTACGCGCAGGCCTTCATCGGTTCCGTGAAGCCGGCCCGCGTCGCGTTCGGCGGCAACAACATTCCGAAGGGCGCTCTCGTCGAGATCGACGCCATCGCTGTGCTCTGATTTCAGTGCGCTGATTGCAAATCTCCAGGGAATTCCTTTTCAGGCTCGTATGCGGTTTCTTACGCTGCATGCGAGCCTGTTTTGTTTATGCAACCTCATGATTGCCGCAAAAGTGAACAGCAGGCAACATGTTTCCACCGATTTCCGTATAGTAATGCGTTTGGGTATTGTGCAAACGCATGCAAACGCAAGAACGCGCCCAGCCAAATATGAAGGAGCAGTCGCGCATGACCGAATCGCAAGTCAACGCATCTACTGCAGGCACTGACGCCGCTGAATCCGCTGAAGTCGAGCAGGGCGGTCTTGAACGTAAGATGGAAACTCGCCATCTGACCATGATTTCGCTGGGTGGCGTGATCGGCACTGGCTTGTTTCTCAGCTCCGGCTACACGATTCACCAAGCCGGCCCTCTTGGCGCGATCATCGCGTATGGCATCGGATCCATACTTGTGTATTTTGTGATGCTCAGCCTCGGCGAACTGTCGGTGGCTATGCCGTATGCCGGCAGTTTCCACCTGTATGCGAAGCGTTTCATCGGCCCCGGCACCGCGTTCACCATCGCCGTGCTGTATTGGTTGAATTGGGCGGTGGCGCTCGCTTCGGAATTCACGGCCGCTGGTCTGCTGATGCAACGTTGGTTTCCTGATTCGCCCGCGTGGATTTGGTCCGCCGCGTTCATTGCAGTGGTGTTCATGCTCAATATTCTGTCGGTGCGACTGTATGGCGAGTCGGAATTCTGGTTTGCGTCCATCAAGGTGTTCGCGATTATCGCGTTCATTGTGGTCGGCTTGCTCGCCATGTTTGGTGCGATTCCGATTGCCGGTTACGATCATGCTCCGCTGTTTGAGAATTTCTATGATGACGGCTGGCTCCCGAATGGTGTGATCCCGATTTTCTCGACGCTGCTGACGGTGGTGTTCGCGTTTTCGGGCACTGAGGTCGTTGGTGTTGCGGCGGGGGAGACGAAGGATCCGGCGCAGGCGATTCCGAAGGCCGTGCATACTACGGTGTTGCGTCTTGCGATTTTCTTCATCGGCTCGATCGCGGTGATGTCCGCGCTGATTCCGTGGCATCAGTCGGGTGTCGATGCGAGTCCGTTTGTGCTCGTGTTCCAGTCGATCGGCATGCCGTTTGCCGGCGATGTGATGAATTTCGTGGTGTTGACGGCGGTGCTGTCCGCTGCGAATTCCGGCTTGTATGTGTGCTCGCGTATGGTTTGGTCGCTTGCGCAGGAGGGTATGATTCCGCGCGCGCTCGGCAAGACGAATTTCCATGGTGTGCCCGTGTTCGCGGTGTTTTTCAGTATGGCCGGATCGCTGTTGGCGTTGCTGTCTTCCGTGGTTGCCGCTTCGACGGTGTATTTGGCGTTGGTTGCGGTTTCCGGCTTGGCCACGCTGGTGGTGTGGGCGTCGGTTTCCGTCTGCCACTTGCGTTTCCGCAAGCAGTGGCTTGCTCAAGGCCATTCGGTTGACGATTTGAAGTATCGTGCCCCCGGTTTTCCGTTCGTGCCGATCGCTGCGATTGTGATGTGCATTGGCGCATTGGTTTTGGTGATTTGCGATCCGTCGCAGCGCTCTACATTGCTGTATATGATTCCGTTCGTTGCGATCTGCTATATCGGCTATTACGCTTCAGTGGCCTGGCACAGGAAGCATGGCAAACTGCAGGATGATACGCGGGGCGATACGCAAGGCTGATTCTGTCTGCATAATCGGTAGACTTGGAGGAATGAGTCCAGAAGCGCTTAGTGAACTGATTTTCAATATTGCCAATAACCTTGTGAATGAAGGCAAGGCTGGCACCTTGACCACCGATCTCATCCCTCCACAGGCCAAATTCGCCGTCATGCGTCCGAAGGACCGCGCGCACGGCGATTGGGCGTCGAACGCGGCCATGCAGCTGGCTAAGAAAGCCGGCATGAAGCCTCATGATTTCGCTGAATTGTTCGCTGCGGAACTTGCCAATGCCGATGGTATCAAGTCCGTGGAAGTGGCCGGCCCCGGCTTCATCAACATTGTGCTTGATTCCGCGTCCGCTGCTGCCGTGGTTGACACCGTGCTCAACGAGGGTACGAACTACGGTAAGAACGACCATCTTTCCGGCAAGACCCTGAATCTTGAGTTCGTTTCCGCCAATCCGACCGGTCCGATCCATATCGGCGGCACCCGTTGGGCTGCGGTCGGCGATTCCATGGCCCGCGTGCTTGAGGCGAACGGTGCCCAGGTGGTGCGCGAATACTATTTCAATGATCATGGCGAGCAGATCAATCGTTTCGCGAAGTCGCTGGTTGCGGCCGCTCACGGTGAGGAAACCCCGATCGACGGTTACAAGGGTGCTTATATCGATGAGATCGCGCGTCGCGTCATCGATGAGGCCAATGCCGACGGCATTGCGATTCTCGACCTGCCGCGCGTCGACGGTGGCGCTGACAACGATGGCAATCCGTTGGGTGAAGGCGATTCCGAACAACGTGAGGAATTCCGCAAGCGTGCAGTGCCGATGATGTTCAACGAAATCCGCAAATCCATGAAGGATTTCCGTGTGAACTTCGACGTGTGGTTCCATGAGAACAGCCTGTATTCCGATGGCGAAGTCGACAAGGCGATCGCCGATCTGCGTGAACGCGGCGACATTTACGAAAAGGATGGCGCAACCTGGTTCGAATCCACCAAGCATGGTGACGACAAGGATCGTGTGATCATCAAGTCCGACGGCAACTACGCGTATTTCGCAGCTGATATTGCTTACTATCGCAACAAGCGCCATCGTGACAATGATCCGGCAGATATCGCCATTTACATGCTGGGTGCCGACCATCACGGCTATATCGGCCGCATGATGGCCATGTGCGCCGCATTCGGCGACGAACCTGGCGAAAACATGCAGATTCTTATCGGACAGCTTGTCAACGTGCTGAAGGACGGCAAGGCAGTGCGCATGTCGAAGCGCGCCGGCAATGTGGTGACCATTGACGATCTGACCGACGCTATCGGCGTGGATGCTTCTCGTTATTCGTTGGCACGCACCGACTACAATTCCCCGGTCGATATCGACCTGAACCTGCTCGCTTCGCATTCCAACGAGAATCCGGTGTACTACGTGCAGTACGCGCACGCCCGCTCCTGCAATGTGGACCGCAATGCAGCCGCAGCAAACATCACCTACGAGGGTGCCGACGTGAGTCTGCTCGACACCGCCGCCGACGGCGAAGTGCTTGCCGCGCTCGCCCAGTGGCCGGCCCTGCTGCGCGAAGCCGGCGACCTGCGCGCCCCACATCGTGTGGCCCACTACTTGGAAGATCTCGCAGCCACCTACCACAAGTGGTACAACGTGGAACGCGTGGTGCCTATGGAACTCACCGATCCGGAAGCTCGCGGCGAACAGGCCGAAGCTCTGCGCATTGCCAAGGCTCCGGAACCGGCTCGTGCGGCTGCACGTTTGAAGCTCAATGACGCAGTCAAGACGGTTATCGCCGAAGGTCTTGACCTGCTTGGCGTCGCAGCCCCAGACCGGATGTGATCGCCATGGCAGTCACCCCCATCTGGCCGGCCGGCTCCGACGTGAACGAACAAGGTGAAATCACGTTCCATGGCCGCACTGCCGAAAGCCTACTGAACGAATTCGGTTCGCCGCTCTACGTTATCGACACTGATGACGTGCGAGCCCGTGCCACTAAATTCGTCAAGTCCGCGGCAAATGCGTTCAACAACACCGTAACCCACGTCAGTTTCGCCGGGAAAGCACTGCTTTCCAAGGAGATCTGCCGCATCGTCACCGAATCCGGCATGCTGATTGACACCTGCACCATGGGCGAGATGCGTATCGCGCTTGCCGCAGGCGTTCCCGGAAGACGACTCGTGCTGCACGGCAACAACAAGTCCGATGCGGAAATCGAACTCGCCATTACCGAAGGCTTCGCCAAAATCGTGGTGGACGAGCCGAACGAGCCGGCCCGTATCGCCGAAATCGCCAAGCGTCTCGGCAAGCGCGCTCGCGTGATGTTGCGTGTTACGTCCGGCATTCATGCGGGCGGTCACGAGTTCGTGTCTACCGCGCACGAAGACCAGAAGTTCGGCGTCGCCTTGCTGCCGGCCGGTGCCGATGCGAGCAAGCTGAACGTGCTTGACGATCTGACCGACGTGACCCCCGCAGGCTCGAACGCACGCCTAGGCGAAAGCGAAAGCGCAGAACGCCAGCTGCAGTACGACATCAAATACCCGTACGACATGAGCCACGAGAAGGTTTCCGAAGGCGACCGCAAACTCGCCGAAGCCATGACCATGGTGGCTGATGGTCCCGCGCTCGCCGTATTGAAGGAGATCTACCGCCATCAGGACGTGCTCGAACTGGTCGGCGTGCATTCGCATATCGGTTCGAACATTCACGATGCGGACGCCTTCATTCAGGCCGCGAAGCGCATGATGCTGCTGCGCAAGACCTTCTACGCCACCGACGCATACACACTGCCGGAGGTTGACTTGGGCGGCGGCTATTCCGTGGCCTACACCGATGGCGAGGATTCCATGGATCTCGATACGGAACTTGCCCGCCTTGCCGATGCGGTCACCGCCGTGAATCGCGCGCTTGGCATGCCCGCTCCGGTCATTTCGTTCGAGCCTGGCCGTTGGACGGTCGCTCCGACCGGCGTCACCTTGTATCGCGTGGGCACGGTCAAGCCGGTTCAGCTTGCCGGAAACGCGAAAGACAAGGCCGGAAATCCGGTTACGGAACGCGTGTACGTGTCTGTTGACGGCGGTATGAGCGACAATATTCGCCCGGCATTGTACGGATCGGATTACACTGCGAAAATCGCCAATCGTGAGGGTTCCAGCGAAACCAAGTTGTGCCGTGTGGTCGGCATGCATTGCGAATCGGGCGATATCCTCGTCAACGAGGTGCGTCTTCCTGCCGACATTCAGCGCGGTGACGTGCTTGCGGTGCCTGTTACGGGCGCATACGGTCGCACGATGGCCAGCAATTACAATCAGGCGCTGATTCCTGCGGTTGTTGCCGTATCCGAGCAAGATGCGCATGTGATGATCCGCCGTCAGACGGTCGACGATCTGCTGGATTGGGATGTGAGCGAATAGCGATTCGTGGCGTTTCGCTCGTGTTTCGTATTGTTCATGGCGATTCGTCTCAAATTGCGGACGCAACATGGACGCAGCATGGATGCAGCATGGACGGTTTTCGGGGCAAAGCTCAGAAACCGTCCATTTTCGTATGATTTCGCGGTCTTACGTCATATCGGGACCGTACAATAGGCAGGGTTACACCAATACTTCACATTCAAGGGAGGATGCCTTGGCACAGGAAGATGTTGCGCCGATTCGCGTTGGATTGTTGGGCGCGGGCACGGTCGGCTCTCAGACCGCACGCCTGCTGGTGGAGCAGAAGGAAGAGCTTGCCGCACGCATCGGTCGACCGATCGAACTGACCGGCGTCGCCTGCCTTGATCCGTCGGAAACCGACCCGTTCCCGTGGATCGACAAGTCCGTGGTGACCACCGACACCATGAGCGTGGCCACCAATGCCGACATTGTGGTCGAGCTGATCGGTGGAACCGGCGTGGCCCGCAAGTTCGTGCTTGCGGCCATCGAATCCGGCGCTTCCGTGGTCACCGCCAACAAGGCGTTGCTGGCCAAGTATGGTCCGGAAATCTATGCGGCCGCCGAAACCAAGGGCGTTGACATTTACTTCGAAGCCTCCGTGGGCGGTGCGATTCCGTTCCTCAAGCCGCTGCGCGAATCCCTCGTCGGAGACAAGGTGACGAGTATGCTCGGCATCGTCAACGGCACTACGAATTACATTCTTGACGAAATGACCACCAAGGGCCTCGACTTTGACGACGTGTTGAAGGACGCTCAGGCCAAGGGTTATGCCGAAGCCGATCCGACCGGAGACATCGAGGGCTACGATGCGGCCAACAAGGCGGCCATCATGGCCACGCTTGGCTTCCACACCAACGTGACCATCGACGATGTGTCTGTTGAGGGCATCACCAAGATCACCGCCGACGATATTGCCGCCGCAACCTCCGAAAACAAGGTCATCAAGCTGTTGGCCGTGGTGGAGAACGGCGAGGCCGGCGTGTCTGCCCGCGTGTATCCGGCGCTGATTTCCAACGATCATCCGCTGGCTTCTGTGCACGGCTCTTTCAACGCGGTGTTTGTGAAGGCCGAAGCGGCCGACGATCTCATGTTCTACGGCCGTGGCGCTGGCGGCGCTCCGACCGCTTCCGCGGTGGTCGGCGATGTGGTGACCGAGGCTCGTCACATCGCACAGGGCTGCACCGGCCCGGCCATTCCGCTGTATAAGGATTTGAAGAAGGCTCCGATCGAGGCTTCCAAGGCCGAGTTCGCCGTGCGTTTCGTGATTCACGACAATCCGGGCGTGCTGGCAGCCATTGCGGCCAAGTTCGCCGAGCATGGCGTGTCCATCAATGGTGTGAACCAGGACCTCAAGCCTACGCTGAAGGATCCGGGTTATGATGGCGAACTGCAGCAGCTGCGCTTGGTCACGCACATGACCGACGAATTGACCCTGCGCGAAACCGTGGAAGACGTGTGTGCACTCGACTGCGTGGTCGGAGAGCCTTCCATCCTCCGCGTGCTTAACTAACAGTCATGAGACGGCTGCTCAAATCGTTGCGATTGGGCAGCCGTCTCTTTGTTCATATTCCGGCTGCTGTGTTGGGCAATTGCTTGCCGATTGTTTGCTGAATTACCTGCCGATTATGGGCTTGAATTTGACTCTTGTACCCTTTCGGGTATACGGTGCTACATTTGTAAAGAATATGTGACGAAGGACGACGAGAGATGACTCCAGTTACTCGTAAAGTACGCGTACGTGTTCCGGCCACCAGCGCCAACCTTGGTTCTGGCTTCGATACGGTCGGACTTGCTCTGGACTACCACGACGAACTTGAATTCACACTGAGCGCCGATCCGGTGAACACTGCGGCTCAGGTGATGATCGAAGGCGAAGGCGCCGATACTCTCCCGCGTGACGAAACCCACTTGGTGGTTTCCACGTTCCGCCGCGCATGCCAGACCTTTGGTCTGGGCCGTGTGGGCTTCATTCTTCAGGCTCACAACAACATTCCTCAGGCACGAGGCATGGGCTCTTCCGCAGAGGCCATTGTGGCGGGCATCGCAGCCGCGGCCGCCTTCGCGCAGGACGACGAACTCAACCGTGATGCCGTGTTTGAGCTTGCTGCGGCCATCGAAGGCCATCCGGACAACGTGGCTCCGGCCGTGTACGGCGGGCTCACCATGTCTTGGGACATGGAAACCCCCGAAGGCGTCGGTTCCGTGCCGATTCCAGGTGGCGAGCCGTTGCACAAGGGCTTCCATACCATCAACTATCGTGTTGCCGACGATCTGACCTCAGCCGTGTTCGTGCCGGATTATGAACTGTCCACCGAAAAGGCGCGTCAGGCGCTGCCGGGTCAGCTGGCGTTCAAGGATGCCGTGCACAATGTGTCTCGCGTGAGCCTGCTGCCGGCCGCCATGAATCCTGCGATGCTGGCGACTGGTCAGCGTCAGGACGTCAACGCGTTGCTGTTCGCCGCCACGCAGGATCGTCTGCATCAGCCGTATCGCGCTCCTTTGATGGAGTCGTCGTGGGCGCTGATCCAAAAGCTGCGTTCCCGCGGTTTCGCGTCCATGGTTTCCGGCGCCGGCCCATGCGTGCTCGTGCTGCATCATGGCGACGCCCGCGAACAGTTGGAACAGCTTGCTTCCGAAGAGCTCGCTTCCGGCCATTGGCGTGTGCTGCATTTGGGCGTCGACACCAAGGGTGTGCAGGTGGAACGCGCATGAACAACTCCATTCCGCTGATTCTCGCTTCCAAATCCAAGCCTCGCCGTGATGTGCTCTTCTCGGCGGGCATTTGCCCCACGATTCGCGTATCGAACGTGGACGAGCCGGCAGCGCTTGAGCGCGAAGCGGCTGCCATGGGCGTTGCCGTAAGCGATCTGAGCGTGGAACAGCGGGTGATGATTCTCGCTACGGCCAAAGCCGAAGCCGTGCATCAGGCGTATCGTAACGTTGCTTCCACCGCCGCGGCTGCGCACGGCGATCGTGTGGTCGGATTTCCGCTGAAAGCCGTTGCTGAATCTTCCGAATATTCAAATAATGCTGAAAATACTGGAGATTCCGAATCTTTAGAACATCATCGTGTTACGTTGCGTGCGGACGAAGTGCAGTCTGCTTCCGATGTGAAGACCCGCGATTTTTCGGGAGTCACCATTCCTACGATCACCGAATCGATTGCTGATTTCGTTGATGGCAAGCCGAGCCTGACCCGTGCGAAAGTCGGTCCGTTGATCCTCGGCTGCGATTCCATGTTCCTTCTTGACGGCGAATGCTATGGCAAGCCGCATAGCGCTGACGTGGCGCGGGAACGGCTGCGCGCCATGCGCGGCGCCACCGGCGAATTGTGGACGGGACATTGCCTGATCGACTTCGCCACCGGGCGCATCGCGCGAGGCGCAAGCAGGGCCACGCTGCATTTCTGCGAGTATTCCGACACCGATATCGAACGGTACATCGCCACCGGAGAGCCGTTGGAGGTGGCTGGTTCCTTCACGCTCGAAGGTTTTGGGGGAGCATTCATCGACTCCATCGAAGGCGATCCGCACGGCATTATCGGCTTGAGCCTTCCGCTGGCGCGCCGCTTGGCCGCCGAACTCGGTGTGGAATGGACGGACCTGTGGAATGTGACGCGAGCCGATCAAGAACCGAACGTTGAACACGATTCGCGAACCGGTGCCGCAAAACCGCTTCCTCCCAAGGAAAACGTGCATCAGCCGGGTGATGGTTGGATTGATTGCGATTGCGGCCGCAAGCATTGGGGCACCAATGGCGCGTCCGGCGTGCTGCTGGCCCGCCGAAGCGAACAGACCGGCGAAGTGACGCATGTTGTCATGCAGCATCGCGCGGTGTGGAGCGCGGAAGGTGGCACATGGGGCATTCCAGGAGGTGCCACTGCCGACGGTGAAAGCCCGATCGAGGGTGCGCTGCGCGAATCGTACGAGGAAGCCAACATCACGCCGGAAGATATCGACGTGGTCGGCTCGTATTGCGAGGATCACGGCCCGTGGGCCTACACCACCGTGTTCGCTTTCGAAAAGCCGGGGCACCGCGTAGAGCCGAAGGCCAACGACGACGAAAGCATGGAAATCGAATGGGTGCCGATTGAGGAAGTCCCCAATCGTAAACTGTTGACCGCCATGCGTACCGACTGGCCGAATTTCGCCGCGCGACTCGCGCAAATGGCTGCAAAATAGCCGCTGTTAGCGCTAACCGGGGTTGCGTGTAGAATAGTCGAAAGTAACAACGGTAGTGTGCGGAAGGCGACGGAGCATGGCAGGCAAGCGCAATGCGGCGAACAAACGCCCCTCGATGTTCGAAGTGGCGAAAATGGCTGGCGTCAGCCATCAAACGGTGTCGCGCGTGATCAACCATTCCCCCGACGTGTCTGACGCGACCCGCGAAAAAGTGCAGAAGGCCATCGATGCGCTCGGCTACCGCCCCAGCAATTCCGCGCGTGCGCTCGCCTCGCATCGATCCCGCACTATCGGTTTGATTGCGGGTGGGCAGCGTTTTTATGGCCCGATCTCCGCGATTTCCTCGATTGAGGCGATGGCGAGGCAGCATGGCCTGTTCATGTCGGTGAGCATGGTGCACGAAGCGCTCTGCTCGCAGACGGAATTCGACGAATTGTGCTCGACGTTCGATGAGATGAACGTGGACGCGTTTATTTTCCTCACACCGACGGATGTTATGTTCTCTGCCGCCTGCCGTGCGCAGATTACGCAGCCGCGCGTGATCGTTACCTCCACGCATGGCAATGTCAGTGTGCAAGACGGTTTGCGCCTGATGAAGCCCGCTGACCGTCGCCGCGTGTCCGTTGTGGGCGTGGACCAGTGGGCTGCCATGGCCGACGTGATGCATTTGGTGGTTGAGTATGGGCATCGTTCCGTGCTTTATTTCGCAGGTCCGAAGGAATGGCGTGACGCCGCCACGCGTTTGATGGCGTGGAATAAGCTGTGCGCGGCCAATACGGTGAGTTCCGTCACCGTGCAATGCGAAACCTGGGAATCGACCGAAGCGTACGGCAAGATGAACCATATTCTTGAAAATATCGGTCGAACCGGCGGAAATCTGCCGACATGCATGGTGTGTGCGAACGACAGCCAGGCTGTTGGCGTGGCTCGCGCGCTGCACGAGCATGGCATGCGTATTCCGCAGGATGTGAGCTTGGTCGGCTTCGACGACATGCCCGCCATGGACAACATGTACCCGCCGCTGACTACGGTTCGTCCGGATTTTGAACAGCTCGGCATTGCCGCTATGCGTGAGACGCTGTTTTTGCTGGGGGAGGGCGATGAGAATTCGTTCGCCTCGTCGCAGCATGGCGTTGGTCTGATTTCCGCAAAGGTGATCGGGCGTACATCTTTGGGCACCGCCAGCCGTCGCTGAATATTTCCTGCGATTCTCGTATCTCTTTTTGCCGCATGTGCTGCGATTGCCGGATTTCGCAATGCCGGTATATCAAGAAAATCGGCTGACGATCTGCTGGTAGCACGTTGACGATTGCGTGACACGTCGAACTTGTATAGTCGCCATTTTCTGTTTAGAATAGTGAGCGTTAACAGTGAGCGCTAACATTCCGTCGACAATGTGGTTGTGAGGCGCTCGGATGCAAGGAGTTTGAAACTATGGCGCAAGAGCAGGGACTTGACGATCGCATCGCGCTGACCGCCGAGAAAATCCGCGCTGGCAAGACGAGTCTGGGCATCGAATTCGGCTCTACCCGAATCAAGGCCGTGCTCATCGACGACACGTACACCACCATCGCAGCCGGCGACTACGGCTGGGCCAGCCACTTGGAAGACGGCCTGTGGAGCTATTCGCAGGAAGAAATCTGGACCGGGCTACAGACCGCATACGCGGCGCTCGCCAAAGATGTCGAAAACGCCTACGGCGAAAAGCTCACCCGCGTGGGACGCATCGGCTTCTCCGCCATGATGCACGGCTATCTCGCCTTCGATAAGAACGGCGAACTGCTGGTGCCGTTCCGCACTTGGCAGAACACCAATACTTCCGAAGCGCACGAGAAGCTTTCCGAACTGTTCCAGTACAACATTCCGGAACGCTGGTCCATCGCACACCTGTACCAGGCCGTGCTCAACGACGAAGAGCACATTGGCAAGGTCGATTTCTTCACCACCCTCGCCGGCTACGTGCACTGGAAGCTCACCGGCAAGAAGGTGCTCGGCGTTGGCGACGCATCCGGTATGTTCCCGATCGACCCGACCACGCACACCTACGAAACCGAATTCATCGAGAAGTTCAACGCGATTCCGGAAGTCGCAGCCCAGCCGTGGAAACTCGCCGACCTGCTGCCGGAGCCGCTGGTCGCCGGCACTCCTGCTGGAACGCTGACCGAGGAGGGCGCCAAGCTGCTCGACCCGACCGGCACGCTGCAGCCGGGCATTACCTTCGCCCCGCCGGAGGGTGACGCGGGCACCGGCATGGTGGCCACCAACTCCGTGCGTGTGCGCACCGGTAACGTTTCCGCCGGCACCTCCATCTTCGCCATGGTCGTGCTCGAACACAAGCTGGAACGCCTGCATCCGGAAGTCGACCTCGTCACCACTCCGGCTGGCGATCTTGCAGGCATGAGCCACGCCAACAACTTCACGTCCGACCTCAACGCATGGGTTGGCCTGTTCGGCCAATTCGCAGCCGCGATCGGCACTCCGGTCGACGCCGGCACCCTGTATGGCACGCTGTTCCGCGCCGCCATCGCAGACGACGTCGATTCCAGCTGCGGCGGACTCATCAACTACCCGTTCCGCTCCGGCGAATTCCTTGCAGGACTCCCCGAAGGCCGTCCGCTGTTCGCACGCGGTCCGGAAGCCCGCATGAGCCTCGGCAACTTCATGCGCGCCCAGCTGTTCAGCGCCTTCTCCCCGGTGAAGATCGGCATGGACGTGATGACCAAAGACGAAGGCGTTGCCGTTGACTCCCTCGTTGGTCACGGTGGCATCTTCACCACCCCGAAGGTTGCCCAGAAGATCCTCGCAGCCGCATTCGATACGCCGATCAAGGTGATGTCTACTGCAGCCGAAGGTGGCGCATGGGGCATGGCCGTACTCGCCGACTACCTGTGGCACGCCGATCAGCCGCTCGACGAATTCCTTGACGCTCGCGTATTCGCAGATGCAGCTTCCACCACGGAAAATCCGGACGAAAACGACGTTGCAGGATTCGAGGAATTCTTCGATCGCTTCCGCAAGGGACTGCCGATTGAGCACACGGCAATCGCAAATATTCCCTTGGAAACCAAGTAAGTTTTGTAGAAAGGAAACATATCATGGCAACTTTGGCTGATTACGGCCCGGAAGTACGCGCCGAAGTCAAGCAGGTGCGCGAAGTCGTGGCCACCCTGCACGAGCAGCTCATCAAGTGGAACCTCGTGGTGTGGACCGCCGGCAACGTCTCCCAGCGTCTGCACACCGCCGACCTGATGGTCATCAAGCCCTCCGGCCTGCGTTACGAGTACCTCACCCCGAGCTCGATGGTCGTTTGCGACCTCGACGGCAACGTGGTGGACGGTTCCGAAGCCCCGAGCTCCGACACCGCCTCCCACGCCTACATCTACCGCCACATGCCCGACGTCTACGGTGTAGTGCACACCCACTCCACCTACGCCACCGCATGGGCGGCCACCGGTCAGAACATTCCTTGCGGTCTGACCATGATGGGTGACGAATTCGGCGGTCCGGTGCCGGTAGGTCCCTTCCGTCTTATCGGTTCCGAAGCCATCGGCGAAGGCGTGGTGGAAACCCTGAAGAAATATCCGAAGTCCCCGGCCGTGCTCATGCAGAACCATGGCCCGTTCACCATCGGCAAGGATGCTGAAGGCGCCGTCAAGGCGGCCGCTATGACCGAAGAGGTCGCCCGCACCATGTGGGCCGCCAAGCAGATCGGCGACATCATCCCGATTGCCCAGGAAGACATCGACAAGCTTAACGACCGTTACACCAACGTCTACGGACAACACTGAGCTGCAAATCAGCGATCGCAATCGAAATAATAATTTAAAAACTCCATAAACAACGAAGTAAAGGAACAATCAAATGGCAATGGAAAACCCGTTTGAAGGCAAGGAAGTCTGGTTCGGCGTCGGATCCCAGGATCTGTACGGCGAGGAAGCGCTGCGTCAGGTGGCCGAGCAGTCCGGCGAAATCGTCGACGCGCTCAACGCAACCGGCAAGATCCCGGTCAAGGTGGTGCTTAAGCCGACCCTGAAGTCCTCCGACGGCGTCAAGGCCTTCATGGTAGAAGCCTCTGCCAACCCGAACGTTATCGGCGTGATCACCTGGTGCCACACCTTCTCCCCGGCCAAGATGTGGATCCGCGGCCTCGAAGTGCTCACCAAGCCGCTGCTGCAGCTCAACACGCAGCACCACTTCGAAATCCCGTGGGAAACCATCGACATGGACTTCATGAACCTGAACCAGGCCGCACACGGCGACCGTGAGTTCGGTTACATCCTGACCCGTCTGGGCATCAACCGCAAGATCGTGGTTGGCCACTACACCGATCCGGCCGTTGCCGAAGAAATCGGCACTTGGGCACGCGCCTGCGCCGGCTGGGATGCTTCCAACAACATGAAGGTCATGCGTTGGGGCGACAACATGCGCAACGTGGCCGTCACCGAAGGCGACAAGACCGAAGCCGAGCGCGTGTTCGGCGCATCCATCAACACTTGGGCCGTCAACGAGCTCGTCGCAGCCTACGAAGCCGTCAAGGACGATCAGGTCAAGAGCATCATCGAAGACTACAAGGCCAAGTACGACGTTGATCCGGCTCTGCTTGACGCCAAGTACGATTCCCTGTTCATCGCGGCCAAGGAAGAAGCCGCCATGGTCAACATGATGCGCGCCAATGGCTGCACCGCCGGCGTCGACAACTTCGAAGACTTGGGCGCCCTCCCGCAGCTGCCGGGCGTTGGCCCTCAGCGCTTCCCGTCCGAGTACGGCTTCGGCTTCTCCGCCGAAGGCGACTGGAAGACCGCAGTGCTCGTGCGCATCGGTGCAGTGATGGGCTACGGCCTCGAAGGTGGCGCTTCCCTCATGGAGGACTACTCCTACAACTTCACCCCGGGCAACGAGATGATCATGGGCTCCCACATGCTCGAAGTCTCCCCGTCCGTCGGCACCATCGCCAAGCCGAAGCTGGAAATCCATCCGCTCGGCATCGGCGGCAAGGCCGATCCGGTGCGCTTGGTCTTCACCGTCGCCCCGAAGAAGGACGCCGTCGTCGTGTCCATGTCTGACGTGCGCGAACGCTTCCGCCTGACCATGAACCTCGTTGACGTGGTCGAGCCGCTTGGCGAACTCAAGCAGCTGCCGTGCGCCCGTGGCCTATGGAAGCCGCAGCCGGACCTCAAGACCTCCGCCGAGTGCTGGCTGCGTTCCGGCGCATCCCACCACACCTGCATGACCACCTCCGTCGGCCGCGAGGCTTGGGAAGACTTCGCCCGCATCGCCGGTGTCGAACTCGCCACCATCGACGCGAATACCAAGGCCGCAGAATTCGAGCGCGACCTTGAGATCTCCGAAATGTACCACCGTCTCAACAACCGTCACTGACATAACGGAGCGTTAACGGCACGGCAGAAGACTCGACGTACCCTCGTACGCCTTCGCCTTCTGCCGCACCGTTACCGCACGCGTTATGCACTGACGGAACCGTCACTGATTGTCGCTTTACTGACAATGGCTGATGGAGTGTCGTTAGACATTCTGGATTCATCACTAATCTCTGCCATATGAGCGCCGGCAGGTCGGATTAATTCCGATCGCCGGCGCTCGTTTGTATTCCTCGAAAGTTGTACAGACAGAACAAAAGCGTGGGGTGTGAGAGAACGTTTATATTCTCTCGCACCCCACGCGTTTATGCATTATGCGATTCAGCGCTTGCCGTTGTAGATCTGCTGATCGATCACGTTGGCGAACACGCGGTTCACTGCCGGACGCACCACTTTCAGTGACGGAGTCAGGCACTTGTTGCTTTGCGTGAACTGGGTGTCGAGCACTACGAACTTGCGTACGGATTCAGCGCGCGAAACCGTTGCGTTCGCCTTGTCCACATACTTCTGAATCTCATCATGTACGGCAGCGGCGGTCGCGATGCGGTCGAGCGGAGTGTCTGCAGACAATCCTACGGACGGCAGCCAAGCTGCCAATCCTTCCGGATCCAGCGTAATCAGCGCACCGATGAACGGGCGATTGTCGCCGACAACCACCGCATGCTCCACAATCGGGCACTTTGCAATCTCCTGCTCCATCGGAATCGGGGAAACGTTCTTGCCGCCGGCGGTGATAATAATATCCTTCTTGCGTCCGGTAATCGTAATACGGCCTTCATCATCGATCGTTGCCAAATCGCCGGTGCGCAGCCAGCCATCTTCGGTGAACACTTCAGCGGTTTTCTCCGGCAGATTATGGTATCCCATGAACACGTTCGGGCCCTTCACCTGCAGTTCGCCATCTTCGGAAATGCGAATCGACGAGCCCGGGGCAGGCTGGCCAACGGTGCCGATCACATTGTCTGTCACGCGGTTCGCGGCGAACGGTGCTGCGGTCTCCGTCATGCCGTAGCCTTGGATCATCGGCAGTCCAATGCCGTTGAAGAAGTGTGCGAGTGACACGTCGAGCGGAGCACCACCACAGGCAACAAACCTGATCTTCGGACCCAACGCTCCGCGAACGGCGCGATACACGGAAGCCTCATATGAAAGATGCTGTGCGATCTGCTTGGCGGTCGGACGTTCTCCGGCCTGTTGCATGCGAGACCAGTCGCGTGCAGCTTCGGCTGCCTTGAGGAACAGGCGTCCCTTCCAGCCCATGCCAGCCTTGCGGGAGGCCGCGTTATACACTTTTTCGAACACGCGCGGCACGCCCAGCAGGTACGTTGGTTCGAACGAGCGCACGTCCGGAAGCAGCGTCTTCGTGTCGGGCAGGTAGCCGACCACGCCATCGTCGGAAGCGATCGACGCATACTGAATGAAACGCGCGAAGCAGTGCGCAAGCGGCAGGAACAGCAGCAAACGCGGCTGATCGTCAAGAATTATCTCATGCAATGCGATGCTGCCTGCGCGCGTGATACTCACAAAATTACGGTGCGAAAGTTCGGCGCCCTTCGGAGCCCCCGTGGAACCGGAGGTGTATACGATGGTGGCCAGGTCGTCGGCTTTCACCGACGTGATACGCGACTCGAGCTCCTCGTCGGAAACGGTCACGCCCATACCTTCCAACGCGCCCATCGCATTGGAGTCGAGCATGAGAATGTGCTGCAGGTTCGGGCAGTGGTCGATCACGGAATCCAAGCGGTCGAAACGTTCGCGATCATCGGCGATGGCGAGCTTCACGCTGGAATCGTTGAGAATGCGTTCGGCCTGCGCCGCGGAATCGGTGTCGTAGATCGGCACGTTCACCGCGCCGATTGCGGCCAGCGCGAAGTCGAGCACACCCCATTCGTAACGGGTGGTGGAGAAAATGGTGACGGCATCGCCCTTGTTGATGCCGAATGCGATGAGGCCTTTCGCTGCGGCGATCACGTCATTGTGGAATTCGCCGGTGGTCACCTCGACCCATTTGCCCGGACCGGTTTTACGTTCCGCGATGATGGTGCTTTCTCCGGTGCGTTCGATGCGTTCGGTGAGCAGGGAGTAGATGGTTTCGTCGTCGCGTACCTCAACGGAAGTTCCCGGGGTGGTGTACTCGGTGAGCATGAAGCGTTCTCTTTCTCGCGGTTTTTGCGTTATTTCCGCGTATTTCTGCTTGTGATGCGTGCGGGAGCGATACAAACCGTGTGTCCGCGTTTCCTACCCCTTGCGCACCTCGTATATGGTAAGTTACGGGTCCGTAAGTCTGCATTGTGAGAAGCGACAAGAAATATTTGAGCAACTTTGTATGAACTGACAAACGATTGAAAATCGTCAAAAGTCAAACGATGGGTGTCGCGCTGTGTCTGTTCAAAAAAAGTTTGACGTAACGGTTGCGGGGGTGTTGCCATGCTTCCCGAATATCCCCGAAACGACGGTAAAATCAGCGAAATGCGAAGAAATGGTGGTGCGAGCGATTTTTATCGAGTACACTCACGAGTGACGCAATTTACCCCTTGCGTCAGAGGGCTGCCTGCTCAACGGCGAACATCCAGCCTTTCTCTTTTCAACGTTGCTGATTTGAGGTCGATTATGGCAATTCGATTGCGACGGTTCGCTGTATGCAATGCGCCCTTGACGATTGCGAGCTGCCTTGGATAGGCTGAAAACGGTTTGCCACGCACCGGTTTTCCCGTATTGGCCTGTTGCGATTCGTTCGTTGGATGCATGGCGATTGCGCTTTGGGCCGTAGGCGAGCTGGCAACGCGAGCGCGCTCATTGGACGGAAGGTGTTTATGTTTGACAAGAGGCTGTTTTCCCTCGCTCCCGGCGTGGGGAGGTTGGTTGCGGCGAAAGTGTTCTGCCAATGGATCGGGTTGCTGTCCAACGTCGTATTCGTGGTGACGGTGGTGGTCATGCTTTCGCCGGTGCTTGCCGTGGTGGAATCGGCGTTCGATCCAATGTTCTCCATGGGCGATAGTGGCCTGCTTTCCCGCATGTTCGTCGGCCTTGGCTACGGCGGATTCAGTGCGGAAACGTATATCGGATGCGTGCTGGCGATTGTGGTCTGTGCGGTTCTGCGTTTTCTGATGATGCGCGCCGCGGCCTATTTCGGCGCAGAAGCGGCCGAGCGTGTCAAACTCGCTTTGCGTGAACAATTATTCAATAAAATGCTTGCGATTGGACCGTCGTATTCGCAACATATCAGTACTGCCGATGTGGTGCAATCTGCCGGTGAAGGCATTGAACAAATCCAAAGCTTCTTCGAATTATTCCTACCACAACTGTTTTATGCGATTCTCGCACCGGTAACGTTATTTTTTATAGTTGCGCCGATTAATATGCCGACGGCTGTTACATTGCTTGTATGCGCGCCGTTGATTGTATTGATTGTTGGCATGGTCGCAATGCGCGCAGCCCGAGTATTCAAAAAATATTGGGGAAAATACACCGACATGGGATCTGTGTTTCTTGACAATGTACAAGGTCTTGAAACGCTGAAAACTTTTGACGCCGATGCGCATGCCGCCAAGAAAATGAGCGAGCAAGCGGAACAATTCCGCGTAATGACCATGAATGTTCTGCAAATTCAATTGCGCTCGCTTACCGCCATGGACGTCGTCGCATACGGGGGTGCCGCGGCCGGCGTGGGCGTGGCGATCTGGCAGTATGCGAGCGGTGCCGCATTGCCGCTTGCCGGCGTGCTGCTGATAGTGCTTCTTTCCGCGGATTTCTTCATTCCGCTGCGCCAATTGGGGTCGTTCTTCCATGTTGCGATGAACGGCATGACTTCAACCAAGCGTATTTTCGCATTGCTTGATACGCCGATTCCTGCGCACGGAATGCAGGGAATGCCGGAATTCGGCGCTTCCGATAACGGTGTGGACGTGTGCTTTGATGACGTGTCGTTCCGATATGCGGACGTGGCTGCGGATACGGCTGTGGCGGATGTGGAAACCGGGGAAACCGGGGAAACCGGGGAAAAATCCGGTGTGGTTGGTGCCGGAAAAACAGGCATGCCGAAAGATGACGATGGTTCGGTCGTCGCATTGCATGGCGTCTCTTTCACTGCGCGGCGCGGGCAGGTGACCGCCATCGTCGGTCCGTCCGGATCCGGCAAATCTACCGCCGTCGAACTGCTCGCCGGAAATCTTTCCGGATATGAAGGATGTATGTGGCTGCGGCCCGGAAACGCAGGAAATAACCCGACGCAACGGTACCAAATCGCCGATCTTTCCATCGAATCCCTTACGAGAGAAATCGCCATCGTGGCGGCGCAAAGCCACCTTTTTGCAGGGACGTTGCGCGACAATCTGCTGATGGCCAAGCCGGATGCCACCGAAAACGAACTGTGGCAAGCGCTGGAAGCAGCACATATCGACGAATTCGTGCGTGCACAATCGCAAGAACTTGACCTGGCCATCGAACAGGGCGCAAGCAACCTGTCCGGAGGCCAAAAACAGCGTATCGCCATCGCTCGCGCATTGCTGCGGGAGTCTGCCGTCTACATTTTCGACGAAGCCACCAGCAGCGTCGATGCGGAAAGCGAAACCCTGATTCTGCAAACCATTCGTGCGCTTGCCGATCGCGGCAAAACCGTGATCATGGTGACGCATCGCATGGCGAATGCGGCCGACGCTGATTATGTGGTGGTGTTCGAACGCGGGCGCGTGACGGAGCAGGACGCACATGCCGAACTCATGCGAGCCAACGGAACATACGCCAAACTGTTCCAAGCCCAGCAAACCGTGGAAAACGTAGGTCTACGCAATAACGCAACCCATTCCACCTCTGCATCCCACGCACTTAAAGCGTCCGATTCTGCAGAATCAGTCACGCAGCGTGCGGAAATGGGTCTCCAAGTGTCCGATTCTGCAGAAACGGACGCACAGGGTGCGAAAACGGGCGTTCGTATGTCCGATTCGGCAGAATCGGACGCGAAGGCAATGCCGACGGCGCGGGTGATTGCGCGTTTGCTCAAAGAGGTTGGGCCGCAGCGCAAGTACATGATCGTCGCGTGCGTCTGCGGCACGCTCGGCCATCTCGCCGCCACTTTCCTGCCGGTGTTCGGCATCGCGGCGGCCTTCGCCGCAGTCGGCTCGCCGGTCTGGAACCTCAGCGTTCCCGCGGCGCTCGCAGCCATGGCCGTGTGCGCGCTGATCCGCGGCGGCATGCGTTACGCTGAACAGTTCATGAACCATAACGTGGCGTTCCGTCTGCTTGCGCTATTCCGTGCGAAAGCCTTCGCAGCCCTGCGCCGTCTCGCCCCCGCCAAGCTTGCGGGCAAAGGCAAAGGCGACCTGATCGCACTGGTCACCACCGACGTGGAACTGCTGGAAATCTTCTTCGCACACACCATCAGCCCGATCGTCATCGCCGTTGTGACCACCGTCGTCTACACACTCGCACTGCTCACCCTAAGCGCACCCCTCGCTGTGACGTTGGTCATCGCGCACCTCACCGTCGGCGTCATACTGCCAAAGTTGTTCGCGTCGGCGGTGCGAGGCGTCGGTCCGAAACTCCGCGAGGAATCCGCCGCCCTTGACGACGAAATGCTTGACGATATGCGCGGTATCGGCGAAATCATCCGCTTCGGCCAAGGCGATGCCCGGCTCGCTTCCATCACGCGGCGCACTCTTTCATTGTGGGGCAAACGTTTACGATTGAGTGCGAAGAATGGCGATTTTGCAGGATTGGGCGCGGTGTTGGTGATGCTGTTTACCGCAATTGCAGCTTTCCTTGTGATGACGTTGTGCACCGTGGTTTCCACTGCCGCCGATATGCCGGAAGGCCTGATTTGGATGGGTTCCGCGGATTCGAACGCCCCTGCGCTGGTTGCGGCTTTTGTATTGCTTGTCAGCTCGTTTGGTCCGACGCTTGCATTGAGCGCGCTGCCGGCGAATTTGACGCAAACGTTTGCTTCGGCACGTCGCCTGTTCGCATTGATGGATGAGGTTCCCGCTGTGGTTGAGCAGGGTGCCGAACGCCCGGAATATCAAGGCATGACAATGCGCGACGTCACATTCGGCTATGGATCCGGCGCCCGTATTTCCGGCGAACGCACGCCAAACGGGCGGTCGGAGTATGCGACTGGCATGAGTCCGGCACGCTCCGCGGAAGCGCAATCCTCCGGCGAACAAGGTGCCGGCATCGCCTCGCAACCGGTGCTCGACCATGTTTCACTCGATGTTTCACGGCAGGGCATTCTCGGTATTCAAGGCCCGTCCGGGCGTGGAAAATCAACGATGTTGAAACTGCTGATGCGCTACTGGGATCCGGATTCCGGCACGATTTCGCTGTCGAATATTCCATTGCCTCAGGTTGACGCTGGCTGGCGTCGCCGTGTGCAGACGATGATGGGGCAGGAGACGTATCTGTTCAACGGAACGATTCGCGAAAATCTCGCTATTGCCTGCGATTCTGCCGATTCCGCAGCGTCTGCCATTCCCGATTCCGTATTGCGCGAAGCGCTCGCCAAGGCGTCCGCGCTCGAACTGGTCGATGCGCTGCCGAACGGCTTGGATACGCAGGTCGGCGAGTTGGGCGGGCGCCTTTCGGAGGGCGAGAAACAGCGCATCGGATTGGCCCGCATGTTTCTTCGTGACGCCGATTTGGTGCTGTTCGACGAGCCGACGAGCCGTCTTGACGCCTATAACGAGTCGGTGATTCTCGGGTCGATCAATGATCTTGCTGAGCGGGGGAGCGCCGTCGTGCTGGTGTCGCACCGCGATTCCACCATGCGCATCGCTGATCGCATACTGCGTATGTAGTGCGCAATACGCGAATCCATTTGCACCCCCGTCCGCAATGTGGTCGTATGAAAATCATGCGTCATTCGTATTTCTTATAGCGTGCATCGAAAGTGCGGTCGAAAGGAGCCGTGCGCGCGAATCGAAAGCGAATGGCGCATATCAGGCAAGAAAAGCGAACGAAATTGCGGAATCGTCGGCGGAATCGAAATCGTAAGAAAATGAAACAATTATGAAAATGATAGTCAGAATTTAAGAAAAGCAACTTTTTGAGACGTGCAAATATTCAGTTCACATGATTTTGTAACGAAAAATCGTTAGTATCTGTGTCAAGAGATATCCGCTCTGCAGAAGGGTGGAATACGATTCGACGAAAGGCTGGCGATGGCCAACAACAGGAACGAACTGAACAAGAATCTGGCGCAGATGCTCAAGGGTGGCGTGATCATGGACGTCACCACCCCGGAGCAGGCGAAGATCGCACAGGATGCGGGCGCGTGCGCGGTGATGGCGCTTGAGCGTATTCCGGCCGATATTCGTGCTGCCGGCGGCGTTTCCCGCATGAGCGATCCTGCCATGATCAAGGGCATTCAGGAAGCCGTGTCCATTCCGGTCATGGCAAAGGTTCGTATCGGCCATGTTGCCGAAGCCCGCATTCTGCAGGCCATCGAAATCGACTACATCGACGAATCCGAAGTGCTGAGCCCCGCCGACGACGTGTACCACATCGACAAGAACCAGTTCGACGTGCCGTTCGTGTGCGGTGCTAAGAACCTGGGCGAGGCGCTGCGCCGTATCGCCGAGGGCGCGTCCATGATCCGCACCAAGGGCGAGCCGGGCACCGGCGATGTGATCCAGGCCGTGCGCCACATGCGCACCATGAACAAGCAGATCCGCGAGCTCGTCTCTTTGCGCGACGACGAAGTGTACGAGGCCGCCAAGCAGCTGGCCGTGCCGTACGATCTCGCCAAGTACGTGCACGACAACGGCCGTCTGCCGGTCGTCAACTTCGCTGCCGGTGGCGTGGCCACTCCGGCCGATGCCGCGCTCATGATGGAGCTGGGTGCCGAAGGCGTGTTCGTCGGCTCCGGCATCTTCAAGTCCGGAGATCCGGCCAAGCGTGCCGCTGCCATCGTGCAGGCCACCGCCAATTGGCAGGACGCCGACCTGCTCGCCCGCCTTTCCGAGAACCTCGGCGAGGCCATGGTCGGCATCAACGAAGACGAAATCGAAACCATCATGGCCGCCCGCGGCGAGTGATTGCGCTGTATTTTCGTGCGCTGTGCGCTGCGTGCGGCTGTCGGCATGTCTGTTCGACGCGCCGCGCGCAGCCCGTTTCGCATGATTCGCGATGGTTCAGGTAAGGAGATCCGATGGTTGTTGCCGTTGAATACATTTCGAAGGAAGAATCGACTGACGTTGCCGAAGGTGCGGCTTCCGCACAGCATGGCGTGACCGGCATCCTTGCGGTGCAGGGGGCATTCGCCGAGCACGCCGCGATGCTGGATCGGCTTGGTGCGCCGTGGAAACTGCTGCGTGCCGCCGAGGATTTCGACGATTCGATCGACCGCGTGATTCTGCCTGGCGGCGAAAGCACCACGCAGGGCAAATTGCTGCGTTCGACCGGCCTGTTTGAGCCGATCGCCGCGCATATCGCCGCTGGAAAGCCGGTATTCGGCACATGTGCGGGCATGATTTTGCTCGCTCGTCGTCTCGATAACGACGAGAACGTCTATTTTGGCGCGTTGGATGCGGTCGTGCGCCGCAATGCGTATGGACGTCAGCTTGGTTCGTTCGCTGCGACCGCCGATTTCGGTTCCGCTACTGGCGATTTCGCCATTTCGGTTGCGCCGGGGGAGCGCGTTCCGGAAAGTGCCGCTTCCGAGTCTATTGTGCTCAAGGATTTCCCGCTGGTGTTCATCCGTGGACCGTTCGTGGCTGAGGTTGGCGAGCGGGCCACGGTCGAAACGTCGGTCGACGGCAATGTGGTCGGCTTGCGCCAGGGCAACATTCTCGCTACGGCGTTCCACCCGGAACTGACCGACGATACCCGCATTCACGAGCTGTTCTTGGGCCTGTAAATCCGTAGCCTGTGGTCCATGTCGTGGCTTGACCAAGCGATCGGCGGCTTTCAAGGGTATTGTTTTGGAAGCCGCCGTTTTTATACGTGGTTTGCGGGTTGTTCGGGTTTATCTGGGTTTATTCGGGACTCTCTGGTCCTCTTCGGAGATATCCTCGGGATTCCGATGCCTCTGGGCATGCCTTGGCTGCCTTGTCTATTTCGAAAGAGTCGAATTTCCAGGCGGGAAACTGGCTTTTTCGCATACGGGGGCACTGTTCAAACGACTTTAAGCCGATTTTATACCCCCGTTTGTGAAAGGTCCCGTATTTTTTACCATTTTCGACTTTTTCGCGTAGGAGGGGCAACAAAAGTCATAGGTAGCCATTCGCCTTGCATTCAGAACTGATGCGTGGATTTTCCGATGAGCTCGCAACCCGTCCGAAAATGGGGAACTTGCTCAGAAATAGACTCACATCAATCCACAGGAATATCCACATTCATTGACCCAAATGGATTCTGCCATGGGTTATCCACAGCCGACACGCCTTTATCGCGCGTTTTTGCATTCTCCGACCACAACCCCGGTTCGGCTGGACAACTACGAATGTGCTTCAATACCGTCGAAACATGAATGAGATGTACAAACCTTTGATGGCTCGATCCCTTGAAGAAAGGCAGTCCATCACTTGGAAAGCGTGCCGTGAGGCTGTGTTGCTTGGTCCAGTCAGCCATATTTCGGCTGTCGATATGTGGAAGGTCGAACGGCCGTCGCAAACGAATTTTGTTTCGGACAAGCTACATGTCACCGTTTCGGACCCCCGATTGAGTCGTCTTTCGTCGCCGGATGCTTATGTGCATTGCTGGTCGGGGCTTGATTCAAGGCATATTCGATATACGACTGATGGCATTGGAGTCCTGAATGCGGAAACGACATGGGCGTTGATGGCGAAAGGCACGCAGGTTGACGGATTGACGGAATTGGGGGAATCGATGATTCGACATGGCAGGACCACCGAGTCGAAGTTGCGTGATTTCGTGGAACATGAGACGTTTCAATGCAAGGCAAAATGTTACGACGCGCTTACGTTGATGGACTCGCGCAGCGATTCACCTAAAGAGACGCAGACGAGGCTTTGTTTATATTCTTACGGATTGTGGGGTTTCACATCGAATTACACTGTTCCGGGAATCTCATTCGATAATGGCGCCGCGATTACGCTCGATTTGGCCGATCCGGAATTGCTGATCGGCATCGAGTATGACGGCGACCATCACCGCACGGACCGGACGCAATGGCGTCGTGACGCATGGAAGCGCAGACAGTTGGAAAGCATGGGATGGACGGTCGTCTCGGTTACTCAGCTTGATTTGTCGGATGAGCCGCACCGTGCTGCGTTTGCGATGAATATCGCCGCCATCCGTGCACGCAAGTTGGGACGTCCGATTGCGTTGAGCACGCCGCTTCCGTGGAGAAAGGTGGCCTGTCGTATGCGAAGAATGCGGAGAATCTGACTTTTTCGTGTATGGGAATGCTATCGGACACGCAATCGAAATTGACAGAATTGCAGAAGTATCTATTATAAAGTATTGTCAATAGATACACAGTTGTATCAAGTATGTTCGGAAAGGTGAGAATGTGCGGATCTTCAATGATGAGAGCAAGGAAAACAACAAATCCAAAGAACCTAGCCATACCAGTAACTCCGATAACCCCAATCGCCAGCCCTTCAAATGGCCGGAACTGCTGACCGACAACGGCAAAGGCATCGCATACGGCGGTGATTACAATCCCGACCAGTGGTCGGAAGACGTGTGGGACGAAGACGTCCGCCTCATGAAACAGGCCGGTGTCAATACCGTGGCCGTGGCCATTTTCAGCTGGGATCGCATTCAGCCGGAAGAAAACCGTTGGGATTTCGGCTGGCTCGACCGTATCATCGACAAGCTTGGCAAAGCCGGCATTGCGGTTGACCTGGCATCCGCAACCGCAACTGCACCGCTGTGGCTGTACGAAAAGCACCCGGAAGTGCTTCCGCAAGACAAGTTCGGTCACCCCGTCAATGCTGGATCCCGCCAATCCTGGAGCCCAACAAGCCCGGTATTCAAGGAATACGCGCTCACCCTGTGCCGCAAGCTGGCCGAACGTTACGGCACCAACCCGTACGTCACCGCATGGCATATGGGCAACGAATACGGCTGGAACAACCGTTACGACTATTCCGACAACGCGCTCAACGCATTTCGCCTGTGGTGCGAGCGTAAATATGGCACCATCGAAAACCTCAACAAGGCGTGGGGCACTACCTTCTGGGGTCAGGAAATGAACGGATTCCACGAAGTGCTCATCCCGCGCTTCATGGGTGCCGATTCCATGGTGAACCCCGGTCAAAAGCTTGATTTCGAACGCTTCGGCAACGATATGCTGCTCGACTTCTACAAGGCTGAACGTGATGCAATCGCCGAAATCTGCCCCGACAAGCCGTTCACCACAAACTTCATGGTCTCCACCGACCAGTGCTGCATGGATTATGCCGACTGGGCCGAAGAAGTCAATTTCGTGTCGAACGACCACTACTTCCACGAGGGCGAATCCCATATCGACGAGCTGTTCTGCTCCGACGCTCTGATGGATTCCCTCGCACTCGGCAAGCCGTGGTATGTGATGGAACACTCCACTTCGGCCGTGCAATGGAAGCCGCTCAACGCACGCAAGCGCAAGGGCGAAACCGTACGCGACTCCATCGCGCACGTGGCCATGGGCGCCGACGCCATCAACTTCTTCCAGTGGCGTGCCTCCGCATTCGGAGCCGAATCCTTCCACTCCGCACTCGTGCCCCACGCGGGCGAAGACACCAAACTGTTCCGCCAAGTGTGCGAACTGGGCGCAGCGCTGAAAACCCTCGGCGACGCTGGCGTGCAGGGCACCGAATTGGAACTCTCCGACACGGCGATCCTGTTCAGCGCGGAATCCGAATGGGCCACACGCTCCGAAACCCTGCCAAGCATGAAACTCAACCATTGGCACGACGTGCGCGACTGGTACCGCGCGTTCCTCAACGCCGGCACCCGCGCCGACATTGTGCCGCTGAAATACGATTGGAGCGCATACAAGACCGTCGTACTGCCGACCGTGATCATGCTCAGCGCCGAAGACACGCAGCGTTTGGCCGATTTCGCAGCCGCAGGCGGCCGTGTGGTCATCGGCTACGCAACCGGACTGATCGACGAAAACTTCCACACCTGGCTCGGCGGATACCCGGGAGCCGGAGACGGCCTGCTGCGCGAAATGCTCGGCATTCGCGGCGAAGAATTCAACATTCTCGGTGCGGAAGCCGAAGGTGAGCCCGCTGAGATTCGTTTGAGTTCCGGAGCGGTCACTCGCCTGTGGCAGAACGACGTGAACGTCGACGGCGAACGCGCGCAAGTGCTGGCCACCTACGAAGGCGAGGAAGCCGACGAATGGGAACTCGACGGCACCGCCGCAATCACCCGCAATCCGTACGGTTCCGGCGAAGCATATTTCGTCGGATGCGATCTCAACGTGGCCGATCTCACGCAATTCGTGAGCGCCAATATCGTGGAAGATTCTACGGATCCGGTCAATCCCGACGTGCTGCACACCGTACGCAAGTCCGCAGACGCAACCTTCGATTTCTACCTTCCGCGAGGCAAGAAAGAAATCGCATTGCAGGGCATCGACGGTGAGCCGGTCTACCTGTTCCAAACGGAAGCAGGGGAGCAGGCGGGCAGCTATACCGTGCATCGCAACGGTGTGCTCGTCGTAAAGCGCGCGTGATCCCGTGTGATTGATTGCGTGACCTCACGCAATCTCATGCAATCTCACATAACCCAGGCCCGCCATACTGAAACTTCAGGTGGCGGGCTTGCTATAACTGGTAAACTTTCATCGGCATATCGAACGATCCTGGAGATGAACATGGGCGAGTCAAAGCCGGAGCCGAAGCCGGACAAAAAACGCGTCACCCTACGAGACGTGGCCGAAGAGGCAGGCGTTTCACTCAAAACCGCATCCAACGTGATCAACCATTCCGGCCGTATGACCGACTCCACGCGAGAAAAAGTCCAGGAAGTCATCGACCGACTCGGATACCGCGTGAACGTGTCCGCGCGCAATCTCAACCGCGGCAAAACCGGTTTCATCACACTCGCCGTACCAACATTGACCGCCCCATACCTGTCGGAGCTCGCCAACCGCGTAATCGCCGCGGCCCGCGGCTACGGCTACTCCGTATACGTCACCACCTACGCCGAAGGATCCGCACAAGGAGCGCAATCACTCCTGCGCAACTTCAACACCACCGTCTCGGACGGCATGATCCTGTCGATCTCCGAAGTCGAAAACCTTGAAGCGGCGGACTTGGACGTGGACTATCCGCTCGTATGCGTGGGCGCGCGTTCCACACACGGCAAAGCCGACCACGTTACCCCCGACGATATTCAGGAAGCCCGACTCGCAGCCGAATACCTGTTCGACCATGGCGCAACCCGGCTCGCGGTGGTCGGATCGCGAACCGAACCGGAGCATATCGATTCCGTGCGTGAAGCAGTGGAAGGCAATGCGCAACTGCGACTCCGCGGCGTGCTCGAAGCATGCGCCGCGCGAGGTATCGAATTCGATTCGCGATTGGTGATGAACACGGGCCAGGATTGGACGATCGGCTCCGGCGCTCGAATTACGCAACAGCTCATCGATTCCGGAATTCCTTTCGACGGGATTGTGGCATTCAATGACCAGCTTGCGTTGGGTGCGCTGTTCACTTTGGCTGCGAACGGCATTTCCGTGCCTGAACAGATGCAGGTGATCGGCTTCGACAATATTGAAGAAGCCGCATATTTCCAGCCTCCGCTGACCACCATGGATTCTTGTCTCGACTGGATCGCGCCGACTGCGGTCAGCCGCATTCTCGACCGGATCGACGGCACGCGTGTGCTGGAGCCGAGTTGCATCACCACCCAGTCGCACGTGATCGCCCGCGCCACCACTCGCGTGTAGCTGACCTGACGCCTGCACAACTCCGATTTCAAGGCCAATTCCGGACTTGCGCAGACGCAGAACAGGACTTGTTCAGACAGGAATTAGCTTCAATTTGCCGGCAATTCCTGTGCGGGGCAGCCGTGCAGCACGGCAAGCATCGCTCGCTTTTCCTGCGTGGTGACGGTCAGTCCGTACTTGTCTTTCACGCCAATCTGCCGAGCCACGTAATCGCAACGGTATTCGCTGTTCGTCGGCAGCCAGTATGCGGCCGAAGCGGAACCCTTCTGCTGATTCGCCGGCCCATCCACGGCCAGCAGATTGTACATGTCATTGCCGAATTGGTACAGCTTCGTATGATCCCACGTGTTCGCGCCCGACTGCCATGCATTCTCCAACGCGACCACATGGTCGATCTGCACTGCCGAAGACGTTTTCACTCCGCGCACGAACTGAATGGTCTGACCGGTATATGGGTCATCGAGTGTACCCGACGCAACTTGGCAGCTGCGGCTGTTCTTATATTGCACGTCCGTCAAATCGCGGGCGAGCACATCTTCGCGTACGTCGCAACCATTGCCGTCGTCGTCGGTTTCTCGGAATCCGAACGCGTCGCGATCATATCCGGCTTTGCTGGGATTGTCATCGACCGTAAGTTTTTCCAACGTTTCCGCGGCAGTGCCGGTTGCCGTGTATTCGCCGGTAATCTCACCTACGGTCGGATTGACTTTCGGCAGAAGCATGCCGATAGTGACGCCGATTACCGCAACGACGACCAGCAGAATGAGAATGCGTTCTAGCGGGCCGTCAGCATTAATCCAACTTTTTTTGAACCGTTTGCCAGCCCGCTGAATATCACGCACATCTTGCTCAATATTCCGATAATTATAAGAATTACGATTATTCTTTCGTGCCATAAGTATTGAAATAATACATGCAACACACTGAAATTGCGGAATTGGGAATATCAGGCGTAAGTGAACGTCATCGGATCATGACCTGCGCGCGTCGGACCATCAAGCGCGTCAATCGCGGCATGCTCTTCAGGAGCAAGCGCGAAACCGAACAGATCGAGATTCTGCTTCTGTCGTTCCGCATGCGTCGACTTGGGGATGATGATTGTTCCATTTTCGATATGCCAGCGCAGAATCACCTGTGCCGGGGTGACCCCGTGCGCGGCTGCGATACGTTCGATCGTGCCATTTCCAGCGTTCAAATCAGCGCCGCGGGCCATCGGCGAATACGCTTCCACTGCAATGCCGTGCGCCTTGCAGTATTCCACAACCTCGCGCTGCTGCCAGGTCGGGTGCAGTTCGATCTGGTTGACGGCCGGATACTCACCGGTTTCCTCATACAAGCGGTCAAGATGTTCGGGCATGAAATTGCACACGCCCAGTGTGCGCACGCGGCCTTCCGCACGAAACTCCTGGAATGCCTTCCACGTTTCGCCGGAACGCCAGTTGAACGGCGTCGGCCAGTGCAGCATGTACATGTCCACGTAGTCGAGCTGCAGCAGACCCAGCTGCCGGTCGAACGCCTTGCGCGCGGAATCGTACCCCTGTTCCGAATCGCGCAGCTTCGTGGTCACCCACAGATTCTTGCGATGCTTGCCTTGCGTGAAGCCCGCATTGCGTAGCGCACGCCCCACACCGGCCTCGTTGTTGTATCCCGCGGCACCGTCGATGTGCCGATAGCCGGCTTCCAGCGCGCTCTCAACTACGGGAGTAACGCCCTCATCGTCGATGCGCAGTACGCCCAAACCGATCTGCGGAATCAGATTGCCGTCGGAAAGCGTAACCATCGGAGTATGGAAAGTAGCCATGGAAACAACCCCTTGAATCGAATATGCGATGTTCTCCACACCAGTTTAGCGGGAGGCGTAACGGCCGTAACAATTCCATGCAGGTAAGCGCGCTATAACGTTGCGCGGATATGGAGGACAATATGGATTCAAAGAATGCAATGACTACTCCGCAACCACAATCTCACCAGCATTACGGGCACGCGCTCGCCGGCATCCTCGGCCCCGCTTTTGTGGCTGCTGTGGCATACGTGGACCCAGGCAACGTGGCTGCGAATGTTACTTCCGGAGCCACATACGGCTATCTGCTGGTATGGGTGCTCGTTCTGGCCAACTGTATGAGCGTGCTCATCCAATACCAGTCAGCCAAACTCGGCATCGTCACGGGCCGGAGTCTGCCGGAGATTCTGGGCGAACGTCTGGGGGATGCCGGCCGGTTCATGTTCTTCATGCAGGCTGAAGTGATCGCCATCGCCACGGATCTGGCGGAGGTGATCGGCGGAGCGATTGCACTGAAACTGCTGTTCGGTCTGCCGTTGTTCGTCGGCGGCTGCATTATCGGCGCGATTTCCACGGTGTTGCTGATTTTCCAGAAGGGGCCTACGCATCGTCTTTTCGAGAAGATGATCATCGCGCTGCTGTTGGTGATCACGTTCGGCTTCATCGCGGGTCTTTTCATCGACCCGCCGAATCCCACGCAGGTGGCAACGGGCTTGATCCCGCGTTTCAAAGGGTCCGCGACCGTGCTCATGGCCGCCTCGATGCTGGGGGCCACGGTGATGCCGCATGCGATTTACCTGCATTCCACACTCGTCAATGACCATTATTCCGCGGGGCAAAAGAAGCCCGACATCAAGACGCTGCTGCATGGCAGCAAGGTCGATGTGGTATGGGCGTTGCTTCTGGCCGGCACGGTGAATCTGGCGCTGCTGATTCTCGCGGCGAATTCGCTGTATGGCGTGACCGGCACTGATTCGATCGAAGGCGCGCAGCATGCCATCGCAGCCGCTCTGGGCCCTGTGATCGGCACGATTTTCTCGATTGGACTGTTGGCTTCCAGCCTGAGCTCCACATCGGTCGGCACGTATGCCGGCGCCGAAATTATGCATGGACTGTTGCGGGTCAAAGCGCCGATGTGGGCGTGCCGCGTGGTGACGCTTGTGCCGGCATTGATTGTACTGTGGTTTGCGAAGAATCCGACGGAGGCGCTGATCATAGGGCAGGTGATACTGTCGATCGGTATTCCGTTCGCGATCATTCCGCTGATGAAATACACTCACGATCGCTCATTAATGGGCGACTATGTGGATGGTCCGGTGAAATTCGCGATCAATATGGTAGTTGTTTCGCTGATTGTTGCGCTTAATGTGATTCTCGTCTTCCTCACACTTTCCGGCCGCTCCTGATGCACATCCCGTTTTCTGTGTGGATTACGGCCGCCAAACATTGCAATGAAAAACCGTATGCCAGTGCTTGGTAGATGGTCGCCAATACCGGAAGCACGAAGAACGACATCATGGAAAGGAAAATAATGCGATCAAGATTCTTGCGATATGAGATCAACATGAAGAGGCATAATGCGATTCCCAAGACCGCAATTGCCTGCGAAAGAAGATAGTAGTTACCGCGATGGTAACGATTGTGGTCATCGAAATAGTAGAAAAGACCAGTGAATTGTGTGATGATGAGTAAAAGAATTCCGCTTGCGGACAATGCGTAGACGGCATACAATGCGGCTGGTTTGCGATGATTATGGTTGCTTACTGTCAACCAAATATAGGTTGTGAATAAACTCATGAAAATATAATTAATGCAGAATACGGAGAAATTAACGAGTTGCACCATGTAGTATGCGGTTTCTCCGGGATTGTTGAGAAAATACTAGCTGAGCGCGTCGGCTCCAAGAAGAAGCATGCAGGCGATCTGCATAAGTATTTTGATGCGAGTGCGTCTGGTTTTTGTGGTGTGGCAATGAGAATTCCGCCTGTGCAAATCAGGCATATGAAAATGCCCCACAACTCCATGCAGATGTGGAACATGGCTCTAATTGTCATCATTACCCTCCGGCACTGCCTACGCCGAAAACTTGCCTACCGTTTTGCGTGTCATGATGCCTCTAAATGGGGGAGTGTTACCCCGAAATGACAAAAACAGGGATTCGTAAGCGAATATCCAGAGGAACGCCACCGGAATGCTGCCATGTGCCGCAATGCTGCCATGTGCCGCCACGCTGCCTCACAATCCACTCAGTAAGCGCAATTTCGCAGTCCTCAAGCATCCATGTCATATGGGCTGTCATATAGTTTTTTGCGTTTGAATGTGGAGAAGGTGATTGATGTCAGCGAAGCGGAACATGTCCCGAGCGCTTATTCGCGAGGAATCGTATCAGAACGGTCATTTAACGCGCACGGCGTTCATTTCCATTGCGATTCTTACATTTATTACGTTCGTCGGTAATTTCACGCAATTGCAGCTAAGCGCCGCGTTGCCGACGATTGTCAGCGATTTTGGTATTTCCGTTACGACCGGTCAGTGGCTGACGTCGATTTTTCAGCTGGTCATGGGCGTGATGGTGCCGCTTACGGCATACCTTACGAGGCGTTTTTCGACGCGCGAAATCGTGCTTGTTTCCATGGTCGTGTTCACGATCGGTTCACTGTTCGCTTGGCTTGGTCCAACTTTTTTGATGGTGCTGATCGGGCGTTTGCTTGAGGCGGTTGGCACGGGTGTGATGTGGCCGGTGTTGCAGATCACGGTGTTTTCGATTTATCCGCTGTCTCGCCGTGGTTTCGCAATGGGTACGGTTGGCATGGCGATGAGCGTGGCTCCGGCGATCGGCCCGACGCTTGGCGGCGTGCAGACGGATTTGAACGGTTGGCGTTCAATTTTCCTCACGTTGACCATTATCGGCGTAATTTCGCTGCTTCTTGCCTATTTTGGATTGCATAATTTCGGTGAGAACGATAAAACCGCGAAGGCTGACTTTTTTTCTGTTGGACTGTCTGTTTTCGGCTTTGGCGGCTTAATGTTCGGCTTTACGAATATTGAATCGTATTCGTTTGCAAATCCGATGGTTTGGCTGCCAATGTTGATTGGTATCACGGGAATTATTTGGTTTGTGTTCCGCCAGATTCATGGCGCTCGCAGGCAGAGTGAAAATCCTGAAGCGCAGCCGCCGTTGCTGAATTTGAGCGTGTTGAAGAATCGTAGTTTTACTGTTGGCACGATAACGGCCGCGCTTTCGTTCTTCGCGTTCAGTTCGATTATGGTGATCATGCCCCTGTATATTCAGGATTGCCGCGGCTATTCCGCTGCAATTAGCGGCCTAGTGATGCTTCCCGGCGCGCTCGGCCAGTGCATTTCGCAGTTTTTCGGCGGCAAAGTGCTTGACCGTTTCGGCGCACGCCCGGTGGCGTTGGTCGGCACGATTACTTTGTGTTTCGGCACGGTCATGATGAGTTTGATTTCCATGACCTCGTGGATTTGGTGGGTATCGATTTGGCAGTTTGTGCGCCAGATCGGCATGGGTTTCGTGTTGATGCCGATCACCACATGGTCGCTGAACTGTTTGGAACCGGAAGAGGTGAGCGCCGGATCCGCGGTGACGAATACGGTTCGTCAGATTGCGGGCGCGATTGGCGCCCCGGTGTTGGTTATTCTGATGGAGACGTTCACTTCGTTGCGTTGGGCTGCGCTCGGTGGCAAAAAAGCCGTGTATGCGGCTGCCAACGTGTTCGGCATTCAGTGGGCGCTTCGTGTCAGTGCGGCAATCTGCTTCGTGATGGTGCTGATGGTGTTCTTCGGCGTGCGCGGCCAGGGTGCCGGTTCCACCCATGAAACCGTGCAGCGCGCCCTCAACCGCATGCGTGCCGTCTAGCTGCGCATGCTGCGACGGCTATTCTTCCTCGTTGGGCTTGTATCCCACCACGCTGAGGGCCACCACGCCGGCGCTGGTGTGCACGAACACGTTGGCACGACCGCCCACAGCTTCAAGGCCTTCCACCAAGTGGGAGATCGGCTCGGAATCAAGTACCGGCAGTACCTGTGCCACGCCGTCTTCGTCGGTGACTGTTAGCGTGTCGTCCAAATATCCGGAGGCGAGCGTTTCGTCGATGGCACTTTCGAATTCGGTTAGCTTGCTGATTTCCTCTTCGGCAGCCTTGTTTGCGGCCACTTCCACAGCTTGCGCCACTTCTTCTCGTATTGCTTCTTCGCTCATGATTGCCTCTTTTGTTAAGCACCGTTTTGCAACCTATAGATTATCGGATGAACGTATCAGAACGATTTTAAATGCCGGAAAGTGTCCATATAGTGACACTCTTGTGAAGGCGTCATCCTACATGCGTGCTTCAGATATTTGTGAGCGGTAATACTTCCGTTTACCCCGTTATTGCTCCGTAGGCTGCGTCGACTCCCCCTACTATTACACTGGGGAATCCGAAGTGCTTGCAAACAATTAGGGAGCGAAACGGAATATGAACGGCGCGTCTGACCAGCCTGAAGAATTCGGTGTCCATCCTGAACGGGACCGTCAGGAGGAACCGCAATCCGGCACCGACGCCACCGCCAGCGCAGACTCCGACGCCAGCGCCGGCTCCAGCTCAGCCGCCCCGCATTCCCGCCGCGTGCGCCGCCGCATGAGCGCCGAGCATATTCGCCAAATCAAGCGCAAACGTCGCCGTCGCAAGATCCTAATCGGCGTGCTCGTGATAATCGCAGTCCTTGCCGTTTTCGCCGGCGCGTTCGTATGGTCGGCGTTGCAGGCGAAAAACGAGTTGCGGCAGGCGGTGTCGAGTGCGCAAGGCTTGCAGCAGACAATCGTCGATTCCGACAAATCCAAGCGTGAGGAACAGGTCAACACGTTCTCCGATCACGTGAGCAAGGCTTACAAGCAGACGTCTTCGCCGCTCTGGCAGTTGGCGTCGGTCGTACCGTATGCGGGCGATGATATTTCCGCCGTGCGTACCATGGTGGCTGCCATGGAGAATGTTTCGTCGCAGGCATTGCCGCAATTATTGCAGGCGGCCGACAATATTGATCTGAATAATGTTCACGTGGAAAATGGCACGATTGAAATTTCCGGATTGGAAGCGTCTCAACGGCCGCTCCAAATCGCGGACGATACAATCGACAAGGCCACGCGGGAAGTGAAAACCGTGAAAGCCGTGAAAACCCCGCATATCGCGCAGATCGCGGACGCCTTGAAAACCGCGGAAACGTATTGCGAAAAACTTGACAGCATGGTGCATTCCTTGAATTCCATCGTGCGGGTGTTGCCAAGCATGTTGGGTACGGAAAGCCATGCGAATGATGCTCCGCGCAATTATTTGATTCTTGCGCAAACGAATGCGGAGGCGCGCCCGTCCGGCGGTCTTACAGGATCACTCGGTCTGGCCACGGTGCAGAGTGGTCACGTGAGCTTGCAACCGTTCGTTTCCGATTCGGAAATTCAGAATGCCGACGAGCCGGTTGTGGATTTGACTGCCGAGGAACGTTTGCTGTTTACCGACAAGCTTGGCAAGGATATTCGCGACGTGAATTTCACGCCTGATTTTCCGCGTACCGGCGAGATTGTGAGCGCCATGTGGAATCGCCAGTATGGCGTTGCGGTTGATGGTGTGATTGCCATTGATCCGCTGTTCCTGCAGAACATGCTGGCGGTGACCGGTGGCGTTGCCATGCCTGACGGTTCGACGTTGGATGGTGCGAATACTGCCCAAACGTTGCTGCATGACGTGTATGCGCGCATGGCTCCGCAGGAGACGGACGAGTATTTCGCGGTTGCCGCGCAAGCTGCGTTCGACCATATCATGCAGAATGCGGGCAATTTCAAATCGTATGTCAAGGCGCTTTCCACGTCTGTTGAGCAGGGGCACGTGATGGTGTGGAGCGCGCATGAGGATGAGCAGAATCTGATTGCCGATTCCGCTATTTCCGGCAAATTGATTACGGAAGGTGCAAAACCGCAGGTCGGCGTGTATATTTCCGACGAAACCGAGTCGAAAATGGACTGGTATTTGCATCGCGAAGTGACCACTGAATTCCAGAAGGTCGCGCGAAACGGCGCGAACCAGTATACGGTGCATATCAAGTTGCAGAACACCATGACGGCGGAAGAAGCGGCTTCCGAAGCGGAATATGTGACTGGTGGCGGAAATATCGTTCCGAAGGGCCAGATCAAGACGGCATTGTTCATTTACGCGCCTGCGAACGGTCGTTTGGTGGATTGGAAATTTCAGAATGCCGACGATTACAAGGGTGTGACTTTGCATAATGGCCTGACCGTGGGCGTAGGCGATGTGACCTTGCAGCCCGGCGAATCCTATGAGATCACCGTGCACGTGCAGTCCGCCCCGGATACGGATGAGCCGCTCACCCTTCGTCAGACCCCGTTGATTGAAGGTCGCTAGACAGTTCTATAGGCAGCTTAAGCAGCCAAACAGGCGGCCGGCAAACGGTCAAATTGTCAAGCAAGAGGCTAGACAAGTCATCTTGCAACAGGGTGAGTATGGGTGAGTATGCGGGTATATGCGGGTATATGCGTATGTAATCTCACGTTCGTGAAACGGACACCAACTTTTCATCCGTTCTTGCCACGCGTTTCGCGTTATCTGCTCAAAAGCAAGTGTTTCCAATAGTAATTTAACCGCAAAGGCGAGTTGGGGGTCTGCTTTTTTAACAGGGCTTATGATACTATCTCTTCATAGAGGGAACCCCCTTCTTTTCGGGGGAGGGCGATGTGGTTAGTAGAGGGAGAAAAGTCATGCAAAGCGGTTTCCGCCGCTCTGAGCAGGGTTCGGATCAAGTAGTGAGAACCCAGGAAATCCATATCGTTTCTTCTGACTCTCGTCGTCAGGATCAGAAGCAGGAGCGGCATCAGTCGCAAAACAACAGCCCTCAGTTTGAGCCGATGACGTTTTCGAACACGCCATTTTCCGTTGGTGAAGATGAGAGGCGCAAGGGCAGGCGGAGTCAGGTTGTGCCCGCATGGCGTTATTTTTTTGTCATTTGCCTGGTGATGGTCGATCTTGCGGTCATGCTGATTTCGCTGTCCATCAGTCTTTGGGCCAATGATGCCGCATATAATGCCATCAATGGGGCCATGCCGTTCTGGCTGTTCCTCATCTGCTTCAGTCTCATCTGGGTGTTGAGCCTCACTTTTGCTGGAACGTACCATCGTCATGTGATGGCGGAAGGCTACGAGTTGTATGCGAAAATCATCAACGCGTCGCTGCTCACCATCATCACTTACTGCTCGCTTGCTTTTATTTTCAATCTTTCCTTGCCGCGAACCGCGCTTATTGTCGCTCCGATCATTGCATTCTTCCTAGAAGTCATCGCCCGTTGGCAGATGCGTCAGTGGCAGCATCGCAGCCGTCAGAAGGGCGCCTGCAAGTATAAGACCGTGGTGATCGGCTCTTCCGACGGTATCAATCGTGCGTTGCGTACCATGCGGGACTACTCCAATTGGGGTTATTCGCCGATTGCCGTGTGTCCGATCGAAGTTGACGGTAATGAGAAAGACGCTTATGTGGTCACGCCGTTCGACCCTGATCCTTCCATTGAAGGTGCCGACAAACTGAAGGTGATCCCGTTCAATGCCGCTTTTCCGCGTACGTGCGAAAGCTTGGGTGCACAGGAAGTGTACGTTGCCGACGTGCTTTCCCGTGATTCCGAAATGCTGCATGGCATTTCGCTTGCGGTCGAATCCCTTGGCATGGAGCTTGCGTTGGCCGTGTCTCTGGCAGATGTGAGCGGTCACCGACTGTACTTGCGTAATACCGTCGAACAGCCTGTATTGCTGGCAAGTTTGCCGCAGTATACGAATACGACGTACGTGATTAAACGCCTGCTGGATATCGTTGGTTCGGCTTTCGCGCTGCTGATTTCCTCGCCGCTGATGTTGGGTACGGCGATCGCCATCAAGCTTGATGACGGTGGTCCGATTTTCTTCTCGCAGAAGCGTATCGGTTTGCATGGCAAGCCGTTTACCATGTATAAATTCCGTTCCATGGTTACCAATGCGGAAGAATTGAAGAAGAAACTTGCCGAAGAAAATGGACAGACCGATCGTTTCATCTTCAAAATGAAGGATGATCCGAGAATTACGAAGGTTGGTCGTTTTATTCGTAAGACTTCGTTGGATGAATTCCCACAGTTCTTCAACGTTTTGAAGGGCGACATGTCTTTGGTTGGTCCTCGCCCGGCTTTACCGGAAGAGGTTGCCCGCTATGGTTCCCTTTATTCCGCGCGACTGCTGGTTAAGCCTGGTATTACCGGTCCGTGGCAGGTTTCTGGCCGTTCGGATCTTTCGCAGGAACAGAGCGAATATCTGGACGTTTCCTATATCGAAAATTGGTCCATTGCAGGCGATCTTGCGATTCTCGCAAAAACCGTGCTCGTGGTCTTCCGCGGCACCGGATCTTACTAAATTCCGCAGTACTTTTCGCACGAATCGTCGTGCAAATCAGAGCGCTCCCTCCCGGAGCGCTCTTTTTGTATTTCCTGACTTGTGCAGGCGGGGGATGTGTTTTTGTGTGGTGGAGTTTGTTTGGTTGCGACCGCGCTGTTTTTAGCCATGGCTTTGCTTGTTTGGATTCAGCCTCACTTGCTTCTTGATGGGAAACAATTATTTGTCATACGTATTTTTTTTTCATTTTATATGATGAATTTATTTTTATGGGGAATATTGTAATACTCATGTGAAACAGATTCAACTTATGTGATGAGGTCCACTATAACTAAAGATTGTCTTTTGATATATCTCATATAAGATTTGGATTTTCAAAATATGTAATTTGCTTTCCTTTGCGCATTGTGAGATAATTAATGCAACATGGCGCCATGATTTCTGTAACGTCATCCCTCACAGCTGAGGGTGGTCCCACGCACTTCGGTGCGGATTGAAATATGCAACAGAACCTATACAAGGAAATAATCATGCGCAGTCATGAGAAGCGGGCGAACATGTGTCCGCAAGCAAAAAGCAAGTATTTGGTTTCGGTGGTGCTGACCGCTGTTTTCGCGATCGCGTCGCTGTTTGGAGCGTTGCTGTTCTCTGCAGATGCGGTTGCCGATGCCGCCGAATCTCAGGCGGTCGCGCAAGTGGGCAACGCAACCTACGCGAGCGTGCAGGAGGCGATCGGCCGAACAACATTGAAGAACACGACGGTCACATTGCTGGCCGACGTGACGGAAAGCGTTACGATTACGCCATCGAGAGGCGTGCGAAGCGTAACGTTTGACTTGAACGGGCATGCGCTGCAAGTCGCTGAATCCGGTGGAGCTGCCGGGCTTGCTGCGATCACTGTGCCTGCGAACATGCAGCTTACCATTGTCGGTCCGGGAACGGTTGCTGGTGGAAGCCGCCCTGCGGTCAATTGCCGTGGCGCATTGCGCGTGGAAAGTGGCACGTTCACTTCAGATGCGACGCTGATGCGCTTCGCCGAAACGGATGAGACTTCCGCGCAAGGCAGTTTTTCGGGCGGAACGTTCACCGCGCCGACGCTATTCAACTTGCTGGATGACGCTAAAGATCTTGGCTATGTGACCGTTCGCGGTGGCGAATACCGGGGTATGATTCCAGCTGGACTGAACACGCTCGCCTTGTTGAGCGGCTCGTTCTCCGACTCGTCGAATCTTGCGCCGTACTTGGCTGACTCGCTTGGGCTGATTCCAGACGATACTAGCGGTGACGGTACGGGCGACGGAATGTTCCATGTCGGCGATCTGGCGATCTCCAGCAAGCAGACTTCGGTTGAATTGGATCCGGCGAGCGGCCTTCAGCAGCTGAGTGCTGACGACCTACTGACCTTGACAGGAACGCAACTGAACGGCATTGCCGACTACCGTCTTGTGGTGGATAGTGACCAGTTGCAGGTGTTGAACGATCAGATCGATCGCGCAATGCAAGCGGTTGGGAAGAGGAAAGCCTTCGAAGCCGTGAGCCAGAACATCACCATCACCGCCGTGCGCAACACGTCGGATGAAGACTTTACGGATGCAAATGCGGTCCGGTCTTCCGGGATGCCGAACGGAGCTTCTTCGCGTGGCATTGCCGACCCGAGTGGGGGAGCAGGCACACAGTTGCGTACCTCCGATCATGATGGCGTAAGCGCCCAAGTGACGGCAACCATCAAAGCCGTCGCCAAGCCAGAAGAGCCAGAAGAGCCAGAAGAACCTGGCAAACCCGGCGATCCAGGAAAGCCAGCGAAGCCGGAAATGCCTCGCTCCGGATCCGCAGTGCAGGCGCTCTCCATCATCTCGCTGCTACTGGTGATCGCTTCCGCAATTTGCGTATACGCAGCGGCCCGTCTGCGGTCGTCTCGTCTGCACAACTAGTATTTTCCGTCCTTTTCTTGAGCTGCGTAGACGCAAAACGCAAGTAATGCAGACATGAAACCACACTCCGGCCATCGGATACGAATTTCTTCAATCCGATGATCGGAGTGTTGCACTTACAAATTGAATTCGGGCCATCAGGTCCCGTACGGCCGCAACGCTATGATTGCCCGTATGACTGATGAAGTGTTTACTCCTCGTAACATCATTGTGACCGGTGGCTGTGGTTTCATCGGGTCGAATTTCGTGCATTACGTGTACAACAATCATCCCGACGTTCATGTGACGGTGTTGGATGCGTTGACGTATGCGGGCAACCTGGAGAACATCAGGGGCATTCTGGGCGACCGCGTGGAGTTCGTGCACGGCAACATCTGCGACGCCGAGCTGCTCGACAAAATCGTTCCGGGGCATGACGCGATCGTGCACTACGCGGCGGAATCCCACAACGACAACTCGATCGCGAACCCGGAGCCGTTCCTGAAGACCAACGTGGAGGGCACGTTCCGCCTGCTGGAGGCGGCCCGCAAGTATGATGTGCGCTACCATCACGTCTCCACCGACGAGGTGTACGGCGATCTCGCGTTGGACGATCCGGCGAAGTTCACGGAACAGACCCCGTACCATCCGTCCAGCCCGTACAGCTCGACGAAGGCGAGCTCCGACCTGCTGGTGCGCGCCTGGCACCGCACGTTCGGCATCCGTGCCACCATCTCCAACTGCTCGAACAACTACGGCCCGTACCAGCACGTGGAGAAGTTCATCCCGCGCCAGATCACGAACATCCTCGAGGGATTGCGCCCGAAGCTGTACGGCAACGGGGAGAACGTGCGCGACTGGATCCACACGGACGACCACTCCACGGGCGTGTGGACCATCCTGACCAAGGGCCGCTTGGGTGAGACGTATCTGATCGGCGCGAACGGGGAGCGCAACAACATCACGGTGCTGCGTGACATCCTGACCGTGATGGGCCAGGATCCTGACGCATTCGACTGGGTGAAGGACCGTCCCGGCCACGACCGCCGCTACGCGATCGACAGCACAAAGCTTCAGACCGAGCTCGGCTGGAAGCCGACGCACACGGATTTCCAGAAGGGTCTGGAGCAGACCATCAAGTGGTACACGGACAACCGTGCCTGGTGGGAGCCCGCGAAGGCCGCTACCGAAGCCAAGTACAAGCAGCAGGGACAGTGAGTAGATAGAGGGGAGTTCTACCGTTTGGTGGCTCCCCTCAGTCGCCTTAAGGCGACAGCTCCCCCTCGGAGAGGGGAGCCAGGGATTAAGGGGAATGTATGGCATTTGAATTCGAGAAGGAACTGAAGGTCACGGAGACGAACATCCCGGGCCTGTTGGTGTTTGACCTTCCGGTGCACGGCGACAACCGTGGCTGGTTCAAGGAGAACTGGCAGCGGGCGAAGATGACCGCGTTGGGGTTGCCTGATTTCGGTCCGGTGCAGAACAACATCAGTTTCAATGCGGTCAAGGGCGTGACCAGAGGTATTCACGCGGAGCCGTGGGACAAGTACATTTCGATCGCGGCCGGTGAGATTTTCGGTGCGTGGGTGGATTTGAGGCCTGGCGAGAGCTTCGGCCAGGTGTTTACGACGCGTCTTGACCCGAGCAAGGCGATCTATGTGCCGCGTGGCGTGGGCAACAGCTTCCAGGCGCTTGAGGACGGGACCGTGTACACGTACCTGGTCAACGCGCACTGGAGCCTGGAGCAGAAGAAGACGTACACGTTCGTGAACCTCGCGGACCCGGAACTGGACATCGATTGGCCGATTCCGTTGGAGGAGTCCGAACGCTCCGAGGCGGACCTGCATCATCCGATGCTTAGGGACGCCAGGCCGATGGAGCCGAAGCGCACTCTGGTTACGGGCTGCAACGGCCAGCTGGGCCATGCGGTCCGCGCGTACGCGGAGGCGCATGGTCTGCGTGGTTTCGAGTACACGGACATCGACGAGTTCGATTTCTCCGATCCGGCCGCGTACGACAAGTACGACTGGAGCCTGTACGGCACGATCATCAACGCGGGCGCGTACACGGCGATCGACAGGGCGGAGACCGCGGAGGGACGTCCGGTTGCGTGGAAGGCGAACGCGCAGGGCCCGGCCCTGCTCGCCCGGGTGGCGAAGGACCATCACATCACGCTCGTGCACGTGAGCTCCGACTACGTGTTCGACGGGACCGCCGAGGAGCATGCGGAGGATGAGGCGTTCGCCCCGTTGGGCGTGTACGGGCAGACGAAGGCCGCCGGCGACATCGCCGTGGCGAACGCTCCCGAGCATTACATCCTGCGCTCCAGCTGGGTGATCGGCGAGGGCCGCAACTTCGTGAAGACGATGATGGGCCTGTCGAACCGCGTCGCTGATGAGAACGACGGTCTGGGGCAGGTGACGGTGGTGGACGACCAGTACGGGCGCCTCACGTTCACCAGGGACATGGCCGAGGCGATCTTCCACCTGCTCGACAGCCATGCTCCCTATGGCACGTATAACCTGACCGGTTCGGGCGCGGTCAGGAGCTGGGCGGACATCGCCGCGGAGGTGTTCGACCTGACGAACGGCAACGGCGACAAGGTCAAGCCGATCTCGACGGCCGAGTATTTCGCGAACGCGGGGAACTCGGTCAGCCCGCGCCCGGTGCACAGTGCGCTGGCGCTCGGCAAAATCGAGGCCGCCGGGTACACGCCCGCCGACTGGGAGGAGACGCTCAGGGAATACGTGGGCGGGGAACTCGATAGGTAGCCCGATTGGCGTGTGCGGCGACATGCCGTCGACACGCCAATTCCAGTGGGGAAACCGCGCAGAATGGTCTGCGCGGTTTTCTGTTTCCACGGTATGTTGGCTAAGCTGGTGTGTGCTGATTACGACTGTGAGGAAAGCGGGTCCCTATGAAGGGTATTATTCTGGCCGGTGGTTCGGGCACGCGGCTGTATCCGTTGACGACGGTGACATCGAAGCAGTTGCTGCCGGTGTACGACAAGCCGATGATCTACTATCCGCTGAGCGTGCTCATGATGGCGGGCATCCGGGACATCCTCATCATCTCCACGCCGAAGGACCTGCCGAATTTCGAACGACTGCTTGGCGACGGCGGCCGGTACGGCGTGAGATTCTCCTACAAGGTGCAGCCGTCCCCGGACGGTCTGGCGCAGGCGTTCCTGTTGGGCGAGGAGTTCATCGCGGGCGAGCCGTGCGCGCTCGTGCTCGGCGACAACATCTTCTATGGCAACGGACTGGGTGCCACGCTGCGCAAGGCGAAGGCGAAGGCGGAGAACGGCGGGGGCGCTTCCGTGTTCGGCTATTACGTGGACGATCCGGAGCGTTACGGCGTGGTCGAGTTCGATGCGGACAAGAAGGCCGTGAGCATCGAGGAGAAGCCGAAGCATCCGAAGTCGAATTACGCGGTGACCGGTCTGTACTTCTACGACGAGCGTGTGGTCGAGTTCGCCAAGCGGGTGAAGCCGTCCGCACGCGGCGAGCTGGAGATCACCGATCTGAACAGGATGTACCTGGAGGATGGTTCCCTGAACGTGCGTACGCTGGGTCGTGGCTATGCGTGGCTGGACACGGGCACGATGGATTCCCTGTATGAGGCGGGCGAGTTCGTGCGCACCGTGCAGCGTGCGCAGGGCCTGCCCATCGCGGTGGCCGAGGAGATCGCGTACGAGAACGGGTGGATCACCCGCGGGCAGCTGCTTGAGGCCGCCGAGAAGTACGGCAAGAGCCCGTACGGCAAGCACCTCAAGGACGTGGCCGACGACAAGATCATTCTTAAGAAGAAGGTGCCTTCACTGCATGGATGATTTGTCTTTCCAGGCTAAGAGTAAGAGGGCTATTCGCTGTTTGTGGTGGGTGATGGTCAGGTGGTGGTGACGGCTTTGAGGCCGAGTTTGCCGCAGGCCAGGTAGGTCATGGTGGCGAAGCAGTCCATGTTGCGGAAGCCGCGGGCCCGTTTCTTCACGTTCTGGATGACGCTGTCGACGCCCCGGGCACGGCGTTGGCACGGGTGCTCGAAGTAGGCGACGATCCGCCGCGCATGGGGCAGATGCTCGCGGATGCCCTTCCGGAAAACCCAGGCTCATGTCGCAGGCGGCCGGACGCACATACTCCGGGCCTCCGTCGTGGTCCATGAAATCCCTGGCGAACCGTTCGACCGTGGCCGGGTCCCTGCCGGGGGCCACGTCGGTCGCGTCGTGTTCCACCAAGTCGGCGACCACGGTGATGCAGTCGTGGCCTTTGCGGCCGGTCTCGTCGATGCCGACGGCTTCCGCTCCCGTGTGGTCCTCCAGCCTCCTCGCCTCGTCGACGTAGCGGGCGACGGACCGCCGCAGGCGGGTGTCGGTCTCGTCGACCTGTCCGGCGAGCGTGCCGGCGGGCAGGTGGCGGGCCATCTCCACGGCCCGCGCCTCGAACAGGAGCGTGAACCCGCTGCCGGGCCCGGTCCACGGGGCGGACACCGTCCTCACCCCGTGCACGGGACAGGTGACGCGGGGCAGTCCGGCGTGGATGAACGCCTTGTACTGGAAGAAGTCCGGATGCCGCCACACGCGTTCCCTCGTGTCATGCACCGGGTAGGCGTCCTCCCGGCAGCCCGTCCCGGGGCAATGGAAGCGCACCGGGCTCGAAACCGATCACGATGTGCAGCTCCTGACGGCCGTCTCCCGCGTCCCTGAAATCCACGGATCCGACCTTCCAGGGAGACTGCAACTGGAGCGCGGCGGTGAACAGGTGAGAGGTGTCCATGCCTCCAACCTACCCGACCGGCATCACCCCACACCCAAACCACCCACCACAAACAGCGAAAGGCCTCTTTTTTCTCATTCAGAAATGTCTGGAAAACCGACAGGATCAGATTTCAAACACAGTTTTTAAGTCACGAACAAGCAAAGTGTTTATGGAAACCCGTGAAGAATAACCCCCTAAGTGCGCGAGGGGGGCTGGGTGTGTCTAAGGGGGATGCCAAAATTGACTTTGGCAGATAATGAACGGGGTTTGGCAGTTCCTGCGCGGTTCGCGTTGCGCGTGAAAAAAACACCAATTCGGGGTTCATTTGGAGGGAAAGGACGGGACTCGCATGCCGACCACAGGTCGATCGATTGCAAATAACGGTCGTTATGTCAGCTTTTGGTTGGCGTGATTTTTCTCCAGGGTGTCGGACATGAAGATCACGTTTATTGGGCATAAGAGGATTCCGTCTCGTGAGGGCGGGGTCGAGATCGTGGTGGACGAGCTGGCCACGCGCATGGCCGCGTTGGGCGAGCAGGTCGTGGCGTATAGCCGCAAGGGGCATAACGTCGCCGGCGCGGAGTTTGACAACGAGTCGAACATCTCGGACGCACCTTATTTATATAAGGGTGTGCGGGTCGTGCCCGTCACGACCATCGAGGCCAAGGGGCTGGCCGCGCTATCGTCCTCGTTCTTCGCCACGTTGAAGGCCCTCAAAGCAAGGCCGGACGTGATTCACTACCACGCGGAAGGCCCATGCGTTCCCCTTCGTCTCGCACACTGGGCCGGCATTCGAACGGTCGCCACGATTCACGGCTTGGACTGGCAGCGAGCCAAATGGGGCAGGCTCGCCTCTCTGTATTTAAAGCTTGGCGAACGGACTGCGGCCACGTGCGCGGACGAGGTAATCGTGCTGAGCCGTGGTGTGCAGCAGTATTTCAAAGACACATACGGGCGGGAGACACGTTTCATTCCCAACGGCATTGCGCCGGCAGAATCCGTTTCTCCTGACGTGATTGCTGACAAGTGGAGTCTGGAGAAGGATTCCTACATTCTGTTCTTGGGACGCATCGTACCGGAAAAGGGCGTGCATTACCTCATCGAAGCGTTCAAGCGATTAGACACTGACAAGAAGCTCGTGATCGCGGGCGGCGCATCGGATTCCGCCGAATACTACGAGTCGATTAAGCAGGCCGCTACCGGAGATCAGCGCATTATTCTGACCGGGTTTATTGAAGGACGTGAACTCGAAGAACTGTATAGCAACGCATACATATATGTATTGCCCAGTGATTTGGAAGGTATGCCAATGAGCCTATTGGAGGCAATGGCTTACGGCTGCTGCTGCCTGACCTCCAATATTGCTGAATGCGCTGATGTGCTGTGTGATGAGTCCGGAATGATGCATGGAGTCACGTTCCGACATGGCGATGTGAACGATTTGACCGACAAACTCGGTGAGTTGCTCGTAGACGTGGGTAAGGTACGAAAAATCAAGACCGGCGCGGCCGGCTATATCACTGGTCGCTATAGCTGGGACAAGGTTGTTCAAGCGACCCTCAAGCTCTACCGAGGAGCAGATAAATGAGGATTTTACTGGTCAACAAATATTTCTACCGCAAAGGCGGTGCTGAAACATATTTCTTCGCGCTTGCGGAGGGATTGAAAGCACTCGGCCATGAGGTTGCGTTCTTCTCCATGCAGCACCCAAACAATGAGCTGAGTTATTGGAGCAAGTATTTCGTATCCGAAAAGGACTACGTCGGCAAAATTTCCGCGTTCAAAAAAGTGAAGGAAGCGGCGACGCTGGTGTATTCCTTCGAAGCGAAGCGCAAGTTTGAGGCGCTGCTCGAAGAATTCCAGCCAGACATTATTCATATAAATAATGTGCATCGCCAGCTCACTTTGTCGATTCTGGATGCGGCTTATTTGAAGAAGCACCGTGTTCCGGCGGTGTATACAGCGCACGACTATATTCTGCTGTGCCCGGCTTACACGATGGTGGACGGTTCCGGCAAGGTTTGCGACGATTGCCTTGACCGTCACTTCTTCCATGCGGTGAAGAAAACTTGTGTGAAAGGATCGAAAGCGAAGAGTGGTCTGGCGTTCCTTGAAGCGGAATTCCTGAAGAACCATCATTCCTACGACAAGATCGACAAAATTATCGCCCCCAGTGAATTCATGAAGCACAAGCTGGATGAGGGTGGATATGCCGGCAGAACCGTGGCCATGCAGAACTTCCTGACCACCAGCCAAATGGACATGGCGCATAAGGTAGCCAACACGAATAAGTTCAATACCGTTGAGCCGTATTTCTTGTTCTTTGGTCGACTTTCCAAAGAAAAAGGCATCCTTACATTGGTGAGGGCGTTCCTGCGGGCTGCAGGCTTGATGAATAGTGGGGTTGCAGGCAGCAAACTCCCAGCCAATTGGACCTTGCATATCGTCGGCGATGGTCCTGAGCGCCAGGCTATCGAAAATCTCATCAAATCAGCCGGCCCTGAAGCTGAACGCCGTATCAAACTTCTTGGCTACAAGACCGGAGAGGATCTTCAGCGCGAGGTCGGCAATGCCCGCTTCAGCGTGCTGTGCTCCGAATGGCGGGAGAACATGCCTTATTCAGGTTTGGAATCCCTGGCAGCGCAGACTCCAATAATCGGCGCGAATATCGGAGGAATTCCCGAGCTTGTGGTGGAAGGGAAAACCGGATTCAGGTTTGAATCCGGGCAGTTAGATGATTTGGCAAACCATCTATTGCAAGCGTCAGCACTCAATGGTGATGAATATGCAGTCATGCAACAGGAATGCGGCGACTATATCAATCGCAGAGCTCAACAAAGCCTTTATATCCGTTCTCTTGGGGAACTATACATGCGCTGTTTGCAGATTCCAACCCAGCAAAGGGATGTCGAGGAGGAGAAATGAAGAACACAATTGATTTGCATAATGCCGCTGTGCTGGTCACTGGCGCTGCGGGATTCATCGGCTCGAATCTTGCAAAGCAACTGCTTGATTCCATTGAGGGGATTCATGTTATCGGTTTCGATAATGTAAATGATTATTACGATGTGCGTCTTAAGGAATATCGCCTTAACCAGCTCTCTCATTATGAAGGGTTCACTTTCATCAAAGCTGATTTGGCAGATAAAGACGCAGTAAATGATGTATTCGAGCAATACCGCCCTACCGTTGTGGTGAATCTTGCCGCTCAAGCTGGTGTGCGATATTCCATCACGCATCCTGATGCTTATATTCAGTCGAATCTGATTGGTTTTTATAACATTCTTGAGGCTTGCCGCCATCATCCGGTGGATCATCTTGTGTATGCATCTAGCTCCTCCGTATATGGATCCAATAAGAAGGTTCCATATTCCACGGATGACAAGGTAGATAATCCAGTGAGCCTATACGCTGCTACGAAAAAGTCTGATGAGCTGTTGGCACATGCCTACTCAAAGCTGTATGACATTCCTTCTACGGGCCTGCGTTTCTTTACCGTGTATGGACCTGCCGGACGCCCTGATATGGCGTATTTCGGTTTCACCAATAAGCTTCGCGCAGGAGAAACAATCAAGATTTTCAACTATGGCAATTGCCGACGTGACTTTACCTATGTTGATGACATTGTTGAGGGCATTCTGCGCGTGATGCAAGGTGCGCCTTCGAAGCAGACAGGAGAAGATGGTCTGCCGGTTCCGCCTTATGCGGTGTACAACATTGGTAACGGGCATCCGGAAAACCTGCTCGAATTCGTCACTATTCTGCAGGAGGAGCTTCTACGAGCCAAAGTGCTTCCTGCAGATTACGACTTCGAATCTCATAAAGAGCTGGTCCCCATGCAACCAGGCGATGTGCCGGTCACGTATGCGGATACTGCGGCCTTAGAACGCGATTTTGGCTATAAACCTTCAACTCCGCTGCGTGAAGGCTTGCGTCGATTTGCCGAGTGGTACAAGACCTTCTACCTCGATGACTCTGATAAATAGGGCATTCGATTCGCTATTCCAGTCATTCACGTAGTTCATAACACATTTTACAAGAAGGGATGAAAAAAGAGATGAAGGATTTTGATTCATTGAAGATTGCCGTTGCTGGTACCGGTTACGTTGGCTTGAGCTTGGCTACGCTTTTGGCGCAGCATCATCAGGTTACCGCGGTGGATATTGTTCCTGCGAAGGTCGACATGATCAACGCCCGTAAGTCCCCGATCCAGGACGATTACATCGAGAAGTACTTTGCGGAGAAGGAGTTGGACCTCACTGCCACGCTGGATGGTGAAAGCGCATACCGCGACGCCGATTTCGTGATCATCGCGACTCCTACCAACTATGACAGCACGAAGAACTTCTTCGACACCTCTGCGGTGGAGGCCGTCATCAACCTGGTGATGAAGGTGAATCCGACCGCGATCATGGTCATCAAGTCCACCATCCCGGTCGGTTACACCAAGTCGATTCGTGAGAAGACCGGTTCCAGGAACATCATCTTCAGCCCGGAGTTCCTGCGCGAATCCAAGGCACTGTACGACAACCTGTACCCGAGCCGCATCGTGGTCGGCACCGACCCGGAGGACCGGCATCTCGTCGAGGCGGCCGAGACGTTCGCCAAGCTGCTGCAGCAGGGGGCCATCGAGGAGAACATCCACACGCTGCTCATGGGCTTCACCGAGGCCGAGGCCGTGAAGCTGTTCGCCAACACGTATCTGGCACTGCGCGTCTCCTACTTCAACGAGCTCGACACCTACGCCGAGTCGAAGGGCCTGAACACGCGCGAGATCATCGACGGCGTGTGCCTCGACCCGCGCATCGGCACGCATTACAACAACCCGAGCTTCGGTTACGGCGGCTACTGCCTGCCGAAGGACACGAAGCAGCTGCTCGCCAACTACCAGGACGTGCCGGAGAACCTCATCCAGGCGATCGTGGATTCGAACACCACCCGTAAAGACTTCATCGCCGACCGCGTACTCGAGCTTGCTGGTGCCTATGGCCCCAACAGCGAATGGGATGCCAGCAAGGAACATGAGACCGTGGTTGGTGTGTATCGCTTGACCATGAAGTCCAACTCCGACAACTTCCGCCAGAGCTCCATTCAGGGTGTGATGAAGCGCATCAAGGCCAAGGGTGCGACGGTTATCATCTATGAACCCACGCTCGAAAACGGCTCTACCTTCTTTGGCTCCGAAGTGGTCAACGACCTTGATGAGTTCAAGAAGCGCTCGCACTCCATTGTCGCGAACCGTTATGACTCTTGCCTCGATGACGTAAAGAACAAGGTCTACACCCGCGACCTGTTCCGCAGGGACTAAACAGCACATATACCAATATAAGCAAGGACGTATCGATATGGGTGAGAGTATATGTTTCATTATGCCAACTATGGACGGTGGCGGTGCCGAACGAGTGGTCTCTATTCTCTCTGGCGAATTCGCTCGTAGTGGATGTGATGTGACGTTGTTCTTAACTAACAGCACTCATACCGCGTATGCTTTGGACAAGCGCGTCCATGTCGATACATCCTGCGCGGAAAGCAACCCGAATTCCCTTGATCAGATTAAAGCTATTCGGGCGAAGATGAGAGCGATGCCGAATACGGTATTTATTTCCTTCATGGATAGTCAAAATTTGTTCACTCTAATAGCGGGAATTGGTATGCGGAACCGCATAATTATCTCCCAGCGTAATGATCCACACCGTGCTTTTGGAAAGCGTCGGCTGGTTAGGGCTATTCATCCGTGGCTATATGCTCTTGCGGACTGCGTGGTATTCCAAACACAGGATGCACTTGAGTATTACCCCAAATATGCAGCTGGTAAGTACCGTGTGATTCTTAATCCTCTCAATAATAGCATGCTGCCACGCTATGAAGGTGAACGATCCAAGCGAGTGGTTACCGTTTGTCGTTTGAATGAGCAGAAGAATTTGCCGCTCGCCATTGATGCGTTTGCAGAATTCCGCACACGGTTCCGCGACTATACCTTCGAGATTTACGGCGAAGGCGCACTGGAAAATGAGCTAAAGCGTTATGCAGTTTCCCGAGGGGTTGGCGATAGCGTCCATTTCTGTGGCTTCCGGAAGGATGTTCATGCCTGCATTTTCGATGCCGCCATGTTTGTTATTTCCTCGGATTTTGAGGGACTCTCGAATTCAATGATTGAAGCTATTGCGTTGGGAATTCCGACGATTGCTACGGACTGCCCAATCGGTGGGGCCCGTATGGTCATTGACAATGGCGTAAATGGATATCTTGTTCCGGTTCGGAACAAGGAGCGCATGGTTACGGCTATGTGCAGTATTGCAGGCGATACTGGTGTGCAGGAACGCTTTAGCAAAGCTGGCGTGCGGTTGCGTGAACGTTTGTCGGTTGACTCTATTTCGAAGCAGTGGCTTTCGGCCATTAAAGAGAAATAAGACATCAAGAATATCAAGGAGAAAATCATGAAGATTTTGGTTACCGGTGCTAATGGATATTTAGGGCGCGGTGTGGTTGATGAGTTGCTTAAGCGTGGAAACGAGGTAATCGCCACAGACTTCGCCTGTGACCATGTGAATTCTGCGGCTCATTGCGTGCCCGGAGACATCTTTTCGATTGAAGATCCCTATACGTACTTCGGCGAGCCCGATGTGGTGTTGCATCTGGCTTGGCGCGATGGTTTTGTACACAATTCGAATGCGCACTTTGAGGATTTGCCTAAGCATGTTGCATTCCTGAAAAAACTGTGCGAATCCGGAATCCAGCAAGTGGCGTGCATGGGATCGATGCATGAAATCGGATTCCATGAAGGCAGCATCAACGCTCACACCCCATGCTGGCCGATGAGCATGTATGGAATCGCCAAGGATGCGCTCCGTAACGCATTGCAGACCATAGCGTTGCAGAACAAAGTAAAGTTCCAGTGGCTTCGTGGATATTACATCGTCAGCGATACGCAATATGGCAGCTCCATTTTCTCAAAAATCGTTGCGGCGGAAATCGAAGGTAAGAAAGAGTTCCCGTTCACCACAGGTCAGAACCAGTATGATTTTCTAGATTATCCCGATTTCTGTCATCAAGTTGCCGCGGCGGTGAATCAGGATGAAGTGTTGGGGATTATCAATATCTGTTCCGGTAAGCCCGAAAAACTTGCTGATAGGGTGGAACGGTTTATTGCCGAGAATGGGTTCTCCATCAAATTGAAATATGGTGCATTCCCTGATCGGCCCTATGACTCCAAAGCCGTGTGGGGCGATGCTTCGAAGATTACCCGAATCCTCGATACGGAACATTGATTTTCCATTTTTTCGCAAAGGATTGAGGATAACAATGGGTACTTTGCTCGAGCAGGATAAGTATCGATACGCCGTTGAGAAAATGCCTAGATTCCAGCGGTTATTTCGTTGTTGCCAAGAGTGCAGGTTCAAGCCTATGCAGTTGGTGTATCGACTGCTGTTTCGCTGGTGCCGTCAGAGGAATTTCATCGAGTTAAGCCATCAAACGGTTATCGGTGGTGGCCTGTATATCGGACATCCTTATTGCATCACCATCAATCCTCAAGCCGTTATTGGGCGGAATGTCAATATCCATCGAGGGGTTGTTATTGGCCAGGAGAATCGTGGAAAGAGAAAAGGTGCTCCAACGCTTGGTGATGACATTTGGATTGGAATCAATGCGTCAATAGTGGGAGGAGTGAAGGTCGGGAACGACGTAATGATTGCTCCTGGGGCCTTTGTGAATCGCGACGTGCCAAGTCACTCGGTAGTTATTGGCAATCCTTGCATTATCAAGCATAAGGATCATGCCACCAAGGGATATATCAATCATAAAAGTCAGTGACGTGGTATTGCAAAAAGCAGGGAATGAAATGGGAGCTCACAATAGCATTAAACGTATCATGCATCGCATTGGTGAGGAATGCAGATCGACTGCAGAAATCGCCCGCTTCACATCGTGGCCGGAGGCCTTGGAGACCTTCATGGCCAAGGTGGATATTCAAGTCATGAATCGTAACGGTTTCAAGGAGCCGCCGTCTGTTCGCAAGCGCTTGATACACAAGCATGAGATCCTGATGAAGTATTTTGAGAAGCGCTACGGCGACTTCTATGGGAAATACGATTTCAACGCCCCTATGCCTGTAAGTGACCCGGCCTTGGAAAATAAAATCTGGGTGTGCTGGTGGCAGGGATTGGATAATGCACCGTTGATTGTGCAACGATGCGTGGAATCCATTAGGCGGAATGCCGGTAATCGTGAAGTGATCGTCATTACTGACGAGAACTATGAACAGTATGTGCATATTCCGGATTGGGTGAAGGCCAAGCAGGAGGCTGGTATCATCACAAGAACCAACCTTTCGGATTTGCTGAGACTCTCGCTGCTGGCGGAACATGGTGGTCTCTGGTTGGATTCCACCTTCTATTGCTCAGGCCCGCTAGAAGAGATGGTATTTAGCAAGCCGCTATGGTCCATCAAACGGCCTGATTACCTGCATTGCTCGGTCGCACAAGGTTATTTTGCCGGTTATTCTCTGGCATGCGATGTTGAGCATCGATGGATTTTCCGAGCCATTCGGGACTTCTTCCTTGAATACTGGAGGACGAGTAATTTCATGGTCGATTATCTAATGGTTGATTACATGATTGCGCTCGCGCAGCGATATGACGAGCAGGCTAGGCGTGACTTCGGGGCTATTGAGCCCAATAATCCACAATGCGATGACCTGTTCAAGTGTTTAGGTGATGTCTTTAATGAGCGTCATCAGGAGTCATTAATCGCCGATACATCATTGTTCAAATTGACATGGAAGCAAGAGTTTCCCACCGAAATCAATAGTGTCGAAACTTATTATGGAAAAATACTCAACGGCAATTTGCGTCGAAATTAGTTTTTCCAGAGGTGTTGATGATTCGCATAACGAAGACCAAAACATTCCAGTACGCGTGGCTGTACCTTATGTTACTTATTCCGGGCAGCTGCGCGATGTCACGCTATCTGAATACCACATTGGTGTATGGCGTGATTATTGCTATATATGCCCTGCTTGCGTTGTTGAGCGCAAAATATAGGAATGTTTATGTGCTGTCGTTTTGCCTTTTGCTTGCATTGGCAACGATTGTTATCCGATTGAAAACAGGAGGTGTGGGGCCCCTAACTTTTCTTTCTAACGCAGCGATGCTGGTTGTCACCTATATCGCAATGACTATTGATCGGAGAATGTTTCTTACCCGATTCGTAAGAATTGTTTGTTTCTTTGGCATCATCAGTGTGTTATTTTGGGCGGCGTTTTGCATTAACCCTTCGCTGGTGAATGCATGGCCTGCAACATCATTCTGGACGCAGAACTTGGGGACGGGTCAATGGGCCACTGTGCTTCATGGAAAAGGACTCTGGCTTTACTCGTATCTTGAAATACACGCAACCCGTAATTGTGGTTTCTACACTGAACCTGGCGTGTATCAGATTGTACTCAATGCTGTTTTATTCGTCCTGTTATTTTGGAAAAAGAAATTATATTTTGATAACGAGAAGCAATATCGTACGGCGACCGTCATTGTCTTGCTCACACTGATTACTTGCCAGTCGACGACCGGTTATCTTTCTATGATGGTCATCTTGTTGTGCTTCTTCTTTATGCGTGGCAGAGAGCGAGGCATACGTACGCTGAAACAAAAGCTTGCAGTGCTAGTGGTCGCCATTACGGCGGTGCTGATCACTGATTATTTGTTTCGCGGGGAAGAGAGTCTCCTTTATGTTCAAGTGCTGAACAAACTATTTGGTGGAAACATTGGCGGTGGTATCAATTTAGAGGATAGCACGGGACAATATCGTTGGATTACAGTGATGGCTAGTTTGAAGGCTCTTTCCATGGACCCGTTCGGTATCGGTTTTGACGCATTCTATGCGATACGAGACTCATTTGACCCAGCAGCAGTCGCCGCTAGCATTGCGACCTATGCTGCGGTGTATGGAGTGATTTTCTGGCTGGCGATGATGATTATGATTTTCTATCCAATGGTTCAACGGGAACCAAAGAAAATACTTATTGCCGTATTTGCTTTTATGTTTATCAATTCCACGGTTAGCGAGACGTATTTGTTCTATCCGGGTCTCATGATGTTCCCGATTTATCTCAGCTCCTATTTGACGTATAAGCGGTCCAGTGCCGCTGGATATGCAATTGCTAGACATAATTCTCGTGACATGCTGATGGCTTCCGGGCTGATGAATACTAAAGAGGTGATATAAATGGAACAGACTTTGATACTTGTTCCCAGCAACAGTTTCTATTATTTCAACAGTTTAAAACTGCCTAATGTGGTGGTTTCTCCTGTGTTTCGAGAAGTTCATGGCGCGTCCGAAATGGTTTGGAAAGCAATGAGGAAGCTGAGGCTTGCTGCCAGCTCGCTGTTCTATACTGATTGGTACAAGGATTTGCAGTCGTTTTCCAAGATCATTGTTTTTGATTTGACGGCATGGCTGGATCCGGCGTTATTGCGCAACATTAATCGACATAAAAATCCTGACGCGAAATGTTATCTATATTCCTGGAATATTGTTCGCGACAAGCAGGTTGTCCTTGGCCATCTTGCGGCGTGCAGGAAATATGGTTTCTCATATTATTCATATGACGAAAATGACTGCAAGCAATATGGATTCCGCTTCAACACCATCATGTATGACGAGAACTTGCGTCTCCCGGAACGTGCTCTGACGTCAGATATGCTGTTTCTTGGTTTTCTCAAGGATCGCAAGGCAAAAATGCTTGCTTTGCATCAAATTATCTCCGATGCTGGCATGAAACCGGAATTCGTAATTGTTGAAAACGGTAATCAGCATGAAGATCTGCCATTCACCATTCGTCACTCATATGTTAATTATGCGGATTATCTCGATATGGTTTCGCAAAGCAAGGCGATTTTGGATATCACGCAGCAAGGTCAGAACGGATTCTCTATGCGCGTGATGGAATCCATTTTCCTCAACAAGAAACTCGTTTCGACTAACATGGCTCTATTGTCAGCGAATTTTTATGATCCCAATAATATTCTGGTCATTGATTTGCAGAACCCTGATGAAGAAGCGCTTACCGTGTTCCTGCGTTCCGAGTTTCACCCATATTCTCAAGAGACAAGACACTACTATTCCGTCGGCTCATGGATCAATCGTTTTCAACAATGATGGTGCAGACGAATAATGGCAAAACACATTAAAAAACATTTTTGGAATAAGCGGCCATCCGAGGGTATGAAATCGGCGGTAGCATACACATTCGCATCGCTGTTTTCTAAAGGTTTGGCCTTTGTTACTGTGCCAATTTTTACCCGAATCATGTCAACTTCTGAGATGGGCACAGTCAATCTGTACAATTCTTGGCAGTCGATACTGACGGTCGTGGCGACGCTCTCGTTGACTTACGGCGGATATATGGTCGCGTTGAAGGAATATGAGCATGAGCGCGATAGGTACGAATCTTCAGTGCTGACGCTCACGACGTTCACATCAATCGTATTCTTTGCCGTATATTCCGTTGCTCCCAATTGTTGGAGTCGCATACTTGGCCTAGACAAATCGCTGTTGCTGCTGATGCTAGTTGGTTTCCTATTGCTGCCGGCTACGGAGTTCTGGCTGGCAAGACAGCGTTACGAGTATAAGTACAAGGCAGCAACACTGGTGACGATTGGCTCCGCCATTGTGGCATCAGCACTTTCCATTGTCGCTGTATTGTATATGCGAGGAAGCGGAAAAGCGGCCGAAGGACGATTGTTCGCGAATTATGCCGTGCTATATGCTGTTGCTCTTGTGCTATGGGTATACATCATGGTGCGAGGGCGCAAGTTCATTTCCATGCGGTATTGGAAATTCTCGCTTGCTCTGAGTGTGCCTCTTATTGCGAATCAGTTCGCCACGCAGATTCTGAATAATTCCGGTCGCGTGATGATTGGTTGGTTCGTTGATAATTCCGCTGTGGGCATTTATGGCACACTTTCCTCGGTGAGTACCGTTTCTGCAATCGTATGGTCGGCAATTAATTCTTCGTTTATCCCATTCCTCTATCGGAATATTGATGATTCCGAAGGCAAGAAAAGAGTTCGGAGCCTCGCTTCGATTCTGCTACTCACCTATGCTGCAGTATGCGTATTGATGACTTTCCTAGCTCCTGAGGTGGTCAAGATAATCGCAACTGATGAATATATGGCAGCGATCTACATCATGCCGCCAATTTCTGCAGCCATTTTCCAGAACGCTATTTCCAATATGTATGCAAACGTGTTGTTGTATCACAAAAAAACTTCATACATAATGATTGCCTCTATTTGTGGCGCAGTACTGAATATTGTACTGAATGCAGTACTGATTCCTCTATTTGGATATCAGGCAGCGGCCTATTCGATGTTGATTGCATTCGTATTCTTGTCGTATGTGCAAATGCGTGTGTCCAAAAAACTGCACTTCACTATCACAGGAACCAAGGAAACCGTATATGATGACAAAGCCATTATCGGTATACAATGGCTGGTAATTGTGCTTTCCGCCATTGCGATTCCTCTGTATCACTTCACGATTATTCGTTATATAGCAGCATTTGTCCTGATGATTGCCTCCTTGTTCCTCTACAAAAAGAGCAAAAGATCTGTCTGATATAGAAAGGAACCGCATTGTTTGAGAAATTAATGAATCATTTCCGTAATGCTGAGAAAAATGCTGCTTATTACCGAAAGCTGGGTTTAAAGCTGGGGGGGGGGCTTCGAGATTCTCAATGGCTGGGATTTTGGAAGTGAACCGTGGTTGATTGAAATCGGCGATAATGTCAGGATTACATCTGGTGTTAGATTTGTGACTCATGACGGTGGCGTGTGGGTATTGCGTCATAAGTATCCTGAGCTATCCGATATCGATCTCTTTGGGAAAATTCGAATTGGCAATAACGTGCATATTGGTTTTAATGCCATTATTATGCCGGGGGTAACAATCGGAGATAATTGCATTATCGGATGCGGCACTATTGTTACGCATGATATTCCTGCAAATTCCATCGTAGTGGGTGTGCCGGGTAGGGTGATCGAGTCCGTTGGTGAATATGCGGCTAAACATGATGACGATTTTATGCATACTAAAAAGATGGCTACTGGTGAGAAAAAAGCTTTCGTACTTGGCCATCTAAAATAATGGGAATATTTTTAATGAGATTGTTCTTGGAACTGGCCGAAGCAATATAGCATTATGCTTCGGCCAAGGTTCTAGATGCTTACTTTCGAATAAACATTCCTGAACGTTCCATCTCTGTAAGGGATTGTTCGTAACGACTGTTGTCGGTCTCTTGTCCCAGCACCCATTTGCAAAACTCGGTCAAACCTTCCTGCAAGGAAATCGACGGAGTGAAATCAAGCAGCTTTCGTGCCTTTTGGGTATCAGCGACATTATGTGCGATGTCTCCGATGCGGAAATCACCGGTAACGTTCAGATTGCTGGTACTGCCATAGATTCGTTTCAATGTCTCAGCTATTTCGATGACACTTGTTCCGATTCCGCTGCCTAGGTTGATGATTTCTCCGTTCGATGCGGCCGTATTGATAGATTTGATGACCGCGGAAGCAACATCCTTTACGTGGATAAAGTCGCGGCTTTCCTTGCCGTCTTCAAAGATATTGATGTCTTTATTGTCCAAAAGCAATGAGGAGAAGATGGAAAGAATGCCAGTGTAAGGATTCTTCAATGATTGGCCTGCTCCGTACACATTTTGGAAACGGAAGATGGTGTAATCAATATCCATCGCAGGGCACATTGTCTGAATCATCATTTCTTGTGAAAGCTTGGTGAACGCATAAAGAGAATTTGGGGTGGTTTTGCTGTCTTCGGTGGTGGGCATTAAGGTCAAGGCGGTATTGCACTTGTCGCAATGCATAGTGAAATCGCCTTGCATCATATCTTTAGTTTTGCGTCCACGGGGGTAGACTACGCCACAGTTTGGGCATTGATACTCGCCTTCGCCATACACAGAACGCGATGACGACAGGATAACTTTGCGTATAGTGTTGCTTTTCCCCTTGAGCGATAGTGCTTGAAAAATATTTGACAAACCCATGACATTGACCTCGTTGTACTGGTTGATCATGTACATGGATTGCCCGGTACCGGTTTCTGCCGCAAGGTGCAAAACAACATCTACCCCTTCAAGGGCTTTCTGGACTGTTGTGAAATCACGCACGTCTCCACGGATGAAATCACAACAATCTTTTATGGATTGGAAAAGATATGACTTTTCAGGATTGTTGCCATGAATTTGTTTGGTCAATGCATCTAGAACGCGAATTTCGTATTCATCATGAGCGCTCAGTTGTTTTACGATTTCGCTACCAATAAAACCTGCGCCGCCTGTTACCAGAATCTTCGTTGTCATATGTCTTGAACCGTTCTTTTGTAGAAACTTGCCCTAGAAGGAGGGTATGCTTTCAGTATAGTTCGAACTATCTTATTTGGTATTTACCTTCATAGGCGATAATTGGCAATCCCTCGAGTCGGAATGACGAGACAAAATATTGTTGGTGTGCTGTTGGCGTCATCGACGGCGGGGATTGGCATCTGGGCGGAGATAAAATTGGATGACGGGGTACTTGGTGACGCTGTTTTCGGTGAGATGATAGAAAGCGTATATGGATAGTTCAACTGAACCGAAGCGGATCATGCGTTCTTCCCGTTGTCAATGTTCGTGGCTCGGCTGGTAACGGGGAATGACGCAGCCGTCTCAGTGGAACCATCGCAACTATCATTCTCGCCTGCATCGTACCCGGTTTGATATGGATGGCGTCGGCGGCCCCCTATCGGTTAGCGAGGTCGCGCATAAGATGTAAATTGCGTTATTTTTATCTCAAGGGTGAAACTTAAGAGCACATAGAATCTCGGGGTTATCTAAACTGACTCGAACATTTGTCCTTTGTACTGTAAGATTCAGAGCAAAACGAGTGAAAAATACACGACGAAGTTACTTGTGAAAGATAGTGGTTATGCCTGGAACATTTGGGGTCAGAATCTCACCGGAAGCTCGAAGGGGAGAGGGCGGTGAAAATCAGGTAAAGGCTTTTTTCTCTGACACTTTCCAATGGTGCATAATGTCTAAGGACATTGATTTTGGCACTGATTTATGGGTGATGCCGGTGAGCGATGAGGGAATTCCTTCATTTGTGGTTCTTGGTGTGCAAGTAAAGAAAGGAGTAAGCTACTTCAGGCATCCTAAAAAGGATGAGCAAGGTAATGTGATTGGCTGGTGGTTCGGATTTGATGCCAATCATGAAGCTTCGTGGACTAATGGGAGAATTGCTCATATTGTTGTTTTGATTTCTGATGAAGGGACAATGTATTGGTCCAAGATTGAATCTTCGCAGATCGACCACTCTTGTCAGATGCCCAGAATTCTTGTACGTAAGGACCATGTGCTGAAAAAGACGGACGAGGAGGAGCTCTCCGAGTTCGCATGCAGCACGTATGAGAAGTCTGTCTTCAATGGAGCTGTGTGGAATGGTCTGACAAGCATTAAAAAACAGGATCGCATTCGATTCGCAATGCTTGTTCCTCGTGTAGTTGCTCCACATGCAAATAAACATGTAGATAACTTAAAAGGTCATGAGGCCTTGGCTTCCTTGCTATATGGGAATGAGAATGGCATAGAGCGATACTGGGCGGCGGGAAGTGGCTTCATGGCTGACGCGGCCATGCAGAAAGGAAAGAGAAAAGATGAGGCATGGGCTTCATCTGATTGGTGTTGGAAGGCGGCCGCGGCTTTTTATGATTACCTTGATGGACGGGGTGGACGCTTGGATGGGCTTTTTTCGGTTGCGAAATCTCCTGAAGAGCGAGCCGCATCGGCGGTAATGCAATTTGCCTTTGATATAGATAATAATGATTGGAGTGCCGCTCTTCAACATATTGAAGCTGTTATGACTTATGATCTTTATCCTGTAGATAAAGCGTGGCTGTTGGTCCACGAATCATGGGTGATGTTTGAACTCGGTCGTAGGGATGAAGCTATTTCTGCCGGTTCGAATGCAGTGAGTCTTTGCTTGCAGAATCCAGATGATATTACCGCTAATGGAATCTGTGGCGCGGCAATGAGGTTGCTGTGGCAATACGATTGGATTTGGGGAAACGTTAAGTCATCTGGAAAGCAGGTTTATGTAGCTGCGGTGATTCAGTCATCCGACAATCCAATTTTCTGGTGGCTCGAATTGGGAGAGCGTAGCATTGCGGGTAACGCAGTGTCGAATCGGTGGCTTCATAGCATTGGAGAAGCAGAGAAAACCCATTCGCTAAGACGACGTTTTATCTCCCTTATTCTTCAGACGGCATTTCTCGGTGACAGAGATGCGTGGAAAAGATATTGCTGTTTGCAGGCAGAAAATGCGTATGCTCAGATTGAGGATGATAATGGGGAGAGAGCGAACATCGTCAATGTGCTTGAAATGTTTCGGCGGTGTTCTTCCAAAGACGATTATCGGAAAGTACTTCGGTCCGCCATCCAGAGAGCTTCAGACTCCAGGATTGTTGAATATGCCGAAACTGTATCGTTGAATGAGTCCACGCATTCAACGGCACTGAATGATCTGACGTTGTTCCAGTGCATAGGTGATTATCTTTCTGCAGATAAGGCTGATGAAGTTTGCCGTTGGTGCTTGACGACGATGGCATCTAGGCAGGAATACTCTCAGAAGGTTTCTGCAACGTTCGATATTCCAAGTGAACTGTTCGAGACGCTTAAAGCTTGTTATAGGGCGGCAAATCGAGATGTACAGGAAAAGATTGAGCAATGGTTCTTGGAGTTGCCTTGCGTAGGGGAAAGCTCTGCCTCAGAAGCGCAGAATTTAACAATCTTATTTCCGGATTCTTTCTGGAGTGATGGCAATTTGACAACCTTGCTGCAACGAGGCGATGATGGGTCTTTACAGCAATGGTACGAATATAAGCAAAGCTCTCATGATGAGGAATCGGAAGCGCAATGGCACGTAAAGGTGAAGAGCGGTCAAGTTGATGTAATCAAGAGCATTGATGATGCGAAAAAACTTTCTGAGGATGAGATTCAAAAAGTCTCCGATTGTTTTTCTGCATATTGTGCTGAGGCAATAGCAAGCTACGAACAGTCTGGAGTTATTGCTGTTCATGGTGTGGATCACATGCTGAGCGCATTCCTCTTCTGTGGATATGCTCATCCGGAATTAGTTGATTGGGATTCATTCGCGAAGATTATGTTGTCCAACGCTGAGGCGCTTCAAGACAAAAGATGGCCTTTGAAATTCCTTATACATTTCAGTAATGAATTGCCTGATGGAATTCGAGAGGAACTTTTCAGCATGTTGTCGTGTTTTGTCAAAAGCTTTGAGGATAAGGCCAATATTGTCTATTGGCTAGCGTATGAGGCGATGGCATCACTGTGTGAGGATGAACGTCAAAACATTATTGACTATTTGATGGCAAATAATCGCTTCGATGCGGTTGCGCGTATAGTTCAACGTTTCCCTTCCGAGAAATACGTGCAGTTGATGGTTGCCATGCTGAAAATGGGATCCGTTGACATGTGTGATGCCGTAGCTGGCGCATTGGCCAAACTTGAGTTATGCAATCTTGGCGGTACAACTGTATCCAAGATTGTTGATGACATAATGAGGAATGGTACCCTTGCTCAGAAAAAATGGGTGGCTGAGGTGGTGGTCGAATCCACTGAAGAAATTCCTGTCGAGATGAGAGAACAACTTATCGCTATGGAAGATTCAATAGGTGCATCTAAGAGAAAAGCATTGAAAGAAAGACTGGACGCTTAGTGGATAGAGGGCTGCAGACGTTTCTTTGGAGGTGGCTTCACTGTCATTTGCTGGTGGCGTTATCCCTATGTCGTGCCCAAGCAGCGACAATGTTATGGAGGCGCAGGTGTACAACAGGAAAAAACCGAGACCTGTGCCAATCATCAGCCAGACCTGTCTGGTGGTGAACGGTTCCATGTACCACTTATAGGCAGCAATCAGAATGAACAGGTAGATGAATCCGAGGAAGCCGTCGTTGATTCCTATCATTCCGGGGATGAAGCTGGTCAATCCCCATATGACCAGCACGGTCGCGGCCAGCGAGAAGTGGCATTCGCGGCCAAGCGCCTTCAATCCCTCGGCCAGGAAGGGGAGCGGCGCCAGGAAAATGGCGTAGGCAGTGGCGTACCACCACACGCCCATGCTCAACGGCATGACGCTCTTCATCATGAGTTTCATGCTGAGGTCGGCCCGCCAAACATGAGATAGAACGCCACGAATGCGAGGCTCCAGAACAACAGCTCGCGCTCCATGATCCACACGCGTTTCAGGTTGGATTTGATGGGCTGTTCCCTGTCGAGGAAGAACCATGCGGAGATGGAGAAGAAGATGGCCACGCCGACCTTGCCGCCGCCGGCCATGACGAGCTGGAAGAAGATCCGCTCCGGTCCCAGGGGGAGTTTCAGCACGTCATAGCCGTTATGGACGATGAAGTGATGCGTGAGGATCATGAACATCGCGATGATGCGCAACAGTTCAATGCTGGAGTTCCGCCCTTTGCCTTTTGGAGCTTAGAAGTGGACTGAAGCGACATGCTTGACATGCACGATGTTGATTCCCATATTTTGAATATTTCCGTTCGCGATTCTGTCTCGTATGGGAAATACTACGAAAACTAGTGATAATGAAATGAAATTGTCCAACACGGTCGAACAATGAGTTGGCCATATCGGACGGGTATGTTGACTATTTATTGAGTTGTTTTTATAGAGCATCTTCGTGATCTTCTTCCACGTAGTTGAATGTGTCCTCCCACTCGTCCTTTAGAATGGTGCCAGCGCTATCGTGCCACGATAGCGCTGGCACCGACCATCCTAATGTAATTCATGTCTGTATTGGATTTTTACCGCACCAGCACAGTATGAATCATTCCTCTTGATTCAGTCTTTGTCTTTGCTGTCGTCGTCACTAGTGCCGTCGGTTATTTCCTGATGTGTGTTATTCTCAATCATTTTCTGAATGGCTACCACGCCTGCAGCTCCGATGGCAACGCCACCAGCAACTAATGTGATGACAAGTCCAGCTGGCCCTCCGACCGTTTTTGCCGCTTTGGATAATGCTGCATAACTCCACATCCTTATGTCTCCTTTTGACACGTGAAATCTTATTGACAAGAATACGCCGTTTGTTGAGGTGACACGTTTGCCTCCAAGTGATGCGATTTAACCACGTAGTGGCCCTGCCGGTCAGCGGGTCCTGTACTCCCATTTATACGCTTGCTCTTATAGCCGCCGAGTTTCTTGATGGCCAGCAGGCTGGACTGCTTGGGCAGATGCGCGTTTCGATCATTCCCTAGACGTCAGTTCCTCGTTCATCCACGAGAACCTGAATTCTATCTGGGATTTGGGCCAGGGATTTGCGGTCCCGAGGCTGTTCGCGAGTATCTGCTTGGTCGCTGGGGCAGCTTTTGGCAAGTTTCATAATCACGTCCCTTTCCCTCTCATCGACGAGCGTTTGTGTCTGGTGCCGGACATGACTCGTGATGTCCCATCACGATTTCTCTCCTTTCCTGCCGGGGTTGTTGAACTCGTCATAGACGGCGAGTGTACCGACCTTGTTGTCCATGACTGGTGTACCGTCCTGCGCGATCCGCCCGGCTAAGTTGAACAGACTGGCATCATCAGAGGTTCTGCCATGCTCCGCAATCATGCCATGGTCCGAACTTGCTTGCCGTGTAACGGCGACTTATCCCCGTATGGGGCTTCTTGGCCAGTACCGGCAGCAGGACTGCTGGGCTCCTGACTGTCGCCCCTGCCGTTCGTGTAGGAGCGGGAAGGGAGTCCACGCGTCTGCCGTTAGTGGTGTTAATTTTCATTTTGAACGTGTGTAGACTCGAGAGTAGAGTCTAGTTGTGCCGTGACGGGCTCGCGAGGTAGCGAATTGAGTCGATCTGGATGCTGTCTTCCTCATTAGCCTTGTGTTCGATCCATTTGATGGTGTTGAGACGCGCGAGGCGCTATGCTGATGTGGTCGAAGATTGGGACCAGTCCTTCGCGCGCACATTCCACTTTTTCGCTCAGCATCGCGACCACGTTCTGCATGTTCGAATACGAGAATGCGGCGGCTAGGGGGCGGACTTTTGATGTCGCCGCTGCCGATTGTGACGATGGTCGCGCCGAAATCTACCTGCATGACGCTGGCGTGTCAGTCGAGTTTTGAGATATCCGTCAGTCATCGTGCTATTTTTTCATGTAGTGCCGCACGTATGAATACGATTCCTGGAATCCCCCCCCCCACGAGCTTGGAATGGGCGGGTTCTAGTGATCGTTGCAACACCTGACCTACCGCAAGGAGGGTCAGGTGACCAGGAGCCACTGAAACGAAGACCGTGGCGGGGAACGCCGTTGGACGTTCAACGGCGTCGAATATCCGACGAGGAAGCTGATGTGCGCGGCGAGGCGCGAGGAGTACGTGCGTCTGCTGGACGAGGAGGGCATGAACTTCACCCAAGCCGCCCATGCGGTCGGGGTCTCCAAGCGCACCGGCAAGGTATGGCGCAACGGGCGCACCCGCGCCACCGGGAGGAACGAAAAGGCAAGCATAGACTGGTATCGTTCCACCATGGACAAACCCAAACGGATCCACGCGCGCTACCTCAATCAGGAGGAGCGCATCCTGATCGCCGACCGGCTGCGCCTGGGCGATTCGATCCGCGCCATCGCGCGCCTGCTGGGACGCGACCCCGGCACGGTCAGCCGCGAGGCCGAGCGCAACAGGAATCCCGAGTTCGGCGATTACGAACCCTACCAGGCCCAGCAGAAGGCGGCCGACCGGCTCAAACGCCCCAAACCGCGCAAGGCGGCCGACGGCACGCCGTTGTGGGCGGAGATACTGGCCGGGTTGCGCAGGCATTGGAGCCCGGAGCAGATATCCGGCAGATTGAAGGCGATGTTCCCGGATAATGGTGACATGCACGCAAGCGTCGAAACCATCTACCAGGCCATCTACCTGCAGGCCAGGGGTGAACTCAAGCAGGAGCTGAAACGCGCCATGAGGCAGGGGCGAACCGTCCGCAGACCCCAAGGCGGCCAAGGCCGCAAACCCCGTTTCCGCGAACCCATGGTCATGATCTCGGAGCGGCCCCCGGAAATCGAGGACCGGGCGGTCCCGGGCCACTGGGAGGGCGACCTCATCACCGGCAGCCGCAACAAAAGCGCGATCGGCACGCTCGTCGAGCGCACTACCAGGTTCACGATCCTGCTGCACCTGCCCGACGGACACGACGCCGAACACGTCCAGCAGGCCATCATCGACAAAATGGCCTCGCTGCCCAAACTCCTGCGCAATTCGCTGACCTGGGACCAGGGGGCGGAACTCGCCCTGCACAAACGGATCGGCGCCTCGCTGGACATGGCCGTCTACTTCTGCGACCCGCACTCCCCGTGGCAGCGCGGCACTAACGAGAACACCAACGGGCTCCTGCGCCAGTACTTCCCCAAAGGCACCGACCTATCCGTCTACCCGGAGGACTACCTCGACGCGGTCGCCGAGGAACTCAACGACCGGCCACGCAAAACCCTCGGCTTCATGAAACCAAGCGAGAAGATCATCGAACTGCTCGACGACGCGTGATAACCTCAACAACCGACAACGTGGCCATGGAAGGCCGCTCAAACCTCAGGTGTTGCAACCACCACTAGAATCCGCCGAGTGTGCCAGTGTGCTGTGCTTAGCGCTTACGCGGTTGTCTTTCTCCGCGTCCTGTTTTTCTCTCATAATTCTCTGTTGATCGCACGGATTTTTTAATGCCTGAATCGTAATGCGGTGCTGTTTCCGTATCTTATGAAGGCGTCATCATAGGGATTCTGTGGGAGATAGGACCTTCTCGACAATGATTTCGTCTAAAAGTCCTTCCGCATGCTGTATGGGCTGTTGCGCGCTTTTGTGGTAGCGCACGATGACTCTGCCGTAGAATTTGCGGTATTCGGTCAGTTCCTCTCCCTCGTAGCCGACATAGTGGGGGTCGTCGTCTTCGCTCTTTTCCAATGGGTCCCCGATACGCTTGAGACATGTGAGCCCCCAGAGGTCGTTGTTTTCTGGAAGACGTACCAGGCCGATCACGTTATTCCCCTTGTGCAGGTGTTCCGCATCTTTCCCGTTGTCGTTCCTTTTTCGGGACAGAAGCCAATCGGTGTTGAGCTCATCGGGTTTTCTCCTGAACACCGTGATGGGTTCGGTGCCATTGTAGTTGGTCATGAAACGGATTTTCGTCTTGCTGATCTCCTCGTCAGTGAGGTGGAGCAGGTCATTTAATTTAATATCTTCATTCATATCTACATGATAGCTCGTGAGGGCGGGTAGTGTCCGAAAAGTTGCGCGCTTTGGATCATGGCCGTCCATGGCACGATGATCAGTTCGCTTCCACGAGGTTGTCATCGAGCTGGGACATGTTCAGGTAGCGGCGGACGCCCATTCCCTGTGGGCGGGCGGCGTCTTCGAGAGCACGTTGCGCATGAAATGCACCATGCGCCGCCGGTAGCATTCGATCACCGCGGACTCGAACAGGGTGCCCTTGAGTTTCGGCACCTTCAGCTCGAGCCTGCCGGCCTTGGCGGTGAGCTTGCGTTCGTAGTGGCCGACCCTGTACGCCTTCCTCTCGCCGTTGCACTCGTATCTGGCGGCCCCGGTGATCTCGTCGGTCTGAAGCGTCGGGCATCGCGTTGAGGATCTGCGCCATCTTTTCGGTGATCAGCCGGTCGAGCCTGGTCTCGAGCAGGTTCTGGTCGATCTGTATGATGTCCGAGTGTCTTGGTTCCGTCTCCTGGCTTCCAATCGCGGTTTTTAGTTTTGGCGAATGAAAATCGTACACAGGACGCGGGCCATGCCCTCTTACGTCAGGGCCGGAATCCGAAAGTGCGCAAGAATTCGGGCGTTATCGAAAATCCCAAACGACTATTCGACGTATTTTGTAGCTATCCCTTGACGCATGATTTTGCGGCAACAATATGGGGTTTCCTTATCCTTGTCGACAGCTCTAGCGTGCGGAATGCTGCCAAACTGAAAATGAAGGATTTCTTACAGCGTCTGACAAATGCATTATTGAATGCTACCTTTGTTTTTTGAGAGAAGGACTGGTAGTATACATCCTTTCGAAAGCAAGCTTCATATATCTGAACATAGAAATTTCCATGACAGAGGAGGGGCATGAAGTCAATACAAGTAGCGAATGCTTTCATTCTTCGCCATGGCTCTGATATCGACATTACGAATCTTGTGCTGAACAAGCTCGTTTATTTCGCGCAAGTCGAATCTCTGCGCGAAACTGGGAAACCATTGTTCGAAGACAAGATTGAAGCGTGGCCTTACGGTCCGGTTGAGAGGAACGTTTATTTCACTTTCCAAAAATACGGACGCAACAGGATTCTCAAGCCCGAGGGCGAAACCGCAAAGGATGAACAGGCCTTATCCGTCGTAGATGGGACGGCAAAGAAATATGGTTTTCTGACGGCATTCGATCTTGTGAGATTCTCCCATCGAAAGAACTCCGCTTGGAAGAATGTCTACAGGGAAGGAGAAAACGTCGAGATCACCAACGATGCCATTCTCGCATCCGACGACGGTCTGACCTTCCCCAAAAACACTCTTGCATCTAGTTTGGATGAAGTAAATGCAAAATGGCAGAACACCTTCAGGATTCTGCGCAATGCCTGAGCAATACACTGACGAGTGGTGGCATATCCAAGCGCCGCCACTCGTTTTTCCATCTGATGATTTCGCAGAAGCAATGACACAAGCAATCGTCCGAGTACACAGGAAGCAACTTGACGACATCGGCGGATTTACCGTGGAAAGAGCCAATGACGCCGGTTCCGTGAGTGGCGTTGTAGATTCGACATTTCTGCCGGTATTCGGTCAATCGCCGAAAGAACGATTCGAAGATTTGTTTCGACAAATGGCGCATTTTACCTTTCACCTAGCCAAAAATCATTATTTCGCTGATGGCAACAAGCGCACCGCGATGGCCATATCCTTGGCCATCTTGAAAATGGAAAGAATTGATTTGGATATCGATGATGATCCAGAGCCAGAACGAAATACTCTATCTAAACTCATTTCCAGGCTGGTGACGGAAGAAATCACGGAAGAACAATTTGCCGCAAGCCTGAGGAGAAGTGGACGTTTAATCGATGAATGATGACGGGCTGCCGCCTGTCCGCTGCAGCACAAGGTCGACCGGCCCATGCGAGTGTTCGGCTACCGCACGCCCGCCGAGCCATTCGCCGACGAACCGCCAGATCTACAAGCCTGACGAAGGCGTTGCACCTGCAAATGAACAACGGGTGGCATTCATACATCATGATGAACGAGTAAGGTTGACGGGGAGGGGGAACCACATGAACCAGGCATGCGTACACAACGACACCATCGACGCGGGCAACTATCATGGCCGACCGCAATACCGGTCGCTCCTGCATTTCCTGGCATCGCAGGAACGCAACATCATCTGGCTGCTGCTGGCCATCGCTTTTCTTCCGGCGGACGGCACCACGCTCGGCCTGTACGCGCCGTTCTGGTCGCCAATCAGTCCGGCGCTGTTCGCCGTGTACTGCCTATGCAATTGGCGGCAACTGCGCATCGTGGCCAACCGGTACCTGCCAATGTTCCTCCTGCCGGTGGCCTGCATAATCCTGTCCATCCCGGGATGGCTGAAGTTCGGCATCCACCTCAACGCCGCGTTCATGAGCATCACCGGATTATTGGGCGTGCTCGCCACTTTGGGTGCGATCGCCCTTGCGTTCGACATCAAACGCATTCCGTGGCGTACGCCATTGCGGATTCTCATCGCTTCTTACTGGTTCTCCTTCGGCGTGGGCGTGGTGCAATGGCTATCCATCCATCTGCATATCAAGCCGTTGACCGACTATTTCGCGCACCTCATGTACCGGCAGTACATCAATGAAAGCTCGGTGTGGGGTGGTGGTCGCTCGCAGTTCCTGTTCGCGGAGCCCAGCTATATCGGCATGCATCTGTTCGGCGTATTGCTGCCGCTTATGTGGCTTATGCGTGGGCGCGACCGTATTTATGCCAAGCGGTTGCGCAACCTCATCGTTGTGTATGCGATTGGCGCTGTGCTGATGCAGGCCGGCACCCGGATCGTCCTTGACTCGGTGGTGGCGTTGCTGGTTGCCATTATTGTGCATAATTCGTGGTGCGACAAGAAACAGCGCGTGCGTGGTATTGCGCAGTTGCTGGGTGCGGTTATGCTTGGTCTGCTGGGCGTGCTTGCAGATTCCCGACTATCTTCGATTGCGGAAAACGGTGTCGAAGGAGACGGATCGTTCTTCGCGCGAATCTACCAGAGTCTTGACCCGATATGCGGGTTGCTCGCCCATCCGTGGACGGTGTTTACCGGATATGGCGCCGGCAATATCATCAACGCGGTATGGGCCGGCGCGAAGCATGCGGGACGATTATTGAATGGCCTGGGCATGAATGGAAGTGCTGCGGTAGGATTCGCGTCTGGCATGAATGCGGACACCGTATGGACGATGTGTGCGTATACCAGTGTTGTCGCCGAATACGGATTGGTCGGCCTGGTTCTGCTGGTCATCGCTTCCTTAGTTTCTATGACGCGTGTCTTCGATACGGCGGCTGCCGGGCATGGTGTTTGGAGCAAGACTGTTATCTGCTGGCTTGTCCTGATCGTGTACCTGTATATCCAGTGCGAGAACTATGCATTCGCCGCGCTGCCATTGTTTATCTTCGCGGCAAACAAGCTGCGCAAGTAACCATATTTGACGGGGTACGGATGTCTTCTTCTAGATAACGTACAGCTAGAGAAGCCGCTATCGCAAGTATTCTTTAACCTGTCCACAAGGCGGCTGGCATCAGCAATCATTTGGGTAGGTAATGCGACTGTTCAGTTTTTTGAGCCTTGCCGCTCTGGAGCTGCCATAAGCGAAATGAGACGTGTTTCGTTGCTTAGGGTACAGTGGTCACGGCCTGTTCGGACCGCAGCTCCTCGATACTTATATGCAAGACGGCAGTCGATGGCCGTCCATGTTGAGTGAAGTGATCTGGAGTGATTACAAGCTGCGGCCTACAGCAGAGGGGTGGCACGTGGCTTGGCGGTTGATCCGCGTACTTGCAGCTGAACGGGGAACGTCTCGAATGGTTCCTCGATGGGTTGTCCTTCGATTAGCGCCAGAGCCTTTTGTGCCGCATCGACGGCCATGTCGTATGGGCGCTGTCGAACGGTGGTTAGCTCAGCTTCTTTGGCGAAGGTGCTGTCGTCAAATCCGGTTACGGAAATATCTCCAGGCACGGAAAGGCCGCTGCGTTGAAGGCGGAAGAACAATGGAATTGCCTGTGAGTCCTGATGGAAACACAATGCGGTGGGTGGGTTGTCTTGCGCCATGATTTCGGAAATTGCCGCATCCAGAATGCTGTCGCCTTTTTGCACTGCCAGTGTGCGGGCGGTCAGTCCGTCAACTGCATCGCAGGCTTCTTGGAATCCGGAAATACGGTTAAATGAGCTGAATCCCAATGTGGAGGAAAAGCTTTCATATAAATACAGCAGGTTACGATGTCCCAGCTTGGCGAGATGTCGAACGATGAGTTTGATGCCTTCTTTGTCGTTGATACCGACAGTTGCATCGAATCCTTCGCTGGTGGTATTGATGCCGATAATCGGAATTTTTGCGGTTCCGAGACGTTTGACCTCGTCGGGGCTGATGCCAAATGAGGAAACGAATACGGCATCCGCATTGCTGCGTACGGGAAGTTCCTCGAAGAATGCGTCACGCGCTTCCGACCCCTCGATGGGGTAGATGACCAGATCGTACCCGGCGTCACGCAGAACATCGTTAAGTCCGGCAATGATTTCGGCGGTGAACCATTCGATGATGCCGCTGCCAACCAATAATGCTATGCGATAGGTTCTACCGGATTTAAGAATTCCTGCCGATCTGGAAACGCTGAAATTCAACGCATCGGCTGCGGCCTGCACTTTCAACCGTGTTGCTTCCGACACCTGTTCAGGGTGTGCGAAAGTGCGTGAGACTGTAGCGTTCGACACGCCTGCCTTGAGTGCCACATCTCCGATGCTCGCTTTCATGGTGCCTCCGAAGGTTTTTCACTGTTTGTTTCAGCCTACCATCATTGCCGTCCTCGTGGTGACAAAGTTGAAAGATAAATGAAAAGGGTTGCGATACGACACGCCGTATGAAAAACAATGTGTGCACGCTCACAGCAGTGGGGTGAAACGGGTTTCAAATGAAACCGGTTACATTTCAAAAAACCTTGAATTGCCAATATGAAACCCTTGTCGTATACTATTGCTTGTCCGCAAGGGGCGGATGAAGGCTTACGAGGACGTAAGGAGAGATATGAAAATCAACAAAGGTATCGCAGCGGCAGTGGCGGCCCTGAGCATCGTCGGCTTGGCTGCGTGCGGGAACAGCAATACCGCTTCCGGCACAACCGATACGAAAGCCGACAAAGGGCTTGACGTTATCGGCAATAACCTCACCTACGACCCTAACCATCTCGTTAACGACGGCAAGCCAATCCAGCTCGAGTACTGGAGCTGGGGCAGCAAGGGCACGGATCCGGTCTACAAGATGATTGAGTCCTACACGAAGACGTATCCGAACGTCACCATCAAAACGGTGAATGTTTCATGGGATGATTATTGGACCAAGCTGCCGTTGGCTCTGAAAGGCAAAAACGGTCCTGCCGTTTTCAACATCCACAACTCTTACGATGCGTTGATTCGTCCATACGCAGCGGATTACGATATCGACACCAAGTCTCTGGAATCCGACTACTCCACCGCATCCGTACATGAAGATGAAAACGGTAAAGTCAAGTATATCGACTCCGTGATTAACACCGGCAACATCTACTACAACAAGACATTGTGGAGCGAAGCGGGCCTCACCGATGCCGACATTCCGACCACATGGGACGAATTCATCCAGGTCGCCCAAAAGCTCACCAAGACCGACGGCAGCAAGATGACGCAGGCCGGCTTCAACTTCAACGGCGACGCCTACAGCGCCATCTACCAAGGTCTGAACTATCAGAAGGGTGAACTGCTCTTCAGCGAAGATGGCAAGAAAGCCAACTACAACAACGACGTGACCAAAGAAAACATGCAGTTCCTCAAGGATTTGTATGACAAGCACAAGGTCGGATCCGTTGACTTCGGTAACGATTACACCCAAAGCTTCGGTAACGGCCAGTCTGCGATGATCTACGCTTGGGGCCACATGGAAGGCACGCTGAAAGAAAAGTATCCAGATATTGACTACGGCGTGTTTGCCACCCCAACCTTCTCCAAAGACACTCCGTTTGCATACGACCGTTACAACGGCGAATCCACTCCGGGCGTCAACAAGAACCAGAGCAAGGAGCAGCAGGCCGTTGCTCAGGACTTCATCAAGTACCTGCTCGCCAACGATGATTATATTCGTGAAGCGGTATCCGAACTGAATTCCTTCCCAGCCAAGACCTCGCTGCAGAACGACAAAGACATTCTCTCCAAGCCGGTCATGGCCGCCATCCAGCCACGCGTAGACCGACTGATCTGGCCGGGACCGGCACCGTCCACCGTTGAATCCAGCGGCACCACTGCTTTCCAGAACGTCTTCCAGAACGGCATGTCCATCGATAAGGCTCTCAAGGAGGCCCAGGGTCAGATGGATACCGACATGAAGAGCTCTGACTTCACGTCAATGGAAAGCAAGTACGCTTACTTCGACGAACATAAGTAATACCGATATATCCAATCCCTTTTCCAATCCGGGCAGTCGCGGTACGATTCTTCTTCCGCGCCGTGGCTGCCTTTTATCTACGAGATACGTTCAATCTTCTTATTCGATTCGATCTGACATTCTGTATTGCGTAACAAAACGGTCGAATCGGCTCACAGAGAGGCGAGATTCAATGAAAAACAAAAATGGTGAATCTCTGGTATCGAGAATTTTCACCCTACGCAACATGGCCGTTGCCTTCTTGGTGGTCTATTTCGCCATTTTCTTGGCCTACCCAATTTTTAAAGCCTTCGCGGGCAGTTTGCATAACTGGAATCCTCTGATTGGCACTTATGATTGGGTCGGACTCGACAACTTCAAACAGATCCTCACTGACAAACTCTTCTGGACTTCCATGGGGAACACGGCGGTATTCGCAGGTGTTTCCACACTCTTCCGCATTGTGCTTGGTCTCGGCTTGGCCCTGCTGCTCAGCGCCAAACTCGTCAAATGCAAAGACACCCTCCGAGGTCTGTTCTACATGCCGACTATCACTCCGCTCGTGGCAGTCTCTTTCGTGTGGATGTGGATGTTCGACCCGCAGTTCGGCATGGTAGACAAAATCACAGGACTCGACATCAACTGGCTGCACGACACCAAATGGGCCATGCCGGCAGTCATCATCATGACCATTTGGAAGGATTTCGGCTACGCGACCGTTCTATATTTGGCCGGTCTCATGAATCTTCCTCGAGACGTGTACGAGGCGGCCGCCATCGACGGTGCCAACTCAGTGCAGATTTTCTTCAAAATCACCCTGCCGCTGCTTAAATCAACCACCTTGTTCATTGTCATCACGTCACTGATCAGCTATCTGCAGGCATACGTGCAGATTCTCGTCATGACCGAAGGCGGTCCGGGCACGTCAACCTACACCATCAGCTATCTCATCTTTGATCAGGCATTCCAGAAATACAACTTCGGCGTCGCATCAGCTCAGGCAGTTGTGCTCTTCCTGTTCACTGGTGTGCTCACCCTCATCATGTTCAAGGTTTCTGGAGATTCGGAGGAACTGGCATGAAATCACGTAAAATTGGCGGCATCATTCTTACGATTCTGCTCTTCATCGCCGCCATCATCACCATTGTTCCATTTGTTTGGATGTTCATTTCATCATTCGCGCCAAATAGCGAAATCGTCAAAGTGACCGGAGGATTATTCCCTAAGCCATCCACGATTGACAACTATGTGAGCATCCAAGAAAAGTTCAATTTCTTGCGATTGTTCGCAAACTCGCTAATCGTAGCAGTACTGAAAACCGGTATTGCAATCTACACAAGTGCGGTGCTTGGTTACGTGTTCTCTAAAATGCGATTCCGTGGTCGCAACCTGCTTTTCGGCATCGTTATGAGCACCATGATGATTCCTTGGGCAGTGACCATCATTCCGCAATACGAAATGTTCACCAACTGGGGTCTGCAAGACACCTACACGTCGCTCGTGCTTCCTGGCATGATCAGCGCATTCGGCATCTTTCTGTTCCGCCAATCCATCTCGGGAATTTCTGACGAACTCATTGAAGCGGCGAAACTCGATGGCGCATCCGAAACCAGAATCTTCCATAGCATCATTCTGCCAATGAGCCATAACACCATCGCGGCGCTCGCCATCTTCACCTTCCTGTGGAATTGGGAAGACTACCTGTGGCCATTCTTGATGATTACCGACGAAAACAAGCAGCTGCTCGCTGTCGGTCTGAAGGCCTTCAACGGACAATACGGCACCGATTACGGCGGATTGTTCGCAGCGACTTCGTTGGCAATTGTTCCGGTGATCATTGTGTATATGATTTTCCAGAAGCAGTTCATTGCGGGCATTGCGACTGGCAGTGGTAAGTAAGGTAGGAGCGGTATGACAAACAACGCATCAGATAACGCAACCAGTACGGTGTTCTCCGACTATGTGCGCAAGGCGCGGCCGAATATGCGCGAAGCATCGACCCTGCAGGGGGAGCATTGGAGAATCGGCATTCTAACGGAATCGCTGATCCGCTTCGAATGGTCTGACTCCGGCAAATTCGAAGACAATCTCACGCAGATGGTGGTCAACCGCGATTTTGGCGCCGACCCGCAGTTCACGGTGACGCACCGTGATGGACTGCTCATTGTTGACACTCCCGCATTGCATATTACGTATGATGGCAAGCCGTTCAGCAAAGAAGGCTTGAGCGTAGTCGTCAAGGGCATGTCCGACACCCAGTTCAATACGTGGTATTACGGCGACGAGCCGAAGCATAATCTCAAAGGCACCGCGCGCACGCTCGACGAGGCGAACGGCGAAATTCCTCTGGACGATGGTGTGATTTCGCGAGACGGATGGGCGGTGCTCGACGATTCCGCCGCGAACGTGATCGTGGAAGCCCACGAAGTGAACGGCAAGCCGAATCCGCTGGGGGCTTGGGTTATGCCGCGCGATCACAAGGAAACCGACTTCTACTTCTTCGGCTACGGCCGCCGCTACACCGAAGCGGTGCAAGACTTCTACAAGCTGGCCGGACCAACGCCGCTGCTGCCGCGCTTCACACTCGGCAACTGGTGGAGCCGCTACTACCGCTACACGCAAGACGAGTACGTGCAGCTCATGGACCGGTTCAAGCGTGAAGGCATTCCATTCACCACATCCGTGATCGACATGGACTGGCATCGCGTGGACGATATCGACCCGAAATACGGTTCCGGTTGGACCGGCTATTCGTGGAACAAGCAGCTGTTCCCGGACCATAAGGCGTTTTTGCACGACCTGCATGAGCGCGGCCTGAAAGCCACATTGAACGTGCATCCGCGAGATGGCGTTCGCGCGTTCGAAGACGATTATGAGGCAGTGGCCAAGCGCGTCGGCATCGATCCCGCAACCGAAGAGGCGGTGGAATTCGACCTGACGAATCCGGATTTCGTAAGCGCCTACTTCGACATGCATCATCGTATGGAAGCCGAAGGCGTTGACTTCTGGTGGCTCGACTGGCAGCAGGGCGGTGTGACCCGTCAGCCGGGACTCGACCCGCTGTGGGTGCTCAACCACTTGCACTACCTGGATTCCGGGCGTGACGGGAATTGGGCGCTTACCTTCTCGCGGTATGCGGGACCGGGCTCGCACCGCTATCCGGTCGGCTTCTCGGGAGACACCATTGTTACGTGGGAATCCTTGCAATTCCAGCCGTATTTCACTGCTACCGCTTCGAATATCGGCTACGGATGGTGGAGTCACGATATCGGCGGTCACATGTGTGGATACCGCAACGAACATTTGGAAGCCCGCTGGTACCAGCTTGGCACGTTCAGCCCGATCAACCGACTGCATTCCAGCAATTCGCAGTTCATGGGTAAGGAACCGTGGAATTTTTCCGCGGAAGTGCGCGATTCTATGGTGAGCTCGCTTCGTTTGCGTCACATGATGCTGCCATACCTATACACCATGAACTATCGTGCCGCGTTCGAAGGCATGCCATTGGTGGAGCCGATGTATTGGGCGGATCCGAACAATCCGCAGGCGTACGAGGTGCCGGACGAATTCCGTTTCGGCACTGAGCTGCTGGTTGCACCCATCGTTTCCGACAATGACGATTCCGCGCAGCTGGGTAGTACGGAAGCTTGGCTGCCGCAAGGCGAATGGTATGACTTCTTCGACGGGCGCCGTTACGTTTCGGCAGGGGAGTCCGGACGCCGTCTGGAAGTGTGGCGTGCGATCGACCGTATGCCGGTGTTTGCCAAGGCTGGCGGTATCGTGCCGTTACAGCAGCTTGGCGAGGGTAATAAGGTGAATGATCTGGGCAATCCGGAGTCCCTGCAGGTGCTGGTGTTCCCCGGTGCGAACGGTTCGTTCACACTCAAGGAAGACGACGGCTCTGCGGAGTCAGGCGAAGATCAAACCCATGTTGCCGATACGCGCATGAGCTTCGACTGGAAGAATACGGACAATGCCACGCAGTTCACCGTCAGTCCGGTGGAAGGCTGTGCTGTTGCCATTCCGGCACAGCGTAACTGGGAGGTTGTGTTCCGTGGGGTTGCGCAGCCAGACATGCAGAACGTTCGTATCGAAATTGACGGTAAAGCTTGCGATACTGCAGAAATTACATACGATCAGCAGACGTTGAGTCTGTCGGTCGTTGTGCGCGACGTGCCGTCTACTGCATGCTTGAACGTTACGATTTCAGACGGACTGCAGATTGCCGAGAATTCAGTCGAACAGGACGTGCTTGACGTGCTCTTGCATGCGCAAATGCCGTACATTTCCAAAGAGCATGCGATGCAGACGATTCGTGAGCAAGGAGTGCGTGCGCTCGGGGCTCTGCGCACCTTCGATACCGCGCCCCGTTTCAGCAACGAGCTGTTCGGCACCTCCGGCATGCCCGATTCGGTGATCAGCGCCCTAGAGGAAATCCTCCTTCGCAGCTGATTGGGTGAGTATCTCGCTTATATATGGCAGACACATGTGGCGAAACCCTCAGAAACGTACCCCCGAAGTGGCTGTTTTCGCAGGGGATGTGCCATATATAAGCGAGATGTCTCATGTCGAGACGTGAAATCTGCCATATGTAGGCCAGATATATAAGCCAATATGCAGGTGGCATGGAAAAGGGGTTGTGAGTGAATCATCAAGATTCACTCACAACCCCTTTTGGTTGAGAAGTCACAAGCTCAGTGCTTGGACTTCTTCTTGCGGCTGTTCTTGTGAGAGTGCTTGCTCTTCTTGCCGTTCTCATCGTAGTAATAGTAGTAGTAATCATTCGAGGAGGCCTTGCGTTCCTTCTCGAAGTTGAACACGAAGCCCACCACCGGCACGTTGAGGTTGTCGAGCTGCACGGCGATGTCTTTCAGATCGCGCTTCATGGTCACGTCGCGACCGGAAACAAGCACGATACCATCGCTCTTCGCGCCGAAGACAGCGGCATCATTGGCCACCACCATCGGGGAAGTATCAACGATCACGTAATCGTAGGTCTGCAAAGCCACGTCGAGCAATTCGCTCATGGTCTTCGAATTAAGCAGCATGGAAGCGTTCGGCGGCTTCGGGCCGGCCGGCATGATATGCAGGTTCGGCCTCCAATAGCGCTGCACCACATCCTTCACGGTGGCCTGACCGGAAAGCACGTGCGCCAAGCCGGCGCCGCCTTCCAGGCTAAGTCGTTCGGCGACGGACGGATGACGCAAATCAGCGTCGATCAGCAGTACTTTTGCACCGTTTTCAGCGAGAGCTGCAGCCACGTTCACGGAAACAGTGGTCTTGCCTTCGGAAGGTCCGACGGAAGAAATGACGATCATGCGCGCATCGCTGCCTTCAACCTTCGACATGAAGGAAAGGTTGGTGCGAATACGGCGGAATTCCTCGGCGATACGGCCCGCCGGGTTCGATACGATGATCGGCTTGTTGCCCTGCAGGCTTTCGTCGGTGGGGATACGACCCATGATCGGCGCGTTGATAATGTCTTGCAGATCGCTGGCTTCCTCCACACGGGTTGCCATAAGATCGCGGATCAGCGTGGCGAAAACGCCGAGAATCAGACCAGCTACCAGACCAACGGCCAGGTACAAGGCCACCTTCGGGGAGCTGGGGGCTACGGGCTCCGCGGCGCGCTGTACCACGGAAAGCTTCACCGGCGACTCCTTGCCGGAAGCGTACAGCGACTTTTCCACCACATTGCTCAGAGATTCCGCCACGCTGTTGGCAATGTCGGAAGCCTGCTTCGCGTCTTCCGTTTCGGCGGTGATGTTCACGAACGCGGTGTCCGTCGGGTTCGTGACGGTCAGCTGCCCGGCCAGATTCGCAACGGTGGTGTCAAGGCCAAGATCGTCGATAACCGGCTTCAGCACGGATTCCGTAGTGGCCAGCGTCGGATACGACTGAATCTGGTTGGTGATGTACGTGCTGGCGCTGTTGATGTTGGAGATATTGTTGTCTTGCACCGACGAATCACTGTAGGTGGCGAATACCTGTGCGGTCGCGGAATACTTCGGGGGTACCAGGAATGTGTATGCGCACACCGCTGCGAAAACCACCACGAACGTGATGATGCCCACCAGAAGATGCTTATGGACTATACGGAACAGGTCCATCAAGGTGATACCGTCGTCTTCCGTATCATTGGATTCGACAACCACCTGATTGGTTGCTGGCACGTTGCTTTCTGCTGCAGCCATGTTTCCCCTCGACATTTGTCACATCATATTGATCAGGTTTTATACTAGCAAAGAGCACCCCCATGGAGGGAGGTATTCACCCTTTCTAGCTTGTTTCGTTGATATTTCAACGTTTTCAGGCAGTGGCTCTTGCTATGGTCTGCAAGGCCTTGCAGATTTCATCGTATGCTGCCTGATATACGGCGAAGTCCTTGCCGATCGGATCCTCCACATTGTTGGTATCGGGGATCATCGGTCGGATCATGCTTGCATTGTCGATTACCGATTCGAGTTTTTCCTGCCGGGTATTACCCTCCATATACCCCTGTTCCTTGCAGTAGACGCACATATTGGCGAAATCGTTGATAAGGAAGGTTTTGCGGGCCGCGGTTGGTGCAATCACCGCGATTTCCTTGCGCTGCTTATGTTCGAAGCAGAGGATGAGATCACTGCCTTGCGCGATTTGCGGGGTGACTCGTTTCGCGCGGAAGCTGCTGGAATCGATGTCATGCTGGTCGAGCAATTTTTTGCTGTTCGGTGCGATTTCGTGCGATTCAAGTCCACGTGTGCCCGCGCTGTCTGATTCAAGATCGGGCATGAATTGGGGGAGGAGCAGTTCTCCCATAGGAGAGCGGCAGATATTACCGGTGCAGATAAACAGGACTTTCATGATCTCCTCCTGAAAAAAGAAAACGATCGGTTCTGAGATGTTTGTTTTCGAATAAACGAAGGGACTTGGGAAAACCCAAGCCCCTTCCTAAAACATAGATATGGTATGTATCTACTTGGTTATTGTTCAGCGAGCGGAGCTCTTGCGAACGGCAACCAGGGAGATGCCGGCGGCAGCCAGCAGCACGACGGCCACAACGTACGGAGCGATAGCAGCACCGGTGGAAGCGGTCTCATTCTTCTTGGCGGTGCCTTCGCCAGTGGCCGGGGTGGTGGCGGATGCGGAAGCGGTCTTGCCGGTGGTCAGGTCGGTCACGGTTGCGGTGATGGTGGTGCCAGCCGGGGTGCCTTCCTTCAGGATGTACTGAAGCTTCAGGGTGCCGTTGGGGTCAGCGGTGAAGGTCTTCTCGGCGATCTGACGGACGTCGATGACCGGGTCGAAGTATTCGACCTTCACTTTGCCGTTCGGAGTCAGGCCGGTGAAGGTGAAGGTGACGGAAGTGGTGGATGCGGTGGCATTGCCATTGATGCTGCCGTAGTCAACAGCCATAGCGGTGTTTGCAGCGAAGCCAAAGCCGAACACGGCGGCGATGGTGGCGAGAATTGCAACGATCTTCTTCTTCATAATCGTGATTCCTCTCTAAATAAAACGGACATTTCAGCGGTTCGCCGTAGTGGCTTCCCGCTACGGCCTTGACTATACGCCCCCGTTGAGAACCGCGCTTTCGGGGGATGTGAGGCGAATCGCACATTTGTGACGGCGTTGTCACATCATGTGATGAGATTCGCACATGCCCCCGAAAGTGAAAAATGGCGATTTTCGTTGGAAAACCACCATTCTGAGAAGAATTTACAAAAACGACACGCCGAAGCGTCACTCCTCGTCGTCAAAACTGAACAGATCTTCGACCGTGGTATCAAGCGCTTTCGCAAGATCCATGGCAAGGCGCAGCGACGGACAATACTGTCCCTGTTCAAGGCGTCCGATCGTCTCTCGACGCACATTCACCAAGTCGGCAAGATCAGCCTGTTTCAAACCGCGCTCCATGCGTTTGAACTTCAAACTAGTCTTCATCGGTGTCCCCACCCTCATGCTCAAGCCACAGGTAGTGGGCATCTGCGATGGCAAGAGCCAGCATGCCCAACGTCGGCAACGCCATGGCGGGAACGCTGAATGAGGTGTGCCTGAACAGCGTGGCGATCATGCCCGCGAACCCCAATATCACCAGCGCCACCACAAGCACGAAGAACGTGAAGCGGATGGCCGTTGCCTGATGCTCGTCGGACAGCTCGTCACGTCGGGGGTGCGCGCGGTTGTACACCGTGCTCAACCAGATTTCACCCACGGCCCACACCAGCGCGAACACGCCCATGGTGATGATGCCCGGCCACGTGTGATGCTGGAACATTTGGATGGCGCAGGCGATGGCTCCCACAAATTCAACGACCATACGGAAGAGGATGTAGCGGTTAAAGGTCACGGGTCTGTCCTTTCCTGCCGTGTTTCTTCGTGTTTTCCGACGATTCCGTATTGTACCCGTTGCCCTGAAGAGGGGTGTGATTGCGGGGAGAGACTGCTGGCGGGTGCATGCGGTGAAACGATTTTCAGAAACGTTCGCATGCGGCTGTTTCGGGGCGTGCCTCATAATCAGGGGGGGCTGAGGGATGGGGAAGCCTTGCTGAAAGCGTTTGCGGAAAAAGCAATCATTTTTTCTTGAAAATATGGATATATTCCCTAAGATTCGATTCGTTTTATTACTGACAATGAGGTACAGTATTTCACGTAGTTATTTACAGTAAAGGAAGGATTTACATGTCCGTTCTTGATGGTTTCAAAGAAGTTGGCGAAAGAACTGGTGGCAAGTTGACCATGACGGTCATGCTTGAATCCGTTCGTTTTTCCAAGGGTGTTTCCGAAGTGCTCGGTCGTCCGGAATTCGTCAAGCTGCTGGTGAATTACGAGCGCGGCAAGTTCGCAATCCAGGTGTGCGACGAGAACGACGATTTCGCGGTTCAGTTCAACAATCCGAACGCTGATCGTCCGGCTTCCGTGACCACTCGCAATCTTGACCTGCTTGTTGCAACGCAGAAGTTCTTCACTTTCCCGGAAGTGCCTGCAGACAAGATCGCCTACTTTGCTTTGGAAGGTGAATATCACAGCGATGAGCGCGTGATCCTCTTCGACGCCAAGAACGGGGTTCGTAGCGGCACCGTCGGCAAGCGCGGTCCGAAGGCCGGCCATGGTGGCCGCAAGCGCAGGAAGATCGACGACGTCAAGGAAGCTACGGTGATCGGCGCCAACAACGCCCTGTGAAACCGATAGTATCTTAGTGGTATATCGAATCACAATATAGTTTGAGCCTCGTAATATCTTCAAATATTACAAGGCTCAAACTATATGCGTTGAATTACGAAAATTAAATATCAATCACCAGTCAGCATAAACTTTCAATACGATCTTGCCATCTGATCGGGTTGAAATCAGATGGCAACGCATATCAGTAGCAGTGGTTGGCAAGCCAGTACGAATAGGCTCCCTGAATGGAACCGTAACGCTGTGCGCAATAGCCCCAGAACCACTTGAGCTGGGTCTGGTAATTGGTAGCCCAATCGGCGCCCTCGCTCACCATCTTGCTGCCAGGCAATGCTTGGGGCAGGCCATAGGCTCCCGAACTTGGATTCGTTGCAGTGACGCTCCAGCCGGACTCATGGGTAATGATGTATACGGTGGCGGTGAAATCGGCTTCGGTGTAGCCGTTCGACAGCAGATAATCGTGCGCCCACTGCTGCATTTCGCCCGCCGGCACGGTGGTGCCGATCGACGCGGAAGCGCTGGAGGAGGATGACGAAGTGGAGCCGGTGCCAACGAGAATGACCTTGTCGACCGGAGCCTTCTTCACGTACGAGCTGATCATGTTGGAGGAAACCACGGTGTCACCGGACTTGGTCACGAGGTTCGTGGTTTCCATCACGCCTTCCTCGCCTTCCGTCTCGACCTTCTCCTGGCCTTCCGGCAGGCTTGAGGTTTCCTTCTTGATGACATTGAAGCCGATGGCGGTGTCGGAAACCTCGACGCTCGCGCCGGCACGCTGAATGGTGATCACGGTTTTCTCATCGACCTTGGTGGTGAGCGAAGGGGAGACCGTGTCTTCCGGTTCGAGCGTGATATCACCCGCGTCAAGCACGGACTTCACGTCGGTGAAATTGGTGCCGGGCACCACGCGTGACTTGCCGTTGATTTTCACGGTGACGTACGAGGTGTCTCCATTAAGCAGCTCGCGGGCATTGCCACGGGACGCCTCCGCGGAATCGGTGACGGAGAAAGCCGTGACCTGATTGGCCGTATTCTGCTCCGCGGATGTGTAAAGATTGCGCGACACAATGCCGCCGGTAGCCAACAGGCCCACCGCCGCAACCGTTGCGGCGATCTTCACCAGCGAGGACTTGCTCGGCATGGTGAAGGTAGACGATTGGGCGTGCTTGCTGTGGTTAGCCATTCTGCTCCTAAACGCGCGTTCAGATCCTCGGCGAATTCACGCATGCTCGGCATGCTGTGCGCTGCCACACGAGGCTTCGCCGGAAAGCGCACATCTAACGAGCCAGTTTACCTCACGCCATGGAAACCGAGCGGGCGCATATGTAACAGGTGGGCAAAGCAAGCGTACGCAATAGGCGGGCAAAACAAAAAGTGCCGTTGATGTTTACCATCGAACGACACCTTTGAAATCGTTGTAATTTTCAGCCTACTCCGCTTGCGCCTCAGCCTCTTCGGCAGCGGCCGCGTTGACGTCCAACGCCTTGGCCTGCGCGATCAGATCGTCCAGATCCGACGCACGCAACGCACCGGCCTGCTGGAACACGATCTGCTGATTCTTGACCACCATCAACGTCGGCACGGCCTGCACCTTGGCCGCGGAAGCGAGATCCGGATTCTGGTCGATATCGACCTTGGCGAAATAAACGTCGGGATTCGCTTCGCTCGCCTTTTCGAACGTCGGACCGAATGCGCGGCACGGACCGCACCAGGTCGCCCAAAAATCCACGAATACCAGATCGTTGGATTCCACAATCTGATTGAAATCCTCGGAAGTGACTGCATGCGTTGCCATGATTGCTCCTTGCTGTTCGTTCCATCGACGCGCGTGACGGGCTGCACCCCTCGTATGCGATTGCTTTGGAGTATATAACCGTGCCCCAACCCGACGCATTCCCGGCATGCGCAAGATCCGCTATCAGAGGAATCGTCTTCCATCGCACGCTTTTCCAGCCAATTCACACAAGATGCGTGATAATGGGACTATGCCAGTGATGAATGATGAAGTGCCCGACGAGGGCGATTTCGATGCAGGCCGCCGTCGCGGAGAATTCGACGACATCACGCCGGAGGATTTCATCCGCGGAATAGGAAACCCTCCAGGATGGCTTGCTTCCGGCGAAATCAACCGTATGCGAGGTGAAATGCCGATCCCGTACGTGCTTGTGGTGCCGGTGCGCACCGATGATCTGGGACGTGTCTCACAGGTCGGATCACTGCTTCGTGTGTCTGACGACGGCAGCATCGAACGAACGCTGATCGCCGGCCGCGTGCTCTACCACGAATCGTTGCGTGAGGCCGTGGCACGCAATATCGCCAAGGATTTGGGAGATATCGCGTTGCCGCAGTTGCCAGTGAGCCTGCAGCCATTCACCGTGGCTGAATTTTTCCCGACGCCAGGACTGTCCGATTATTTCGATTCCCGCCAGCATGCGATCGCATTGTGCTATGTAGTGCCGATCGCGGGCGATTGCAAGCCGCAGGACGAGACGCTCGACGTGGAATGGGTCAATCCGAACAGCGAGATTCTCGACACTTTCGTCAACCAGATGAGCAACGGATATGGCACGATTGTGCGTCAGGCGATTGCTTGGACCGGCAAATAGGCTGCGAATGCATGAACAACAGGGGAGAGTAATGGAGGAGCGCATATGACGATTGAATTGCATAACAATGTGTATTGCGAAGGGGCGGGGCTTCCCGTGGTGCTGGTGCACGGGTTCCCCGTGGACCACCGTATGTGGAACGAATGCGCGGATGCGTTGAAAACGACCGCTGCGGAACATGGCGTGAAACAATTCCCGATTTGGGCTCCCGACATGCCCGGTGCGGGAGAAGGGCCGATTCCTTCCGACGAGAACAGCGGTGGCAAAGACACGGACGGCGCTTTCCCCAACGGTTTGGACCGCATGGCCGACGCTTACGTCGACCTGTTGCACGCTGCCGGATACGACAAGGCGATTTGGGTGGGTCTTTCGATGGGCGGCTACCTGATTCTCGACATTCAGCGTTTGCACCCCGAAGCCGTCGCCGCACTGGCCTTATGCGACACGAAGGCCGCCGCTGATTCCGATCAGATGCGTGCGAAACGCATCGCGATCGCCGAGGAATGCGAATCGACGGGCACGCATGAGCCGGTTATGGGATTCGCCGCCGCCACGCCTGAGGATTCAACCATCAAACAGTCGGACGCTTACCGTGAACAGTTCACTGCATGGATCAACGAGCAGCCGGCCGAAGGCATCGCCTGGCGTGAACGCATGGCTGCTGGCCGTCCGGACCTGAACGATGTGCTGTCGTCGATTACAGCGCCGGTCGCGGTGATCTGCGGCGACAAGGATCCGTCGAGTCCGCCGAGCGTGATGGCGCCGATCGCCGATGCGATGACGGCTACGAGCACGGATATGACGGTGGTATTTGATTGCGGTCATTTCAGCGCCTATGAGCATCCGCAGGCGGTTGCCGACGCACTGCTTGCATTGGTGCGCAGAGTGCAGTAGCCGATATTCCCGCAACTACCGTCAATAGCGTAATCAGATATACAAAAATATAAAGAAAATACGATTTATATAGAAAAAATCTTCTATATATCGTATTCAAAGAAAGAAGCAATCGATGAGCGTGTTCTCGCCACTGGCGCTGACTCAGGCACTGCCGTTCCTGCCACTTGCGCAAGGCGACATCGACTATGAGGTTTCAAGACGCGACGAACCCGACCTGTTCGACACAGTGCTGCTGGAACCTGCTACGAAAGTCATTCTCGTCAAAGACGGCATGGTGGCGGTGCCACGCGGACAAGGCGCCATCGCGGACTACGCCAACGTGCACATGCGTTTGACACAGCTGCCCGGATCCTATGTAGCGGCGGAATTGCACACGCATCCGACGGCGCTCGCCATATTCCTCGGCTCATATGGCGGCAAGCGTGACGAGCATGTGGTGGCCGTTGACGTGTCTCGTGTGAAGGCTGCAGAGCCGGTGGCCGCAAGCAGCGAGCATATGGGCGCGGACGACGCGTTCGACGAACAGCGCGAGCCGGAAGCGAAGACGTCGAAATCGCTGTTGGAAAACGCAGCGGAACGATTCGACTGGGTTGACCTGCGTGGATTCGCCCCACATGCCAGCGCGCGTGAGGCTGGCCAGGCCACAACGGCGATTTCGCTAGGTGTGTGGCATGCGCGCCAACGCCATTGCCCCACGTGCGGCGCTCCGACCGAACCGGCGTTGGGCGGATGGGCGCAGCGGTGCACCAGCGAAGCGGATGGCAGACGGCTGCTGTTCCCCAGAGTGGAGCCGGCCGTTATCACGGCGATCGTGGACCATGAGGACCGTCTGCTGCTGCAGCACAACAGCGCATGGCGCAACACCGGCCTGTATTCCGTGTCCGCAGGCTTCGTGGAGGCGGGCGAGAATCTGGAGCACGCATGCCGGCGCGAAGCCAAAGAGGAGGTCGGCATCGACCTCGGCGAACTCAAATATTTGGGATCGCAGCCATGGCCATTCCCAGCCTCGCTCATGATGGCGTTCAAGGGCGTGGCCAATACCACCGACGTGCATGTGGACGGTGACGAGACCCTGCAAGCGCGTTGGATGACCCGTGACGAATATATGAACGAGCTGGTAGCAGGGCGTATGGAAGCCCCCGGAAAGGCCACCATCGCCCGCTACATGATCGAAGAATGGCTCGGCCACGATCTGCCGTAACAAGTTTCGGTACCGCGCTATGGGAAATGCGCGCAATTGACATAGAATGAGTTTTCATGAGTGAAGAAAACGAAAACAGGCCGAATCTGGACGTTCCCGAGCATCTCGAATACTCCGACGAGCATGTGTGGGTGGACGCCTCCACCGAACCGGCCATGGTGGGCATCACCGAATATGCGGCCGACCAGCTTGGCGAACTCGTGTACATCGATCTGCCGGAAGTCGGCACCGAAGTACAGGCCGGCGACGAAGTGGCGGAATTGGAATCCTCCAAAGCCGTCACGCCGCTGGTCACTCCAGTGGCTGGCGTGATCCGCTATGTGAACAGCGAAGCGGCCGACGATCCGGGCATCGTTACCGGCGATCCGTATGGCGAAGGCTGGATTTTCAAAATCGAGCTTGAGGATGACGAACCGGGACTGCTTTCCTCCGAGGAATACGCCAACATCGTGGCGGAATAAAAGATTCGGCAAAACGTCTCGGAACGGGGAACCGCATGCGAAATCAGGTATGAAATCGTTACCGTTCCCTGAATAATCCCTGATTTTCATGGCTGGGGCACTAAGTAGTTCGGCAATCGCCTTTATAGTGGGGATATGACCGAACCACAGCCGTTGCCCCAGCGTGAACCGGATGTCATATCCGAAGATGACATGCCGACCGTGCCCATTCCCGCACGCAAGGTGGTCACCACCTTCGATGCCGCTTCAAAACATGAGCGTATCGAAGTCAAGCCTCCGCTGACACAGCTGTTCCGCCGTGCCCTCACCAGAGCGTTCAACGGGTGGGTGACGGTCTCGACAAATATGGTACGCAATCTCAATTGGTATCCGCGCGTGGAACCGTATGTCGGCTATGGCACCGAACATTACTCGCGCCTGATCTGCCGAACCGTGTACGGCCCATTCAAACGCCAGGCGGGACGCCTGACCCGAGGCATCCGCGCCATGCTCACTATCCCCTCGCCGCATACGAAGGTGCGCATCGCCATCGACGGCGTGCCCCTCGAAACCGTGCAGGTGGGGGCGTCGGAAGTGTATGACGAAGTGGATGCGCAGCGCAATGTTTCCAGCGAATTCGCCGCATCCGATTCCGCAGGCTATCTCGATCTCGTGGCCGAACATTCGCTCGAACCCGGCGTGCATGACGTGTCGTACAAGGTGCGTAGCCGCAAGCCGGTCAAAGCCAACCTGTTCACCATTCCCAGCGGCACGAAAGTCGGTGTAATCTCCGACGTGGATGACACCGTCATGGTCACGCAGGCGCCAAGCCTGATGAAAGCGGCCTACAATCTGCTGCTGCTCAATCCGAAGAAGAAAATGCCGGTGGCGGGCATGAATCTGCTGTTCAACCGCATTGCGGACATGTTTCCGGATGCCCCGTTCTTCTATCTGTCGACGTCGCCGTGGAACGTGGAAAGCTCGATTAGGCATTTCATTGCCGACCATGGGTTCCCGGAAGGGCCGCTGCTGCTGCGTGACCTCGATCCCCGTCCGAAAACGTTCATTCCTTCCGGAGTGCAGCACAAACTCGAGTATGCCGAACAATTAATGGCTGATTTTCCCGATATGAAGTTCATTCTGATCGGCGATGATGGGCAGAAGGATCCGACCACGTACGCCACGATCGCACGTCGGTATCCGGGGCGTGTGCTTGCAATCGGCATACGGCAACTGTCTCCACGCGAGGCCGCCGGTAATCTCGGCACCGTTGCGGGGCGTGCGGCCACGCAGCCGATTCCAGTCACCGACGTTCCTGTATTTACGGGAACGACTGGCTCGAATCTGATGAAAACCATGCTGCCGTTCCTGAAACAACAGCTGGGTGTCTGACGTTTTTTCTTTCCACTTACAGCAAGGGGGATGCGCGTTGCGCTGGATTGGGAGCGCGATACCGGTATAATCGCCTGCATGACTGATTTTCGGGGTGAACAGGACGCAACGGGCGCGCAGGAAAACGACAAGAGCCGTCAGAGCCGTCTGGGCGAATGCGGAATGCCGATCGCGAAACGCGTGCCGACGGAGCGCGTGTTCCACGGCGACACCTTCATCGATGAGTACGAATGGCTGCGCGACAAGGAATCGCAGGACGTGCAGGATTACGTCGCCGCACAGAACCAGTATTGCGAACAGCGCATGGAAGCGTTGAAAAACCTACGCACCACATTGTTCAACGAGTTCAAATCGCATGTGCAGGAAACCGACATGTCCGTGCCAACGCGCATGGACGGCTACTGGTATTTCACACGCACCAAGGAAGGCCAGCAGTATGCGGTGCAATGCCGTGTGCCGATTCGAAGCGCAGACGATTGGGATCCGCCGACCATTGAGATCGGCGTTCCCCTCGACGGCGAACAAGTGGTGTTCGACACGAATGCCGAAGCGCAAGGCTACGATTTCTTCCGCATTGGTGGCATGGATGTTTCCAAAGACGGACGTTGGATGCTGTACGGCACTGATACCAGCGGCGACGAACGTTACAATTTCCGTATTCGCAATATCGAAACCGGCGATGAACTGCCGGAAGTGTTCGAAGGCATCGGCGGCGCCTGCTTCACGCCGGACGCGCAATGGGTGTTCTACGTGCTGCTCGACGACGCATGGCGTCCATATGCGGTGATGCGACACCGCGTTGGTACCCCCGTCACCGACGATGTGGAAGTGTATCGCGAACAGGACGAACGATTCTGGGTGGGCATCGGCCTGTCGTTCGACGAACGCAATCTGGTGATCGGCACCGGATCGAAAACCACCACCGAAGTGCTGCTGCTTTCCACTGACGATCCGGAAGGTGAATTCCGTGCGTTCATTCCGCGCGAGCCGGATGTGGAATATGACGTGAGCTTCAGCCGTTTCGAAGGTGCCGGCGAGCATGGCGAGGACATTCCGCTCGCCGTGGTTTACCACAATGCGTTGAACCCGAATTTCGAAATCGATGTGATTGACATGCGTTCGCATGAGCCCCCGTATCGTTTGGGTGAGGGTGTGCGTGTGGCCGTCGGCTCGCCGTACGGATGCGAGCATGGCGACGATGTTGAACCGGGCGCTTCTTCGATGCCGATCGGCACGCCGTATTCGAATCCTTGCAATCCCGCCATTTTGCAGGGTGCGCATGGTCTTGGCATCGAGGGAATTTCGATTCATCGGCATTACGTGGCGTTGCAGTACCGTGCGGAAAGTCTGCCGCATATTGCGGTGATGACGAAGGATGCGGCCGCGGAGGATTTTCTTGCAGGTCGCCCATGGCGGTTCACCGAGCTGGTTCCGCACGCGTTGGAAGGCGATTGGGATGTTGATGAGTCGGTGGACGAGATCAACGTGGAGCGTGCCGAAGTGTGGGGTGCGCTCGACCAGTTGGCCGCTGCGCAAGGCGAAGGATCGGCCGTGCATGGGATTTCCCGTAAGGCGATGACTTCGTCGGATGGCGCGACTGCCGATGCGATGCCGGGGGAGACCCGGCGCCTGTATTCGATTAGTACGGGAGATAATCCTTCATATGATGCGCCCCGTATACGCTACTCGTTCGCCAGCTATACGCGCCCTGGCGAGCTGCATGATGTCGATCCGGCAACCGGTGAGGATCGCCTGTTGAAGCGTGCCACCGTGCTTGGTGGATTTGAGCCGCGCGAATATATGGAACGCCGAGTGTGGGTCACCGCCCGCGATGGCGAGCGTATTCCCGTTTCCTTGGTGTGGCGTCGGGACGTGCCTGCTTGTGATTCGGCGATGTTCGTTACTGGTTATGGCGCGTATGAGATCAGTTCGGATCCGGGATTCTCGGTGTCTCGCATCAGTATGCTTGATCGTGGCGTGCTTTATGCGGTGCCGCACATTCGCGGCGGCGGTGAGATGGGTCGTGCCTGGTATGAGCAGGGGCATCTGCTCAATAAGAAGCATTCGTTTGAGGATTTCGTTGATGCCGTGCGTGCGTTGCAACGTGCCGGTTTGGCGTCTCCTGTTCGCACGGTGGCCGATGGTGGTTCCGCCGGTGGCCTGTTGATGGGTGCCGTGGCGAATCTGGCTCCTGAATGTTTTGCCGGTATTGAGGCGGATGTGCCTTTTGTGGATGCGTTGACGTCGATTCTTGACCCGTCGTTGCCGTTGACGGTTACGGAGTGGGACGAGTGGGGCGACCCGTTGCATAATGCGGACGTGTATCGGTATATGAAGGAATATACGCCGTATGAGAATGCGCCGGCTGATGCCGATGATGATCGGGTTGTGGTTTTCCCGAAGATTTTCATCACCACGTCGATGAATGACACGCGTGTGCTGTATGTGGAGCCGATGAAATGGTTGGCTCGCCTGCAGCGCGCTGGTGTGGATGCCGTGGCGAAGATTGAGGTTGAGGCCGGTCATGGGGGTACGTCCGGAAGGTATAAGCAGTGGGAGGAGATTTCCTATGAGAATGCTTGGTGCCTTGCGATGATGGGTATTACGCATTAATTCGTTTGTGTCCGACCGTGTATGTTCGGCGTTTCTTGTAGGGCCCCCGATTTGAGGGTCCTACACCGAACTGCATTGGAAAGTGCCATACGACGTCAAAATCAATGAAGGTGACACGTTCGTGGCCGCCGACGACGCCATATGGAGTGTCCACTAGTTGAGCGTTACGTGTCCACGTGCTGATCCGTTGACTAGAGTCGCGTGCTATGAGTGATTCTGCAAAGAAGTACACCATCGCCGTCATTCCGGGCGATGGCATTGGCAAGGAAGTGACTCCGTGGGCCCAGAAGGCGCTGGAGAAGGCGGCCGAGGGCGTCGCCGAATTCGATTACGAGAATTTCGATCTTGGTGCCGAGCGTTACCTGCGCGACGGTGCGATTCTTCCGGAAGAGGAAGAGGAGCGCATCAAGAAGACCGATGCGATTCTGCTGGGCGCCGTAGGCGATCCGCGCATCAAGGCCGGCATTCTGGAACGTGGTCTGCTGCTCAAGCTCCGCTTCGATCTCGACCAGTACGTCAACCTGCGTCCTTCCAAGCTGTACAAGGGCGTGACCTCCCCGCTCGCCAACCCGGGCGACATCGACTTCGTTGTAGTGCGTGAAGGCACCGAAGGCCTGTACTGCGGCGCCGGCGGAGCGGTGCGTCGCGGCACCCCGAACGAGGTGGCCACCGAAGTCTCCATCAACACCGCCTACGGTGTGGAGCGCGTGGTACGTTACGCCTTCCAGCTGGCCATGAAGCGCAGGAAGCATGTGACCCTCGTGCACAAGAAGAACGTGCTCGTCAACGCGGGCGACATGTGGCAGCGCATCGTTGACAAGGTCGCCGAGGAATATCCGGAAGTCTCCCATGACTATCTGCACATTGACGCGACCACCATCTTCATGGTGTCCAATCCGTCCCGTTTCGACGTGATCCTCACCGACAACCTGTTCGGCGACATCATCACCGACGAGGCCGGCGCCGTGGTCGGTGGCGTTGGCTATTCCGCTTCCGGATGCATCAACGCTTCCGACGAATACCCGTCCATGTTCGAGCCGATCCACGGTTCCGCTCCAGATATCGCAGGTCAGAACAAGGCCAATCCGACCGCCGCGATTCTTTCCGCAGCCATGCTGCTGCGCCACCTTGGATTCGACGAAGCCGCAGCCAAGATCGATGCGGCCGTCGAAGCCGACATTGAGGAACTGGGATCCACCACCCGCTCCACCGACGAGGTCGGACGCGACATTCTGGCCCGCATGTGACGGGCATGATCCGGATTATATGATTTTGCCGGATCCATTCGCCTGTTGAAACGCCCGTCGAATCGAGCTTCATGCTTGGTTCGACGGGCTTCACGTATATTCAGGGGGATTTCAGGGATTGCTTTCAGGGTAGATGAAAGAGATAAGGCAAATTATGGGATATTGTTGGAAACATGAGTGACAACAATGCCGGCTACAACAATTCCGGACAAGACAACTATTACGCGTCGAATGATTCGACCCAAGCTGATTTCGGACAATTCCAGGATGGCTGCAATCAGCCTGCAGCGCAACCGTACAATCCCAACCAGTATGCATCGCAGCAGCCTGTGCAGGGACATGCCCCGGACGCGCAGGGCAACAACATTCCCGACGGTACGTATGGCAATGCCCAGCCATATGGTCAGCCGGCTGCCTACGGTTCGTCCGTGCCCGCAGATGGCTTGGCCGCTCCCGCTTACGCGCAGCCTACGCAGCCAGCTCAGCCTAGCTACGGCCAGCCGATGTATGGACCGGCGGATTACGCACAATCGGCGCAGACCCCCTATGATCAGCAGCCGGCGCAGCCCCAATACACGCAGCCCGCATACAATCAGCCGCCAATCTACGCGCAACAGGCCTACTATCAGGCGGCCCAACAGCAGCCAGGCTACGGCTACGCGCAGAAGTCGAAGATCGTCGCCGGCCTTCTTGGCCTGTTCCTCGGCACCCTAGGCATACACAACTTCTATCTGGGCTACACCGGCAAGGCCGTGGCCCAGCTGTTGCTGACCCTGATCGGATGGATCATCCTTGTCGGACCGATCATTTCCGGAATCTGGGCTCTGATCGAAGCCGTCCTCATCCTGTGTTCCAGCTACGGATCCAGCTGGCACCGCGACGGGCGTGGCCAAGAGCTCCAAGATTGATGCGCAGAGGCCTGTACAAGCAGCCGGGTGGAAAACTCGTAGGGGTTTCCGTCCGGCTTTCTGATGCCGTTCCAGCATATTCCCGCGAATGCGCAAGCTCCACCCAATCCGTAGAACAATGCCGGATCGACGGCGATTTCTTTCTTGACGGCAATGACAAGGATTCCCGCCGACTATTGCAGGATTTGGAAAACTTGCTGCAAAGCCAGCAAAGCGCGCCCGCACGCGATATTACGCGACGATTGCAAGCGATTACCGCGAACTATCCGAACGTGCGATTGGTGGGCATGACGGAAGAGGGCATCGCCATCGCTTTCCTCCGCGCAATCACAGGAAGCGAATCGCGCAATGCGGAAGATGCAACGAACAACGGGAATATCGTGCGGTCCGCGAAACAATATTCCGGGGAACAACTGGAAACGCATAATGCGCTGACGCAAGAGGAATATCTGGAACGTTGGCGGGCCCTGAAACCGACCGTCATCCATGACAAACCGCGAAATCCAAACGAACAAATGGAAACCGACATCGCATGGGCGCGCGAAGTGGCGGCAGGAAAACGCGAACCCACGCTGCGTATCTGGGAATGGGCCGCGCCGGCGGTGGTCATCGGCAAATTCCAATCACTCGAAGACGAAGTCAACACGGCGGTCGCGCAGAGGGAAGGATTTACCGTGGTCCGACGTTGCACCGGCGGCGGGGCAATGTTCATCGAACCGGGCAACACCATCACCTACTCGCTATACGCGCCGCTCGATTTCACCCAAAGCATAGGCGTCGAGGAATCATACCGGCTCTGCGATTTCTGGCTGGTGCGCGCGCTTAAGGAACTCGGTCTCGACGTACGATTCGCCGGTCTCAACGACATCGCCACGCAATATGGCAAACTCGGCGGAGCCGCGCAACGCCGCTTCACGCCAGTAGGAGGAGGGCCTGGCGCCGTACTGCACCATGTGACCCTCGCCTACGATATCGACGCGGAAAAAATGGGACGGGTGCTGAACACCTCACGCGAAAAAATGTCGGACAAAGCAGTGAGATCGGCGGTAAAACGAGTCGATCCGATGCGCTCGCAGACGGGCATGAGCCGCGAAGACGTGGTTGAACGGCTGCTCGATGCCGCCAAGCGAGTTACAATGTAGCCCGACGATAGAAGCCGCCCGAATGTCAAGGGCGATGAGAACGCTACGAAGGCTTGGTGTTCCACGAGGGCATGCGGAATCGCAGCAAGCTTTCGAAGCCGCAGCAGCGCGCCCGACAACACGTCTGGTGGCCGTGCCCAGAGGATGCGCCTATGAACACGGAGGTGTGACAAATGGCTACGCCAAACGAGACAAATAGTGGACCCAGTGGCGAAAGTGCAATGTTGCTGCATACCGCGTTGTTCAAGCAGGTTTCTTCCGAAGAGGCGGAGGAACTGCTGCCGCATCTGCAACATGCCGAATACAACAAGGGCGACTATATTTTCCGTGAAGGCGACACCGATCATCGCATGTATCTGCTGGAACGCGGGCGCGTCAAACTAATCCGGCAATCGTCCGACAGACGTGTGCAGTTGTTGAGCATTCATGCGTACGGCGAAGTGCTGGGTGAGATTCCGGTGTTCGATCCGCACGGTGGGCCGCGCACCGCGTCCGCCGTGGCCATGACCAATGACACGAAAGTCGTGTGGCTTGAACATGACGCCCTGTTCGCATGGCTTGACGAGCATCCGCGCGTGGCCGTCGACATGCTTCAGGTGCTCGCGCATCGCATGCGTGACAACAACGAGCGCATTTCGGAACTTGTGTTCATGGACGTGCCGGGACGTTTGGCAAAAACGCTGCTGAATCTGGCGTCACGTTTCGGTGAGCCGGTCGAGGCGGGGCTGAAGGTGCCACACGATCTGACGCAGGAGGAAATGGCGCAGCTGGTCGGTTCGTCGCGTGAGACGGTGAACAAGGCGCTGATGGATTTCGCCAACCGTGGATGGATTGCGCGTGAGGGCCGTTCCATCGTCATCTATCAGCCGGGTATGCTTATTCGGCGGGCGAGACGATAATTTCGGCTATTTTCCAGTGTTTTTCAAGTTTTACGGTTGTTTGTGAGAAATCCGTGACGCCTGTGGGCGAGCGGTTGATTAGTAGACCCACCACTTTAGAATGGGCACCATGCCCGAAAAGAAGACTTTGACCGTTCAACGTGTGCTCGCGCTCGTGATTGCCTACATCACGCTGAGTGTGGGTGGCGGCGTGGCCGCCAGTTTGTTCCTCCTACCGGCGGTTTTCGGCGCGAACAGCGTCGCCAAGGCGGTTATTCCGTCGCTGTCGGTCGAAGGTATTGATTTTGATGTGACCAGCTTGCCGCAGAAGTCGACCATGTACGCTTCCGATGGCACCACGAAAATCACCGAATTCTGGGATCAGAATCGTGAAGTCGTGCCGTTGAAGAAGATTTCCAAATACATGCAGCAGGCCGTGGTCTCGCGTGAAGACAGGCGATTCTTCACTCACGGCGGCGTTGATGTGCAGGGTGTGTTCCGTGCATTCGTCCAAACATACGTGAAGGGCGACCATCAGGGCGGTTCCTCCCTTACCCAGCAGTATGTCAAAAACGTGCTGATTCTGCAGGCGCAGCAGGATGACGATCCGATTGCGCAATACCATGCGTCGGAAGATACCATCGCACGAAAATTGAGAGAAATGCTGATTTCCGTGCAAATGGAAAAGCAGTATTCCAAGCCTGAAATTTTGCAGGGATATCTCAATATCGCACAGTTCGGCGGCAATAGCCTCTATGGTGTGCAGGCGGCTGCGAAACGGTATTTCAATACCACCGCCGATCAGCTGAACATCGTGCAGTCCGCCACCATTGCGGCAATCACCAAGAATCCGAACGCGTACGATCCTTCCGTCGAATCGAACCAGCCGGAATCCGAGAAGCAACGCAACATCGTGCTGCAGCTGATGCACGAGCAGGGCTATATTTCGGATGCGGAATATCAGGAAGCGGTCAATACTCCGCTCGTGGATACGCTTAATGTCCAGCCTATTTCCACCGGTTGCATGGCAGCGGATTATGATGCAGGCTATTTCTGCGATTACGTGGTGCATAAGATTTTGAATTCCAAGGAATTCGGCAAGACCAGCGAGGACAGGGAAAGACTGCTGAAAGAGGGTGGTCTGAAGATTGTCACCACGTTGGATATCGACGCCAACACCTTGTTGAACGAAACCGCGCGCAACACCATTCCGCCGGAAGATTCCTCCGGCATGGAAATCGTGATGGCGTCCGTCAAACCGGGTACCGGAGAAGTGTTGGGCTTCGGTCTGAATCGAACGTATGATGCCACCGAAGCGGCGCAGAACGACCAGACCAGGGATTCCATGAACTATGCCGTGGACCGAGAAGACGGCGGCGGCATGGGCTTCTCCATCGGCTCGTCGTGGAAGCCTATCAATCTGGTGGCATGGATGGAAGCAGGGCATTCCGTCAACGAGAACCTGCAGACGTCCACGAGGTATTCGACCTCGTTGTTCGCATGCGATCGTTATACCGGCGGCACCGATTCGTGGAACGTCACCAACGCAATAACCAATGGAACGGTGAACCCGGAAACGCCGGCATTGGCTTTGGCAAGGTCTCATAACACCACGCAGGCTTCCATGGGATCCATCATCGGTTTGTGCAAGATTGCCGATACCGCAACTGAACTTGGCTATCATGATGCGAATACCGGTGAGACGCTCGACAAGACCTCATCATTCGTGCCTGCCATGATGGTCGGTAACGTCAACGTGTCCCCGCTGACGATGGCAAGCATCTTCGCTGTATATGCGTCCAATGGCGTGCAATGCAATCCGATCGCGCTGAAGCAGGTGACTGATGTGGATGGCAATGATATTAAGGTGCCTTCCGCGAACTGCCATCAGGCGGTTGATCCGGAAATCATTCAAACGCTTGCTTGGGCCATGAATCAAGGCGTTGTTCGTCCTGACGGCGCAGGCGGTGTGGCACAGTTAGCCAATGGACGTAAGACCTTCGCCAAGACCGGTACCCACGAGGATCAGCTAGTTACGACAGGTGGTTTCATTCCGAACCAGATCGCTACATTCGTGCTCGTCGGTGACGTGCAGAATCCGGTTGGACACCCGATTGCGAATATCGCTATCAACGGCCAATACCACGGCTATTGGGATGGTTCCACCATCGCGGCCCCGGCATGGCGTGACTTTATGAATGCTTATGCGGAACGCAAACAGCTGCCGATTGATAACGATTATGGGCAGCCTGCGGCCAAGTATTCCGCAACATCCGGCGCGGTCACCAGGATCGGCGGTGGAAAGCAGAATGCCACACAGCAGCAAAGCACAATCATCCAGCAGCAGAACCAGTCACTTCAGCAGCAAAGCCAGTCGCTTCAGCAGCAAAGCCAGCAGAACGACCAGCAGGCTGATCAGGATCAGCAGCAGACCGAAGATGAGTGACGCTTCCGCAATTCAGTGAATGGAAGTGAACAATCAATGAACGCCCGCCATGCTCGGCGGGCGTTCTGCGTAGAATGCAGATAGTGCCGGTTCTACGGCACGAAATCTCCAGAGAAGCTCAAGGGGAATACGAAAAGAAGGTTCAGCTGATCGGCATGAAGCCGGTAGGTGCGACCGGAGGGGGAGCTACTACGATGAGCGAAGATGAAAAGAAGACGAAGCAGTCGAAGAAGGCCAAAACCAATGGCACGGTTGGCCTGTTCGATCCTATGACTTTGCGTGGAGTGGCCGTGCGCAACCGTATCTGGCTGCCGCCGATGGACACGTATTCCGCGTTGGCCCAGGATGGTCTGCCCACGCCATTCCACTACCAGCATTATGTGTCGCGTGCCATGGGCGGTTTCGGCATGATTATCGTGGAAGCTACCGCAGTGGCGCCGGAGGGTCGTATTTCGCCATGCGACTTGGGATTGTGGGCCGACGAGCAGATGGATGCATGGCGTTGGATCGTTGCCGATACGAAGGCCGCCGGCGCCACCATGGCGGTGCAGCTCAACCATGCCGGACGCAAAGCCTCCACCGGTTGCTTCTCCATCGGTTTCGAGCATGAGAGCGTGCCGGAGGAACAGGGCGGTTGGAAGACCGTGGGGCCAAGCGCCAACGCGTTCGGCTCGCTGACCAAGCCTCGCGCGTTGACCGTTGACGAGATCCATGCCATTGTCGACCAGTTCCGCGATGCCGCTTGGCGTGCTTATGATATCGGTTTTGACGCGGTGGAAATTCATGCGGCCCACGGCTATCTGCTGTCGCAGTTCCTCGACCCGCTGATTAACGAGCGTGAGGATGAGTATGGCGGATCGTTCGAAAACCGCATCCGCATGCTGGTCGAGGTCGTGGACGCCGTGCGTTCCGTCGTGCCCGACACCATGCCGGTGCTGGTGCGCGTTTCCGCAACCGACTGGGCTGCCGGCGGTTGGGATCTCGACCAGACCGTCGACCTTGCCAAAGTATTGAAGGAGCATGGCGTCGATCTGGTGGATGTTTCCACCGGAGGCATGATTCCGGGCGTGACCATTCCGGTCAAGCCCGGCTATCAGGTTCCGTTCGCGGAGCAGGTGCGTTCGCGTGCCGGAATCCCAACCACGGCGGTCGGTCTGATCACCAAACCGAAGCAGGCCAAGAAGATTCTCAAATCCGGTGCTGCCGACGCCATCGAAATCGGACGTGTGGCATTGCGTGATCCGAACTGGCCATTGCGTGCCGCAGCCAAGCTCGATATTCCGACCGAAAATGCGCCCTATCAGCCGCAATACGTGCGTGGCGCGTATTAAATGGAACCGATAGATTGGATTATCGTCAGATAAATATCAGATAAAAACAGGCAGTATTGGTAATCGCAATAAAATAGCGTCCCGCACCATAGTATTGGTTGCGGGACGCATTATTTTGCTGCTTTCATCTATCGGGAAGCCGGCTGAAATCAGGCGTCGATGCCGACGGCCTGGCTGACGTGGTCGAAACCGTCGCGCTTGAGCAGTTCGGCGAGGCCGCGCTTCAAAACGGTGATCTGCTGCGGACCGCGGTACATCAGCGAGCTGATGAACATCACCAACGACGAGCCGGAACGGATCTTCTCATAGGCCTGCTGCGGTGTGAACACGCCGCCGATGCCTGCGATTGTGAAACGGTCGCCGTATTCGCGGTACACCTGCTTGATGCGTTCGTTGCTGGCCGCATAGCAAGGCGAGCCCGACAATCCGCCCTCCCAATCACGCGGGATGTTCATGCCGGTACGATCCTTCTGCAGGTTCGCGATCGATAGCCCCTGCACGTTGTGCTCGGCAAGCACGTCAAGCAGTTCCTTGAACTCTTCCCAGCTCTTGTTCAACGGCAGTTTTACCAGTGTGGGCTGCGGGCGTTCGATTTTGTCGAGTTCGGTGAATAGCCTGTCGAGCGCTTCCGGACTTTCGTTGAACGGTTCGCCGGCCATGGTGTTCGGGCAGGAGATGTTCACTTCGACCATGGCGGTGCGGCCGACGGCGCGACGCATCGAAGTGCAGTAATCCTCGATGCCCTCCTCCAAATCGCCGGTTTTGGTGTCGTTCGTGCGCGCGATTGATACGGAAATCTGCATGTCGCGAGCTTTCGTCCAAGCCTGCTCAGCACGCGGAATCACGATTTCCGATCCCTCATTGGCAAGACCGACGTGCACCATCATCGAATCATATTCAGGCAGGCGATGGAACCACGGCCTCGGATTGCCGGGGCATGGGCGGGACGTGGTGGAACCGACCGTTTCGAAGCCGAAACCGGCATTGTCGAGCAAGACCGGCATCTCGCAGTTCTTGTCAAGACCGGCGGAAAGACCGAACGGATTGACAAAGTCGATGCCCATAACATTGGTTTCCAGCACCGGGTCGGAGTAGTTGAGCATTTCACGGCACGCCCACATCAGCGGAGGAATGTTCTTGGTGATCTTGCAGAACTGGATCATCTGGTCATGCGCCACGTCGGGCGTTTGATTGAAAACGAAAAACGGTTTGATGATGTGCTTGTAGCCGAAGGTGAAGAGATCGGTGGTGGCTTTGTTCACCGCGTCGTGCCAGAAATTCTCAGAAACATACGTCATGGTTCACCATTCTCGCATCGTTTGCTGAAAGAAGGCAACATGGTGATCGGTTTCGTTGACGGTATGTCGACGTTCGTTTTTGTGCGATTCGGAGGATTGTGTGATATTCAGGTACACTTTTCTGCAAGTAAAACGCGCGAAACGCTCATCTCAGTTTTTATTTTGAGTGAACATGTGCGATAATGTTCGAATGATATCGTCACAACGTCAACATTTGATTTTGAGCAGGTTGCGTACCCGCGGTGCGGTGCGTATCACCGCATTGTCCAAAGAATTGGGTGTTTCCGCCATGACTATCCGTCGCGATATCGCCGATCTGGCCGACAAGGGTTTGCTGAAACGCGTGCACGGCGGCGCCGTCACCACCAGCACGCTGCTGAGCGAGCCGTTGTTCTCTGTAAAGTCGCAGATGGACATCGGCCTCAAAGACGCCATCGCACAGGAAGCCATCAAATATGTGGCGCCCGGCGACGTGATCGCCGTCGGCGGCGGCACCACGGCATACGTGTTCGCGCAACATCTGCTTGAATCGCAGCAGTCATCGGGCATAACCATCCTCACCAACTCCATTCCGGTGGCAGAACTGGTGCAGGCGCTGGAATCGAAAGACGTGGAAGTCATCGTGACCGGCGGCGTGACCACCCGATCCAACTCGCTCGTAGGGCCGATTGCCGACAAGGTGGTGTCCTCCCTGCGCGTCAACACAGTCTTCCTGGGCACGCATTCCGTGTCCATTCCGCGCGGCTTCCTCATGCCGAACTCGCTTGAGGCCGCAACCGATATGGCAATGATGGACATTGCCGATCGAACCATAATTTTGACCGATCACACCAAGTGGAGCTGCACATCATTGTCGCTTTTCGCACGCTTCGACCAGGTGGACACGGTCATTACCGATGATGGACTAGACCCCGATTCGGTTGGGAAAACAAGGGATTTGGTTAAAGAGCTCGTGCTGGCGCACCAGAACGAGCCTATTCAGGAAGGTGAATAACCATAATGAGTGAATTCGCAAACTACACTCCGGGAGAGTACGCGAAGGAACACATTCGCATCACGCCGACCACGCTCGCCGATGGCCGTGCGTTCTTCTACCTCGACGATGATCCGGAATATGTTTCCGGCGCGAAGACGCGCGAACTGAACGATCCTCGTCAGCTGGCATACCGCTTCTCCAACCAGCTCAACGCAGCCGGTGAGGAAGTGCCGTACGCCGCTCCGGAAATGCGTCGCGATCCACTGACCGGCGATTGGATTCCGATGGCGACCGCACGCATGAACCGCCCGATCACCGCAGGACCGGGTGCCACCGCCAAAGGCAACCCGCTGGCCGCACGCAAGCCGGGCGACCCGTACCAGGACGGCGAAGTGCCGGATACCGACTACAACGTGGTCGTGTTCGAAAACCGCTTCCCGTCGATGGTTCGAGTGCCGGGCCGTTCCGAAGCCGTGGAATACGTCAACGGCAACCCGCTGTGGGAGAAGAAGCTCGCCGCAGGCCGCTGCGAAGTGATCTGCTTCGACCCGGACGAAAACGGTCTGCCGGCGGATCTGCCGGTCTCCCGTCTGCGCACCGTTGTGGAAGCATGGGCGTTCCGTACCGCCGAAATCTCCAAGATGGAAGGCATCGAACAGATCTTCCCGTTCGAAAACCACGGACAGGAAATCGGCGTCTCCCTGGCGCACCCTCACGGACAGGTCTACTGCTACCCGTTCATCGCGCCGAAGATGGAAGCCGAACTCAAGCAGACCGAAGCCTACCATGAGAAGACCGGCGGCAACCTGCTCAAGGATCTCATGAACTCCGAAATCGAGGCCGGGGAGCGCATCGTCATGCGCAACCACAGCTGGGTGGCTTACGTGCCAGCAGCAGCCCGCTGGCCCCTCGAGGTGCATGTGGCCCCGGTGCGCGACGTGCTCACCCTCGACGAGCTCAACGACCAGGAACGTTGGGATCTGGCCGTCATGTACTCCACCCTGCTCAAGCGCGGCAACGCGTTCTTCGACAAGGGTGACGGCAAGGGTATGGACCTGCCGTACATCGCAGCATGGCATCAGGCTCCGATCCACGACGTACGCCGTGAAAACTACCGCCTGAACCTGCAGTTCTTCTCGTTCCGCCGCGCAGCCAACAAGATCAAGTATCTGGCCGGATCCGAATCCGGCATGGCCGCATGGGTTTCCGACACCACGCCGGAACTCATCGCCAAGCGCTTCCACGAGCTCGGACCAATCGATATCGAAGGCTGAAAGCCAATAAAACCCAAAGGACAAAACACCAATGACTGCTGTTGAATTCATTGAGCCGCTCTCGCACGACGAGGGTGTGAAGAACGCGACCGATCTGTTCCGTGCCACCTACGGTGAGGAACCGGCTGGCGTATGGGCCGCACCGGGCCGTGTGAACCTGATCGGCGAACACACCGACTACAACGCGGGCCTGTGCCTGCCGATCGCACTGCCGCACCGCACGTTCATCGCGCTCAAGCCGCGTGAAGACACCAAGGTGCGCGTGGTTTCCGACGTTGACTCCGAAAACGTCGCCGAAGCCGACCTCGACGGCCTGCAGGCCGGTGGTGTGGAAGGCTGGGCCGCTTACCCGGTGGGTGTGGCCTGGGCATTGCGCGAAGCCGGCTTCGATGCGGTGCAGGGCTTCGATGCGGCATTCTCTTCCTGCGTGCCGCTCGGATCGGGCCTGAGCTCGTCCGCCGCCATGACCTGCTCGACCGCGCTGGCCCTGGATGACGTGTACGGCTTGGGCTACGGCGCTTCCGACGCCGGTCGTGTGACGCTGATCAACGCCGCCATCAAGTCCGAGAACGACATGGCCGGCGCCTCCACCGGCGGCCTCGACCAGAACGCCTCCATGCGCTGCACGTTCGGCCATGCGCTGCGCCTGGACTGCCGCCCGGAGCTGAGCCCGCTGGAGAATGTCTCCCAGCAGGAGTTCGATCTCGACAAGTACGGTCTGGAGCTGATGGTGCTCGACACTCAGGCTCCGCACCAGCTCAACGACGGCCAGTATGCCCAGCGCCGCGCCACCTGCGAGAAGGCCGCCGAAATCCTCGGCGTGGCCAACCTGCGTGTGGTTGCCGACAGCATCGCCAAGTCCGACGATCCGTTCCAGGCGCTCAAGGAAACGCTCGACAAGCTGGAAGACGACACGATGAAGAAGCGCGTGCGTCATGTGATCACTGAGATTGCGCGCGTCAACTCCTTCGTACGTGCCTTCGCCAACGGCAAGATCGACGAAGCCGGACGACTGTTCAACGCGTCTCATGATTCGCTCGCAGCGGATTATGAAGTGACTGTGCCCGAGTTGGATATTGCCGTGGATGTGGCTCGTGTCAACGGCGCGTACGGCGCACGTATGACCGGCGGCGGCTTTGGTGGCTCCATCATCGCGCTGGTGGACAAGGGCCAGGGCCACGAAATCGCACAGAAGATTGCTGACCGCTTCGAAAAGGAAGGTTTCAACGCACCTCGCGCTTTGCCGGCGTTCGCTGCGGCTTCCGCGAGCCGCGAGGCTTGATCGCAGAAGCCGATGCAAAAACGCGCGTTGGCGCACGCCCATGAAAAGGACGTGCGCCAACGCGCGTTTTTGCACGATCTACTTGTGGACCAGATGGCGCACAGCGTATCCCACGGTGATGACCAGCAGGTACGATGCCGAATGCTTCATCCCGGCTCCCGGTGCGGCTACGTGTTTGGCCTGGTGCCGTCTGTGATCGTATTCGTGCTCCCCTCCTTCTTCCTGAAGGAGGGGAGCATCTTTCGTAAGTAGCGACGTGTCGACTTGGTGGCCGTCCTGTTCGGCTACGTTTTTGTGCGTGCAGTGGATGGGCGGTACGTGTATTTGATGAAAACGATACGTTATACGATTAACGGCGTGTCGCGATGTGGGTGATTCCGGTGTTCTGCAAGAACGGCAGTATAGAGCCGAAGTTTACGTTTGCGACGCTGGGGGGACTGGTCGATGAGAGTGTTAACTATTGAGATAAACGATTAACGTTTGACATTAAACGATTAACGATTTATAGTGTTAACCACCGCAAGGAAACAACCACAAAGCAAGTGGCTGACGGGGTCGTACCGGTGCGTCTTACATCGGTACGGGGAGGAAACATCAAGGAAGAAGGAGCCTAATCATGGCACGAAGAAGTGTTCGCCTGTTGGCATCAATAGCTGCAGTCGCGACTATGGTCACGACGTTTGCCGCCTGCGGCAACAAGCAGGCCACCACAGACGAGAACGGCAAGCCAATCGTCAATATTCTGGTTCGTCGCAACGTGACCGACCATCCGATGCAGGACACCCAGTACACCAAGGATCTGGAAGCCGCCTGCGATTGCACCATCAAGTGGCAGGAAGTCTCCGACAACGCTTGGGGTCAGCAGAAGAGCGCCAAGATGGCCGCCGGTGAATTCCCGGACATTGGCTTGAGCTTGTTCAGCATGGTGGATGCGGCCAAGTACAGCACCTATTTCGAGGATCTCAAGCCGCATCTGGACAAGATGCCGAACGTCAAGAAGTTCCTCAAGGCCCAGCCGGGCGCCGCGAAGTACGTTACCGATGGCACCAAGATCGCCATGCTGCCCTCCGACCGCGGCAAGGGTTACGAGGTTTCCGGCACTCACATGTTCATCAACAAGACCTGGCTGGACAAGCTGGGACTCCAGATGCCGACCACTTGGGACGAGCTCGAGAACGTGCTCGATGCATTCAAGACCCAGGATCCGAACGGCAACGGCAAGGCTGATGAGGTGCCGATGAATATCCGCAGCCTCGGCTTCGGCCTGTGGAGCCCTCTGGCGCTGATGAACTCCGAAGGCGTGGTCACCTCCTTCATGGGCGGTGGCGCTTCCGAACAGGGCTATTATGTGGACAACGGCAAGGTTAAGAGCTATTACACCTCCGACGCGCTCAAGGACGTCGTCTCCTACCTGCACGGACTCATGGCCAAGGGCCTTATCCCGAAGGATGTGCTCACCCGCGACGCCTCGCAATACACTTCGCAGACCGTCAGTGACGGCAAGACCGCGCTGACCGGCGTCTCCTTCGGTTGGTCCAACTACGCCGAATACGGCAACGCGCTTGGCGACCAGTACGTCACCCTGCCGCCGCTGAAGAAGGACGCCTCCACGCCCGACTCCCAGGTCAAGTGGGATTATTCCCAGGACGCCTGCCGCTGGGCCTACTCCGGTTCCGGCCTGACCGTCAACCCGAACGCAGCCAACCAGGACGCCATCTACAAGGTGATCGACGCCATGTATGGCGAGAAGCTTTCCGTGGCTGGATTCTTCGGCTCTATTCCAGATATCGTCTCCGATGACGGCGACCACCAGTACACCATCGACAAGGCTAAAGCCTACGCCGAATATCCTGATACCCGCGCCGTCGCCCTGCAGGACCGCTTCGGTGGCTGGATTCGCGATGACGTGAAGATGGTCAACGACACCAACGCCGACCAGGTCACTGCGTCCGATTTGGCCATTCGTGAGGCGCGCAACCGCGTCGACGGCGTCAAGGATGTCGTACCGATTTACGTGCGCCCGGATACCGAGGACTCCAACACCCTGCAAAACAACAACACCGCCATCTCCAACTACGCGAACAACCAGATCGCGAAGTGGGTCCAGAAGGGCGGCATCGACAAGGAATGGGATGCCTACGTGAAAAAGGTGTCCGAACCGACCCTCGGCCTCGACGCCAACATCAAGATTTGGCAGAAGTGGTACGACAAGTACACCAAGTAGCCAAGTAATACCGCGGGGTCCATCGCACGGGTTCGTTTCTCTCCCGTGACTGCCGCCGGACCCCGCATTTTTGTTCCCTAGCAATCATCCTAAATTGGAGACCAACATGAGTGCACAAACATCGCAAGGCGTTGCTGCACGGACCGTGGCGATGGAAGCGGCTCCCGACCGCAAGAAACCAGGTCTGCTCGATCGCATCGCCGACCATTTACGTCGCTACTGGCAGTTGTGGATTCTTTCCGCTCCGGCATTGTTCTTCGTGGGACTGTTCTCCTACGTGCCGATGTGGGGCATCCAGCTCGCCTTCCGCGAGTTCGATCCGACCAAAGGCCTGACCGGCGGCAAATTCGTCGGTTTCAAATACTTCCTGGAATTCTTCCACAACCCGCTGTTTGGCGAGATCATGACCAACACCATCCGCATTTCCCTTTGGACACTGGTCATGGGCTTCATTTTTCCGATTATTCTGGCCCTGCTGATCAATCAGATCGGTTCTAAGAAAATCAAGGGTTTCGTACAAACGATCACCTACATGCCCCACTTCATCTCCGTGGTGGTCATCGTCTCCATGCTCAACATCTTCCTGACTCCTGGTACCGGCATTCTCGGTCGCTTCTTCGGTGATGAATCACTGATGGGCTCCACCAGCGCCATCACCGCGGTCTATTGGATCTCCGAAGTCTGGCAGCATGTTGGTTGGAACTCCATCATCTACCTGGCTGCGCTCGCCGGTGTGAACACATCGCTGTACGAGGCGGCGAAGATCGACGGTGCAGGCCGTCTGCAGTTGATTCGCTACGTCGATATTCCTGCGATCATGCCGACATGTGCGATCCTGCTCATCATGAACATGGGCTCCGTGCTCAACGTGGGCTTCGACAAGATCTATCTGATGCAGAATTCGCTGAACATGCCGGCCACCGAAGTCATCGCCACATACACCTACAAAATCGGTATTATCAATGGCCAATACTCGTATTCGACGGCAATTGGCCTGTTCAACACCTTGGTCAACTTCATCTTCCTGATCACCGCGAATGCAATCGCCAAGCGCGTTTCCGATACGAGCATTTTCTAGAAGGGTTTTATCATGTCTGCAACAATTGAGGCTGTTACCCAGAACAAGAACGACATTCCCTGGAACAAGCACGTGCGCCAGAAGCAGAAGCCGGGTGACCTGGCGGTGTCGGGCGTCATCAATGTGCTGCTGCTCCTGACCATTGTGGCGGTGCTCTATCCGCTGTGGTTCGTGGTCATTGCATCATTTTCAAATCCGAACGCCGTGGCCGGCGGTGAAGTGCTGCTGCTACCCAAGGGTGTGACCTTCGCTGGCTATGCTAAGGTGTTCGCCAACCAGCGCATCTGGCAGGGCTATCTCAACACCATCATCTATTCGGTGGTCGGCACCGCGGTCAACATGGCAGTGACCATTCCCTGCGCTTTCGCGCTATCCCGTCGCGAGTTCAAGCCGCGACGCGTGATCATGTTCCTGTTCACCGTGACCATGTTCATCGCCGGCGGCCTGATTCCGAACTACCTGCTGTACAAGAGCCTCGGCATCAACAACAGCATGTGGGTGTTCATCCTGCCTGGCGCGGTTTCCGTGTACAACGTGATCGTGGCCCGCTCCTTCTTCGAAACCTCTATCCCCGAAGAGCTCTTCGACGCGGCCCAAATCGACGGGCTGAGCTATTTTGGCTACTTCTTCAAGATTGTGCTGCCGTTAAGCTCCGCGATTCTGGCTGTAATTGGTCTGTACTACTTTGTCGGCCATTGGAACGACTTCATGACGGGCCTTATCTACATCACCGACGACAAGAAGCAGCCATTGCAGGTGGTGTTGCAGCAGTTGCTGTTGGTGGCGCAGGGTACTGGAACCAATGTTAACGCGGCTGCGCAGCAGCAGGCCGCCGATCAGATCAAGTTCGGCATCATCATCGTCTCTACTCTGCCTCTGCTTGTGCTCTATCCGTTCTTGCAGAAGTACTTCAACAAGGGTGTGATGCTCGGCGCGGTCAAGGGGTGAGTCAAACGCAATCCGACAAGAAACAACCAATCTAAAAGCCAGCCGATAGAAAGGATTCGCTATGCTTGCCCGCTTCTCTGTGGCCTACGAGCGGTTCTGCCGTCTGCTAGTCGCGATTTTCGTGGTCAACGTGGCTATACTCGCGCACACTCTGATGGGAGCCGTCGTGCTGGGATTTCTCCCCTCGTTCGCGGCTGCGCAGGCTACGTTCCGTGCGTGGGTGCTTTCTGAGGACCGTTCAATGCGGGCCAAGGAAGTTTGGAAGACGTTCCACGGCTTCTGGAAAAGCGAAGTCAAGCGCGCGAATCTTTTCGGTTGGCCTTTGATTATTCTCTGGGCCGTGGTCATCGTCGACTACTACGTAATGAACTGGCATGCTCGCGGCGATTTCGACATCATGGTTTCCGGCGTGCTGCTGCTCATCATCGTAGTTTTGGCAGTGTTCTCGTCCTTGGTTTGGGTGGTGCGCGCGAACTATGAAGAGAGCCCCGTCTGGATTGTTCGTACAACACTGGCGATGATTGTGGCACGCCCGTTGTGCAGCCTTCTGCAGGTCGGACTGCTGATTCTTACCGTGCTTGTATGGGTGCAATGGCCTGGAATTCTCATGGTGTTCGGCTTGTCGCTGCCGATGTTCTGCACAGCCTGGATTATTTATTCATTCGGCCGTCTGCCTGGAATGGACATTCATGACCGCATGGAACAGAGCACGGGCCACGCCCGAAACCAGACATCGTGACATGTTCGCAAAAAAGGGGGTGATAAAATGGTGCAGTCGTCAGTAAGGCAACGAGTGAACAGGTCCAAACGATTGGTATCCATCAAAGACATAGCTAAGGAAGCGGGTGTTTCCGTATGCACTGTGTCTTTGGTTATGAACAACAAGGATCACAATCGCGTCAGCAAGGCGGTTGCGCAGAAAATCCGTGCGACTGCCAAGAGCATGGGGTACAAGCCCAATTCTGTGGCGCGCACCCTACGTACCAGCAAATCCAATACTCTGGGATTTGTGACCGATGAGATCGCCACGACCCCGTACGCGAGCAAGGTACTCGAAGGTGCGCAGGATGCCGCGAGCAAGCTCGGATACATACTGCTTACCACGAACACCAATAATGACGCCGAACTTGAGAACCAAGAAATATCCGCCCTGCTCCGATACAACGTGGATGGCTTCCTATACGCCATGATGTTCCACCGCAAAGTGGACATTCCCGAAGTCTTGGAAGGTAGCCCGACCGTAGTGGTGGACAGTGAGGATGCAGCGGGGCGAGTTCCCTCGGTCTACCCCGATGATGAACTGGCGGGGTATGACGCCACCAACCGTCTGATCCAAGCTGGATGCAGACGCATCGTCTACTACGGTTCCGCAACCTCCATCGTCGCGCAAGAGCAACGTCTGACTGGTTACCGACGTGCGCTTGCGGAAGCGGGCATTCCATTCGATGACGCTTTGGTTGTCGAAGTATCGGAATTTACTAACGCGGACGATGAAGCGGCGCGGGTGTTCGACGAAATCAAGCCGGACGGCATCTTTTGTTTCAACGATGTGCGCGCCACTTTCATCTACGAAGCCGCACGCGAACGCGGAGTGCGCATCGGCGCTGACGTGTCGGTGATCAGCATCGATAACCAGCCGTTCATCACTAATGTGATCAAACCATCACTGACTACGCTGGAACTACCCCATTATGAGATGGGTTTTGAAGCGGTTCGGCAACTTGTCGCCATACTTGACGGCGACAAGGCCGTAGCCGATCTTGAGTCCGATCGTGGCATGGCGGTGCAGAGGCAACGTGATGGCAGCAAAACAGCATTGCGCTGCCGCATCATCGAACGCGATTCCATCGTGTCGTGACGGACGTTTCTTTCCGTATTTGTTTTTCTAATTATCTGTTTTTCAATGCGTAGCCACGTGCTATCCGATCATGTGGCGCTGTGGAGGAGATCATTATGCCTGACAACTATTCCGTTGCCATCGAAACCGGCGGCTACCGTCTGCTGGAATTGTTCGCCGAAAGATGCGGCGATGACGCTGCCGTCACCATTACAGACGGGGACGGCCATCAAATCGCCAGCCATGCCATGCCGGTGGCCGAGCGTCGTCACCATTTCTTGATTCCGGTGCCGACGAACGTGCGTATTACGGTGAGTGCGCACCGACTGACCGTACGGTTCGCCTACTTGTCCGAGTGTGAGAATCTCCTTGATGAAGGCGTGCGTTTCATCAGCATGAATCCGTACGACAATGAATGGGATACGCAGCCGACGCTGGAGCAGATCTATGATCGCTTCGCTCGCCCTGCGGCGCATTTCGAGCCATTCGCTCGCTGGATGAATGATCCTAACGGCCTGTGTCGTTTCCAAGGACGCTACCATCTGTTCTACCAATTCAATCCGTATGGTTTTGGCTGGGACAATATGCACTGGGGGCATGCGGTGAGCCGCGATCTGGTGCATTGGACGCATCTGCCAATCTTCCTCGAACCGCAGCCGGAGCTGCATATCGACGAACGCATCGTTGGTGGCGCGTTCTCCGGATCCGCGGTGACGGTGGATGCGTGTGACAATCCCTGCAAGGGTGATGATGCGGCCGCTATTCGCCTGTATCTAACCCGGCACCTGGAGACTCGCGGAGACGAATCGTCTGTTACTGAATACCAGACCACCTGCTTGTGTGAGGATGGCGTGCATGTGAGTGTCGAATCTCCGGTCGCGTTGCGCGTTAACGATGGTTTTGGCTTCGATTTCCGCGATCCGAAGGTGGAAACCGGCATGTCTGGCGAGGCTATCAATCCGGAACGCGCTTACATGGTGACCGCCACGAATCTGCCGGTCTCCGAATTCGATACTGATGCTGTGTCCTCCGCGGCGCCTGGCATCAGCGTACAGGGTACAGACGGCTGGTTCACATGCGGTCCGCAAGGCAGGCCCGGCACCGACAAGCCCAATATGGACACGGTGCCTGCCATGGCGCTCTTCTCCGCGAAGAAACCACTCAAGCGCAACGTGACGTGGCAGTATGAAGGACCGGTGCTCGCCGATTTCGGCCACCAGCTATCGCGTACCTACGAATGTCCTGACCTGTTCCAGCTCGACGGCAAGACAGTCGCCATCGGCGCGTTGATGCACTACCGTGACAAGCAAGGTCGTTTCCAGCAGGTGCGTTGGTATGTTGGTGATCTCAAGGACACCGCCGAAGGTCCACGTTTGCAGGTAGAGAACAGTGATTGGTGTGATTTCGGTACCGGCTACTATGCCACGCAAAGCTTTGCCGACGACGGGCGTCGTATCGTGTTCGGCTGGTATACCGACTTTCCCGCGATGCGTGTGGAAAAGCCGTGCATCGCCAACGGCATGATGTCGCTGCCACGTGAACTGCACGTGCGTGACGGCCGCTTGACCAGCCGTCCTGTCAAAGAAGCGTACGAGCAGCTGCTAGGCGATCGTTTGGAAGCGCATGCAGACGAAAACGGGACCTTCTTTATTGTGCCGAACAACGCGTATTACACGGACATGCATCTGGCCGACGATGACGATTTCACAATGCTCATCGCGACCGGTACCAATCCCGCCAATGGTGATTCGACTGAATTGCAGCTGCAGCGTCGCGACGGCGTGACCCGACTGGTCACGAAGGGAACAGTCGTGGACGACATCGATTTCGATAGCGGCATCGCCGATGTTCGTCGCGTCGAAATCTTCTTCGACCGTAATGTGGTGGAAGTCTTCCTTAACAACGGCGAAGCGGCCGGCAGCATGCTGTTCCAAGGTGCGGACGGCGATGGCGAGTTCCGTTTTGTTGCCGACGGCAAGGTCGATTGCGTGGATGTGCGTGTGCTTGACGGCATCTGGCGGTGACATACAGCTGCTGCAGAGGCAGGTGATATCCGACAGTCATCTCAGTATGTAAGGCAAATAGACGAAAGGCACGTGTTTTGGCACGTGTCTTCCCTATACTTGAGGGCACGTCCGGCAATTCGCCGAGACGGCAACTGGATATTCGCACCTAACGTTTAGGGAGTTCCATGAACAAGGCAATCATCACCGTCGTCGGTCAGGATACTGTCGGCATCATCGCACGCGTCTGCACATACCTTTCCGAACATCAGGTCAACGTGCTTGACATTTCCCAGACCATCATCGACGGTTTCTTCAACATGATGATGATTGTGGATTATTCCAACGCCGACAAGGAATTCGGCGAAGTCGTGGACGATCTCGACAAGCTTGGCGAGGAGATCGGCGTGCGCATCCGCTGCCAGCGTGAAGAGATCTTTACCAAGATGCACCGCGTCTGATCCATCAGGGTTCATCGGTAAGGAGCGAAGGAACACATCATGCTGAATATCATGGAGGTCCACGAGACCAACAAGATGATCGAGCAGGAGAAGCTCGACGTACGCACCATCACCATGGGCATCAGCCTGCTGGACTGCGCGGCCGACAGCGTCGACGAAGTCTGCGACAACATCTACAACAAAATCACCACGTACGCCAAGGATCTCGTATCCACCGGCAAAGCCATCGAACGCGACTACGGCATTCCGATCGTCAACAAGCGCATCACCGTCACCCCAATTTCCTTGGTCGGCGCAAGCTCGTGCAAAACGTCGGATGATTTCGTGAAAATCGCGCATGCGCTTGACAAGGCGGCGAAGAAGGTCGGCGTCGACCTGATCGGCGGCTACTCCGCTCTCGTATCCAAGTCCATGACCCCCGCCGAAGAGCTGCTCATCCGCTCCCTGCCGAAGGCGCTGAGCGAAACCGACATTGTCTGCTCGTCCGTCAACGTGGGATCCACTAAGACCGGCATCGACATGAACTCCGTCGAACTGCTCGGCCACATCATCAAAGACATCGCACATGCCACCGCAGATAACGATTCCTACGGATGCGTGAAATTCGTGGCATTCTGCAATGCCCCCGACGACAACCCGTTCATGGCAGGCGGCTTCCATGGCGTAACCGAAGGCGACGCGGTCATCAACGTCGGCGTTTCCGGCCCCGGCGTGGTTTCCCGCGCGCTCGACGAAGCCAAGGGCAAGGACTTCGAATTCCTGTGCGAAACCATCAAGCGCACCGCGTTCAAGATCACACGCGTCGGCCAGCTGGTGGCACAGGAGGCATCCCGTCGCCTCGGCATTCCATTCGGCATCATCGACCTTTCCCTCGCGCCAACCCCGGCCGTAGGCGACTCTGTCGGCGAAGTGCTTGAGAAGATCGGCCTCGAACAGGTTGGCGCACCGGGCACCACCGCGGCGCTCGCCATGCTCAACGATCAGGTGAAGAAGGGCGGCATCATGGCGTCCTCCTACGTCGGCGGACTTTCCGGCGCGTTCATCCCCGTCTCCGAAGACAAGAACATGATCGACGCGGCAACCAATGGCTGCCTGAAGATCGAAAAGCTTGAGGCCATGACCTGCGTGTGTTCCGTCGGCCTCGACATGATCGCCATTCCGGGAGATACCACCGCATCCACCATTTCCGGCATCATCGCCGATGAAGCCGCGATCGGCATGGTCAACCAGAAGACCACGGCTGTGCGCGTGATTCCGGTTGAAGGCAAAGGCGTAGGGGAGATGGCCAACTTCGGCGGCCTGATGGGATATGCGCCGATCATTCCAGTCAACCAGACCAGCTGCGAAGCTTTCGTGACCCGAGGCGGTCGCATCCCTGCCCCAATCCACAGCTTCAAAAACTAGCCCCTCCCTTCCCTCTTCCCGATGCATGCTTGTCGCGTGCGATTCATTCTTGCGATCTGTGCTTGCGTTGGGTGCATAAGCTGCTGTAATAGGGAGGTCGCAGAAGAGCGGGATATTCTATTCGCGACACACTCAAGGCCGTTCGGCCAAGCTTACGGTCTCGAACAGAATATCCCGCTCTTCTGCTCGCTTTCGTACATTTCGTTGTGTCTTGCATAAAAGACAAAGAAACTTACTTAAGTTGAACTCAGCGTAGCGGGAGAGGCGGCGGGGTCTGTTTCAGACCGTAAAGACTTGGCCTGAGCGGCCTGGAGCGTGTCGGGGACAGACCCCGCCGCCTCTCCCGCGGAACTTGTTGTGCAAAAACAAGTAAATTATTGGAAAACCTAGAAGTTGGCAGGCAGGGGAGGGATCACTGGCCGCCGGCGAAGCCTAGCTGGCGCCAAGCTTCATAGATGGCGATGGACGCGCAGTTGGTGAGGTTCAGGGAGCGCAGGCTTGGGCGCATTGGCAATCGCACCTGTTCGGTCACGTGCGGCCCGGCCATAATATCCATCGGATCGGGAATATTGCCCGGCTCCGGGCCGAACAGCAGAATGTCGGTCGGTTTGTATTCGATGTCGGTATACAGTTTGGTGGCATGTGCGGTGAACGCGATGATGCGAGAATTCGGCATGGATTCCACTAGGTTTTCAAAATTCGGGTGTAATACCACGTGCGCCATGTCGTGATAATCCAATCCGGCGCGGCGCAGCTTCGTATCGCGCAGATTGAATCCAAGCGGCTCCACCAAATGCAGGATCGTGCCGGTCACTGCGCACAGGCGGATTGCCGAACCGGTGTTGCCTGGAATTCGGGGGGAGTAGTAGCACAGGTGGGGCGTGGAGGTTTCGGCTTTTGCCGCGTCTTCGGCCGACAGCATCGCGTCGACTACGGAAATCGGATTGCCGTGCGCATCGGTCACGAGTTCGTCCGGACCGTAATTCGATTTGCGGTAGCCGTATTCGAACATTTTCTCGACTTTGGCTTCCGCTGCGTTTGCGCCTTGCGCGTCATTGGTATGCTCTTCGTTCGTCATGAATGCAAGAATAGGTACGATGAACGACACGAATGGGAATAATGCCGAAATCGAAAACGCCGAAGCTGTGGCGGTCGCGCTCGCCGAATGGTGGCATGCCTCGGCGCGTGATCTGCCGTGGCGATTCGGCCGTGCCACACCATGGGGTGTGCTTGTTTCCGAGGTGATGAGCCAGCAGACGCAGATGAGCCGTGTGGTGCCGTATTGGAACGATTGGATGGAGCGTTGGCCTGATGCGGCTGCGCTTGCAGGTGCGGCGAAATCTGATGTGATCACTGCCTGGGGCAGGCTTGGGTACCCTCGGCGCGCGTTGCGCTTGCAGGAATGCGCTCGTGTGGTCGCTTCCGACTATGGCAATGAGCTGCCGCGAACATACGATAAGCTGTTGGCTCTGCCGGGGATCGGCGATTACACGGCCAGCGCAGTGATGAGTTTCGCATTCGGCGAGCGCATCGCGGTGGTAGATACGAATATTCGCAGGGTGCTTTCGCGGGTTTTCCTTGGTGTGGAGTCGCTTGGCGGTGCGGCGAGTCCTGCTGAGCGTGCGTTGGCGAGGCAAGTGTTGCCACAGGATGGTGTGTCGAAATGCAGGCGGTTCGACCGTTCTTCGGTGGTGTGGAATCAGTCGGTTATGGAATTGGGTGCGATTGTGTGTGCGGCGAAATCGCCGTTGTGTGAGGTGTGTTCAGTTTCTTCGCTGTGTGTGTTTTTGCGTGATGGACGACCGGGATTGGGGGAGCGTCGTACAAGGCCGCGTCAGCGTTTTCAGGGTACGGATCGTCAGGTGCGTGGGCTGGTGCTGAATGCGTTGCGTAATCTGCCGGAAGGTGAGATTGCCGTCGATCGTAAGTCGCTTGAACGATTGTGGAATGATCATATCCAACTTGACCGTTGTATCGCGTCGTTGGATGAGGATGGTCTTATTGAGATCCTGCCGAATGCGGCTGTGCGTCTTCCGGTATGAAAAGGCGGGTGCCGATGTTCTTTGGATGCGCGCACGCTAGACTGTGGAATCATGGCACAGAAGACGTTCTCGAAATCCGGCAAGAAGCGTTCGAAAAAACAGCAGACGATATTTCGTCGTCGTCGCATTGTCTTCGGTATTGCGGTGGTGGTGCTGGTCTCTTTTCTGGTGTTTTGCCTGTATTCCCTGTCTAGGGGGATTGTTGCGGTGAATCGGGAGATTCATCATGCGGATGTGTATGCGATTTCCCGTAAGGAAGTGCCGTCCCCGACGAAGAAGAAGAAAAGCGGGGTGCCGGATTGCAGCGCGACGAATGTTGCGCTTTCGTTGACTCCTGCGGCGTCGAGTTTCGGCGTGGGCGGTTCGATGGATTTTACGACGGATATCAAATATGACGGTTCCAGCAAGGTCGGCTGTTTGGTTGATATATCGGCTTCCAACGTTGTGTTGACGATCAAATCGGGCGATGATGTGATTTGGAAGTCGAATGTGTGTCCTGTGGATGCTGATTATCGTCTGTTGGCGAAGGGCGACGAGGTCAAGCAGACGATTACTTGGCCGGGAACGCGTACCGGCAGTGAGTGTGTGGAGGAATCCACCCTACCGAAGGTGGATCGGGGCGTGTATTCGGCGCAGCTTTCACTTGAAGGGCATCCCAAAGCCAAGTCCGATCCGGTCGGCATAACTGTCGAATAAAAATCTACAGGATATGTTATTCTCATGACTTTGCGTACATGCGTGTCATATAGCGGGCACGCTGACAAAGAAGAAGCGCCCGCGTACTAGGCATATGGTGGCCAATGGGAGCGCTTCCAGGGAAACATATCGAAACGATTTAGCGAGCGATAAGGAACGTCCATTGGCTGAGGCTACGACGAACACCACCACCATCATCGCACGCGCCGACCAGCACGATATTGATCTGCACAAGGCGTCGGACCGTGTGAATTTCGGCTCCATCCGCGAGCCCATTGATGTACCCTACCTGTTGGGTGTACAGACTGACAGCTTTGACTGGCTCATCGGCAACGAGCGCTGGCAGAAGCGTGTCGAGGAGGATTTGGAGAACGGCACCAACACCGTGTCCCACACCTCTGGTCTTGACGAGGTCTTTCAGGAGATCTCCCCGATCGAGAACTTCGCTCAGACCATGAGCCTGACCTTCTCCGATCCATATTTCGAGGAACCGCGCCACACCGTGCAGGAGTGCAAGGAGAAGGATTACACCTACTCCGCTCCGCTGTACGTGAACGCTGAGTTCGAGAACGGCGACACCGGCGAAATCAAATCCCAGACCGTGTTCATGGGCGATTTCCCGCTGCAGACCCCGCACGGCACCTTCATCATCGGCGGTACCGAGCGAGTGATCGTGTCTCAGCTGGTGCGTTCCCCGGGCGTGTACTTCGACCGTAGCCAGGATCGTACTTCCGACAAGGAAGTCTTCGGCGCGAAGATCATTCCGAGCCGTGGCGCATGGCTCGAGTTCGAGATCGACAAGCGTGATGTGCTCGGCGTGCGTGTGGATCGTAAGCGCAAGCAGTCCGCCATCGTGTTCCTCATGGCCATCGGCATGACCAAGGACGAGATCGCCGACGCCTTCAAGGATTACCCGCTGGTCATGGACGCGCTCGCCAAAGAGACCGTGCAGACCCAGGACGAGGCTCTGACCGATCTGTACCGCAAGATCCGCCCGGCCGACACCCCGACGCCGGAAGCTGGCCGCAATCTGCTGGATTCCTTCTACTTCAACACCAAGCGTTACGATCTGGCCCGCGTCGGCCGTTACAAGATCAACCGCAAGCTTGGCTTGGAGAAGGATATCAACGATCGTAGCCTGTCTCGCGAAGACATCATCTCCACCATCAAGTATCTGGTCACTCTGCATGCCGGCGACACCAAGTTCCCGGGCAAGCGTGATGGTCAGGATGTGGATCTGCGCGTGGACGTCGACGATATCGACCACTTCGGCAACCGTCGTATCCGTCAGGTCGGCGAGCTGATCCAGAACCAGCTGCGCACTGGTCTGAGCCGTATGGAGCGCGTGGTCCGCGAGCGTATGACCACTCAGGATCCGGAGGCCATCACCCCGCAGTCCCTGATCAACATCCGCCCTGTGAACGCCACCATCAAGGAGTTCTTCGGAACCTCCCAGCTGTCGCAGTTCATGGATCAGAACAACCCGCTGGCAGGTGTGACCAACAAGCGTCGTCTGTCCGCTCTGGGTCCTGGCGGTCTGTCCCGCGACCGTGCATCCATGGAAGTGCGAGACGTGCACCCGTCCCACTTCGGTCGTATGTGCCCGATCGAGTCTCCTGAAGGCCCGAACATCGGTCTTATCGGCTCTCTGGCAACCTTCGGCCGCATCAACCCGTTCGGCTTCATCGAGACCCCGTACCGTAAGGTCGTCAACGGCCATGTGACCGACGAGGTCGAATACATGACCGCAGACCGCGATGCCGAGCACGTCATCGCACAGGCCAACCAGGAGCTCGACGAGAACGGCAACTTCGTCAAGAAGCAGGCCCTTGCCCGAGTCGGCGAGGAAGAAGCGGTCGATGTGCCGGTCAGCTCCGTTGACTACATGGACGTTTCCCCGCGCCAGATGGTTTCCGTCGGCGCATCCCTGATTCCGTTCCTGGAACACGATGAGGGCCACCGAGCACTGATGGGTACCAACATGCAGCGCCAGGCCGTGCCGCTGATCGAATCCGAGCGCCCACTGGTGGGCACCGGTGCCGAATGGCGTGCAGCCGTTGATTCCGGTGATGTGATTCTGGCTGAGAAGCCGGGCGTGGTGACCTATGTTTCCGCCGATATCATCCGTGTAATGAACGACGATGGCACCACCAGCTCCTACAAGCTGGCCAAGTTCCGCCGTTCCAACCAGACCACCTGTTACAACCAGGTGCCGCTGATCCACGACGGCGAACGTGTGGAAGCCGGCACCGTGCTGGCCGACGGCCCGGCAACCCAGAAGGGTGAAATGGCTCTGGGCAAGAACCTGCTCATCGCCTTCATGCCGTGGAACGGCTATAACTACGAGGATGCTGTGATCATCTCCCAGCGTCTCGTGCAGGACGACACCCTGAGCTCCATCCACATCGAGGAATACGAGATCGACGCCCGCGAAACCAAGCTGGGTGCCGAGGAGATCACCCGTGATCTGCCGAACGTCGGTGAAGACGCGGTGGCCAACCTCGACGAGCGTGGCATTATCCGCATCGGCGCCGAAGTCGAAGCCGGCGACATTCTGGTGGGTAAGGTCACCCCGAAGGGCGAAACCGAGCTGACTCCGGAAGAGCGTCTGCTGCGCGCCATCTTCGGTGAGAAGAGCCGCGAAGTTCGTGACACCTCGCTGCGTGTGCCTCACGGCGAGACCGGTACGGTGATCGACGTCAAGGAGATCACCCGCGAAGACGCCGAAGAAGACGGCGACGAGCTGCCGAACGGCGTGAATCAGATGATTCGCGTCTACATTGCGCAGCATCGTAAGATCACCCAGGGCGACAAGCTCTCCGGCCGACATGGCAACAAGGGTGTTATCTCCCGCATTCTGCCGGAAGAGGATATGCCGTTCCTCGCGGATGGTACTCCGGTCGACATCATGCTGAACCCGCTGGGCGTGCCTTCTCGAATGAACCTCGGCCAGGTGCTGGAACTGCACTTGGGCTGGATCGCACATGCCGGCTGGGACATCTCCCTCGACCCGGATATCGAAGCCGCTTGGAAGAAGAACATTCCGCAGGGCGCCGAAAAGGGCGAGCCGGGCACCCCGGTGGCAACCCCGGTGTTCGACGGCGTTCGTCCGGAAACCATTAAGGGACTGCTTTCCTGCACCTTGCCGGATCGTGACGGCAACAAGCTGGTCGGAGACGACGGCAAGGCCGTGCTGTTCGACGGTCGTACCGGCGAACCGTACCCGAAGCCGATTTCCGTTGGCTACATGTACATGCTGAAGCTGCACCACCTGGTCGACGACAAGATCCACGCACGTTCCACCGGCCCGTACTCCATGATCACCCAGCAGCCGTTGGGTGGCAAGGCCCAGTTCGGTGGCCAGCGCTTCGGCGAAATGGAAGTGTGGGCCCTCGAGGCCTACGGTGCCGCCTACACGCTGCACGAGATGATGACCACCAAGTCCGATGACGTCGACGGCCGCGTGCGTGTCTACGGCGCCATTGTGAAGGGCGACAACCTGCCGCCGGCAGGCATTCCGGAATCCTTCAAGGTGCTGCTCAAGGAAATGCAGTCCCTGTCCCTGAACGTCGAAGTGCTCAACGCGGAAGGTGTGGCCATCGACATGAAGGACGAGGACGACGATCCGTCTGCTTCCTCCGACGATCTTGGCTTCAACATCGGCGCGCGCCCCGACGCGGTCGCCAAGGCTGACCAGGTTGCGGAAGAGCCTGAATTCCAGTGATCCCATGGCTGGTCGCGTCGTATGAAAACGTGGCGCGACCAGCCTGACGAAACGTGATTAAGCATTAAGAATCGATAGACAGGACAATAGAGTGCTGGACGTCAACGCATTTGACAAACTGAGGATCGGCCTGGCCACTGCCGAAGACATCCGTAATTGGAGCCACGGCGAGGTCAAGAAGCCTGAAACCATTAACTACCGTACCCTGAAGCCGGAGAAAGACGGTCTGTTCGGCGAACAGATCTTCGGACCTACCCGTGACTGGGAGTGCGCCTGCGGTAAGTACAAGCGCGTGCGCTTCAAGGGCATCGTCTGCGAACGCTGCGGTGTGGAAGTCACCAAGAGCCGTGTGCGCCGTGAGCGCATGGGCCATATCGAGCTTGCCGCTCCGGTGACCCACATCTGGTTCTTCAAGGGTGTTCCGTCCCGTTTGGGCTACCTGCTGGACATCGCTCCGAAGGATCTGGAAAAGGTCATCTACTTCGCCGCCTACATGGTTACCAGCGTCGATGAGGAACAGCGTCACGAGGATCTTCCGGGTCTGCAGGACGAGTTCGACAACGACATCGCCAATCTGGAGAAGCGTCGCAACGCGGAAATCGAAGAGCGTGCCAAGAAAGTTGAATCCGATCTGGCCGAACTTGAGGCCGAAGGTGAAGCCAAGGGCTCCGCACGCGCCAAGCTGCGCAACAGCGCCGAGCGTGAAATGGCCGCGATCCGCATCCGTTTCGACGAGCAGATTCAGCGTCTGAGCGCCGTGTTCGACCGCTTCAAGAACCTGAAGCCGGGCGACATGGAAGGCGACGTCGACCTGTGGCGCGAAATGGAAGACCGCTACGGCGACTACTTCGAAGGCTGCATGGGCGCCGAAGCCATCAAGAAGCGCTTGCAGGACTTCGATCTTGAGGCCGCTTCCAAGCAGCTGCGTGAGGAAATCGACACCGGCACCGGCCAGCGCAAGGCCCGCGCCCTGAAGCGTCTGAAGGTCGTCAACGCCTTCCTGACCACCGGCAACAAGCCGGAAGCCATGGTGCTCGACGTGATCCCGGTCATTCCGCCGGATCTGCGTCCGATGGTGCAGCTCGACGGTGGCCGTTTCGCCACTTCCGATCTCAACGACCTCTATCGTCGTGTGATCAACCGTAACAACCGTCTGAAGCGACTGATCGAGCTCGGCGCTCCTGAAATCATGCTCAACAACGAAAAGCGCATGCTTCAGGAAGCCGTCGACTCCCTGTTCGACAACGGTCGTCGTGGACGCCCGGTCACCGGCGCTTCGAACCGCCCGCTGAAGTCCCTGAGTGACATGCTCAAGGGCAAGCAGGGTCGTTTCCGTCAGAACCTGCTTGGTAAGCGTGTGGACTACTCCGGCCGTTCCGTGATCGTGGTCGGTCCGTCCCTGCGCATGCACCAGTGCGGTCTGCCGAAGCCGATGGCCCTCGAGCTGTTCAAGCCGTTCGTCATCAAGCGTCTTGTGGACCTCAACTACGCGCAGAACATGAAGAGCGCCAAGCGTCTTGTGGACCGTGGCGATTCCGAAGTGTGGGGTGTGCTCGAAGAGGTCATCGCCGAACATCCGGTGCTTCTGAACCGTGCACCTACGCTGCACCGTCTGGGCATTCAGGCATTCGAGCCGATCCTGGTGGAAGGCAAGGCCATCCACCTGCCGCCGCTTGCCTGTGCCGCATTCAATGCCGACTTCGATGGCGACCAGATGGCAGTCCACCTGCCGCTGTCCGCCGAAGCCCAGGCCGAAGCCCGCTCCCTGATGATGGCTTCCGACAACATTCTGAAGCCGGCAGACGGCCACACCGTGACCATGCCGAGCCAGGACATGATCCTCGGTCTGTACTACCTGACCACCGTCATCGACGGAGCCAAGGGTCAGGGCCGTGTGTTCTCCTCGCTCGAAGAGGCCGAAATGGCGCTCGACAAGCACGAGATCGACATGCAGGCCAAGGTGCTTATCCGCCTTCCGAAAGACTTCGTGCTTCCGAAGGGTTGGGAACCGAGCGAAATCGAAGTCATCGAGCCTGAACCGGGCAGCCCGGCGGTGGTGAAGGAAGAGCGCTTCCACGATGGTTCCGTGCTTTTCGCAACCTCCTACGGCCGCATCCTGTTCAACAGCACGCTGCCGGTCGACTACCCGTTCGTGAACGATCAGGCTCCGAAGAAGCGTCTGAGCAAGATCGTCGACGACATCGCAACCCGTTACTCCACTGCACAGGTGGCTGCAACGCTGGACGCTCTGAAGGATATGGGCTTCACCCGCGCACCGTGGTCCGGTGTGTCCTTCGCGTTCTCCGACGTTATCCAGCCGTCCGAGCGCGACGAGTTCATCGAGAAGTACGAAGCCGAAGCCGACAAGGTCAACGAGAACTACGAAATCGGTATGCTTACCGAAGAGGAGCGCCGCCAGGAACTCATCGACCTGTGGACCAAGTGCACCAGTGAGGTTTCCGAGGCTGTCGAGAAACACTTCGACTCCAAGAACAATCTGGCTATCATCGTGCAGTCCGGTGCACGAGGAAACATGATGCAGATCAACCAGATCGCAGGTATGCGAGGCCTCGTGGCCAACCCGAAGGGCGAGATCATTCCTCGACCTGTGAAGTCCAACTACCGCGACGGCCTGTCCGTGCTGGAATACTTCATCTCCCAGCACGGCGCGCGTAAGGGTCTGGCCGATACCGCACTGCGTACCGCAGAATCTGGTTACCTGACCCGTCGTCTGGTGGACGTCTCCCAGGACGTGATCGTGCGCGAAGAGGATTGCGGCACCAAGCGCGGCCTGACGATGAAGGTCGGCGAGCGTGACGCTGAAGGCAACCTGCATCTCGTCAAGGCTGCCGACGGTGGTCCGTACTCCCGTCTGCTCGCAGCTGACGTGATCGATCCAGCCGACGGCGAAACCGTGCTGTACAAGGCCGGCGACGCACTGTCCATGGACGTGCTCAACGATCTCGTCGCCCACGATGTGGAAGAAGTCAAGGCCCGTTCCGTGCTCACCTGCGATTCCAAGCGCGGTGTGTGCGCCAAGTGCTATGGCTGGTCTCTGGCCACCAACAAGCTGGTGGACGTCGGCGAGGCCGTTGGCATCGTGGCGGCACAGTCCATCGGCGAGCCTGGTACCCAGCTGACACTGCGTTCCTTCCACTCCGGCGGCGTCGCTTCCGCATCCGATATCACCCAGGGTCTCCCTCGTGTTACCGAGCTTTTCGAAGCTCGTACCCCGAAGGGCGAGGCTCCGATCGCGGAGTTCGCAGGCGTGGTCAAGGTGGAAGACACCGAGCGTGGCCGTCAGGTCATGCTGAAGCCGGATGACGAATCCGTCGAACCGATCGTCTACCCGGTGACCCGTCGCGCCCCGATGCTGGTCAAGGACGGCGAGCATGTCGAAGCTGGCACCCAGCTGATCGAAGGCTCCGTCGATCCTAAGAAGATCCTGCGCATCCTCGGCCCTCGTGCCGCCCAGGTGAACATTGTGGAGGAAGTGCACACCGTGTACCGCTCCCAGGGCGTGGATATTCACGACAAGCACATCGAGGTCATCGTGCACCAGATGCTGCGTCGTATCACGGTGATCGATTCCGGCGATACCGACCTGCTTCCGGGTGAACTGGTGGATCAGGCCCGCTTCAAGGCCGCCAATATGAAGGCCGTGAAGGAAGGTGGCAAGCCTGCCGCCGGTCGTCCGGAGCTGATGGGCATCACCAAGGCTTCGCTGGCAACCGATTCCTGGCTGTCCGCGGCTTCCTTCCAGGAGACCACCCGCGTGCTCACCGAAGCCGCCCTGAGCCAGAAGGTCGACGACCTGAAGGGTCTCAAGGAGAACGTCATCATCGGTAAGCTCATTCCGGCCGGTACCGGTCTTGCCCGTTACCGTAACGCCGTGGTCGAGCCCGACAAGGCCATTCGCGACACCATCTACCCGAACTTCGGTTTGGGTGGCGACGAGTCCGATGCTGCCTTCGGCGATGCGGATCTGTCCGAAGTCGACTTCTCCAACATCGATTTCGGCGATCTGAAGCTTGGCGACGACTTCAATCCGGATGACTTCCTGGACGACAATGGTGGTCAGATGGATTTGGGCGACACCCTGTGATCCGAAAGGCGATGATGGAACGACATAACGTCTGAAATCATCCGATAGACATAAAAATGGGGATTGGCTTCAAGCAGCTGATCCCCATTTTTAATACGAAAAAAAACGATTGTTGCGATCATTATGCCAACGGTCGGCATATTACAAAACTGCCTGTATTGCAGAGCGAATTTAATATCGCAAATCAAACGTCAAATTACAATGAGGGTATGAGCTTTCTTCCATATCCGCCGCCGCCTGAACCAGGCTGGTACGACGATGACGCCACCGTAATGCCTTCCTTCGTCGATTCTGCAATGCCGGGAACGGTGCAATCTCAGCCGATGGAGCAGGTTTCCATGTTGCTGGAACCAATCAACGACGAACCGGCCAACGATGATGAGATCGATTGGGATGGCACGGTGCTGTCTTCGGCCTTCACCATGAAGCAGCCGGAGCTGGAATACACGCTTTACAATGAGCAGACCGGTCAGGAAGTGATTATCGACATGGGCGTGCTCTTGGGACGCAAGCCGTCCGTTGAAGTGCCGGAAGGTGCCAAATCCGTGAAATTGGAGGATCCGACGCGCACGATTTCACGCAATCATGCGGCGATCAGCTTCGATCAGGATGGTACGTTGTGGATTGAGGATTACGGATCGCTTAATGGCACGTACATTATTCAAGGCAATGAGGAGACCAAGGTTGAGCACGAGCCGATAAAGTTTGAAGCACCTTGCACGGTTCGTATCGGAGACCAGTTCTTTACGCTCGAGCAGCGTTGATTGAGACGTTCTGTTGCGTATCGCCAAGTATGCCGTCAAACCGCAAGGTTTGGGATGCCTGAAATGACGGCGCGACAATGAACGATGTCGAGAGTAGAAGAAGGGCTGTACGCGTGAGGATGCGCATACAGCCCTTCCTGACTATTGCGATTCGCTACCTGCCAACTGGCACTTGCTGACCGGCTATTTGCTACTGGCGTAGGCGGATGGCCGCGTTGACGGCGGAATCATTGAGATTGGCAAGCCAGTCAAGCAGATCCGGGTAGATATTCGGATTGCGTGCGAGGAAGGGGTGCAGCTCCGGAGCCTCGCTCGCGATCTGGGCCATCAGCATCTTGTCTTGCGTGGTCATGGCCAATTCCGCGGTAAAACCGCTATTCGACGCGGCCGGTTCCTGCGGCTGCATGGCGTGCTGGGCGTTGTCCGCGTACGGCTGTGCGTCATATTGCGGCTGGGCCGAAGAATAATCGGCCACTTCCGACAAATCCGCTGGATTGGTGTACGGTTCGACGTATTCCGTCGAAACGTCGTTCGCCATATTCGATGCCGACGCTTCCATGAACGATTCAGGCTGGTGTTGGACGGTTGCCGGCGTCTGGTATTGCATCTGATGCTGCACGTCCGACGATTGCCGCGGCTGCTGATACTGCGCTTGCGTTTGGGATTGCTGTGCCTGTTCCGGAACGGTTTCGGCATTCCTCTGCATAACGCCTTCCTGCGGAACCGGCCACCCCAATGCGACCAGCTGCTGGCGTGCGCGTTCATCGCCGAATTGGGCGACCCAACGTTTCAGACCAGGGTACGCACGCGGATTGGCAACCACATTCGCGCCGAATTCTGGATTTTCGTAAGCGATTTTCGCCAAGAGCACGGGATCTGCGTTCGGATCCTGCACAGCTGCGGCCGCGGTATCGAAATCGACCATCATGGTCTCCTTATCTCGTGATCTGTAAATATTGTATTGAATGCGCTGAGAACAAAGCGGCAATCTAATCATCGACGCTTGCCATTGCGGGAACATGCGCGTTATTGAACGGTTCGCAACGTCTGCAATGTGCCTTCCTGCAAATCGACGATATCCTCATGATCTCCGATTTTGCTGACGTGCCAATCGATGTCAACCGTAGTATTTGTTGCCGTATCGGCTGCGTTATTCGCTGAATCGTCGCTCGCGCCGCGTTTGCCTCGAAAATGGAAAACGTCGGCAAGCGAAAGCTTGGCACGCCATCTGCGCAATGTCGGCAATGACTTGAGCATGTACTGGCGTTCCTGCTCAATATCGCGCCAATACTGCTGCACATGCTCCTCGTTGACGGTATTACCGGAGAAGGTTGCGTAATCGGCTTGTGTGCCCAAGGCAAGCAACGTTTCACTGGAAATATCCATCTGGCTTGCGATGGAGACCGCCTGTTCGCTGCGCGTGCCTTGAATGTCAAGTCCGCTTTGCCGGGCGAGCGCCGCCACGGATTGCCATCCTGCTGCCACTCGCTGTTGCGCGCTGCCGTGTTTTCTTGACCGTGCCAATGCGATCGCTTTGATGGCGAGCAGGAGGCCGCATACGATGAGCAGCGTCCACAGTGGACTTCCGTAGATGGCTACTTTTCTTGCGATTCTGCCGAAATGCTGCCAGAAGAGGTTGGTTGACGTTTCGTCAGCCATGCTTCCGCCGATTGAGGACCTGCCTTTGGCTTGGTTATCGTCGCGCAGCGGGTCGGTGAGGGGTACTGGGGGCTGGCGCACCAGATTCTGCGGGTTCGGTGGGGTGAGGTTCTGGTTTTCGTCGGGGACTTTGGTTTCCTTTGGCGTCGGGTAGAACGCCACCCAGCCGTAGCCGTCCAGTTTGATTTCCACCCATGCGGTCACGTCGTTGCCGGTGAATTCGATGACGGTGTTTTTCCCTTGTTTTTCGGTGCGGTTTTCGCTGATGTCGCCTTCATCGTCTTTTGGTAGGAATCCAAGCACCACTCGGCTTGGAAGTCCCAGGCTGCGTGCCATGAGTGCCATTGCGGAGGCGTATTGTTCGCTGTCTCCGACCATGGCCGTTCCGGCGAGCAGCTGGTCGATACGGTAGTTGCCGTGGCCGGCGGTAGACGGGTAATCGCCGCTCAAGCCGTGCGAGAACCAGCCTGATTCCTTGAGTTTTTCGGCGATGGCCTGGGCTGCTTCGCCGCCTTTGGATTGGCCGCCGGCTATGGCTGTGGCGAGTTTGTCCACACAGTCGGGCATGTCTTCGGCTTTAGGCTGGCTGATGGAGGCTGCGTTGGCTTTGGCGATTTGCTTGTCGGTGGGAACTGCTGGCATGATGCCGGTTTCCGTGTAGGTGAGGCCTTCGGAGGTGCGTGAGGGATAGATGGCCGACATGGTGTCGCTGTTGTAATAGAACGAGTCGGCGTTTTCGCTGTTGTCGAAGGTCACGCTCGATGCGGCTCCGGCCATGGGCAGCCAGTAGTCGCTCAGGCCTTTGTTCACGGTGAATGTTGCGGTGAATTTCTTGCCTTCGGCGTTGTTGGTGATGGAGGTGCCGACGCGATGGTAATTGGAGGAGTCCGACGACATGGTGGAATCGGACAGGTTCCATACGTTGCCATCGAAACGGTCCATGACCGCTAGCCGCACGCTCGAACCTGCGGGCAGGTTTTGAACGGTGAGGAGCACATCGTCCTTGCTGTTTTTGATGTACGAACGCATGCCGCTCAACGGGCTTGTGTAATCGTACGGGCTGAGCGGCGGATCGTAATGGTCGCGCAGAATGGTGCGGTCCTGGCCGATGGCAAGGCATCCTCCGATCGCCAATGCGATGGAAACAACCACGATTACCACGGAACTGATCCAACGTCCCAATTCCAGTAATTTCCAACGTGCACTGATCCAAATCACGAGCACAAGCGCCATTGCGCTGCCGACGAATATGCGGTAATAGCCGGAAGATGAGCCAAGCAATGCGCAGATCGCAAGATTGGCGATGACGGGAACAATGGCGATCATGGTGAATCTGCCATCTTCCGTCACTGCGAAAATGCCGGTGAGCAGCGCGAACCACAGGCAGATGGTCCATACTGCAAGCAGACAGCCGTCCGTGGTGCCGGTTGGAGGTTCGACCGACAGGATGAATTTGAAGGAGCCGAGCGTCTGCATCCATCCTTGCGTAAGCGTACGCAGGGTTGGGATGAAGTGTGTGATGGTGGTGTCGTTGAGGAACAGAACCGGGCCGACAACCAGTTGCGCGACGGCCGTGAACAGTATCTGCCACCAGAGGCGGAGCGCGGGAACCGTGCCTGCGAGCGCCACGAGTGATCCGATGATGGTGGCTGGAATGGCGGCGAGGGCCCAGGATGCGGCTGATCCGTAGACGTCGATGAGGTTGCTGGCTGCGGCGAGGGTGAGCAGGGCTGCTACGAGCAAGCTTGCGTATTGCGAGGCGCGTGGTCGGTGTAAGTAGGGAAGGACTTGCGATTTGCCGTCTCGTGACATCCAGATGGCGGAGTGTGTGGAGTCGGCCCATGAGCCTGTTCCGGTGCCTGTTTCCGTGAAGGTGCCGGTGGATGATTCGGTGAAGGTGTTGCCGAATCCGGTGGTGTGGTCGGCGCGGGTTTCGCCGGTATTGGCGTTGATGCTGTGTTTGCTGAATCCTGCGGTGCTCATGCCAGTACCCTCATGATCATTGGAAGATCGTCTAGGTTTCCTACGGTCGCCAGGGTGAAGTCGGCGTATTGTTTGATGGCGCGTGGTTGCCCGATGGCGGTTTGCAGTACCACGCAGGTTGCTGATCGGGGGAGCGCGAGCGCTATGTGTTTGATCTCGTCGATGCTTTTGAGCCTGCCGACGGTGATGTAGTAGAACGATGAGTCGGGGGTGTGGGTGAGGGTGGTTTGTGCGAGGTTCGGATTGTCGTTGATGTCGGGGGTAATGGCGCTGCATCCGTCGAGGAATTCCGTGGAGTTGCATGGCGTGGCGTGTTCGTTTCCCGCATGGGAGGTTACCGGGCGGTTTTGGAGCAGGCATTGCACGCCGATGGATGCGTGGACGGATACCGCCAGTTCGAATTCGTCGGAGCTGAGGTAGTCGTCTGGGTTCACGCTGATGGTCAATGCGGTGTTGGTACGTCGGGTTGCTTCGTATTGGCGGATCATCAGCGCTCCCGTTTTTGCGGAGCTGAGCCAGTGCACGTTGCGCACGTCGTCGCCCGGCTCGTATTCGCGCAGTCCGTAGAAGTCGAGGTCGTCGTCGACGATTTCGCCGCTGGGCTGACCTTCGAAGTCTCGCGGAATTCCGGCGTTGAGTGTGTTCAGCATGACGGTTTGCGGGTGGATGAACACGTTGATTTGGTCGGCGAGTTTCTTTTCGTGCCGTACGAGTCCGAATGGGTCGCCTTTGCGTATGGAAAGCGGTCCGACCGGCAACACCGCGCGGGAGACGGCGGTGAATTCCACGGTTGTTTGGTGTGATTGGCCAGCGGTGAGCATGGGGATGGAGAATCGTTCGTGATTGTCGCCGATGGACAGGTCGCCTCGTGCGGATGTGGTTGGCGTGTGTCCCGGATTGTCGACGCACACGTCGACTTTCACGGTGTCTGACACGGTGACTCGCCTTCTGGACACGTCTATGGTGGCAGTGAACGACGTGTTGCCGAGCGACAGCATGATGGCGGCGACCATCATGCAGACGAATATGATCGCCATGGCCAGCAGTTCATGCCATCCGAGGATCGTGAACGCTATGAGCGAGGCGATGGTGAGTCCGGCCACTGCCCATCCGAGTGGTGACACATATGAGGTGACCAGTCGTTTGATGCGATGCTTGATGCGTCGCAGGGATCGTTGCATGGTTCTCCTGCGTTGCATGGTTGTGGATTGTCGCATACTTGACCTTTCGGGGGTTTGTGAACGTTTCGTGCGGTTGTGCGCTTCTGTCGTGCTGCGCGTGCAGCTGTGTCGGGTATACGTTTCAGACGGTGGCGCCTACGGTCGGTGCAGGTACGTTTTCGAGGATCTGTTCGATCATCTGTTCGGGGGTGTATCCGGCGAACGTGGCCTCTGCGGTGAGCGTGATGCGGTGCGCGAGCACGGCGACCGCCAGCTGCTTCACGTCGTCGGGTACCGCATATCCGCGATTGTTGGACGCTGCCCACACTCGGGCGCATCGGGTCAGCGCGAGTGCGCCTCGCATGGACGATCCGACTTGGATGCGTTCGTTGTGGCGCGTCGCTTCCACCAAGCGCACGATGTATTCGAGGATCGCGTCGTCAAGATGAATGGTTTCGCTGATGGCGCGCATGCGTAGCACGTCGTTGCCGGTGAGCACCGCATGCACAGTGGATGCACGGTCGGTGACGTTGACCTGCTTGAGAATGCTTACGCTCACGTCATGGCTCGGATAGCCGATGGTTGTTTTGATGAGGAAACGATCCATCTGCGCTTCCGGCAGTTTGTAGGTGCCGAGCTGTTCGATGGGGTTCTGGGTGGCGATGACCATGAAAGGCTGCGGTACCGCGTGGGTTTCGCCGTCGACGGTGACTTTCTGCTCTTCCATGACCTCGAGCAGCGCGGACTGTGTTTTCGGCGAGGCTCGGTTGATTTCGTCGGCAAGCACGATGGATGCGAAAATCGGGCCTTCGCGGTATTCGAATTCGCCGTTCTTCTGGTCGTAGTAGGTTACGCCGACCACGTCGGAAGGCAGCAGATCCGGAGTGAACTGGATGCGCTTGAACGACATGTCGATGGAGTTGGCGAGGCCTCGGGCCAGCTGCGTCTTGCCTGTTCCGGGGTTGTCTTCAAGCAGAATGTGGCCGCCGACAATCATGGCGGTGGCGCATTGGCGGATCGGTTGTTCCTTGCCGACCACGACCTGGGAGACGCTGTCGACCAGTTTGGCGAACTGGTTGTGGAATTCGGTGATGTCGGCCTGTGGCGCGGACATCATGGACGAGGTTGCGGCTGGCTGCGCAGGCTTGGCTTGCGATGTTGTGGCCTGCGGGAATTGGCGTGGTGCCGCTGCCGGAATTGGCTGCGATTGCGGCAACGGTTGTTGCATCTGCACCGGCTGTGCCGGTTGCGCCTTCATGGGGTGCGTTGTTGGAACCGTAGGCATTGCAGGCCTGGAGGGCGTTGCGTTGTATGCGCTGAGCACGGTGTCTTCATCGTCGCCGCTTTGCTTCTGCGGATGCGTCGGCAGGCTTGGAGCTTGGAATGCGGGGCGCATCTGCGGATTGCCAGGCTGTTGCGGCTTGTTCATATGGTGCCCGATGGAACCCAGCTGGGTGGCGTCGTCATCGTTTTCGTTGCTCATGGGTGCTCCTTGCTTGCTTCTATTGGTCGTATTGATGATTGGTTGTCGATATTGGATTGTTCGTCGAGATTGCCATACCGGCTAGCGATTGGCGTAATAGGCCAAGCCTCTCACCCACGGCTTGCTTTTTCCATCGATGGTGGAAAGAGCTACGGATGAAGCCGTAGGGGCGTCACTTTGCCCTGATCCCGACTGGTCCGGATTGGAATCAGGCTTAGGATCGGGGGTCGGTTCGTTATAGCGGTCGGAGTCTTTGATCGTTGATCCGTCTGCTTCGTTGTTGAGTGCCGGGTCTGGACCGGTGACTTTAAACTTCCATGTGTAGTCAACCCCCGTTGGTAGCTTTTCGGCGTTCAACTGACTGGTACCTTGGGCCCAAGGGATTTCGTATGTTTTGCCACCTCCGGTGAATACGAAAGAGTAGCTGCCAATTTGATTCCATGTTTTCACCGATCCGCCGGAGACCTTGATGAGATTCGTGTCATTGGCATCCCAGGAAAGGGTCGGCATGGTAGTGATTTCCGCTTTGATTTTGTTGCCGACGGTATTGCTGTTGGCAGTTTCAGGGGTGCTGATATGTGACGTATCAATGAAGTATTGCTGAACATTTACCGTATCGCAGGTGCTCCAGTTACCGGAAAGCGGCCATTCTGCTCTGTTCTCGTGAAGATCAGCATTGTAATAATCCTTGGCCCTTACAACAAAGCCTGTGACGCGCCCTTTTTTGGACCAGGTCGCCACACATGTATTGTTGCTGAGTTCCAGCTTCACATTGGTTGGAGGGTCGACTGCTGTGAAGGGCGAAACGGATGTTTCGCTGCTCGACGAACCACTGCGTTCCGTGACCACGGTAATCGTTGGCTTAATCTCTTTGTAATACCACTCGTTCTTGATGTCGAATTCGACGGAATAGTCCGTGGCATTGGTCTCTACGGATCTGTCTTCGTCTCTGATACTTACCGTAATCGACTGGTATTTCGAGTTACGGGCGTCATTGATCCGCCCGCTCACCACAATCTTGTCGCCATTCTGCACTGCGGAGATGGTTGGTTTGTCAGGCTTACCCCAAGGCGAAACGGCATTGGACACGGCGGATGGCTGACTCCAGTTCATTTTGTTATGCGCCTTGACCGTGGCGGTATAGGATGCGCCATTGGTAATCGCATTGTCGTCGAATTTGAACGTGAAGCTTGTACCTTCAACCTTTTGCGTCGGATTCGCTATATTGGATCCATTTAACGTCACCTCATAGCCGTCGACGGCGGAGAAATTGCCTTCCGGAGCTTTCCATGTGACAACGACGGTGTTCCTGCCGGCTTCGGCCTTCACATCGGTCGGCGCGTCCGGAAGCTTGTCAGGCGTGCCTTCCACGCTGTTCGACTCCTTCGACCAGCCGACCTCATTCTTGGCCTGCACCTTGAACGAGTACGTCTTGCCGTTCTTCAAACCGGTAATCTGGCAGGAGGTCACGGAACCGCACAATTTCTCGCCGGAACCGTCGCCGTTCCACGTCACCTTGTATCCGCTGATCGGGCTGCCATTCGAAGAACCGGCCGTCCAACTCAGATTCACCGCGCCATCCTGCGGGTCTCCCGCGATGGGGGAGAGCAGAGGCGCATCCGGCCTGTCCATTACCGAAACGTTGATGGTGCCTGTTATCTCACGTTCCTTCGTATTGGTGGCATCACGCACGTTGACGATCACCTTGTTGGTGCTCGCGCCGATGTCGGAAGCTGCGCTGATCGACACCACACCGTTTGACGGACAGTCCACGGTCAGCTTCGACGCGCCGTCGGACGTACATCCGGTCACGGTTAATGCGGAATCGGGGAACGGATTGTACGCGTCGGCAAGCAGGTTCACTTCCTCGCTGCTTCCCGCCTTGACCTTCACGGTTTTCGCGTTGATGCGTGCCAAAGGCCTGTTGGAGGTCGTCACGCGAACCGTGACGCCCGCGTTCACCGTGCCCCTCGAATATTGGATTGAAATGGGCACGCTCACCGTGGTTCCCGGCGACGTGGTTTTGTCGGCGGACACGGTCAGTTTGCCGTTAGAACTCACCTTGGCGCTCACCTGGTCGGAATCAGCGCCACCCGAATACGTGTACTGTTTTTCGTCGTCGTATAGGTCGGACGCCGAATGGGTCAACGCGGTCAGGTCGATGGTGGTGGCGCTCTCGCCGGCGACCACGTCGATGGTGGACGAAGAGAACGTCGGCGCGGGCACGTCGCGCCCGATCACGGTGATCGGCAACGTTAACACTGCCGAATTGATGATTTTCACCTTGTCGTTCTTGTCGCGCTTGCCATCCACCGCGGTGAAAGTGATGGATGCAGGGCCGGAGTAGTCCTTCGGCGCGGTGAACTTCAACGTCTGGTCGTTCACATACAGGTCGCCGTCCGCGGCTTTCGTGGCGCTTACCGAATCGGCGCCGTCCACATACGCGGTCTTGCCTGCGCCCACACGCACGTAATCGGCGATATTGATGGTGATCGTCTCTCGCGCGTTCACCTTCAAAGCCGGCGCTTTCGGCCGAAGGGCCGGCGGAAATACGCCGTATGCGGGCACTTGGATGAACGCCGTGGACGTGATGTCATACGTCGTGTTGGTCACGGTGTATGGCACGGCTCGCGCCTCGTCCGTCAATTCCACGGTAATGGTCGTGGACTTGTCTCCGCCTTTGACATGCGCATGGTCGGTGGCCGAATCATCAACGGCCACGTGCAGTTCGTCGGCGCTGCCGGAAGGGTTCGCAATCCATTGCGAAACGTCCACGTCGACCGATTTCTTGTCGATCGTCGCCGAAGAAGGCACACGGTAGTCGTATGCGGTCGGCGGTTCGATGGTGGCGTTGCCATCGACGTTCACCGTCAGCGTTGCTGTGTCTGACAATCCTGCCTTGTCTTTGACCGTATACACCACGTAATAGGTGCCCGCCTGCTGAGGCGTGGTGAAGGCGAGCGCATTATCCACTACGTTCACATTGCTGATGTCTTGCGATTCGACGTCTTTGCTGACGGTCAGGTCGGTGTTGTCTCCGGAAATGTCGTTTTGCGCCACGGGTACGGTTGCCGCGGTGTTGGGGCGCAATGTGATTTCGTCGTCGCGTGCGTACACGCCCGAGTCGGTGCCGGATTTGAACACGCCCACGCGGATTTGCGCTTGGGATCGTTGGCCGGTCCAGTCTTCGACGGCGTATGAGAAGGTGTCGGTTCCTGCGGAGTCGGCATATGCCTCGTATACCAGGTAGGTGGCTCCGACTTCGCTGATGCGTCCGAGCGTCGGAGCCTTGTTGCCGAGGCCGAGCAGCTGCACGTCGTCACCATCGGCGTCGATGCCGGTCAGGATGATTGGGATTTGTACTTTCTGCCCTGCCGCAACCTGTGCTTCAACGTCGGATGGTGTTGGCGCCGCCTTGTTTTCGGCGTCTTTTTGATGCACGTTGATGGTGATTGTGGCAGATGCCGCGTTGCCGAGATTGTCTTTGACCGTGTATGTTACGGGGAAGGATCCGGTTTGGTTGGATGCTTGGTATCGTACGGTGTTGCCTGATACGAATACGAGTCCTTTGAACGTGCTCTTGTCGTATTGCAGGTCGTTTTGCAGGTTTACCGTGGTGCCGTCGGAGTAGGTAACGTGGTCGAGCACGTCGATGGAGACGATGCCGTCGGTGCGTACCTGCGTGGTGATGTTGTCGGCTTTCGGTATGGAGTTGGAGGTGGTCAACGCCGGCGGCTGCAGTACGATCACGCCGGTCGACGTGCCTGCTGCGTTGGCTACGCTGTATTTGATTTGCACGGGTTCGGTCGGCACCTGTCGTGCGGTGATGTAGACGCGCTTGTTGCTCACGACGCCGGTTTTGATGCCGCTTGCCGCGTCGGCGGTCACGTTGGTCACGGACAATACGCCGCCCATCGGGTCGACGTCGTTGGCTAGGGGCTCCACGATCGCGGTGTTGTCGGCGCCGAGCAGTGCCACGTCGTTGGCGGCGATGGGTTTGGCGGAGTCTCCGGTTGCGGCCTGTACTTCGATGCGGGCCAGGCCGGTCGTGGGAATAGATCCTTGCGTGATGGTGTAGGGCACGTAGTAGGTGCCGGGGTTGGCCGCGCTGAAGGTGAACGACATGTCGGTGGCGTTCATGGCTGTGGATGCGCCGGATGGGGTTTCCACGGCGGTCAGCTGCGTGGGTTCGGCCGAGGTGCCGTGCACGTATTGTTTGAGCGAGACGGTGGTGCGTGCGTCTGGCGTGGTCTGCTTGACTACCGGATCAATCACTGCGGCCAACGTGTTGGCCGGTTTCACTGAGAAATACACCATGCCGGTGCCGGTCTGCTGTCCGTCGGAAACGGTTACTTCGATGCTGGCTCTGCCGGAAGACATGGATCCCGCGTTGAATACGAGCTGCCCGTCGGCTCGCGTGGAGACGGTCACCTGGTCGGTGTTCTGCGGGGTTGCGGATACAAGCGTGAGCGGATCGCCGTCGGGGTCGGAGAAGCTGCCCAAAGCGTTGGTGGTGTAGGTGGCTCCTTGCTCCACGTCGATTTCCGGTGGCGTATCGGTTTGCTGGGGCGCGTTGTCGTCGTTTCCGACCAAGGTGAGGTTCACGTTGGCGTTGGATGTCTGCCCGCGTCCGTCGGAAATCTCATAGCTGAACGATACCGATCCCTCGGCTGCCGCGGATGCGTCGAGCTGCAGGTATCGTCCGTCATATACGGGTGAGACGCTGATGTTGGCTCCGTCCGGGGCGCTTACCGAGGTGATGCGCAGCACGGAACAGTCGGTCTGCTCGTCGTTGCGAAGCACGTCGAGAATCTGCTGCGATCCCGTTCTCGCGCCGAGCAAATCGTCTTCCGCTTTGATCTGCCCGGATTGTGACGAGCAGGTTTTGCTGAAATTATGCTGGTTGTTGGCACTGTCGTTGTTCTGTTCCTGCTGCTTCGACTGTTTGGTTTCCACCTTGTTCCATTGGATTTTGATGACTTTGGTGGATTCCTGCGGATTCCAGACGTTGCCGTTGACCACGTCGTTGAGTATGACCAGACGATGGTTGGTGCGGAATATCAGTTCCGAAGTGGCGTTGATGTTGGTCAGGGTGTCGAATGTCGTGTCCGAACCGTCGGCGGAGCATGCTTTGGCGTAATTGTTGGCTTTCTGTGCCCATGCGGCGAATACGCATCCTCCTGTGGATACCGGCTGGGCGGCCTCGCCTTTGCCGGAATTCGGGGTTTCAGAGGTTTTCTTGGTGCTGAGGTTCACCGTTGCGAGTCCACGTGGTGTCGCCACGGCCACCCATCCGTTCTGTTTGCCGTCCGTGGAAGGGGCTTGCAAGGTCATGTCGCCCTGCAGATTGATGGCTGCGCTTCCCTGCGGCCAGTACACGGTGCTTTTCGCCGCCACGACCGGGGTTGCGTCGATAACGGTGAACGATTCGGCATGCGGTGCGCCTTTGATTGTGTCTGTTTGCTCGTTCGTGCCCTGCGGCCCGTCGAGGCTCAGCACCGCACCATCGGAAGCACGGTATCCGTATACGGTTCCGTCGTGTGTCACCGCGATTTTTCCACCGGATCCCAGCTTCATGTTCGGCTTGTCGGTGGTTGGATTGACGGATTTCACATCGGAAGCGGATCCCACCCACACATTGCCGGTTTTGACATTGATGAACGCTGCGGTGTCGCCTCCGACAATGGTTTCGATATCCGTTTTGATGGCGGTGTTGCCGGTTTCGCTGATGGTGGAAGCCGCGATGCTGCTGGCTTTCGTACCTTCGGAAATCACGGTGTTGCCATTATGTTGGGCCACGTCGAAACGGGAGGCCGCGGATGAGACTCCAGCGTTCACATCCTTGTTTTTCGCATTGAATCGTGCGGCCTTGCGGTCCTTCAGCGAAGTGATCCACACGGTGCCGTCGTCAAGTTGCACATGCCGTTGCGTCACCGAACGGACGATGAACGCGCCTGCGATGATGCCCAGCAGCAGAAGCAGCATGATGATCGGTGTGATCCACCGTCTGCTTCCCGACGGCAACAGCAGTTTGCGCATCATCGATCCGAAGCGCAATTGACGTTCATACGATTGTGCCGACTGATTGGCTGCGTTCTTGCGTTTGCCCATTTCCGGTTCTTCCCTGAATGTTCCGATTGTCGTTGTGTTCGTTCCGGACGTCGCCTGCGATTGAATAATGCCGTCGGCCGACCCTGTTGCGAAATGCTGCGATGCTTATGGTTTAGCTGCGCACGCGATCGTAGGATTCTGCGACATCTGACGGTCGGTCCGGATGAGGCTCACCTGAATGCAGGTCTGCGAGCCGTCGGCGGGTTCGATGCTGATATGAGTGTCGGTGGTGGTGGTTCCCTGGGCGTTCGAATCGATGCCGGCATCGCCGACCAGTGACCACACGTACGAATCCCCATCCTGAGGGTCGGGGTTCACCCAAGTGAACTGCACGCTGCTGCCATCGGCGGAATATGACCCGGTCATATTCTCGACACTGGGCACACTGCCGGTGGTGATGGCCGAATCCGGTGAATCGTTCTCCTGATCGCGTGTTCCTGGATTCTTGATCTGCACGCTGCTGTTGTCGGAAGCGGAATCCATATTCGGCATGATCACATACGCGAACACCAGCGCGACGGCTGCAATCGCGACGACCACCGAAACAATGATCGCAAGAGGCTTGGCCCAAGTGCTGCGCTGCTTTGGGGCAGTCGGCGAAACCTGAACGTTCGCCTGCGACTGTGCGTACAGGTTCTGCGGGAACGGTGGCTCACCCTCAACCGTGGTCGGCGTGGCATGGCCATACAATTCCTGCTGCGCACGCTGCATGTCACGCGCGAAATCGTATGCGGAATAATATCGGTCCTCCGGAGTTTTATTCAACGCCTTGCGCAGGATCCGCTCCACTTGCTGGGGAATATCCGGCCTGTTGAGCTTGGGCAGCGGATTGGTGAGAATGATGTTTCGCAGCAGAGCGCCGCGATTTTTGCCTCGGGTTGCGCCAAGAGCTGCGGAATAGCCGTATTTGTACGGCGACTGGCCCGTCAGCATGGCGAACAGCGTCGCCCCCAGAGAATAGATGTCAGAGGATTCGTTGCCTCCGCCGTTCTTCGCAAGCACTTCCGGCGGAGCCCACGCGATGGTGTAGCCGATGCCGGGGCGCCCGTAAATCGTTCCCGCGATGCCGAAATCGGAAAGCATGGGCATGCCATGCGCGTTGATAAGAATATTGCTGGGCTTGATGTCGCGGTGGATGATGCCTTCGCGGTGCGCCGTGAAAAGGGCGCTTGCCAGATTGATGCCGACGGTGAGCATCTGGTCTGCGCTGAGACGGTTGGATTCCAGGAAGGTCTTGTAATTGCCTCCCGGAGCGTATTCGAACACGGTATAGCCGTTGCCTGTGGTGGTGACTCCGCTTTCATACATCGAAAGAATGTAAGGGTGTGATGAGATCTTGCCCATGAAGTTCGCCTCGGAACGGAATCTTGCCGCCGCGCGCAGGTCGAGCGTTCCCCTGCTGACTTTGATGGCCACCTGACGGCTGGGGGAAAGCTGCTGGTACAAGTACACATTCGCTTCGGAACCTGAACCCAACTTCTGGGCGAATGCGTACCCAGGGATTTGAGGGGGAGTGCCGTCCATGGCTTCCATATGCTCTCTTTCCTCGTAGTGCGTATGTTTTCAGCCGCTCTCTCCAAAGGCCATGTTAGCCGAAGACCAACCCAAAAACCTACCAGTAAGGGGTTGAATATTCGCATGCAAAGACGGGCGTTCGAGGCTGTTCCCATGTCTTCCGCCCCTTTCGCAGCCATCGAGCCTTCCGGCATAAGTTTTCCCATTGCCGGATTCTGTCAGGTAAGGGAGGATGAGACTAGTAGTGTTGGGAGGCATGATGGATTTGGAAGATCTTGCTCACGTCACGTTGGTTGCGGGAGCGCCGCGCAGTGGAAAAACGGAGTTTGCGTTGGACATGCTGATCGCCGCGATGAAGCGGTATGGTGATGCGAATGCCGTGATGACGGTGTCCGGCAGACAGATCGCCGACATGTTGGGCGATCGCGCGATCCGTGAATTGTCGGCGGTTTCGCAGGCTCGACCGGTCACCACATTGTCGGCCATCGCATTCCGCCTGCTGGCGGCCGCAAGATCCGCACAGGGCGAACCGTTGCCGAAACTGTTGAACGGCGCCGAACAGGATGTGATCATCCGCAAGGTGCTTGCATCACATGTGGAACATAGGCAGCATGGCGACGAGTGCGCTATCTGCGATCTGCTGCGCGTATATTTCGCTGTTTCCGAATGGTCCGGACTGGTGGTCGACGATTCCACCGACGCATTCGCCAGCCAACTGCGAGACATGCTTGCGCGCATGAATGAAATCGGTGCGAAACCGGAGCTTGAAGACATGCTCATCGCCCGTGCGGCCAGCAGGAATGGCGAGCTTGACGCGCGTCGTGAACGCCTGCGTACCCAGTGGCGTCTCGCTTTTGCGCTGCGTGAGGAATACAATGCGGCGATTCGTGCAGCCTATTCCGGCGAATACCGTCTTGATGCGTCACAACTGATGATCGACGCCACCGAGGCCGTGCCTGACATATGGGATGCCGATATTCCAGACATGCTGATCGTCGACGATTTCCAGGATGCGACGTTGGCTGGTTTCGCTCTGCTTGAGGCTTTGCATAATCGCGGGACGCGTCTGCTGTTGGTGGGCAATCCCGACGAAGCCGTGCAGACGTTCCGTGGATCGTATCCGGAATATCTGTTCAACGAGGCGCAGTCGCGCATGGGAGCGCGATTGGAGCGCATCGAAAACCTGTATGCCGCATGCGAAAATGATGGCGCGCAAACCATTCGAAACGCGTCGAACAGGCAAAACGTACATGATGACTATCGCACGCTTGTCGCGACCCGCGTAAGCCTGTCGATCGCAAGCACGGAACCGACTGACGTGCCCCTGCCGGAGCGCCCAGGCAAAATGCGGAACATACCGGGGGCGATGCCTATCGAAGCATTGCCGTCCGGCAATACGGATGCTTGCGTCACGCCTGCCGACGGCAGTGTGGAAACGGCCCTGTACCGTTCCTCGTCCGAAGAGCTCGATGACGTGGTGTGGAAGATCAAAACCGAGCATTTGCAACGTTCCCGCGAATGGAACGACATGGCTGTGATCACGCATGACAATGCCACCGTACGCGCGTTCGGCGAACGGCTGCGTGCCGACGGCGTTCCCGTGCGCTATTCGAGCGTGACGCGACCGTTGAAGGACGAACCGTTCGTGCAAGGCCTGTTCGCGCTGATTGAATTGGCGGAATTGAAAAGGCGGACAATCGCGGCTTCGGGCATGGACCCGCAGGCGGCCGGATCCTATATTCGTTCACGTGTGGCGTCGATCATGGCATCCCCGCTGATTACGGTCGGCGGCGACAGGCAGCATGAAGGGCGCCCGGCCCGTCTCGCGTCCGTGGAATCCGCGATGCACGCGTTGGCTTCGCTCGCTGAGATTGTGGGCGATGATGAGATTCGCGCGCAGGATTCTGCAAACATGGCGAAGACGGACGTTGAACAGCAGTCGTCGCTGCTGCGTTTGATGGCGGATTGGCATGAATACATGGCGAAATGCCATGCGATTCCCGACGAAGGTCAACATGATGGTGGGCATGATGGAGACCAGGATGATCCCGTGTTCGATATGGACGCTCTATACGTGCTTCTTTTGGAAGGAAACACCGATCGTGTGATCGACACGATCTCCTCCGTGACGGGCTCGGATCCACAGGTCAAGGCTTTCGCGTCATTGTGGAAGGTGCTTGACAAAACGTGCGAGGCGGAACGCAAGCTGGTTTTGCGCGAACCGCAATACGTATTGGATTGCGCATGGCGTGCCTGTGGAAAAGCGGAAATCTGGCAGCGCGTAGCCTTGGAAAATTCGGCGTCCGGCCGTGCCGCAAACGACCGACTTGATGCGGCGATGCGCTTGTTCGACTACGCTTCCGGCGGCGAATCAAGCGGCGAGTTCGCCGCGCACACCATCGAAGCGTTCATGGAACAGGTGCGCTCGCTGACCATCGAGGCGGATTCGTTGGCGCATACCGCGCCCATCGACCAGGCGGTGACGCTGACCACGCCCGCGGGCGCGGCGGGAAGGCATTGGAACCTGGTGTTTCTGCCGTCCTTGCAGCAAGGGCAATGGCCGAATCTTACGCCACGCAACACATTGTTCGGCGGTGAGGAACTCGCCGATGTGATGTTGCATGGCGAACTGTCCGATACCGTCACCACTTCGGCGGGCAAGCGGGATGCGCAATTGGCTGCCGTGCTCGCATCCGAGCAGAAAAGCTTCCTGGTGGCATTGACCCGTGCCGATGAGCGTGCGGTGATGAGCGCCGTGCTGAACGACGACCACGTGCCATCTGATTTTCTGTACGGATATGTGCCGGAATGGTTTGACCGCGATAGAGACGCCGATATGGAACGGCGCGAATATGCGGCGATCGGCAGTCAGGGCGATTATGCGGGACTTGAATCCGATCCCCGTGGTTTGATCGCGGCCGCGCGAAGTGTGCTTGCGATGGAACCGCCGGACAGCCCGAAGGCGCGTGACGCCGCTGCAACATTGGCATTGCTGTCCTCGCGAGGCATTAGGGCGGCTAATCCCGATTGTTGGCCGTTCGTGGAGGAACCTGTTTCGTCCGCTGCGCGGAAAACGATTCAGGATGGCAAGACACGGCAATCCGACGTGGTAACCCTGTCTCCGTCCGCGGTGGACGATCTGTGGGCGTGCCCGGTGTGCTGGATGCTTGAAAACCGTTTCTCCGGCCCGCGCATGGGCAGCGCCGCCACGAGTTTCGGTTCGCTGATCCACATGGTGGCGCAGAAGGCCACCGAAGCCGGACTTGACATGCCGGAACAGCATACTGCCATCAGCGATATGGACAACATCGACGCGATCACCGAGCAAATGTATGCCGAATATGAGCGTCTACGCGGCGATCTGAACGGCATCACCGATCCCGCGCAACGATATCAGGCATTGAAAAAAGATGAACAGGCGAAGGATGCGTTGCGTAACATCGCCACGTATTTCGTTCAATCGAATCATGGTGATTATCCAATTAAAAACAATGATGCGTTCAGCGTTGGAAAACTCACGAAAGCCGAACCTGAACTGAAATTCACCGCAAAATTCGATTTCGACGATATTCTCGCAGCCTACAATGCGATGGACGGCATTCATGCGATTTCACGAAACGAATTGATCGCCATTATGGGAACGTTGGTCGGAGGATGGCCTCAAACAGGCATGAGCGAACATCTCACCGTACGCTTGACCGGCAGAATCGACCGTGTGGAACGTCGTGATATGGCGGACGGCACGCAGCAAGTGCGTCTGATCGACTACAAAACCGGTGCAAGTCCGAACGGCGAAGGCCTGTTCAATGATCTGCAGCTCGTCTGCTACCAGCTGGGACTCGTGTTCCCCGAAGGAAGCGGTCTGCATGGGGCACAGGCGGTGGCTGCTGCGCCGAACATCACGCAAAGCGCGCTGTTCCACGTAACGAAGCATGCATTCCCGGCACCATATGGCAACACCGCCGCCGAATCGCATATGCAGCAGGCGTTGTTCGCGAGCGGAAGCCTAAATACGGGCGCATTCGTGCCGCGCTACTACATCAAAAAACTTGACAAGGATTTCCAAGACGGACTCGACGAGATGCTTCCACCGATGGAAGTGAGCGACGAGCATTGGAGCGAATTCATCGGCTTGCGAGACACCATGGCGGTATGGTCTCTCACCATGATCGCCAGGGTCTTCTACGCGGCCGCAGCCAGCAGGGCAAACGAAATCACGGCAAGGCCAACATCGGAACATATGAAATATTGCAGGAACACTGCGGTCTGCCCGGCCTGCGCGGGCGAACAGAACACCGTATTCGAAAGGAGAACGGCATGAGCGGAACCATGAAATTCACCGACAGTCCGGAACAGGCCGCCGTTATCCAAGCGCCCTCCTATGAGGATGTGGTGGTGGTCGCCGGTGCCGGATCGGGCAAAACCTACACAATGACCAGGCGAATCATCACACTGATCGAACAAGGCGTGAGCCCCGAAAAAATCCTCGGACTGACTTTCACGCGCAAAGCGGCTTCGGAACTGCTGTCGCGCGTGTCCGCGGCCGTGAGCCGTAACCAGCGTGAACGTGGGCTGAAATCGGCGAATATGGCGTTCCTCAAACCGGAAGTCTCCACGTACGACGCTTTCTTCCAATCCATTGTGCGTCAATACGGACTGCTTGTCGGCTTCGACCAAAACACGCAGCCATTGAGCGAGGCCGGAGCCATGCAGCTCATCCACACCGTGCTCGACAAGCATATGGTCGATCTCATGGCGTTCGACGGCGATTTGAAATCGTTCAACACCATAGCGGGCAACGTATTCGCCCTGTCTAACGCCATTTCTGGAGCTATGATCGGCAGCGGCTGCACCAGCTTCGACGAGGCGGTGCAACGTGTGCGCGACTGGGATGAAGCGTTCATCAGACAGGTTGATAAGGCGCTTGACGGCGAAACCGTGCCAACTGAGCAGCCGAAATCCCCAAAACCGCCGAAACGGCTGAAAAAGGATTCCGATGCGGATTACGAAAAGAAACTGGAGAAATACCGCGAACTTGGGCACAGCATGTGCGTATTCAACAGTATGCAACTCGCATCCGTCGCCAAGCAGCGCAACTTGCTGCTCGACCTCGTGCTTGATTATCATGCCGAAAAACGCGCCTGCAATATGGCGGAATTCAGCGATTTCACCATCGCGGCATTCCAACTGGTCTCCCGATTCCCATCCATCGGCGCAACATACCGCAAACGCTACTCGCATGTGCTTCTCGACGAATACCAAGACACCTCCACCACGCAGGCCGCACTGCTAAGCGCGCTGTTCCACGCTGACAATACGCATCGCAGCGCGGTCAACGCGGTCGGCGACCCCTTCCAATCGATCTACGCATGGCGAGGCGCAAGCCCGGGCGCATTCCGCATGCTGCAACACGATTTCGGCATGGACGCCACCAGCAAACCGTTCGCATTGACGGTGACACGGCGCAATTCGCGCATGGTGCTCGAAGCGGCGAACAATCTCACCAAACCGTTGCGACTGCCAGCCAGACGCCTCAGCAGCTCGCTGATGCGCGAAGTCGACGTGCCTGCACTCTCCAACATCGAAGAAGCTCCCGAAGGCACGATTGGCGTGCTCGGATTTGCCACATTCGGCCAGGAAGTCGATGCGGTCGTGCGCTTCGCCAAATATGCGATCGCCCTGCATACGCCCTCTGCGCGTGACCTCGACCATGGTGCGAAAGACAATCGCCCGCATGTGGCGGTGCTGTTCCGATCCAAAGGAACCATGTCGAAATACGCGGAAGCGCTCGAGCAGGCCGGGCTGACCACGCTGGTCGTGGGGCAGGCGGCCCTGCTGGAACGTCCGGAAGTGCAGGACGTGTTCGCCCTGCTGCACGTGGTCAGCGACCATACCGACAGTGCGGCGCTTATGCGACTGCTGGCGACGCCACGATTCGCCGTTGAAGCCGACGATCTGCAGGCGCTTGCGGACACGGCGGAGCGAGTGAATACGGTGTACCGGTATCGTGCGCTCGTATCGGCGGGAATTGTTCCTGCGCATGCTACGAAAGCTGGGAATTCCGGTGATTCTATAAATTCCGGTGATTCCGGTACTTCCGGGAAAACCAGTGATTTCGGAAATGGCGAAACAATTTCCGACTCTGGTCTGTCGAATGCTGAAATCCGCTCCACTGTGCGCGAATACCGCGACCAAGTGCCAAATGCTGTTTTTCTGGTGGATCTCATACTGCGCGACGATCTTGAACAACTCATCGATGGCAGGCTGAGCCGCAGGGGAGTGCAGGCGGTGCTGCGTGCCGCGGATATGCTCCGCCAAGTGCAGCGCGTGCTCGGCCACCCGCTGCCGGAGGTGGTTCGCGAAGCTATTACGGCGTTGAATCTTGACATCGACATGCTACTGGCTCGGCATATGCGTGCCGATCATGCCGAGGCCACGCTTGACGCCTCCCACGTGGCGCTCGCCAAGTCGCCGATAGACGCTGTGATGAAACTCGTCGACACGTATATGCAGGAGATCGCATCGCAAGGCGTGCCGAGTCTGCGCGCGTTCATCTCATGGGTGGATTCGCTGCGCGACGCTTCCGAAGAGAACGCGGTGGCCCCCGATGTGCCCGTCGACGTGGTGTTGATGACCGTGCACCAGTCGAAGGGGCTTGAATGGGATGCCGTGGCCGTGGTCGGCATGACCGATGGCGGATTTCCCAGTAACAAGGGCGACAATCTGAGCGTGGCCGTTGATGAAACGCATCTCAATGGTTTCCGGGATGGCGTATGGACGCCTCCCGAATACCATGAAAACGCCAAAACGTGGCTGACGAATCCCGCCGCGGTGCCTGTTCCTGTGCGCGTGGATGCGGATATTCTGCCGCGATTCCCCCATGACGCGCTCGTCGGCTGGAATCCGTTGGAGGCCTTGGAAGCCTTGGAAGATGCGGAAATCATCGACGATGAAGTGTTCGGCACCCTGCGCACCATGAATGTCGACGACATGGAAGGCGTCGATCCTGATGGACTGTATTTGACGCAGAGCGAGGAATATGGCCGCCGGTTGCATGCCGACGAGCGTCGTCTCGCATACGTGGCGTTGACCCGCGCCCGTCATGAGGCGTTGCTCACCTATAGCGAAACGAATGTGGAAAGCCGTGATCCGCGTGCCGTGGGTGAGCGCAGACAAGTGGCCAAACCGTCGAATTTCTGGCAGGAAGTGTATGACTCCATGCTCAATATCGTTTCCAAGGCGAATGAACCGAGCAATTTGGACGATATTGCGGAAGTTGAGGACGCCACGGGTGTAGATTTTTCTGGAGATGATTTTTCCGAAAATGGCATTTCCAGCTTGCATTCGATTGGCGCGCCATTGCCAGACGGATATTTCGTGGGCGAGCATGCCTGCGATTTCGAGGATGCAGTGGTCGGCGATGCTTGGAACGCGCCGCTTGAGCCTCTGGAAGGCGAGCGATTCCTGCCATGGCCGTGCGATTTGACTGAAGCGACTTGCGAAATGTTGCGTTCGTCCGCCGATCAGGTGCGTGATGCGATGGCCACCACCGCTGCGGACTTGGATGCCGGCGTGGGGGCGGATGCTGTTGCTGATGACGTTGCGCTCGGTTCGGTCGGTTCGCTGCTGCATTGCGCGCAGCTGCTGGTCGATGATGACAATCTCATGCCCGACATGCTGACCGACGCATCGCAGGACGCGTTCGACCGTTCGGTGCGTGCGCAAGGCGAGAAGATTCTTGCGTCCGGCCGTCAGAACGTCACTTCCCTGCAGGCGCGCGCGGGCATGATGAACGATCGTGGCGCCCGCACCTACTGGCGTGGGCTTGTGCGTCCGATTCCGAACGTTGCCTCGCCGGCCGCGCAGCTGGGCACGCAGTTCCATGCGTGGGCGGAACGGTTCATTATGGCCGACGTGGATATTGATTGCATCGTCGACGGTACCGAAGGCAACGGAAATATGCGCGTAGCTGAATCGAGATCGTCGATGCTTGCCGAAATCGAACGCAACAATAGGATGCAATCTCAAGAAAATAATGCGGCGGTCGAAAATACGGTCGAAAATACGGTCGAAAATGCAATGGAAAATGCAATGGAAAACAATGCATTGTTCGATTGGCAGCAGCGTCTTGCGGCGTCGGCATGGGCGCAACGTAAGCCTGCGTGGGCGGAGCGGCAGATTGTCGTCAATGTGCCGCAATTGGGCACCATCGTCAATGGCAAGCTTGACGCGGTGTTCTTTGGGGGTCTCAATGAAAAGGACCAATCAAAACAATATACAATAGTCGATTGGAAAACTGGAAAAAAACCTAGAAAAAAAGAAGAAATACAGGAAAAATTAGTACAGTTGGATATGTATCGGATGCTGCTGTCGGCAATGGAAGGCGTACCGCTTGATGCTATCGACGCCTGCCTCTACTATCTGAGTGAGCCTGTTGAGGGCAATCGGCAGCTGAACGCCGCCGATAAAACAGAAGAAGAGATCCTTGCCGAGTTGAGCTACGGAATTCCGAAACAATCCGACAACGACTAGTGCTGGTGCGCCAAGAGATGCGTGTATGCATCCTGCTTGTTCTTGATCATCGTTGAAAAGCGGCGCTTTCCAGCCTGTCCGTAGGGTAACGCACTGCGGGCAGCGTTGTGGAGGAGCGCCGCTACCCTCGTGCAGCATGTGTGGGCGGGCACACGTGCCGGACGCAACGAAAGTTAAGGAGCGATAATCATGGCTGCCACCAGCGCAACCGAAACCCCGAAGTCGCCATATTCCGTATTGTTCTCCATTTCGGGAACCAAAGCGTTCTGCGCTTCCGGAGCTTTGGCGCGACTGCCGATGTCGATGATGGGACTCGGCATTATTCTCGCACTCAACCACCTGTACGACAATTGGACGATCGCGGGCGTGATGAGCGCGGCGTATGTGCTCGCCACCGCAGCGGTCACGCCACTGTACGCGCGACTGTTCGACCGACTCGGACAGCGCAAGGTCGGTTCGATGGTGCTTGTCGTGCAAATCATCACCATGCTTGGTTTCGCGTTCTCCGCATTGGTGCGCGTGCCGATCCCGCTGCTGTTTGCGCTGGCTGTGGTGATGGGACTTACGCAATTCTCGTTCGGCGCGCTCGTGCGTACACGCTGGGCGTATGTGCTCGACCGCACCGGCAACGGCGAACTGCTGAACACCGCATACGCGCTGGAATCCGCCATCGATGAGATCGTATTCATTTTCGGACCGATTCTGGCAGCGTTCCTTGCGGCTTCCGTGCACCCCGTTTCGCAATTGTTCGTGCCAACGATTGCCTGCGCCTTAGGCGGTACCATTTTCTTCACATTGAAGGACACGCAGCCGCCGGTCGTGCATGAAGTCAAGGTCGTTTCGGCCTCTTCCGACGATGCTGATGTGCGATTGACCATTGATGGCGATGCCCACAATACTGGCGATTCGGGTTCCGCACCGCGCGACAGGCTGACCATTGCGCAATTGAAGACGAGTGGCAATCGCAAGAAACGCAGCGTATTCACTTATGCTGGCGTGATTCCGTTGCTACTGGTTTTCATCATATTCAACATGAGTTTCACCGCATTCGACACGTCCATGACAGCCGTCATGAAATCGTTGCATCTTGATTCCGTGCTCGGTGTGCAGCTGGCGATGCTAGCGGTCGGTTCATGCATGGGCGCGCTGGTTTTCGGAACGCTCGAGCTCAAAGGGTCCCGTTGGCGTTACATGATCATGTTCCTCGCGATGATCACCGTCGGCTTCTTTGTAATTCACCTGTGCCAAGGCAATCTGATCGTAATGGGCATTATGGAAATTATCACCGGTCTGGCTGTTTCGCCGGTGTTCGCATCGGGCAACCTCGTGATGAAGGAAACCGTTCCTGAAGAGTCGTTGACCGAAGGTCTTTCCTGGGTGAGCACCGCAGGAACCGTCGGCGCATCATTCGGTTCGATGATCACCGGTATCATATTGGATCACGCCACACCCGACGTGAGCCTGATGCTGCCATGGATTTTCGTGCTCGCCTCGATTCCGTTTGCCCTGCTCGGCTGGGTGATCACGCGTCGAAGTGTTTCGCAACATTCATAGATGATCTGTGATTCATAAATACTATGCGAATTAAGCATTCCAAAAATTGCCCGAAAATGATCGTAAGGATTATGTTCGGGCAATTGTATTCTATTGTTGGATTCGTTGGAATCGTAGAAAGCTGCTGCAGATAGATGCAGCCAGAACGCTTGAAGGAGTTGCAATGATCAAGGTTTCTGTAGTTGGTGCCAAAGGACGCATGGGTTCCCACGTGGTCGACGCTGTGAACAACGCGGACGACACCGAACTGGCGCTCGCGCTTGACGCAGGCGACGACCTCGCCCAGATTACCCCCGACAACACCGACGTGGTGGTGGAGTTCACCGTGCCGAGCGTGTCTCTTGACAATGTGCTCGCACTCGTGGCGCAAGGCGTTGATGTGGTGGTGGGCACCACCGGTTGGACCGAAGAGAAGCTCGATCAGGTGCGTGCCGCGCTCGCTGCCGCGCCTCGCGAAGGCCAGAGCGTGTTCATTGCGCCGAACTTCGCCATTTCCGCCGTGCTCGCCGACTATTTCGCCAAGGTTGCGGCTCCGTACTTCGAATCCGCCGAAGTGATCGAACTGCACCACCCGAACAAGGTGGATGCTCCGTCCGGCACCGCATTCCATACCGCGCAGGGTATTGCCGCAGCTCGTAAGGCCGCAGGTCTTGGCCCTGTTCCGGATGCCACCGAAACCGATGGCGGCTCCCGCGGCCAGGTGGTTGACGGCATTCATGTGCACGCCGTGCGTCTACGTGGCCTTAATGCCCATGAGGAAGCCCTGTTCGGTAACGACGGCGAGCAGCTGACCATTCGTGCCGACAGCTTCGACCGCATTTCCTTCATGCCGGGCGTGCTGTTGGCCGTACGCAAGGTCGCCACCGGTTCATATCCGGGCGTGACCGTCGGCCTCGACAACTTCCTCGACCTGTAAATCCTTACGGTTGAACGGTAAATAGTCCCCAAACCGGCTGATGTTGGCTTATTCCAAGCATCGGCGATTTGGGGATTATTTGTATCGTCTTATATCTACGCAATACATCTGTGCCTACGTAATAAAGCTGTGCGCTGACTCTTGGCAATCAGCTCAAATGCTGGTATACAGTGTGACTGTCCGAATCGAAAACGAATGCAATATGGAAACCGGTGAAACATGCAGGCTCTGATCGCCATCATCGTCGCATTGGCTGTGACGGCAGCCGTTTTGTGGTTCTTTTTCGCGCCGCGCAAAGCGTTCCGAGCCCGCGTCGGCAACGGTGTGCAAGAGGCGGTCGTCGAAGTCAAAGGCGGGTACAGTCCGGCGGTCATCGAAGCCGAGGCTGGCTTGCCTTTGCGATTGATTTTCGATCGCAAGGAAGATGGCGAATGCTCGTCGCATGTGGTGTTTTCCGATTTCGGCGTAGACCTTGCGCTGCCTCCTTTCCGTACGACGACGTTGACGATTCATCCTGATGAGCCGGGGGAGTACGGTTTTGCATGCGGTATGAATATGCTGCATGGCACGTTACGTGTGCTGCCGGGAAAGCATCATGCTGCAATGCAGGACGAGCATTCAGCGTCGGAAAAAAATCCGAATAATGCAGAATCTCATGTTCCTGCGCAATCACAACAAACCGCTGTTGATGAAACATCGCATGAATCCGTTGATACTTCTTCTGATTTTTCTTCTATTTCTGCTAATTCTTCAGACGAGTCTTCCGCATTTCGTGAAATGCGAGCATTGATTACGCGGCTTATTGTGTCTGCCATCGTTACGATTCCGGTATTCGCTTCTACGATGTTGATGCTGTATCCGATGCCGAATTGGGTGCAGTTCATACTGATGCTGCCGGTGATGTGCTATGCCGCACTGCCGATTTTCCGTAGCGGTTTCGCTGCGATCATTCACCGTTCTCCGGAAATGAACGCATTGGTCAGTTTGGGTACGGTATTCGCGTTTGCTTACTCGTGTGTGGTCACGTTTGTGCCTCAGATTCTGCCTGAGAATGCTCGAGAACCGTATTTTGAAGCGGTTGGTGTGGTCATCACGCTGATGCTGGTCGGGCAATTGCTTGAAGCGCGCGCCCGCGTCGGTACGGGAGAAGCCATGCGTGCATTGGTGAAACTGCAGCCGAAAACCGCTCGCGTGGTGCGCAATGAAATCGAAGAGGAAATTCCGGTCGATCAGGTGTTGGCCGGAGATATTATTGCGATTCGTCCGGGAGAACAACTTCCCGTTGACGGCACGGTTATTTCCGGTTCATCGTCTGTCGACGAATCCATGATCACCGGCGAATCCATGCCGGTGCTGAAGCAGGCTGGCAGCAGTGTGACCGGTGCCACGATCAACGGTACCGGATCGTTGCGGTATCGTGCCACAAAAGTCGGCAAAGACACGGTGCTCGCGCAGATCATTGGATTGGTGCAATCCGCGCAAAGTTCCAAAGCTCCGGTACAGCGCATGGCGGATAAGATTTCCGGTATTTTCGTGCCGATTGTGGTGCTGATCTCCGTATGGTCGTGCGCATTGTGGTTTGCGTTCGGGCCGGAACCGCGCGTGGTGCATGCGCTGGTGGCGGCGGTTTCGGTGCTTCTGATCGCATGCCCGTGCGCATTGGGTCTTGCCACACCGCTTTCCGTAACGGTTTCGACCGGTCGCGCCGCGCAAATGGGCGTGCTGATTCGTTCCGCCGAAGCGCTGGAGACGTGTGGCAAAATCAATGCTGTCGTACTTGACAAAACAGGTACGATCACCGCTGGCAAACCGTCGTTGACCGACGTGCTTCCGCTTGGAAAATGGCGTGAAATGACAGATGATTTGCTGGCGATCACAGCTAGTGCCGAACGGGATTCCGAACATCCTCTTGCCGCCGCGATCGTTGCAGGCGCGCAAGAGAAGCATCTTACGTTAGGTGAGGCAACGCAATTCCATGCGATTTCCGGGCAGGGAGTCACTGCGCATGTCGCGTCACATAGTGTCGCTGTTGGCAATACTGATCTGATCGACGATCTTGACGTGGCCATGCCGAGCGTCGGCGATGAGGATCTCGATGACATTATCGAGACTATGGAACGGCTGTCGGCGGAGGGGAAAACGCCGATGCTTGCAGCGATCGACGGCGAGCTTGCGGGAATCGTGGCCGTTGCGGATACGGTGAAAGCCGATTCGCAGCAGGCTATCGCAGCCTTGAAATCACATGGCGTCAACGTGGTGATGCTCACCGGAGACAACGAAACGACGGCACATGCCGTGGCAAATCAAGTTGGCGTCAGCAATGTGATCGCTGGAGTGCGACCGGAAAACAAGGCGGACGAAATCGCAAAACTGCAGGCGCAAGGCTATACGGTGGCGATGGTGGGCGACGGTATCAACGATGCTCCGGCGCTTGCCCGCGCGAATGTGGGATTCGCCATTGGAACGGGCACGGATGTGGCGATCCAGTCCGCGGACGTGACATTGATGAATGGCTCGCTGATGGGTTTGGTGCATGCGCTCGACTTGACCCGCGCCACCATGCGCAATATCGCGCAAAATCTTGGATTTGCGCTCGGCTATAACAGCGTCGGCATTTCCATTGCGGCGGGCGTACTGTACCCGTTCACCGGCATGATGCTTAATCCGATGATTGCGGGCGCGGCCATGGCGTTCTCGTCGCTGTGCGTGGTGACGAATGCGAGTCGACTGCGCCTGTTCGATCCAGGCAAGGCGCTTCGTAAGACGTATCAGGTTCGTCAGCCGAACCCGAACGATAATAATCACAACAACCACAGTCAGAAAGGATTCATCATGGGACTGTTCAGTGATCACAAAGCCAAGAAGGAAAACGCCCACGAGAGTATGGAAGGCATGCACTCTTGCTGTGGCGGCCATGCTGCCAACGACAATCAGAGCGCGCTCGCCAAGGATCCGGTCTGCGGCATGAGCGTGGATCCGGCCACTGCCGCTGCAACCCGCGAATACAACGGCACCGCCTACTACTTCTGCAATCCGGGCTGCGCCGCCAAGTTCGAGCAGAACCCCACCCAATACCTCGACTGAGTTTGTTCTGGTGGCCGCACGTTTCCCTCTTTCTGGCCGCACTGTTTGGAGTATTGTGCGGTCAGGAAAGCGAAGTCGTGAGGTCATTTGGATTGAATCCGCCTGAGTATGCGGCTAAGCGTACCGATTGTTCCAGTGACTGGGCGATTTTGGACTGTGAAGGGTTGTTTAGCGTACCGATTCTTCCAGTGACTGGGAGTTTTTGGACTGTGGGAGGCTTGGCAGCGGGAGGATTCTTCCAGTGACTGGGGGATTTTGGTCTCGGTGAGGCAGTTCATATTGCGGTATGGTCACGAACGTGAATGCTTCGGCGTCCGTGGCGGGAAGTACCGTTGACACTATGACTGACGGTACTATGCATCTTCTTGATCCCGCTCCTTTCGGACGTATTCTTCCGGCCATGGTCACCCCTATGAAGGCCGACGGTTCCGTTGATTTCGAGGCCGCGCAGAAGCTTGCGAAGCAGCTTGTTGCCGATGGCGCCGATGGCCTTGTGGTCAATGGCACCACGGGCGAGTCTCCCACCACCCACATGGAGGAGAAGGTCGAGCTGGTTCAGGCCGTCAAAGATGTGGTGAGCGTTCCCGTTATTTCCGGCGCGGGTTCCAACGATACCGCCCACACCGTGCGCATGGTGGAGCAGACCCAGGAGGCGGGCGCCGATGCGGTGCTTGTGGTTGCTCCGTATTATTCGCGCCCGTCGCAGGAGGGCGTGTTCCGCCACTACAAGGCGGTCAATGATTCCGCCGACAAGCCGATTATCATTTACGATGTGCCTGGCCGTACCGGTTTGCATATTCAGTTGGAAACATACCGTCGTTTGTCTGAACTTGATCATGTCAAGGCAGTCAAGGACGCCACCGGAGATATCGCGGGTGCCGTGCGTAAGCGTATGGAAACCGGTTTGACTTGGTATTCGGGCGATGACGGCCTGTTCCTGCCATTCCTTTCGGTTGGTGCGGTCGGCATTATTTCCGTGATCGCGCATGCCGCATCCGGTCCGATGCGTGATTTGGCTGCTGCGTTCGATCGCGGCGACATTCATGAGGCGCAGCGCATTGCCGTGCAGCTTGCCCCGCTGGTCGAAGCGATGAATGGAAGCGGCTTCCAAGCTGTTATGGCGAAGGCGTCGCTGAAGGTGCGTGGCATTCTCGATTCCACGACGATGCGTTTGCCGAACGTCGGTCCGAACGAAGCTGAGATTAAGCGCGCGGAGGATGGCATGCGCGCTTCCGGCTTGCTGTGATTGCGATTATTGCCATACCTGCAGCAGCGATGTTTGCAGCACTGATGTGCAATGGCGATTACAGCAATCATGGCGATCAATCTCGACGATTACGGCAAGCATTGCGACTACCGGTTTGCCGTAATACGTTTGCCGTAATGCGGCAAACCTACTGAATTCCTCGTTTCCGCACAGGCGGAGACAATTAGTAATAGAAATCCAACTAGGAAATGGCTATAGAAGAAACCAAAACAGTGACTACGCACAAGCGCGGCAGCAAAGCTGCCAAGCGCACTGAAAACCCCCAGACCTCGGATGTGAAATCCGCGAAGTCTGTGAGCTCCGAGAAGCCCAACAAGGCCGAAACGACTTCCAAGAAGACGAAGTCTTCTAGCCGTAGCGGTGGTCGTGGCACTCGCGCTGGCGATGCGTCCGGTTCCGCCCGTGGCGGTTCCCGCGGCAATGGCAGCGGTTCCTCCAAGGGCACGAAGAGCGTGAAGAACGTCAAGAATGTGAAAAGCGCCAGGACTTCTAGGAACTCCAAGAATTCCAATGCGGCAAGCTCTTCTGCCGGCAGCCGCCGCAATTCCCGTCTTGCCCCGCAGACCACCGCACCCCAGCAGGATGACGTGTTGATCGCTCCGCCGAAGTACCGCAAGGGCTCCATGCGTATCGTGCCCCTTGGTGGCCTTGGTGAGATCGGCCGCAACATGAATGTGATCGAATACAACGGCCACCTGCTGCTCATCGACTGCGGTGTGCTTTTCCCTGAAGAGGAGCAGCCGGGTGTTGATTTGATCCTGCCTGACTTCCATTACATCAAGGATCGACTCGACAAGGTCGAGGCTCTGGTGCTCACTCACGGCCACGAGGATCATATTGGCGGCGTGCCGTACCTGCTGAAGCTTCGCCCTGATATTCCGCTGATCGGTTCCAAACTCACGTTGGCTTTCGTTGAAGCCAAGTGCAATGAGCATCGCATCAATCCGCGACTGGTTGAGGTCAAGGGGCGCGACAAGCTGAAGGTTGGTCCGTTCAATCTTGAGTTTGTGAACGTCACGCATTCCATTCCGGACGCTCTGGCTGTGTTTGTGCAGACTCCGGCCGGAAGCCTCATCGATACCGGCGATATCAAGCTCGATCAGCTGCCGCTCGACCATCGCATCACCGATTTGGTGGAGTTCGGCAAGCTTGGTGAAAAGGGCGTGGATCTGCTGATGATGGATTCCACCAACGCTGAGGTTCCGGGCTTTGTCAAGCCGGAAACCACCATTGGTCCAGCGCTTGATCAGGCGTTCGCCCAAGCTACGCGCAAGATCATCGTGGCCAGCTTCTCCAGCCATGTGCACCGCGTGCAGCAGGTTGTTGATGCCGCTCACAAGTATGGCCGCAAGGTGGTGTTCGTGGGCCGTTCCATGGTCCGCAACATGTCCATTGCTGCGGATTTAGGCTACTTGAGGCTTCCTGAAGACACGGTCATCGACCTGAAGAAGGCTCATGACGTGCAAGACGATAAGCTCGTCTACATGTGCACTGGCTCCCAGGGCGAACCGATGGCCGCACTTGGCCGCATCGCCGACGGCAACCATCGCGACATCACCATCAACGAATTTGACACGGTCATTCTTGCGAGCTCCCTGATTCCAGGCAACGAGCATGGCGTGTACAAGATCATCAACAAGCTGGTGCAGCTTGGTGCCCGCGTGGTCAATCGAGACAATGCCGCCGTACATGTGTCCGGCCACTGCAATGAGGGCGAACTGCTGTACATGTACAACATCGTCAAGCCGAAGTGCGCCATGCCGATTCATGGTGAGAACCGCCATCTGGTGGCGAACGGCATGATCGCGGTTAAGACGGGTGTCGATCCGCAGAACGTGGTGCTTGCTGAAGACGGCGATGTGGTCGATTTGTACCACGGCCAGGCTGCCGTTGTCGGTTCCGTGCCATGCGGTTACGTGTACGTTGACGGCGATTCCGTTGGTGAACTTACCGAGGAAGAGCTTGAGAAGCGTCGTATTCTTGGCACGGAAGGTTTCGTGTCGAGCTTCGTTGTTGTCGATACGGAAACGGCTGACGTTGTCGCCGGCCCGAAGATCTATCTCAACGCGGTTGCCGAAGACGAGAGCGAATTCGACAAGGTCCGTCATCAGATCGTCGAGCAATTGCAGGATGCGATGATGACTGGCACGCACGATACGTACAAGCTTCAGCAAATCATGCGTCGTACGTTGGGTAGCTGGGTCGCACGTCAGCTGCATCGCAAGCCTATGATCGTTCCGGTCGTTGCCGATATCGCGCAGGATGTTGACGAAGCGATGGGATTGAATGCAGCGCAATGATGAATCGATAGATAGTCAATATTTTCGCAATATCGCTGATTTCGGTGAAATTAATATTGGAATAATATTGAAATATCGACAGATCGTCAATAATTGTTGATTACATAATCAAAAGAAGGACGGCGTAACCGGCACAACCGGTTGCGCCGTCTCCTATTCCATAAATAGGAATTTCACAATAAAAAAGGAGTGACATGCCAGGAGCAAATCTCACCCGAATCGAAGCGGAAGAACGCAAAAGCGTTATCGCAGCACCGGTTCATTACACGGTCAAACTTGATCTGACCCGTGGAGCTAAGAATTTCGGTTCCGAAACCACCATCACGTTCGACGCTGAGCCGGGAGCTACCAGCTTCCTTGACCTGATCGCCACCGAAGTGAGCGAAATCGTGCTCAACGGCGCAACTCTCGATCCGGCCGAAGCGTTCGCCGACAGCCGTATCGAACTGAAGAACCTCGAAGCGCACAACGAAGTGACCGTCAAGGCGCTGTGCCAGTATTCCAACACTGGTGAAGGCCTGCACCGCAGCGTCGACCCGTCCGACGGCAACATCTACCTGTATTCCCAGTTCGAAGTGCCGGATGCTCGCCGCGTGTACGCCGTGTTCGACCAGCCCGATATCAAGGCCGTGTTCGACTTTTCCGTGCTCGCAGCCAAGTCATGGATCGTCACTTCCAACATGCCCGCCGCCTCCGTAACCGACAACGAAACCGTTACCGAAGAAGGCACGCTCGGCACGCACGAAGCCGAAACCACCAAGCTGTGGGTGTTCGAATCCACGCCGACCATGAGCTCCTACCTCACCGCCATCTGCGCAGGCCCATACGCCGAATGGCATACCGAATACGCCAACGAAGACGGCCGCACCGTGCCGATGGCCATGTACTGCCGTCAGGCGCTCGCCGAAGCGTTCGCCAAGGATGTCGACTACCTGTTCGACATCACCAAGAAGGGTTTTGCCTTCTATGCGAAGACTTGGGGCGTGCCATACCCGTACGCCAAGTACGACCAGATCTACGTGCCGGAATACAATGCCGGCGCTATGGAGAACATTGGCATGGTCACCATCCGCGACCAGTACGTGTTCGAATCGAAGGTCACCGACGCGTATGCCGAGCGCCGCGTCGTCACCGTGCTGCACGAGCTTGCACACATGTGGTTCGGTGATTACGTGACCATGAAGTGGTGGAACGACTTGTGGCTTAACGAGTCTTTCGCTGAGTTCACGTCCACCCTTGCCACTGCCGAAGCCACGGAATGGAAGGACGCTTGGGCCACGTTCAGCTCCGGTGAAAAGAGCTGGGCACTTCGCCAGGATCAGCTGAGCACCACCCATCCGATCGTCGCGCCGATCAACGATCTGAACGACACGTATGTCAACTTCGACGGCATTACCTACGCCAAGGGCGCTTCCGTGTTGAAGCAGCTCGTGTTCTATGTGGGGCGTGAGAAGTTCTTCAAGGGCATCAACAACTATTTGAACAAGCATGCGTACTCCAACGCTACGCTCGCCGATCTGCTGGCCGAACTCGAGCTGACGTCCGGACGCGATCTCAAGGCGTGGAGCGCCCAGTGGCTTGAACAGTCCGGCATCAACACCATCGCCACCGAAGTTGAGGAAAACGAGGATGGTACGATTCGCCAGCTTGCGTTGCGCCAGTCCGCTTCGGCTGAGCATCCGGTGCTGCGCGCGCATCGTTTGGCTGTCGGCTTCTACAATGAGGATCCGGAAACCGGCAAGATCGTGCGTACCGACCAGTTCGAACTTGATGTTGACGGCGAACTGACGATTGTCGAAGCGGCTGCCGGCAAGGCACGCCCGTCGCTGATTTTGGTGAATGACGACGATTTGACATACACGAAGCTGCGCTTCGATGAGAAGAGCCTCAAGTTCGCTGCGGAGAACCTGTATCGTTTCGACGATGCGTTGGCTCGTTCCGTGATTTGGCTTGCCTTCTGGGATATGACTCGTGACGGCGAATTGCCGGCAAAGCAGTTCATCGAAACCTCTTTGGCTGCGCTCGCCACGGAACATGAGTCCACCACGTTCCGTTACGCTTTGGCGCAGATCAGCACCACCGCATGGCATTACACCGCTCCGGCCGACCGTGCCGAAGTGGTGGAGCATGTGGCTGCCGAACTGTTCAAACTGGCTCAGGATGCCGAAGCCGGTTCCGACGAGCAGTTCCAGCTGATCACCGCCTATCTGGGTTATGGTGAGCCGGGCGATGCTGCGTTCGAAGCAAATGCGAAGGGTCTGCTCGATGGTTCCGTGAAGCTTGACGGCTTGGAAATCGACAATAATTTCCGTTGGACCATCATCAACGCGTTGAGCACGATCAACGCCATCGGCCAGAGCGACATCGACGCGGAACTTGCCAAGCGTGAAACCACTGAGAACCGTGAGTTCGCATTGGGTGCACGTGCGGTCGCAGGCATTGCGGAAGCCAAGGAATGGGCTTGGAACGAGGCTTTGCACAACGACGAGCTGACCAACATGCAGTTGGAATCCGTGGCCCGCGGCTTTGCATCCACTCCACGTGCCGACTTGGCTGAACCTTATGCGGCCAAGTATTTCGAGGTTGCCGACTGGATTTGGAAGAACAAGACCTTCCACATGGCTGAGGCTCTGCTGGAAGGCCTGTACCCGAGCTATGCCGATCCGGCCACGCTGGTGGAGCTCGGTGATGCTTGGCTGGCTTCACATGCGGACGCCGACAACGCGTTGCAGCGCATTGTGCGCGGCAATGTTGAATCGTCGCATCGCACGCTCAAGGTGCGCGATTTCAACGCATCCCTCTGATGCCGTTCCTGATGCCACTACAGTAGCTGTTTTTAGTAGCTACTTTTGATATCACTCTGTGATATCGCATCATAAGCCCGGACTGGCGGCGTGACTTATCTCGCTGCCAGTCCGGACTTGTTTGCTTCCAGACAAGCCATCCCAAACAAAGGCCGGTCCCATAACGGTTATGGACAGTGGGTCTTTCGGGCCCATAATGGCCCAGCCGGTCGGAATCGGAAGATGGGAGTGAGATTGCAAGAAGCTTGAGATTGCGGAAATCTCATGACGTTGCATACTGCGGTTTGCATGACATCGCTGCTGCAGTATGCAGGTATCGCAACATGTTGTCGACTATTTCGTTGAATGGTGAACCCGTTGAGTACGATGGTGCACGGCAATATAATTTGAGATAGCGAGGACTTGAGACTCATGCCACGTATGTTCGGAACAGACGGTGTTCGAGGATTGGCGAATAGGGCTTTGACCGCACAGCTTGCGTTGGATTTGGGCGATGCTGCAGTGCGTGTGCTTGGCGATGACGAAGGCAAAAGCGAATTCGACGGTCGTCGCCGTGCACTGGTCGGCCGTGATACTCGCGTTTCCGGCGATTTTCTTGCGGCAGCACTGTCCGCAGGCATGTCCGCAGGCGGATTCGACGTGATCGACGCGGGCATTATCCCAACTCCGGGTGTCGCATACCTGACTTCCGTGCTGAACGTGGAAATGGGTGCCGTGATTTCCGCATCCCACAATCCCATGCCCGACAACGGCATCAAATTCTTCGCACGTGGCGGATTCAAACTGCCTGACACCAAAGAAGACGAAATCGAAAGCGTGCTCGGCCAGGATTGGGAACGCCCGACCGGTGCCGGCGTGGGCCGCATCAGCCACGACACGGCAACCGCAACCAACCTGTATATCGACCATCTGGTGTCCACCATCGCTCCCATCGGACCCGACAAGTCCCAGCCGACACCGCTGAAAGGATTGAAAGTCGTGGCCGACTGCGCCAACGGCGCCACCTCCGTGGTCGCGCCGGAAGCGTTGCGCCGCGCCGGAGCAGACGTGATCGTAATCAACGCTTCGCCAGATGGCTACAACATCAACAAGAACGCCGGATCCACACACCCCGAACAGCTGCAGGCCATGGTCAAGGCTTCCGGCGCCGATCTAGGTGTGGCCTTCGACGGTGACGCCGACCGTTGCCTCGCCGTGGACGAAGACGGCACCATGGTCAACGGCGATCAAATCATGGGCATTCTCGCACGCGCCAAGAAGAACGCGGGCAAGCTCAACCATGACACCCTCGTGGTAACCGTGATGAGCAACCTCGGCCTGAAACTCGCCCTGCGTTCCATGGGCATCAAAACCGTGCAAACCGGCGTGGGCGACCGTTACGTGCTTGAAGAAATGCTGCGCGGCGACTATTCGCTCGGCGGCGAACAGTCCGGACACGTGATCAACCGCGAATTCGCCACCACCGGCGACGGCACCCTCACAGCATTGACCCTATGCAACGAAGTGGTCAACTCCGGCAAAAGCCTCAAAGAACTCGCATCCGACTTCCCGCAACTGCCGCAAACCCTCATCAACGTGCCGAACGTCGACAAGCTCGCGGCTAAAACCAATGCCAAAGTGCAGGCGGCCGTCGAACGCGAAGAGAAAATGCTCGGTGACACCGGCCGCGTGCTATTGCGCCCATCCGGCACCGAACCGCTCGTGCGCGTCATGGCCGAAGCGGAAACCCAACAGCAGGCCGACGAGGTCTGCGACCGTCTCGCCAAAGTCGTAGCCGAAGAACTCGCCCTGTAACCACACTGCCGATACACATCATTCGGCAATCCAAAATCCTGAACCAATACGCGAAGGAAACCCATGTTTGGACGCAATTCGAAAGTCAACCTCGAACTCAACCGCGAGGTTGAAAAACTCATAAAAACCGGCGGCAAGGAACAACTGCTCCCCATCGTGCAAGCAGGCGAACCGGTACTGCGCCAGCAGACCGCGGCCTACGAAGGCCAGCTGAGCCGCAAAACGCTCGACAAACTCATCGAAACCATGCGCGTCACCATGATCGAAGCGCCGGGCGTGGGCCTCGCCGCAACCCAGATCGGTCTTGGACTGGCCCTCGCCGTGGTGGAAGACCATGTGCGTGACGACGATGACGATGATCCGCGTGAAGCGGCCGAATTCCCGTTCCATGTCATCATCAACCCCAGCTATGAGCCGATCGGCACCGAAACCCGCAGCTTCTACGAAGGCTGCCTGAGCTTCGACGGCTATCAGGCGGTACGCAAGCGCTGGCTTGACATCACCGCCCGCTGGCAAGATGAAGACGGCAAACAGCATGAGGAGCATCTGCATGGTTGGCCAGCCCGCATCTTCCAGCACGAAACCGACCATTTAAGCGGCGAACTGTATATCGACAAGGCGGAAATCCGCAGCCTCGCCACCAACGAGAATCTTGAGGATTTCTGGTGCGACGATCCGGTTCCTAACGAAGCCGCAGCCGAACTCGGATTCGAACTGTAACTTAGGGGTAAGCGCCGTTGTAAGCGCATAATGTGCGGCAAAGGCGTTGTGGAATCCAATCAACACGGAATCCGGTTGTTACGAATCCGATCGTTGCGGAAATCCGTGAATACCTAACAAGGGGGAGAGGCCTACGAGCCTCTCCCTTTTTTCGTTATGCCATCATTTTTTCGTCATGCCATCGTTTGTATGTCCTGTGTAATGCGCGCACGCATCGTATTCCCCACGGCACACGCACGTATGCACGTAACCATGTTTGCATTTCGCAAGATTATCTTTCGCAGCGTTATATCGCGTGATATTTCCAGCACCATCTGCGTCATCATCATGGCGAAACGATTTCGTACGCGACGTCGTACTACGCGCGCAACGTGCATGGACACAGTCAAACAAGGTATTTTTGGTGAACATAATAGTTTTTCGCAACATTAGTTTCTTTCCTGTATTGAATTCTGCGGAATAAACGAATTTAAGATACGCTTTCGAATCTTGAAAAAAGGAGATTGCGCTATCCGAGAAGTAGCATGTTTTTCGTGGGCGTCGACGTGTACTGCACCCCCTCTCGGCTACCATGCAAAGTATGAACGAAGCAAAGACGGGCCGTTCCTGGCTTACTGAAGCCAAGCAAGACATCAACCAATGGTCGGCATCGATGCCGAAAAATGCCGACAACCAGCTTATCGACTGGCAGTGGGTCGCATCCCTCGACTTGGAACACGGCATTGGAGCCGCGCAAAGCCAAGACATCGACCTGATTGCCGTTTTGGACGCCGCCGATACCGCACTTTTGCCGACTCCGGAAATAACGGATTCCATGCAGGATTCGTCATTATCCGCCCAACAGCTGCATAATCTGCTGAAAAAGGATCTGACGGTGCGAGACCGTCTCGAATCCATCATCGCGCAATGCAACACCGCTTTCATGACGGATTTCGACCGTTTGATCGCTTCTTACCGTTTGCCTCGCGCGCTCGCATATGCGAACCGTCGGTTGTGTGACGAAATTGCCATGTTGCGTCGGATTGGCGTTGCGATGGGCTTGTGGACTATTGCCGAAGAACGCCGGGAACGGGTGACGGTGCCCGTGCTACAGCCTGTGGTCGGAGCGGGCAACCGTGTGAATCTCGACGATATTCAGGATCGCACCGCACAGATCGTCAATGGTCGTGCCGAACGGCGTGCCGCAGAGCGTGAGCAGAAGCGTGCCAGCGATTACGCCATGTCGCGCGCGAACTTGAGCGGGGTGACGAGTCCGGGAGGTTCGCGTGTATTCGATTATGGGGACCGTGACTCTACTGGCACGGGTGCAGTTGGTTCTTTTGGTTCTTTTGGAAGTTCCGCTGACTCGGCGGAGGCCGCGCAAGCTCGACGTTTGGCGGATTACAAAAAGTCGGATTGGCGTGACGCCTACCTCCCTGGCCGTGACCTCGACACGGTGATGGGCATTGATATTGAAACCACAGGCACGGATCCGGCCCGCGTGTATATCATCGACGCCGGGTTCGAATTCATGAACATGATCTCGCCGCGTCCGGCCGGTGAGCCTTCGGGCTACTGCTACGAACAGGGCTATTACGAGGCCGGCGACGCGTACGGTCAGGCGCGTCTTTCCTTCGGAGTGCCTGCACAGAACGCACTGCTCGGCAATCCTTTGATCCTCGACCTTACTGGTATTGATGTGCGCGATCGCGCCGGCACTGACTTTCGCTTGTTTGACGAATGGCCCGAAGCGCAGGTCGGATTGCTGCAACGGCTTGAACAGCAGCCGTACGTTGCGCACAACGCCCGGTTCGAGCACAGCTTTTTTATGTTGAACGTCGCCGGATATGCGGAAAGCTATCGTGCCGGCAATATTACGATCATCGACACGTTGCCGATGAGCCGTCGTTGGGATGAGGGGTCGATTCCCGATGATGAGCATCCGTATGGCAATAACACGTTGGATGCGTATGCCAAACGCCAGGGCGCGTTGGACGCTTCCCAAAGCGAGCGGCATCTTGGCTTGGAAGATGCGCATATCATGCTGGTCGCCATGAAGCATCATCTTGGTGCGCTGCATGCCGAGGGGCGTGGGCCATGGAGCGCGGCCGGTAGGCCAGGCAATGGCGGCAAACGGTGCGGCAAGCGTTGGTAGACGGTAGGTGCTGGTGGGCGGAGTGTCTCGCAAGTTGGGCGGCAAGACACAAGCTGGATGGCGCAACGCAAGTTGGATGCCGTAGCGCAAGTTGGATGGGCGAATTGACGCTGCTGAATGTGTGCCACGCGTAGTCGTGTTGTTTCCCCGCTGGATGTCTTGCCCGCTGGATGTCGTGTATTTGTCCTTCGGCCACGCTCATTCACTCACTGCGGTTGCGACACGCCCGGATGTTGGCTTGCGGTGGGGTGTTTTGAGGTTTTTCCGACGGTCTTTTGCCGCGCGATGGTGTTCCTTGCCCGCTTTTCCCGTGTTTTCGACACGCCGGTGGAGTCCAGTGTTTTCAATGGTTTTCGTGGTGTTCGTGGATGTCCGATTTGCGTTGCCGGCCGTTGTGCTGTAGGTTTATCTCTTGCTGCCGCTCAGCGAGTGGTT
>NZ_JAMOKR010000002.1:0-448464 GCF_023656765.1 Bifidobacterium intestinale | reverse complement strand
TCCAGCGCCTCGCGGCGGAACCCGTCGTCGTAACGTCTCCTTCGATCCTCACGCATACGAAAGAACCGCACCTCCGATCATCGAATCTGAATTTCTTCAGTCCAACAATCGGGGTGCGGTTCAGTTCACGATGGTCGGGGCATCTGTTTTTTCTGATTCCCGCATGCAACCGTTTCTCAGGTTGATTCTGCGCTAGACTATGCATATTAGACATCGTGTCCATATAGATGGGGAATCTCATGACCGACCAACGCAAAGAAGTCATCAACCAACTGCACGAACTCAACATCTTGATACTGCACACTAAGCTCAAGGCGACGCGCACACAGAGCGTGCTTCGCGCCGCGACACGGGTACGCAACGTCGAAGCGGCCCGTCGGGGCGTGGCGCCACTACAGCAGCTTCCAAAATCATCAGGCACGGCAGCGCATATGCTTGACTGTCTGAACGAAGAGGAGCTTTCCACTCTCAGCGAACTTCTGCGGCGTATCATCGACAACACCGACACCAGACTCCTCGACGAAGAGTACGCGGAACGACGCAAAGCCATCCATGAATTTCTTATGCTGAATCACACAGACACGGAGGTGCGGGAATGAGCGACGAGCAGGAGGCCACTCCCGAGGCAAACGACCCCAAACCAATTCGTATCGGCAAACGATCCCTATTCGCTCCAAGTGAGGCCGTGGCCGTGGAACAGCATTCCGTGACGCCTCACGTGTCACGCACCCGTTATGGAACCGCGCGCGTCGAAGGTCGTCTCTCCTCCCCCAATGCGCGAGTGCCCGAAGTCATATCGCAGCATTGCGGCGGCATCACAGTCAAAGGCCATACTCTCAAATCGTTCGCCTATACCACCGATGCCGTGATTATTCGCAACACCAATGCCAACGCCATTCTCGCCGTCTACCCGTTCACCGGCGAGCCGGTTATCACACAAGCGCTGCTCACTGTAGCCCAAATGCCGTTGTTCGTGGGCGTGGGCGGTGGCACCACCACAGGTCCACGTGTGGCCGAATTGGCTATGGTAGCCGAAATGCAAGGCGCGGCAGGCGTTGTCATCAATGCGCCAGCTCCTGCGGAAACCATCGAGACCACCATGTTGATGGTTGACATTCCAGTCATCGCCACAGTCACAGAAGACGATGAGATCACCGAATGCAAGATCCTTGCCGGCGCGGCTATCATCAATGTGGCGGCAGGCGCACGCACCGCTCAGGTTGTGGCAAGCATCCGCATGCATCACCCGGAAATCCCGATTCTCGCATCAGGAGGCGGTTCCGAAGAACGCATTCTCGCTACCATCGAAGCGGGTGCGGACGCCATTACATGGACGCCGCCAAGCGCGCAGCAGCTGCAATCGCAGATGATGGCGAAATACCGCGGTGAAGCCTGACTTGAATCGGTCTAAAACGACACTAACCGCTTTAGAATCACGTAACGAAATAGCGGAACACGAATACGAGAGTGGGGCACGGTCCATAAACCTCGACCGTGCCCCACTCTCGTAGATGCATGCAGACCATCTATGCCAAAGCATCAAGCATGGCCTGGAAATCCTCGTTCCCTTCACATTGAAATGGATCGAGCAAGACCATGTCCATCTTCTGCGGCGTCTGCAACGACAACCTGGTCCAATCGCAGGAATACTGCGCGCCATACGCCTTGGCCGCGCAGACAAACCTGCCACGCAATGCGGCACGTGTATCTGCCGGAGGCGTGGTGCGGGCCTTCTGAGCCTGCCGATCGCCAATCAATGAACACAAAGCCCCACGACGAAGCAACGAGTCATACAACGTGCCGTTGGCCACGTCATGATAATCCAAATCCAGTTGCTCCAATTTACACTGTGCAACCTTCCCACCGGAACGGGTACGCAGCGCTTCGAACAGGCGATGCTTGCACACCCAGTCCACCTTGCCGCTCAAGGCATCCACATTGCCGGAACGGAATGTTTCCAACGCATTGCGCCACAGACGAATCACATCGTGCACATCGGTGCGAGGCAACGACGAAGCCACTTCCGGATGCTCATCCACGAACTGTTCCACAGTCTGCAGATAACGTTCCTGCATGGCTACGGCACCACCCTGCAACGTCGATCCGTCGGCCATGTCAAACGACGCATTCACGCCGCTCAGATCATGGCTGACTGCACGATTGGCAGCGCCGGGATCCGTGAACGCGAAACGTGAGAATCCCGATTCATGCCCTTCACGCCCCGCCTGTTCAATGACACACAACACCAGATGCGTGGTGGCAAGCTTCATCATCGTGGCCCATTGGGAACGATTTGAATCGCCGATGATCACATGTAGTCTCCGGAAAGCGTCGGGATCAGCGTGCGGTTCGTCCCTGGTGTTGACCATTGGACGCGATCTTGTGGTGGCCGACGAAACGGCCTCATCCAGAAAATCGGCGCGCTGCGTGATCTGGAAACCCGATTCCGTCACCCTGCCTGCGCCAGTGAACACCTGACGCGTGATAAGAAACGGCAGCAATTCGTGTTCGATGACTTCCAACGGTACAAAACGTCGTACCAAGTAGTTTTCATGGCATCCGAACGAATGCCCCGCGGAATCCACGTTGTTTTTGAACACATGCACTGTGGCATGCGCCCCGTGAGTGGAACGGAGCCTCTGCTGGGCATCCTGCGCAAGGTCACGCATCACCAGTTCGCCAGCCGCATCCACAGCCAGAGCATCCATGGGATCGCAGGCCTCGGACGTGGCGTATTCGGGATGCGAGCCGACATCAAGATACAGTCGCGAACCGTTTTCAATATACGTATTGGTCGATCGCGCGGAGGCAACGATCGGCTGGAACATCATCATTGCCGTCTGGCTGGCGTCGCATGGCGCATCCGCGCCAGTCACACTGACGCCATATTCGGTTTCAATGCCGAAAATACGAGCGAAAGAATGAACCTCACGCAACGTTCCCGCATCAAGCGGAGACGAGGAATGATTGCCGCTGTCTCGCAGCTGTGGCATCACTCGCCGCCTTTTTGCACGAAACTACCGACGTATTCCTCGGCATTGGACTCGAGCACCGATTCGATATCGTCAAGCACGGCATCCAACGCATCAGTGGTTTCGTCGACTTGCACACCGGCGGATTCGACAATGTCACCCACCTCTTGACCTGCGGATGCGGATTGAGCCTGTTCAAATTCCTGAGGCATGACGTTCCTCCCTGTAACTCCCGGTTGCAAATCTACAAAAAACACTGCGCCACACCTTATATCAGGTGTGGCGCAGCATGCAACGCTATGCCAAATACTGGCTCAGATCGTTGGTGATCAGGCCGTTGGTGGCCACCACATCGTTCTCCTGACGCCAGTGAACGCCTTCGCCGTTCCACTGGGTCAGATGGCCTTGAGCCTCCCAAATCACCATGGCACCGGCGGACACGGCAGGCACGTCCCACTCATGCAAGTGCGGTTCGAAATACGCGTCGTACGTGCCGTCGGCCACCTTGCACAAATCAAGGGACGCCGGGCCGACACGTTTAATATCGGCAGGACGCCCGGCGATCTTCGCCACCACATCGAGCGCGCGCTGCGATTCGGACGATACCGGGGACATGCCGAAACTCACCACCGAACCATCGAGGGATGAGGCGGTTGAAGGAATGATTTTCTCGCGTTTGTCTCCCAGCGGGGTCCTGCGAATACGGATCGCGCCGGATCCACGCACCGCAAGATACGTCAATCCCAACGCCGGAGCGTGCACGACCGAAAGAATCGGCTGTGCGGAGCACCGGTCGTTGAATTCGAATAATGTCACGGTGATGGTCCATTCCGGCATGTTGCGTGCGAAATTGATCACGCCGTCGATGCCGCCCACGCACCAGTATCGTTGGCCGGGATAACACTGCTCCGGCCTCAGCTGCCAGAAGCCATCGAACACGTCGACATAGGTCAGACGGTTGCTGATGAACTGCTGTAGGCGCTCGTCGGTGTTTGAAGTGAAGTGGAAGCAGTCTTCGGACGCTTCCAGTTTTCTCATGTCGCGCGGATTCGTCTGGTCGCTCAACGCATGCTTGCCTGCGTCCTGCAGGATGCGTGCGACTTCGAGGGCGATTTGCCTCAGTTCCATAGATATGCCTTTTCGTTTCCTCTGTACAGTCCCGGCACGTCCTCTCCTCAAAATACCGGGATGATGTTACCTGTTGCCAATGGTCGTTCTTCGCGACCAATTGATGGCAATGTTACCCGCACAGATAGCATTTCACCGTAACATTTCCAAAATCGATGCCGCATCTTGGACACGTTCACAATAGCCAGAACATTGAGATTTGCTATATTTCAGAGGGTCTGACATATCCAATGAGACCATCGGATTCTCCACGGTATTATCACCAATCGTTCGATGACGCACGGTGAGATGAGACCATGACGCAGCCACGACCTGCTCGGGGAAGCGACGAATAATCTCAGCACGCAACCACGCACGAGTAGCCGATGGCGCTTCAACCGAAGCCTGTTCCAACTGCTCGTCCGTGACCAGACGTTCCGTTTGGTCACGCAACCGATCGAAAATCGAATCGACGGGATCGATCGCAGCCCATTTCAAATCAACGGCCGCGATGCGCGCATCATCCCAGCCAGAGCCGATCTTACGCCGCAGCTTCTCCAACAACTGCCATTTCAACAGCCATTCGACACGGGAAGCTTCCCCACGCATCGCAAGTCGCATATCATCGTCGGCATGGCGAATGGCCGCCACATCGGCGAGCGCCTGCCCCCACATCACCATGATGTTGCGGGTGGAGCGGTCCGGCCACGCCGGTTCGCCAGACGCATCGGTCCCATACACCACGGCCGAGGCGGCATACACCAGGGAACGCAATGTGACTTCGATCTGCCATGCCGTGGTTTCGCCGCCGTATTCCAGCGGCAACGCGGCACCCAATGTAAGATCGTGCGACACCTCATGCATGGCGTGCACCGGATCGGCAAGAGTGACCGGCTTCAAGGCCTCATCCATGTTCAATCCCGCCTCTTCGGCATGTTCAAGCAGCCAAAGCAGCATGCTGGTGGTGCCAAGCTTCAGCGCTTGCGGCACATCCATACGGTTTGCGTCGCCGACAATCACATGCAGTCTGCGATATTCGTCGGTGCTATGCGATTCGTCCCGCGTGTTGATGATCGGCCTGTCGAACGTGGTCTGCAAACCGACTTTCATATGGAAGTAGTCGGCACGTTGGCTGAGCTGGTAGCCTGTGGTTTCGCTCCGCTCGCCAATGCCGACGCGACCTGATCCCGTGAAGATCTGCCTCGCCACAAAATGGGCCGTCATGAGTTTCGCAACCTGGTTGAATGGCACCGAACGCAGCATCATGTAGTTTTCGTGAGTGCCCCAGCTTGCGCCTTTGCCGTCGACGTTATTGCGATGCAGCACGATTGCGGTGCCGGTCTGTTCGCTGGCTTTGCGTGCGCAGACGCGCATGATGCAGTCTCCGGCATGGTCATAGAGCACGGCATCAAAAGGATCATTGGTTTCGGGAGACGAGTATTCCGGATGCGCATGATCCACATACACACGTCCGCCATTGGCTGCGATCACGTTGGTGATGTTGAGTTGCGGCGCGTCGGTAAGCAGGTCGGGATGTGCCGCGGCGCGTTCCAGTCTGGTGCCTCGCGCGTCGTTGATGGGGTCTTCCTGCCGATAATCCCAGCGGATATGCTTAGTTCGTTCGTTCGCCGCGGCCCCAACCACGTCAAACGACAATTGCACGGGATTGTAATGCCCAAGTTTCGGCGCCGAGACCGCATATTCGGTTTCCGTGCCCATAATTCGACGAACGCTCATCGATATGACTTCCTTTCGTCTGTTTTCACATTGTTCGACGGCATTACGCCACCTGGCGGATGCTGGTCACATGCCCGGCATCCAAACCGTTGATGCGGCTCCACTGCTCCGGATCGGCATCCAGCACCGCATCTTGGGTTTCCATGAATTCCTCGTCGACTGCTTTGGCCAGCAAGTCGACACCGATCGCCGCGGGCTGGCCATCCTCAATGGAGATCTTCACGGCGCGGGTTTTGGCACGATCCACAATGTTCTTCAACACCGCTCCAGACACCACATCTGCCAGATATACCGGATGCCATTGGCCATGCTCATCACGCACATCGCACAGATGCCGATGTTCGTCGTTGGCATAAATGTCGTTGACCAGCACGCCAATCAGGGCCTTCGCATCCAGTCCCGGCGCCAGCGGCAGGTCATCGGTCAGATAATGGCGGATGATCTGCGCCGCCTGTGCCAATTTCGGACGTTCCACACGAATCTTCACGTCCAAACGTCCAGGGCGAAGCACGGCTGGATCAATCATGTCGATACGGTTCGATGCGCCAATCACCATAACATTGTCAAGCGTTTCCACACCGTCAAGTTCGGCCAAAAATTGCGGAACAATGGTTGTTTCCACGTCCGATGACACTCCAGATCCACGCGTGCGCAGCAACGAATCCATCTCATCGATGAACACAATCACCGGCTTGCCTTCCGCGGCACGTTCGCGCGCACGCTTGAAAATCATGCGGATCAACCGTTCCGACTCGCCCACGAACTTATTGAGCAGTTCCGGCCCCTTCACCGACAGAAACACACCCCTGCCGCCGGCCGCGCCTTCGGCAAGCGCATTGGCTACGGCCTTGGCGATCAAGGTTTTGCCATTGCCCGGAGGCCCATACAGCAGCACACCTTTCGGTGGCTTCAAATCATACCGTTCAAACAGTTCACGATGCAGGAACGGCATTTGCACGGCATCGCGAATGCGTTCGATCTGCTCGTCCAAACCGCCAATGTCGGCAAACGTGACATCCGGCACTTCCTCAAGCACCAGATCAGCATCATTCTGCGCGGGAACCAGCGCAAACGCGAATCGCATGGACGAATCGACCGTAACACGATCGGCCACATTGATCACAGCCTTCGCCAACGTGCCCGAACGGCGGACCAATGCAACATTACCGCCATTGTCGGCTACCAGTAATCGTCCATCATCAATAACCTGCTTCACCGTACGCACTGCACCCAACGTGTCGGTGTCAGCCTGCGAAACCACCACCATGTTTTCGTTGAGCAGCACGGTACGTCCCGCCTCAAGCCTGGACGCCTGCACATTCGCCGCAACCGGCACAATCATGCGTCGCGTACCGGAAATCACTTCGGCGCTGGCACGCTGTACACCCTGTTCGTCCGTTCGAGCGGAATACACGCGCACCATGGTGGCAAAGGTCATGGGAGGACCGGCCAACTGGTTCAGTTGCGCTTTGGCTTTGGTGAGCTCCTGAGTGGCGCGGTTCAATGCCTTGGCCAGCGCATGGTTCTTGGCCATCAACTGATCGTTTGCCTCGCCCAATGATGCCAACGTATCGTCACGCCGATCCATGCAGACCCCACTTCCAACACGCGGAAACACTCCGACAAACCCAAACCGGAATGCAACCGTCTCATACATTCACCCATTAAGAATACTCATTGTCCGCATGATTTCCGACAATCAAAACCATGCTTGAACAAGAATCGCCGAACATCGCACCCACGCCCACCCTTTCTCAGCCGGGTCTGCTGGTCATGGATGTGGATTCCACACTGATTGACGAGGAAGTCATCGACGAGTTGGGCGCCGCTGCTGGAATTGGCGAACAGATTGCGTCGATTACCGCACGCGCGATGAATGGCGAACTTGATTTTCGTGAGGCATTGCAGGCTCGCGTCGCATTGCTGAGGGATTTGCCGACTTCGGTATTCGATGATGTATATCGTCGTGTGCATTTTACGCACGGTGCGCTCGATTTGATTGATGCCTTGCATGCGCATGGTTGGAAGGTCGGCGTGGTTTCCGGCGGTTTTCATGAAGTCGTGGATCGTCTTGCCACCGACGCACATCTTGATTTTTGGATTGCGAATCGTTTGGAAGCCGCGGATGGCCGTCTGACCGGCCGTGTGCTTGGCGATATTGTTACGAAAGATGTGAAGTTGCAGTCGCTGTATGATTGGGCTTCACACATGGGCATCAGTATGGACCAGACTGTTGCGGTTGGTGATGGGGCCAATGATCTGCCGATGATTCATGCCGCCGGGCTCGGTGTGGCGTTCTGCGCCAAGCCTGCGGTTCAGGCGGACGCTCCACATCGTGTGAACGAACGCGATTTGATGCGGATTCTTGATTTTCTTCGTTGATTTGCCAAGCTTCGACTCTTCTGATGATTCGAACCGCAGTATCACAAGCTTGATATAGCAAAAGTTGCCGTGTGAAATCATGAGATTCACACGGCAACTTTATACGGCCTACCTGTTTCCGACTCTACTTGCAGTAGGCGCCGTCGAGATGAGCGCCTCTCGCCCAGTCGGCGGCACGCATGGCCTTTTTGCCTTGGGCTTTGACCTCAAGCAATTCCAGAGGATCTGAGGAAGTGCCCACCCATACGTTCTTCTTTCCGGCCACGATCCGCCCCGGCTCAAGCGAAGAGGGCGTGTTGGGATTGCCCATATCGGCGCTCTGCGCTCGAAGCACGTGCAGTATGGTCGGTTCGGCTTCAGCGTTGGCATGCAGTTCGCACCATGCGCCCGGATTGGGTGTGCAGGCCCGAATCTGACGATCCACCGCGAACACGGGAATGTCGAAACGAATATGCGCGTCTTCAACGGTGATCTTCTGAGCCACCTCATATGCGCCGGCAGACTGCTCCACCGGAGCGATCTGATCGTCGGCCATGGCCTGCAACGATGCGGCAAGCAGGTGCGATCCATCTTCGGCAAGACGGTTCAGAAGCTCGCCGGCAGTTTCGTGCGCTCCAATTTCCACGGTGGATTGCGCCAGAATCGGACCGGCATCCATGGCGCGCACAATACGGAACACCGTGGCACCAGTCACCTTTTCGCCGGCCCAAATGGAACGCTGCACAGGAGCCGCGCCACGCCACTGCGGAAGCAGCGAAAAATGCAGGTTATACCAGCCCATCGGCAACGCGTCGAGCACATCCTGCTTCAGGATTTTGCCGTACGCCACCACTGCGGCAGCCTGAGCTCCGGTGGCCGACAGTTCGGAAATGAAGGTTTCCTCGCTCGGATCGGATTCGATCACCGGCAGGCCAAGTTCAAGAGCGGCCTGCTTCACGGGATTCGGCACCAACTTGCGTCCACGACCGGTAGGCGCATCCGGTCGGGTGAGTACTGCGACCACTTCAAAATGCTCGGTGTCTTCAGCCAGCATCTTCAACGACGGCACAGCAACATCCGGAGTACCGGCAAACAGCACTTTCAGCATAGAAAGTCCTCCTTATCAAATCCTCATTCACATCGTTATCATCGTGGAATCATTCCGTCATATCAACAGCACACATATCAGCAGCGTGTGCAACAGGGGAACGCGACGCACCAACACTATGCCTGGCGCACTGCAGGAATCTTCACACCTGCATCGATGAGCAACGCACGCAATGCACGCGAATCCTTGAATCGAACGCCGCGAATGCCAGCATTGTTCGCACCTACGATATTCATGGCCTTATCATCCACGAATACCGCGCCGGAAGCGTCAATGCCGAACTGCTGCAACGCGAACTCGTAAATATCCTTGTTGGGCTTGCGCAGGGAAATGTACCCCGAAACCACACGATCGTTAAGACTGCGCAGAATATCGAAATTCTCAAGCGCGATCGGGAACAGGTCCTTCTGCCAGTTGCTCAATCCCCATACGCGCACGCCGGCAGCTTTCAAATCATTGATGAGCACGCGAGCGCCCGGCACCACGCCGGTCAGCGAGTCAACGAAATTGTCGAGATAGTACTGCAGCATGTCGGCCCACTTGTCTCCGTGACGTTCACGCATCAAGGCGACACCATCATCGTTCGACATGCCACAATCCAACTTGTCATTGATGTCATAAAAGCCGGAAATATCGTTGTCAAGGAACTGCTCAACAAGCTCGTCGCTATACCGTGGCGCCATCACGGCAACCGGATCCCAGTAGATGAGCACATTGCCGAAATCGAAAATCACATCGGTGATCGGTTTGTCCGCATTCGCCGCGGCTTCGCCGTCTGCCATGAGCACGTCGTACTCCATGTCAGGCTCTCCTGGCCAGCCCTTCATATGATCCTCCATTCATGCCATACGGCCTTATGCCGAACTTCAACCTATCTAGTTTTTCACGGCGAGGGGACGTGCGTCAGATTCGCTCCTTCGGATCAAGCTGGAAACGCAGCTCACCGGGCTCACGAGCGGCCACATGGCGGGCACTGGCGGAGCGCAAACGCAACGCCAATTCGCCACGTCGGCTTTGCGGCACACGCACCACGGCCTTGACACGATCCGCAGTACCTTCCAACTCACGTGAATCAATGGTTCGCGGCTGCGGAATGGGCACCGGCCCCAATACGGACGGCAGTACGCCTTCGGCGGTTTCGATGGTAGACATATCTCCCCCGCCCAATGCACCAATCCGCTCCAACGTGGCTTTCACCGCGTCACGGCGGCCCCACACGCAGGCAGCGGCGAACACTGGGGGCAATGCCGTCTGCTCACGTTCCTGTAGTTCGGTTTGCGCCAACAACGTTGAATTCCAAAGCATCAACGATTGGGCAAGCGTGGGATCGGTTTCTCCGATCAGCAGTGCCTGACCTCCCCTGATTCGCGGCGCGCATAGCGAAACCGCACGCATCCACGACGTTAACGTGTCTACGCCCGCGTCGATACCGAACGCGTACAGGCTGGTCCATGCGTCAAGAATGGCCACAGCACGGTATTCACACTCCGAAGGATTCCGCCCACGCACACGGGGTTCGGCACCGGGAGTGGCGATGACCAGCTGCGGCGTAAATCCAATATCGGGAACAATGCCACGCGGCTGGCTCGGCGTTGAAAGCACAATAGGAACGCCACGAAACAGCCGGCTCAGTTCCTGTGCAGTTCCCGCGGCCCCGACACGAACCACTCGCATGCGCTCGCCCTGGCATGCCGGGCAAGCCCATTGCACTGTGGCGGAGCCACACCAGCGGCATCGCACGGACCCGTCCAACAATCGTTCCAAAGGCCCGGTGCAATACGAACATCTCGCCTGTCGGTGACATTTCGCACAGCTCAATGCCTCGCTGATGCCGTCTTGCGGAATACTCAACAACACCGGGCCGCTTTCCAACGCCTTCGACAACACTCGCACCGCGGTGTGCGGCACACGCGCGCCAATGGTTGCATCCGCAAGTCTCGCCAGTTCATCGCGGTTGAGCCAACGAATCCACGGACTTGCCTCCTTGGTCACCGCAGGAAACGCATGAATAGGCGTGCTGAAACCGCTGACCTGAGTGGCTCTGACGTGCGCCGCATCGGTCTCCCACTGGCTTTGCACACTGCGCGCATTGGCCATCGCAACGAACACACCGTTATGCGATTTCGCGCGCAACCGCAGCACTCCACGAGCGTTGGCGTATGGCATCATGCCATCGGCATCCTGATAGCACACGTCGTCGAGTATGAAGAACAACGCATTGCCGTCCACCGGAGCATACATCGCCGCACGCGTGCCGATCACGCACCGAACCTGCCCCTCGCAGATGGCCAGATAGGCACGATACCGTTCCGCCGGCGCCATCTGCGCATTCAGAATGGCGAAATCGCCGTCATACGCTCCATTGGAGGATTGCATCGGTGCGAAAAGGCGCAAACCAATAGCCTGCAGGGTCTCAGCCATATCCTCAATCTCACGCATGGTCGGCAGCACCAGCACTGCCGGTTTACCCTGCAACAGCGCCGAAACCACCATCCATGCCGCACACTGCCGCCAATGATCGGCACCTGGAAGCGGATCGAACACGAACGATTGAAAACGTTGCGATTCCAATGCTTCATGAAGCAGATTGATATTGCCGTATTGCCGTTGCAGTTGTTCGTATGATTCCCGTTCGGCCTTGGCGAGCGACTCCCTGCGCCTGTTTTTTTCGATATTCGTCCGATTGCCGAGGCGCTGCTCCTGTTCGACTCGCGCCACGCGCGCAGGCACCGACAAACGTAGGATGTTGGCTCGTGTTCCACCGAACGCATCCGCGATAAGCGTAGCGTCATTCCGCATGGACGCAGGCACCAGCACACGATCGGAGACCACTCGTTCAATGAATCTCAACGACGATTCCGGGGTTTCGCTGGTGTCAGTTCTGTTCCATACAATGCCGTTAACCCGTTGCCCTCCGAAACGCACGCGCACCATTACGCCGGGTTGCGCATCTTCGGAATACTTCTCCTCGACGTAGTAGTCGAAGGTCTGCCCCAAATGGGTGGCTTGAATGTCCAGCACCACTTGGGCGATGGGATGCTCGGCAGCCGGCGTTTTGGGCGCAGGTGCACGTTTGCGCCGCTTGCGCGGGGCAAGCCCGTCAAGCGCCAGCTGTTCGGCATCCTCAGTACTCATGATTCAAGGGTAGCTCAGCCCTCGATGGCGGCTTTCAGCTCGTCGACCTTATTGGTGGCCTCCCAGGTGAAATCAGCATCGTCGCGTCCGAAATGACCATAAGCAGCGGTCTTGGAATAGATCGGACGCTTCAGGTCGAGCTCGTCGATAATGGCGGCCGGTCGAAGGTCGAACACCGTGCGCACAGCCTGCTGAATCTGCTCGCGGGTCACACCAATTTCAGTGCCATACGTTTCCACATTGATGGACACCGGATCGGCCACGCCAATGGCATACGCCACCTGCACTTCAACCTTATGCGCAAGGCCAGCGGCCACAATGTTCTTGGCCACCCAACGTGCCGCATAGGCCGCGGAACGATCCACCTTGCTCGGATCCTTGCCGGAGAACGCGCCGCCGCCATGATGCGCCGCACCACCATACGTATCGACGATGATCTTGCGACCGGTCAAACCGGCATCCGCGGCAGGACCGCCAAGCACAAACGAACCGGTCGGATTAACGAGCACGCGATATTCATCATGCGCCACACGATCGGCAAGCACATCGTCGAGCACCGGACGAATCACATGCTCCGTCAGCTGCTCCTTAAGCCATGCCTGATCGATTTGAGGATCATGCTGAGTGGAAACCAACACCGTGTCGAGACGAACGGGAGTATCGTTCTCATCGTATTCGATGGTCACCTGGGTCTTGCCATCCGGACGCAGATGAGGAACTTCGCCATTTTTGCGCACTTGCGTAAGACGATATGCCAAACGATGCGCCAAGTAAATCGGCAATGGCATCAACGCATCGGTCTCATCGCATGCATAGCCGAACATCACACCCTGATCGCCGGCACCTTGTGCTTCGTAACGCTGCTCGCGAGATGCCTGCGATTCCGCCTCACCACTCAAACGAGCCACACCCTGATTGATTTCGGAGCTCTGCTCGGTCAACGACACGGTCACACCGCAAGAATCAGCATCAAGACCGACACGGGAACTGGTATAGCCGATATTACGCACCACAGAACGCACAATGTTCTGAATGTCAGAATACCCATCACTCGTCACTTCTCCGAACACGAAGAACTGACCGACAGTGGCGCACGTCTCCACAGCGACATGAGACTGCGGATCCTGAGCAAGCATATCATCAAGAATCGCATCGGAAATCTGATCACAGACCTTGTCCGGATGCCCCTCCGTTACCGACTCAGCGGAAATCAACTTCAATTCAGCCATCTGGCTGCTCCTTTCACGAACGCCCCACACGTTCGTCCCTTCTGATTGCTACGAAAAACGCCCCGTCCTTCGCATACGCAATCAATAGTTTCATTGTGGACTATTCAAAGCGCACCGCTCAGGTATCGGGGCGAATGAAAATTCAAGATTTAGCTCTTGTTTCAAGAGCCGTCTCGTCAGTTGCCTTCGGTCAGATCGTCTTCGCCGAGGGTCTCCTCAAGCAGACCGTCGTTGATTTCACGGAAGGCGATGGATAGCGGCTTCTCCTGATTCTGATACTCCACCAGCGGACCGACGTTCTGCAGCAGGCCCTCGTTAAGCTGGGTGAAATAGGAATTGATCTGACGGGCGCGCTTGGCTGCAAAAATAGCCAGTGCATACTTGGAGTCAGCATGCTCCATCAAATCATCGATCGGCGGTTCCGCAAGACCGGTCGGGGTTGGCTGAGTGCCGAATGCCATATTGATTATCTCCCAATCATCAGATAAGCCAAAAGCTTCTTTTTCAAAGTCTCAAGTATAGGGCCGCCACTGGACCTGATTCAAGCCCTTTCTCTCATGTTTTCGGCAAACGCAAGCATCTTCGTCAACGCTCGCGAATGTAACGCTTCTGGAAATTCCACATAGTGACTCTTGACAAAACGCGTGTCCCACTTAACTACCACAATAGAGAACATGGAAATGCGATCTGCAAAACTGATGAATGGACGAGTATTCGCGGGCGCACGCGCCCTCTACCGTGCCGCTGGCGTGGACGGCAAGGATTTCGGCAAACCGATTATCGCCATTGCCAATTCCTTCGATGAGTTCCTGCCCGGCCACGTGCACCTGAACAAGGTCGGACGACTGATCTCCGAGGCCATCAAAGAAGCCGGCGGCATCCCGCGTGAGTTCAACACGATGGCCGTTGACGACGGCATCGCCATGGGCCACACCGGCATGCTGTACTCCCTACCGAGCCGTGACATCATCGCCGACACCGTCGAATACCAGGTCAACGCGCACTGCGCCGACGCCCTGATCTGCATCCCGAACTGCGACAAGGTCGTACCGGGCATGCTGATGGCCGCGCTGCGTCTGAACATTCCGACCGTCTTCGTCTCCGGCGGTCCGATGGAGGCCGGCACGACCGTGCTGCCTGACGGCACAGTGAAGAAGAACACCGATCTGATCGACGTGATGTACGCCTCCGCCGACGACAATCTGAACGAAGAGGATCTGCTCGCCTATGAGAAGACCGTCTGCCCGACCTGTGGTTCCTGCGCCGGCATGTTCACCGCGAATTCGATGAACTGCCTGACCGAGGCCATCGGTCTGGCCCTGCCAGGCAATGGCACCATTCTGGCTTCACACTCCTACCGCAAGGATTTGTTCAAGCGCGCCGCCGAACAGATCGTCAAAATCGCCAAGCAGTATTACGACGATGATGACGAGAGCGTGCTCCCGCGTTCCATCGCCACCAAGGAAGCGTTCGAGAACGCCATGACCATGGATGTGGCCATGGGCGGCTCCACCAACACCGTGCTGCACATCCTCGCCATGGCGCAGTCCGCCGACGTGGACTTCACGCTTGACGACATCGAGCGCATCTCCCACACCGTGCCCTGCATCTGCAAGGCTTCGCCGTCCGGCGAATGGGAGATCTCCGACGTGCATCGCGCCGGTGGCATCACCGGCATTCTCGGCGAGCTCGACCGCGCCGGCAAACTGCACCGCGACGTGCATTCCATCGATTACAAGACACTGGAAGACAAGCTCAACGACTGGGACATCATGCGCGATACCTGCACCGAGCAGGCCAAGCAGATGTATCTGGCCGCTCCGGGCCACATTGTCTCCCCGGATCCGTGGACGCACACCACCCTGTTCGATTCCCTCGACCGCGACCGTGTGAACGGCGCGATCCATGACATCGACCATCCGGCTGTCACCGAAGGCGGTCTGGCCGTGCTGCGCGGCAACCTCGCCCCTGACGGCTGCGTGGTGAAGACCGCCGGCGTACCGAAGGAGATCTGGACCTTCCGTGGACCGGCACTGGTCGTCGAATCCCAGGAGCAGGCCATCGAGGTCATCCTCAACGATACTCTGAAGCCCGGCATGGCGCTGGTCATCCGCTACGAGGGCCCGAAGGGCGGACCGGGCATGCAGGAGATGCTGTACCCGACCTCCTTCGTCAAGGGCAAGGGCATCGGCAAGCAGGTCGCCATGCTGACCGATGGCCGCTACTCCGGCGGTTCCTCCGGTCTGGCCATCGGCCATATCGCTCCCGAGGCCGCGAACAAGGGCCCGATTGCCCTGATCAAGAACGGCGACATCATCAATATCGATATCCCGAACCGTACGGTGAATGTCGAGCTGACCGATGAGGAGCTGGCCCAGCGCCGCGCCGAACTCGAAGCTGGCGACGGCTATGTGGCGCACCGCGACCGCAAGGTCTCCCAGGCGCTTAAGGCTTATGCGGCCTTCGCCCGTTCCGCAGATAAGGGCGCCACACGCGATCCGGAGCTGATCGACAAGCTTTCCGGTCTCGCCTGAGTTCTGGTGAATCTCAAATAATACATAATGAGGATTGCGCAGTTTATTTACTGCGCAATCCTCATTTTCTTTTTTTTTAAAAAAACATGCGCCCGATATATTCGAACGCATGTTGCAGTCTTTAATTATTATGATTACAGATTGAATTCCGTTGCAATAAGATTCCACAGTTCATTTGCAGCATCATCGACAACATTATTGACGATGACTTTGTCAAATTCAGGTTCAGCTGCAAGCTCGATTTTCGCGGTTTCCAAACGTTTCGCCTGCTGTTCCGGGGTTTCAGTACCACGCCCGACAAGACGGCGTTTCAATTCCTCGAACGACGGCGGCGCAATGAACACGGTCATCACATCAAGACCCAACTCCCCCGCACGCTGCTTGACGCTACGGGCACCTTGGATGTCGATTTCCAGAATGACGGGAATATTCTGTTCGAGATGTTCCACGACTGGTTTCACGGGCGTGCCGTAGTGAGCAAGACCGAAGACGTCAGCGGTTTCCAAAAACTCACCGGCATCTTCTTTGGCGAGAAACTCCTGTTCAGTCATGAAGAAGTAATTGACGCCATCCACCTCGCCTGGACGTGGTTTACGGGTCGTTGCAGATACCGATAGCCAGATCTGCGGATGCTGCTCACGTACGCGTCCCAAAACGGTGCCTTTACCAACACCGGCGGGGCCACAAAGTACAATCAAACGGCCATGACGAGAATCAGTCATTACATCCTCATTCTTCATAACAATCAACAGAACATGGAATATGGAATCTCAGCATCGGATTTGAGAACGCGCGATCACTCTTCTTCGTCGTCGTCCAAAACCTCATCATCGATTTCGTTCTGCGCTTCGATAAGCGCCTGACGAATATCGAGCGCCACGGATTCCGTGGCCGCGCTCAGAGAGGCAATATCCGGACCATGTGTGGCGATAAAACGAGATACGGTGACAAGCACATTGCCTTTAGTACCTTTGAATACCGTCTTAAGGTCGCGGGTTTCAGCACCTTGCCATCCGTAGCCCGGAGACAGAATAGGGCCGGTGAACTTGGCTGGGTCGATGCCGGAATCATTGATCCACTGACCGATGGTGGCTCCGATGATCAAGCCAACGGAACCCATACCGTCATTGCCCTTGTTGAATTTCTGCGCGGTGCTGGCGATGCCGTAGGCCACGGTTCTGCCCTTGTATTCGCCCGCCTGACGAATGGCTGTCTGTAGGCTGGCACCCTCTTGATTCGAGGTCAATGATGCGATGAACACGCCTCGACCGTTGTTGAGCGCGTCGTTGATCACGCCACCCAAAGAACGTGCGCCGTAGTACGGCAGCAAGGTGATGGCATCGGCCAGCAGAGGAGCTCCCGGCTTGAAATAGGCGTCGGCGAATGCGGACACTGTGGTCGGCAGACCGCCGTGCAGGCAGTCGACAATGGTGATGATTCCCATCTGACGGGCCGCATACAGTACCCGTTCGAGCGCCGCGATGCCTTTCGAACCGTAGCGCTCGAACATGGAGAACTGGAATTTGACGGCCGCCGCTCTACCATTGGCTGCCTGCAACATACGCATGGAGTAGAGCTCCGCGCCTAAGGCATCCACATTGTAGCCCCAGTCGGTAAGGAGTTGCCGATGCGGGTCGATGCCCACACACAGCGGACCATATTTGGCCATGGAATTGCTCAGACGCAGACCGAAATCCGAACGCTGGGCACTCATCTCTTCACTACTGAGGCTACTTACCATTACTCACGGCTTTCCAACTCGAACAGCTGCTGGGAATGATCCTGAATGCTCATGATCTGATAATCATTATTGCGCACAGCCTCGATGGCCATCAACACGGCGGAGAATTCCGTCATGGTGGTGAACTGAGGCAGATCCGCAGCAATGGCCGCCGAACGGATGGCATAGCCGTCGGAACGGGAGCCACGGGAGTTCGGTGTGTTGAGAATCAGATCGATGGCACCTTCTTCGATCAGCTGTACGACATTCTTGCCGACGCTGCCTTCCGCATGGTAGGTGGTGATTGGATCATCCGGATCGGAATCCATACGAACGCTGATCTTATCAACGATCTTGGAGTCGATGCCATAGCGGCGCAACACGGATGCGGTACCCTCGGTGGCCCAAATGTTGAAGCCAAGCTCCACCAAGCGTGCGGCGAACAACGGTAGCTGACGCTTGTCGGTGTCGTTCACGGAAATGAACACGTTGCCGCTTGTCGGCAAGCCACCGTCATAAGCGGCCAGCTGGCTCTTGGCGAACGCATGCGGGAAGTCACGGTCAAAGCCCATGACCTCGCCGGTGGAACGCATCTCCGGTCCAAGCAACACGTCGACGGTCTTGCCGAGCGGCGTGCGGAAACGCTTGAACGGAAGCACGGATTCCTTAACGGCAACCTGCTGACCGCGGCGAATATCACCACCATCGCCGTGAGGCAACAGCAAGTCGTTGTCACGCTGCTGCTGAATGGTTTCGCCAGCCATGATGCGGGCCGCTGCCTTGGCCAGTGCCACGCCGGTCGCCTTGGAAGCGAACGGTACGGTACGGGAGGCACGCGGATTCGCCTCGATGACGTACAGCGTGTTGGCCATGAAGGCGTACTGCACGTTGATCAGGCCTTGCACGCCACAGCCCTTGGCGATGGCATAGGTGCCTTCGCGCAGACGACGAATCTGATCATCGGAAAGGGTGCTCGGAGGCAAGGTGCATGCGGCATCGCCGGAATGCACACCGGCTTCCTCGACATGCTCCATAATGCCACCGATATACAGCTCCTCGCCGTCGAACAAGGCATCAACGTCGATTTCCACGGCGTCCTGCAGGAACTTGTCGATCAGCAGCGGAGAAGGCAGACGGCCAGAAACCACGGTATCGGCCTGGGCTTCCTTCAATGCGCGATCCACGTACTTGCGCAACTGGGCATCGTCATATACGATTTCCATGCCACGACCACCAAGCACGTAGCTCGGGCGCACCAGCACCGGGTAACCGATGTTGTGTGCCGCTTCACGGGCTTCATCAAGGCTCAGAGCGGTGCCGTAGCGAGGCGCGTTCATCTCGGCCTTCTTCAGCACTTCGCCGAAGAGCTCACGGTTTTCAGCCAGATCGATGGATTCAGGCGTGGTGCCGAGAATCGGCACGCCAGCAGCCTTCAGGCGAGCTGCCAGAGACAACGGGGTCTGGCCACCAAGCTGAACGATAACGCCCTTGACTGGGCCCATCTTCTTTTCGGCCTCGTAGATTTCGAGCACGTCTTCGAAGGTGAGCGGTTCGAAGTACAGGCGATCGGACATGTCGTAATCGGTCGACACAGTTTCCGGGTTGCAGTTGACCATGATGGTGTCATAGTCCTTGCCCAGTTCCTGCACGGCATGCACGCAGGTGTAGTCGAACTCGATGCCCTGACCGATACGGTTCGGACCGGAGCCGAGAATGATCACGGCTTCGCGCTCACGCGGGCGCAGTTCGCTTTCGTCCGCATAGCAGGAGTAGTAGTACGGAGTCACCGCGTCAAACTCGGCGGCACAAGTATCGACCGTCTTGAAGACCGGGCGAAGATCATACGACCAGCGCAGCTCGCGGATCGCGTTTTCACCTTCGTCTCCCAAGCGACGCAGGTGGGCGATCTGCAGATCGGAAAGACCAGCCAGCTTCGCCTTCTTCAACAGCTTGCGGCTAAGCTTCTCCGCTCCCTTGATTTCAAGAGCTGTCTCATTGATGAGTTCGAACTGGCGAATGAACCACGGATCAATCTTGGTGGCGTCGAAGATCTGCTGTTCGGTGGCGCCTCCCCACAGGGCGCGCTGGATTTGCAGATAACGATGTTCGGTCGGCACCTTGATGGCGTCCAGCAGCTCATCGACTTCCTGTGCGGAGGGCTTGTCGCCGTCCCAGTTAAAGCCCATGTGGCGCTTGTCGATGGAGCGCATGGCCTTGCCGAGGGATTCCTGGAAATTGCCTGCCAGAGCCATGGCCTCGCCCACGGACTTCATGGAGGTGGTCAGTGTCGGATCGGCACCCGGGAACTTCTCGAAGGCGAAACGCGGGACCTTGGTGACCACGTAGTCGATAGTCGGCTCGAAGCTGGCCGGTGTGGACTGCGTGATATCGTTCTGGATTTCGTCGAGCGTATAGCCAAGAGCCAGCTTGGTGGCGATCTTCGCGATCGGGAAGCCGGTTGCCTTGGATGCCAGAGCGGAGGAACGGGACACACGCGGGTTCATTTCGATGACGATGATGCGTCCGGTGTTCGGGTTGATGGCGAACTGGATGTTGCAACCGCCAGTATCGACGCCCACGCCGCGAATGATGGCGATGCCGATATCACGAAGCTTCTGATATTCGCGATCAGTCAGAGTGAACACAGGCGCCACGGTAATGGAATCGCCGGTGTGCACACCGACAGGATCCACGTTCTCAATCGGGCAGACGACCACGACGTTGTCTTTCTTGTCGCGCATCAGCTCGAGTTCGTATTCCTTCCAGCCTTCGATGCCTTCTTCGATCAGCACCTCGTCGGTCGGGGAATAATGGATGCCTGCGCCTGCGATGCGGTGCAGTTCCTCTTCGTTGTGCGCAATACCGGAACCGAGACCACCCATGGTGAAGCTCGGTCGCACAACCAGCGGATAGCCGAACTTCTCAGCGATCTTATCGACTTCTTCGAGGGAATGGGCGATGTCGGAACGTGCGGATTCGGCGCCAGCCTCCTCAACGACCTTCTTGAAGAGCTCACGGTCCTCACCACGGTCGATGGCTTCAAGGGAAGCGCCGATCAGCTCGACGTTGTACTTCTTGAGCACACCGGCCTCGCCCAGCGCCATGGCTGCGTTCAGTGCAGTCTGACCACCTAGGGTCGGCAGCAGGGCGTCAGGACGTTCCTTGGCGATGATCTGCTCGAGGATCGGCGTGGAGATCGGCTCGATGTAGGTGGCATCTGCCATTTCCGGATCGGTCATGATGGTGGCCGGGTTGGAGTTGACGAGAATGACTCGGATGCCTTCCTCACGAAGCACGCGGCAGGCCTGAGTGCCCGAGTAATCGAATTCTGCGGCCTGGCCGATCACAATCGGACCGGAGCCGATGACCATCACGGACTTGATGTCTGTGCGCTTAGGCATTGCGGGTTCCCTCCTTGGCGGAACGCATGAGATCCACGAAACGATCGAACAGATATGCGGCATCGTGCGGGCCGGCTGCGGCTTCCGGATGGTACTGCACAGAGAATGCCGGAATATCGACACACTGCAGGCCTTCAACCACGTTGTCATTCAGATCGATGTGGCTGACGAACACCTTGCCGTACTTGCCGTTTTCGAACGGCGCGTCAACGGTTTCACCAATCGGCGCGTCGACGGCGAAACCGTGGTTGTGCGCGGTGATTTCGATTTTGCCGGTGGTCATGTCTTTGACCGGCTGGTTGATGCCACGGTGGCCGAACTTCAGCTTGTACGTACCGAAGCCAAGCGCACGGCCGAGCAGCTGGTTGCCGAAGCAGATGCCGAAGAACGGATGGCCTGCATCAAGCACCTGACGAAGCAGGTCCACTTCAGGGGCGGCCTGTTCCGGATCTCCCGGACCATTGGAGAAGAAGACACCATCAGGATGAAGAGCTTCAAGCTCGTCGAACGTGATGGTGGATGGCACCACATGCACACGGCAACCACGCTCCGCCATGCGATGCGGAGTCATGGCCTTGATGCCCAAATCGACGGCGGCGACGGTGTACAGCGGCTCCTTGCCTTCGAATTCACCGCAAGGTTCGATGGTGTAGGCCTGCTTGGTGCTGACCTCGTCGTAGAGGCTCATCCCCTTCATCTGCGGAGTGGATTTAACCTCGTCGAGCATGGATTCGATAGTACGCAGCTTGCCATTGTCGTCAAGCAAAGCGTCACCGGAGAAAATCGCAGCACGCATCACACCGGCGGAACGCAGGTGACGCACCAGCTTACGGGTATCGATATGGCTGATGCCAACAATCTTGTTGGCTTCCAGATCGTCATCAAGGCTGCCGGTTGCGCGCCAATTGCTCACGCTCGGGCTAGGATCGCGCACGACGTAGCCGGCAACCCAGATTCGCGAGGATTCCGGATCCTCCCCATTGATTCCCGTGTCCCCAATATGAGGGAACGTCTGTACCACGATCTGACGATCGTAACTGGGGTCCGTAAGCGTCTCCTGATAACCGGTCATGCCGGTTGCGAAAACGATCTCCCCACTGGTCGTGCCGATCGCGCCGTAAGGCTCACCCACATACACCTGTCCGTCTTCGAGAACGAGAACGGCATCTTGAGGGTCAAACATCACGGCTTCGGAATCATACTGGTTCACCAAAACCCCCTTATAGTCAAGGTATTCGTACCAAGGATAGCGGCCGGTTAGGACTCGCGACCCGGCCGAATCGCTTAACTTTCAGCTTTACTCAGCTGAAGGTTCGGTCGGTTGCCCATCCACTTGAACGGCATCCGCATCAGCGCTGACAGCGCTGAGCAGACCGTGGATGAATGCCGGTGATTCATCATCACACAGCGTCTTGGCAAGGCCAAGCGCCTCGTCGATGGCCACCATATTGGGAACATCATCATTGAACATGATCTCCCACGCCGCGATACGCAGAATATTGCGATCGACAACGCCCATACGCTTGACCTTCCAACCGGTGGAATGCTCGTCAAGCGTGGAATCGATGGCTGCGATATGTTCCGCAACGCCACGAACGATTTCGATGGCGTATTCAGGCAGCGGAGTCTGGGCGCCGGGCTGCTCAATGCGCTCAGCAAGAAGGGACAGGATGTCCTGTCCCTTCTCATCCGCTTCATACAACGTATTCAGAGCCCTCTTACGAGCGGTGGAACGTGCCATGAAACTTCTTTCGTCCTTACTCTCAGTTCTCGCGGCCGAGGTAGGAGCCGTCGGTGGTGTTCACCTTGACCTTCTCGCCTTCGCCGATGAACAGCGGAACCTGAATTTCGGCACCAGTCTCAACGGTGGCCGGCTTGGTGCCAGCGTTGGAGCGGTTGCCCTGCAGACCCGGTTCGGTATGGGTGACGGTCAGGATCACGGAAGCCGGCAGTTCGACGGACAGCGGGGTGCCATCGTGGAAGGACACGACGCAGTCGGTTCCTTCCAGCAGGAACTTGGCCTGGTCGCCGACGAGGGTCTTCGGAATGTAGATCTGATCGTAGGTGGTCATATCCATGAACACGAAATTGTCGCCGTCCTCGTAGGAGTACTGGAGGTTGCGGTTGTCGACGGTTTCGAATTCCATCTTCATGCCGGCATTGAAGGTCTTGTCGACGATCTTGCCCGAGAGCACGTTCTTGATGGTGGTGCGCACGAAAGCGGGGCCCTTGCCCGGCTTGACGTGCTGGAACTTGATGACGGCCCACAGCTGGCCATCGAGGTTCAGGACGGAACCGTTCTTGATGTCATTGGTAGTCTGTGCCAAATTAACTCACCTATTTCTTCGTCTAACAGGGAAAGCTTAAAAAGAGCCTTGCTCATTATGCCACGGTGTGCATACTTTGTCGGTAAGCCTTCCATATATAGGAAAACCTCCCTCGGCAAAAATGCCTTGGGAGGTTTTCCTAAAACGCTAGTTCAAGCGTGTCTTGACATCAAGCAGAAACTACTCGATGATCTTGGTGACACGGCCCGAGCCGACGGTGTGGCCGCCTTCGCGCACTGCGAAGGTCAGGCCCTCTTCCATAGCGATCGGCTGGATCAGCTCAACGCCGAAGGTAGCGTGATCGCCCGGCTGCACCATCTCAACGCCTTCCGGCAGGGTGATAACGCCGGTGACGTCGGTGGTACGGAAGTAGAACTGCGGACGGTAGTTGGAGAAGAACGGCGAGTGACGACCGCCTTCGTCCTTGGTCAGCACGTAGACTTCGCCCTCGAACTTGGTGTGCGGGGTCACGGAGCCCGGAGCAGCCAGAACCTGGCCACGCTCGACCTGGTCACGGTTGATGCCGCGGAGCAGCAGACCGGTGTTGTCGCCAGCCTCGCACTCATCCATCTGCTTGTGGAAGGTCTCGATGGAGGTGACGGTGGTGGTCTGGGTCGGACGGATACCAACGATCTCGACGTTGGAGTTGACCGGGAGCTTACCACGCTCGACACGGCCGGTAACCACGGTGCCACGGCCGGAGATGGTGAACACATCTTCGATCGGCATCAGGAACGGCTTGTCCAGATCGTGAGTCGGGGTCGGGATGTACTCGTCGACAGCCTTCATGAGTTCCTTGACGGACTCAACCCACTTCTCGTGATCCGGAGCATCGTCGTGCAGTGCGCCGTAAGCGGAGGTGTGGATGACCGGGCAATCGCGATCGAAGCCGTTTTCGTCGAGGAGGTCACGGACCTCTTCCTCAACGAGCTCGATGAGCTCTTCGTCGTCGACCATATCGCACTTGTTCAGAGCGACGAGGATACGCGGCACGCCCACCTGACGAGCGAGCAGCACGTGCTCGCGGGTCTGAGCCATCGGGCCGTCGGTAGCAGCCACAACGAGGATAGCGCCATCCATCTGGGCAGCGCCGGTGATCATGTTCTTCACGAAGTCGGCGTGGCCCGGGCAGTCGACGTGAGCGTAGTGACGCTCAGCGGTCTGGTACTCGATGTGGGCGATGTTGATGGTGATACCACGCTGCTGCTCTTCCGGAGCGGCGTCGATCTGGTTGAAGTCGTAAGCCGGGTTGATGTCCGGGTACTCTTCGTGCAGGACCTTGGAGATGGCTGCGGTCAGGGTAGTCTTACCGTGATCGACGTGGCCAATGGTACCAATGTTAACGTGCGGCTTAGTACGCTCGTACTTTTCCTTTGCCATGTGTTTTGTCCTCCTGGACGTCTCGTAGTAAGCCTTGAACTCGCTTCAAGGCACTCGCTACATTTTACTGGGTTTGACGGGTTTGTGCCACTTTGGAGCCCGAACCCAGTCAGCGCTACAAAATACTAGCGCTGACTGGAGACAGTTTCCACTTAAGCGGCAGCGCGTGTCACTCGCCGCGCTGGGCCTTGATGATCTCCTCGGAGACGTTCTTCGGAACCTCAGCGTAGGAGTCCATCTGCATGGTGAACATTGCGCGGCCCTGGGTCTTGGAGCGAAGGTCGCCGATGTAGCCGAACATCTCGGACAGCGGAACCTTGGCGTCGATGACCTTGACACCGGTGGAGTCGGTCATGGACTGGATGGAACCACGACGGGCGTTGATATCGCCCATCACGTCGCCCATGTACTCTTCCGGAGTACGCACTTCCACGGCCATGATCGGCTCGAGGATGACCGGCTTGGCCTTCGGAGCAGCTTCCTTGAAGCACATGGAACCTGCGATCTTGAAGGCCATTTCGGAGGAATCGACGTCGTGGACCTGGCCGTCGGTGACGGTAGCCTTGACGCCAACCACCGGGAAGCCGGCGAGCACGCCGGATTCCATGGCTTCCTGCACACCAGCATCGATGGAAGGAATGAATTCCTTGGTGATGTGGCCGCCGGTGACCTCGTTGACGAACTCGTAGGTCTCGCCCTCTTCGGTGTTGAGCGGCTCGAAGTTCATCAAGACCTTTGCGAACTGGCCGGAACCACCGGTCTGCTTCTTGTGCGTGTATTCCTGGTTCATGACGGCCTTGCGGATCGTCTCGCGGTATGCAACCTGCGGGTTACCCACGTTGCACTCCACCTTGAATTCACGACGCATACGGTCGACGATGATGTCGAGCTGCAGCTCGCCCATGCCGGAGATCAGGGTCTGGCCGGACTCTTCGTCGGTCTTCACCTGGAAGGTCGGATCTTCGTCGGACAGCTTCGCCAGAGCGATGCTCATCTTCTCCTGATCGGCCTTGGTCTTCGGCTCCACGGCCACCTCGATCACCGGATCCGGGAAGGTCATGGATTCGAGGGAGATCGGAGCCTTTTCGTCGCACAGGGTGTCACCAGTGGTGATGTTCTTCAGGCCCACAAAGGTGTAGATGTTGCCGGCCTCGGCGGCATCGACCGGGTTCTCCTTGTCGGCGTGCATCTGGAAGATCTTGCCGACGCGTTCCTTCTTGCCCTTGGTGGAGTCAAGCACGGTGTCGCCCGGAGCGACGGCGCCGGAGTAGACGCGCACGAACACGAGCTTGCCGTAGAACGGGTGGGTAGAGATCTTGAAGACCAGAGCAGAGAACGGATCATCGGTGGTCGGCTTGCGATCGATCTCGATGGATTCGTCCTTCGGATCGAAACCGACGATGGACGGAACGTCCTCCGGGCTCGGCAGGTAGTCGACGACGGCGTCCAGCATCGGCTGAACACCCTTGTCCTTGAAGGCGGAGCCACAGAGCACCGGGTAGGCTTCACGGTTGATGGTGAGCTTACGGATGCCGCCACGGATCTCGTCCTCAGTCAGTTCGCCGGACTCGAGGTACTTCTCAAGCAGCTCTTCGTCGGACTCTGCGACCTGGTCGAGCAGCTCTGCACGATACTGCTCAGCCTTGTCCTGCAGGTCGGCCGGGATGTCGGTGGTGTCGTAGTGAGCGCCCATATCGCCGGAAACATCGTTCCAGACGTAAGCCTTCATACGAATCAGATCGACGACGCCGGCGAAGTCGTTCTCAGCGCCGATCGGCAGCTGCACGACAAGCGGGGTCGCGCCCAGCTTGGTCTTGATGGTGTCGACGGAGTAGTAGAAGTCAGCGCCGAGCTTATCCATCTTGTTGATGAAGCAGATACGCGGAACGCCGTACTTGTCAGCCTGACGCCACACAGTTTCGGACTGCGGCTCCACACCTTCCTTGCCGTCGAACACGGCAACGGCACCATCGAGCACACGCAAGGAGCGCTCCACCTCGGCCGTGAAGTCCACGTGACCAGGGGTATCGATGATGTTGATCTGGAACTTCTGCTTCTCGTCATGGGTCTGACGGTTCCAGAAGCAGGTGGTTGCAGCGGACTGGATGGTGATGCCGCGTTCCTGTTCCTGAGCCATGAAGTCCATCGTCGAGGCGCCGTCATGGGTCTCGCCGATCTTGTAGTTCTTGCCGGTGTAGTACAGGATACGTTCGGTGGTAGTGGTCTTACCGGCATCGATGTGAGCCATGATGCCGATGTTACGGATCTGGTTGAGATCATTGAGCACGTCTAGTGCCATGAGTGTTCCTTAACTCTCGTTCTCGACTAATTACCAGCGGTAATGAGCGAAGGCCTTGTTGGCCTCTGCCATCTTATGAGTATCCTCGCGACGCTTGACAGAAGCACCAAGGCCATTGGAGGCATCGAGGATTTCGTTGGCCAGACGCTCAGCCATGGTCTTCTCACGACGGGCGCGGGAGAAGTCGGTCAGCCAGCGCAGGGACAGGGTGTTCGCACGAGCCGGCTTCACTTCGACCGGAACCTGGTAGGTAGCGCCACCGACGCGGCGGGAGCGAACCTCGAGGGACGGACGGATGTTGTCGAGAGCGCGCTTAAGCACTGCCACCGGCTCCTGATCGGTCTTTTCCTTGACCATATCGAGAGCGGAGTAGACGATATCTTCAGCGATCGACTTCTTGCCGTCGAGCAGAATCTTGTTGATGAGCTGTGCCACAACGGTGGAACCGTAGATCGGATCCGGCAGCAGCTGATGCTTCTTGGAAGGTCCTTTACGTGACATATCTCTTACTTCGCCTTCTTTGCTCCGTACAGGGAACGACCCTGCTTGCGATCCTTCACACCCTGGGTATCGAGGGCGCCACGAACGATGTGGTAACGAACACCCGGCAGATCCTTGACACGGCCGCCGCGCACGAGCACAATGGAGTGCTCCTGCAGGTTGTGGCCTTCGCCCGGGATGTAAGCGGTGACTTCCACACCGGAGCTCAGGCGCACACGAGCGACCTTACGCAGTGCCGAGTTCGGCTTCTTCGGGGTGGTGGTGTAAACACGGGTGCACACGCCGCGGCGCAGCGGGCTTCCCTTCAGTGCCAAAGTCTTGGACTTCTTCGGCTTTGCCTGACGTCCCTTACGGACGAGCTGTTCAATAGTAGGCAACTTGAATTCTCCGATTCAGTGGTTTCTCTTGCTTTCGTGTGACCGCCGCACTGCACCCACACTCCACGCATCTGAATCGTGAAGATAGCCACAGTCCACCGGCCCGATGGCCCATCCCTCTCTCACCGCCGCATTGCTGCGCGTGATGCAATCGAGTTCCGGGATATCCCAACCCGCACGCCTGTTACATAAGGCATGCCGTTGGCACACACGAATTACTATTATACGGATCCCCGAGACATTCCAACATGCCGTGTCGCAAGTCGCAAAAGGGATGGCCCCGAATCCTTTCGAATCCGGGGCCATCCGTCTGGGAAGGAGGTTCCCACTTCTTTGCCACGCGCCGCCTTGCGCGCACTCTTCAGTCTCGTTGTCTGTTTTGCATTTGCGGCCCGGCGCGTTCGCCGTACTACCCCATCGCCGCCATCTCGAATCGCTATTGTTCAGTTATATCTTAAAGGCGTTGCGCATGAACCTCGCGGCCATAGACGCTTCGTTGCGACCTGACGAATCCTCGACTGATCCACAACTCCGGCCTTCGGTTACAGTATACCTTAAAACGAACAAAAAATACAGGTGAAAACGCCCTTAAATCCCAATAATTTCAATCATTTTGTCTACATCAGCGTAATGTAACAAAACATCACAACGACACGTTTACACCACTCAAAATAGAACATTCCCTGAATCATTTTGAAAGATTCAGGGAATGCGCAATATAACGACGAAATCTACTGACGACTGTCAGCCGTTGGCCGTTTCGACGGCGTCTTCACGGGCCTTCGCAGCCGAGCCCTTCTCGCCATTGTCGGAATCAGGATGAATCTGATGCCTGTCATCATGCTCACGCCACCAGCTGGACAGCACGGAGCCGGAAATGTTGTGCCAAACGCTGAAGAACGTGGACGGCACCGCGGCCAACGGATTGGACGCGAACGACGTCAGTGCCAAAGTCGCCCCCAACGCGGAATCCTGCATGCCGACCTCGAAGGTGATGGCCTTCTGTTGCGCATAACGGAAGCCCTTCGGATACACCTTGTACATGAGCTTGGAGAAGCCGAAGCCCAGCGCATATCCGCACAGGTTGTGCAGAATGACCACCGGAATGGCAAGCAGCGAGGAAGCCACGAACAGCTTCGGACCGTTGGCCGCGACGACCACGCCGATGATAAGCAGAATGGCCACCTGGGACACGATCGGCAGAGCGACCGTGATCTTCTCGATCTTCTCGCCGAAAATGGCATGGCAGATCACGCCAAGAGCGATCGGGAACAGCACCACCTTAACCGCATTGAGGAACAGGGATTCCACCGGAACCGACACATACTGGGAAGCGAGCCACTGCATCAACAGCGGAATCATGAACGGCGCGCACAGCGTGGACAGAATGCCGATGGACACATCCAGCGCCACATCGCCACGGCTCAGATAGCTCATCACGTTGGACGAGGTTCCGGACGGGCAGCAGCCGACCAGAATCACACCGACGGCGAGCGCACCATCAAGACGGAAAATCCAGCACAGCAGCACAGCCACCAACGGCATGATGACGAAGTGGGCCACGGTGCCGACGATGACCATCAGAGGCTGGGTGAGAATGCGCTTGAAATCGTCGAGGGTCAAGGTAAGACCCATACCGAACAGCACGATACCCAGGAAATAACCGGTATAGGACTTGCCCCACAAGCTTGCCTGCGGCACGAAATAGTTAAACACGGCCCACACAATCACAATCGCGGTGAACCACTTGGTAAGCCAATCACCAAACGCTTTGACCTTCTGCATGAATATCTCTTCCTTCACACTTCACAGCTTTTCGGCCGATGATCCACATACGCCGAAAATACTCCGAGACGGCTCGCACCGCCGTTACCGCACACCCTCCCGCATGCAGCGACTACAAGGTACGCGTGAGTTTCTGCTTTGCGTAGCATGCCGTTCACATAATGAACGTTCCGCAGTGCAAGCCAACGACAGGCACGCGCAACACGCCGATGTAGACATATCGGGAAAATCGTGTATAGTTTTCACCTGTTGCGCTTCTACATGAAGCGAGAACATGGTGGCTATAGCTCAGTTGGTAGAGCATCTGATTGTGGTTCAGAAGGTCGCGCGTTCGAGCCGCGTTAGCCACCCCGATAGAGACCTCGGAAGAAATTCCGAGGTTTTTTGTTATCCAGACGGCTTGAATACAGCAAACCGCCGATCGCAAGTCATCAGCATAAGTCAGATACAAGGAGCGCATCATGCTGTCTTTTGAAAACGACTATTCCTGTACGGCAACACCGGAAATCATCGAACACATCGAACAGATCGCGCAGAACCAATATCCGGGTTACGGCAATGACAGCATCTGCGAAAGCGCGAAAACCAAGATTCGTGAGGCATGTTCCTGCCCCGACGCTCAGATCTTCTTCCTGGTAGGTGGCACGCAGACCAATCAGACCATCATCGACTCCATCACACCGCAGTATGCCGGCGTGGTCGCGGCAAGTACCGGCCATGTGAACGTGCACGAGGCGGGCGCCATCGAATTCACCGGACACAAGGTGCTGACGCTCCCCCACCATGACGGCAAAATCGATGCGACCGAACTCGACGAGTACTGCGCCACGTTCTACGCGGACGGCAACTACACGCACATGGTGTTCCCCGGATGCGTGTACATTTCACAGTCCACCGAATATGGCACGCTCTACACGCTCGCCGAACTCGAGGCGATCCGCAAGATCTGCACGAAGTACGACATGCCATTGTTCATCGACGGCGCACGACTCGGCTACGCGCTGACCGCAACCGGCAACGACGTGACGCTTGAAGACATCGCACGCATCGCGGACGTGTTCTACATCGGTGGCACCAAGGTGGGTGCCATGTTCGGCGAAGCGGTGGTGTTCACGCATGGCAACATGCCGAAGAACTTCGTGACGCTTGTCAAGCAGCATGGAGCTTTGCTCGCCAAGGGCTGGCTGCTGGGCGTGCAATTCGACACGCTGTTCACCGACAACTTGTACTGCAGAATCGCACGTCATGCCAATGACGCGGCCGACCGCATTCGCAAAGTGCTCGTGGAACGCGGCTATACGCTCACCTTTGACGCGCCGACCAACCAGATCTTCATCACGCTTGACAACGAGACGTCCGAACGTTTACAGCGCAACGTACGCCTCGGCTTCATGGAAAAGGCCGACAACACGCACACGGTGATGCGCATCTGCACCAGCTGGGCCACCACCGACAAGCAGGTTGAGCAGCTGATCGCACTGCTGTAGCGCATCGCCGATGAGAATAGGCATAGACTAATTCTCAAAAAAACGAACAATAAGAGGCGCGGGACTTGCATCCCACGCCTCTTTTGTTTACACAACAGCCATTAATCGCATACGTGGCTTCATTTACGCCGCGTATTACGCATATTACGCATTACTTCATTTGCTGATATTGTCAGAGATTGCCTCGCGTTCCATCGCAATGAACTTATGCACGGACGCCTCCACTGAATAATATTCCTTGGTGTGCTCGGCGTAGACTTCGCCCCATTTCGACAATTCGTCGGGGTGGTCGATCCACCAATCGATACGTCTCGCCAACGATTCCACATCGTCAACGGGGAACAGCGACTCATCCCGCAACGCAAACTGGCCTGCCGCACTCAACGGCGACGAGGCGATCACAGGAACCAAGCCGGCAGCCATACCCTCGATCACACTCACCGACTCAAGATCGGCAATCGAAGGATGCACCAGCAGATTGCTGGAACGCAGCAAAGCCGGCATTTCTGCGTTCTTATGAAATCCAATCGACGCCGGTCTGGAAAGCAAGCGTGACGCAAGTCGCTGCAATTTCTTTTTTAGAGGACCAGTGCCGGCAATCGTCAATTCAATATCTTGCGCATGCCTGCAACGCGCGATCGCCTGAATCAACGCAACATGATTCTTTTCGTTCGTCAATCGTCCGGAAGCAACGATATGGAACGGAACCGGCGCGGACTTCCCTGCATCGCGCTGCGTTTTCGGAGTGAATCGCGCTTCGTATCCGTTGGAAATCACGTGCAGTTTCGCTTTGTATCCGTGGGAACGCAGCAGACTTGCGCCAAGTTCGGTGGGCACATGCACATGGTCGATTTTGCGATACAGCCACAGATTGAACAGCCAGTAGATAAACGAGTCGATACCCGGAATATATTTCAGCGGGCCCGCCGAATACGTGATGTTCTCCGGCTGCACATGATAGCCCGCAGTAACCGCGATTCCCATCTGTTTGGCGACTTTGCAAGCATGTTGACCGAAACGGAACGGGGTGTAGATATGCACCACGTCCACTCCTTGAAACGCGGTTCTGAACAGCGTGTCGCTCGGCTCGGCGAACTGCATCTGCTGCTGCTTCGCCACCCAACTGACCAGAGGCACATGGTTGACTCGCGCCGGGTATTCAGGCGCACCAATGCCTACGAGTCTGACCGTATGGCCTTGCCGTTTCAATTCCTCCGCCCATTGCAATGCCGAATTCGAAGTGCCATTGCCTCGGTTTCCCGACGTGTCGACCACCATGGCGATGGTCAGGGGGCGTTGCGTTTCTTCCTGTTCCGTCTCAGACATGCACTCCATCCTACGCCGATGGCACAATAGAAGACATGACTGAAGAGAATCATGCCTTGGGCACTCCGCTTGGTAAGCATCCGACTCGTGTTCTATTTCTTGGCTCCGGCGAGCTAGGCAAGGAAGTCACCATTGAATTGATGAGACTTGGCGCATGGGTATGTGCGGCCGATTCCTATGAAGGCGCTCCGGCACAGCAGGTGGCGCACGAATACCGTGTGCTCGACATGGCCAATGCCGAACAGTTGCGAACATTGTTCGACGAAATTAAGCCGGACATCATTGTTCCGGAAGTTGAAGCGATCGCCACCAGCGAACTGGCCGCCGCGGCCGAACGTGGCGCCCAAGTGGTACCTAGCGCCGAAATCGCATCCATTTGCATGGATCGCGAACGTTTGCGCGTGCTCGCGCATGAGGAATTGGGTTTGCCGACCACCCCGTACCGCTTCGCAGGCTCGCTGGAAGAGCTTCGCGCTGGGGCAGAAACGGTTGGCTACCCGTGCGTGGTCAAGCCGATTATGAGTTCTTCCGGTCATGGCCAGTCCGTGGTTCGTTCCGCCGATGCGATTGACGCGGCTTGGGTTGAGGCACAGGAAGGTCGTCGCGCGCACGACGAGGGTGACGTTTCCCGAGTGATTGTAGAAGCGTTGGCTCCATTGGATTACGAACTGACCGTGCTGACCGTCAGCTCCAGCGCCGGTATCGTGACCTGCGCTCCGATCGGACAGCGTCAGGAAAATGGTGATTATCGCGAATCCTGGCAGCCTGCTTCCTCCACTCCACAAGTGCTTGAGCAGTCGCAGCAGATCGCACGCCGTGCGGTGGAAGGCTTGGTGGGCAAGGCCAAGGCTTCTGGCGAACATGGTTGGGGTGTATTCGGCGTGGAATTGTTTGTATTGACCGACGGTTCCGTATTGTTCAATGAGGTTTCGCCGCGCCCGCACGACACGGGCATGGTGACGATGGCTTCCCAACGGTTGAGCGAGTTCGCCCTGCATGCGCGCGCGATTCTTGGACTTCCGATCACGCAAGATCATGTCGCGCTGTCGATTCCGGAAGGTTCGGTTGCAGCCAGCCATGCGATTGTGGTGGAAGGCGACGGCGAGGCTGAATTCCGCAATGTCGGTGCGGCATTGGCTGAGCCGGGCACCGACCTGCGTATCTTCGCCAAGCCGGAAGTGCACGGCCATCGCCGCATGGCAGTCGCCTTGGCTCTTGGAAGCGACGAAAGCGACGCACGCAACAAAGCCGCACAGGTCGCACGGTCACTTGATATTGCAGTCATCTGACCCTATTTCAACCTCAATGTGATTCCACGATAGAATCTTTGTACGGAAGTCGCACGGGAGGCTTTCACAACTCGGCCGGGAACGCGCCGATTGTAGCCTCCCGTTGGTATCTTGTTAACCATCAAGTTCACCAAACTATCTACCTCCCAAACACCAGGAAAGGCGAGTAATGGAGAAGTTGGAAAAGCTCTACGAGGGCAAAGCCAAGCAACTGTACGCAACTGAAGATCCGGAAGTACTCTGGGTCGAATACAAGAACTCCGCTACCGCAGGTGACGGCGAAAAGAAGGAAGACTTCGCCGGCAAGGGCAGGCTGAACAACCTCATCACCACGCTGATCTTCGATCTGCTCAAGAAGCGTGGTATCGACAGCCATCTGGTGGCCCGCGTGGGCGAAACCTCCCAGCTGGTCAAGAAGGTCACCATGTTCCCGCTCGAGATCGTGCTGCGTAACACCGCCGCCGGACACTTCTGCTCTCGCTTGGGCGTGGAAGAGGGCATCGAGCTCAAGGAGCCGGTGCTGGAGTACTTCCTGAAGAACGACGATCTGCACGATCCGTTCGTGAACGATGACGATCTGGTTGCGTTGGGCGTGTGCACCCGTGAGGATCTGGCTGAGATTGCTCCGCTCGCCCGCCGCATCAATGAGGCCCTGATCGAGATCTTTGCCAAGATCGATGTCAAGCTTGTGGACTTCAAGATCGAAATGGGTCGCACTTCCGACGGCACTCTGCTGCTCGCCGACGAGATTACCCCGGATTCCTGCCGTCTGTGGGATCAGCGTGATCATTCCGGCAAGGTGGAGCATCTCGACAAGGATCTGTTCCGCCGCGACCTGGGCGACATCATCCCGGCCTACGAAGAAATCGAAAGCCGTTTGGCCGAACTCGCCAAGTCCGAAGGCATTGAAGTAGCCGAATAATACTTGCGATAGCCCGCATCTGCAGTACAAACTCGGATGCGGGCTTCATCGTTTTTGAAAATCTTACTTTTATCAATCTCACCAAGCCCCTCTTTCAAGGAGTCAACCATGGTTTTTCGCGTGTACGTGGAAAAGAAGCAGGGTTTTGATGTCGAGGCCAGGCAGCTCACCAACGAGCTGAAGACCATTCTTGGCATCGCATCGCTGAAGAATGTGCGTCTCGTCAATCGTTATGACGTGGAAGGCATTAGCGAGGAACTGTTCGCACAGGCTACCCCTACCGTGTTCAGTGAGCCGCAGGTCGATAATGTTTCCGCCGATTTGCCTGATTTCGGTTCTGATATTGTGTTTGCTGTGGAGTATCTGCCCGGCCAGTTCGACCAGCGTGCGGATTCCGCCAGCGAATGCATTCAGCTGATCTCCCAGGGAGAGCGTCCGACTGTTCGTTCCGCCAAAGTGTATGCGCTTGAAGGCGAGCTGAGCGACGCCGATATCGCCGCCATCAAGCATTATGTGATCAACCCGGTCGAGGCGCGCGAAGCTTCGCTGGAAACCAAGACCACGTTGAAAACGCAGGTGCCGGTACCGGGCAAGGTGGAGGTCATCGAAGGCTTCCGCACCATGAGCGACGCCGATCTCGAGCAGTTCATCGTCGATCGTGGCCTGGCCATGGATTTGGCTGATCTGCAGTTCTGCCGTGCTTACTTCACCGAGGAACAGCGTGATCCGACGATCACGGAAATCAAGGTGATCGACACGTATTGGTCCGATCATTGCCGTCACACCACGTTCGGCACACAACTTGATGATGTGCAGATCGATGACGCGACCGTGCAGGCCGCGTTCAATAAGTATCTTGAGATGCGTCACGAGCTTGGCCGCGACGAAAAGCCTGTATGCCTCATGGATATGGGCACCATCGGCGCGAAGTGGCTCAAGAAGAACGGCATTCTGAAGAATCTTGATGAATCCGAAGAAATCAACGCCTGCACCGTCAAGGTAAAGGTTGATGTGAATGGCCATGATGAGGATTGGCTGTTCCTGTTCAAGAACGAAACCCACAACCATCCGACGGAAATCGAACCGTTCGGCGGTGCGGCAACCTGCATCGGCGGCTGCATCCGCGACCCGCTTTCCGGCCGTTCCTACGTGTATCAGGCCATGCGTGTGACCGGTGCCGCCGATCCGACCGTTCCTGTTTCCGAAACCCTCGAGGGCAAACTCCCCCAGCGCAAGCTGGTCACTACCGCAGCCGCCGGCTATTCTTCATACGGCAACCAGATTGGTCTTGCCACCGGTCAGGTCGACGAGATCTATCACCCGGGCTATGTGGCCAAGCGTATGGAGGTCGGTGCGGTTGTGGCCGCGACTCCGGCAGATCATGTGCGCCGCGAAACCCCCGCTCCGGGCGACAAGATCATTCTGCTCGGCGGCCGTACCGGACGTGACGGCATTGGTGGTGCCACCGGCTCGTCCAAGGCTCACAATGTTGAGTCTCTGGAGCTTGACGGTGCCGAAGTGCAGAAGGGCAACGCTCCTGTCGAGCGTAAGTTGCAACGTCTGTTCCGTCGCGGTGACGCATGCCGTTTGATCAAGCGTTGCAACGATTTCGGTGCTGGCGGCGTTTCCGTTGCTGTTGGTGAGCTCGCTGACGGCCTGTATGTCGATCTCAACAAGGTTTCGAAAAAGTACGAGGGCTTGGACGGCACGGAACTTGCGATTTCCGAATCGCAGGAACGTATGGCCGTGGACGTTGCAGCCGAAGACGTCGACGAGTTCCTCGGCTACGCCAAGGAAGAGAATCTCGAGGCTGAAGTCATCGCGACCGTAACCGAAGATCCGCGCATGACTATGGTGTGGAACGGCGACGCGATCGTTGATCTGTCTCGTGAATTCCTCGCTTCCAACGGTGCCCCGAAGCATCAAGTGGCCCACGTCGAAGCGCAGCAGTCCTACACCACTCCGTGGGTTTCCGGTTCCCTGTCTGACCGTATGCATGCCATGCTCACCGATCTGAACGTGGCTTCCAATAAGGGTCTTTCCGAGCGTTTCGATTCCACTATCGGTGCAGGTACCGTACTCATGCCGTTCGGCGGCAAGAAGCAGCTGACCCCGAATATGGCCATGGTTGCCAAGCTTCCGGTGTTCGGCGAAACCACTACCGCGTCCGCGATGGCTTGGGGCTTCAACCCGTTCATTATGGAGAAGAACCAGTTCACCGGCGCTTACCTGTCTGTGGTTGAATCGCTGTCGAAGCTGGTTGCTGCCGGCTTCGAGCATGAGAAGGCGTACCTGAGCTTCCAGGAGTATTTCGAGAAGCTTCGCGATGAGCCGACCCGTTGGGGCAAGCCGATGGCCGCCGTGCTTGGCGCGCTGATGGCTCAGGTTGATCTTGGTGCCGGCGCGATCGGCGGTAAGGATTCCATGTCCGGCACGTTCGAGCAGCTTGATGTGCCGCCGACGCTGATTTCCTTCGCCGTGGCCGTGGGCAATATGAAGCGTGCCACTTCGCCGGAATTCAAGGGTGCCGGCCATCGTGTGGTTCGTATCGCTCCGCGTTATCTCGCTGACGGTTTGACTCCTGACAAGGATGCGCTGCTTGAGACGTTCTCTGTGGTTGAGGAGCTGACTGATTTCGGTGATGCTCTGGCCGTGTCCACTCCGGGTTATGGCGCTACTGCCGAGGCTATGTTCAAGATGACCGTCGGCAACCAGATTGGCGTGGCTCTTGATTCCAAGATTTCCGTGGATGATCTGTTTGCTCCTGCTTACGGCTCCTTCATTGTGGAATTGGCTGATGGCGCCAAGCTTCCGTCAGTGTCGAATCTGGTTGAGATCGGTGAGATTGGTAAGACCACCGAAGCTTACGATTTCGTTGCTGCTGGCGAGACGTTGGATTTGGCTGAATTGCAGGATGCCTGGGAGGGTGGCATCGAGTCAGTGTTCCCGTACCGTTCCAAGGGCGATGAGAAGGGCAAGACCGTTGAGGCTGTTTCCTTCGACGCTCCGAAGAAGACCGTCTACACCGGTACCGGCATTGCCAAGCCGCATGTGATCATCCCCGTGTTCCCTGGCAACAACTGCGAATACGATTCCGCTGCCGCGTTCGAGCGTGCCGGTGCCGATGTGAGCACGTTGATCGTGAACAATCTCACTCCGGCTGCCGTTGCCGAATCCACCCAAGCGCTGGTTGAGGAGATCAAGAAGAGCCAGATCATTATGATTCCGGGCGGCTTCTCCGGCGGCGACGAGCCTGATGGCTCCGCCAAGTTCATCACCGCGTTCTTCCGCGCTCCTGCCGTCACCGAAGCGGTGCGTGACCTGTTGAACAACCGCGATGGCTTGATGCTCGGCATCTGCAATGGTTTCCAGGCTCTGATCAAGCTCGGCTTGGTGCCGTACGGCGATATCGTGCCGATGACTGCAGAATGCCCGACGCTGACGTTCAACACCATCGGCCGCCACCAGAGCCGCTTGGTGCGCACCCGTGTCGCGTCGAACCTGTCTCCGTGGCTTTCCAAGACTTCCGTTGGAGACATGCACACCATCGCCATTTCCCATGGTGAAGGCCGTTTCGTGGCTTCCGATGACGTGCTTGCGCAGCTCAAAACCAACGGCCAGATCGCCACGCAGTATGTAGACGAAGCCGGCGTGCCTGGCATGGATCTGGACGTGAACCCGAACGGTTCGCTGCTGGCCATTGAAGGCATCACCAGCCCAGACGGCCGCGTGTTCGGCAAGATGGGCCATTCGGAACGCTACAGCAACGGCACATTCAAGAACGTTCCGGGCGAAAAGGATCAGCCGCTGTTCACAGCCGGCGTGGAATACTTCACCGCCTGATCCGCGACCGCATCCATAAAAGCGTTCTGACGTAGATTCGAACATACAGAGGCTGTTTGGTTTGATCGGGATTCCTCCCTAATCAAACCAAACAGCCTCTTTTCTGGTCTCCGACACATGTTAGGCGGAGAGGTAGCCTTCGTCGAGATTGACGGGGGTGTTGGCGCGTTCCACTGCTTCGTTCGAATGGGTGGCGGTTTGTTTGATGATGTCGTCGTAGCCGGTGAGAGCGGCGAAAGGCATGAATTGCGCGGCACGGTTGTGCATGCTCATGTGCGGGCGCGTGCACGAGCGATGATGAGGCAAGTTGATGATGTCATCGTAACGGTCGGTTTGCTGCAAACTCATGCTGCATGACCTCCAATCTGCCGGTTGCGCTGTTGACCTGTGGCATCAGCGAACATGTCCATCCCTTTAATGACGGCGTTTTTGCCGAACTTGCGTTTGATGTCAAGAATCGTCTGCTGAACGTGCTGTTCGGAAACCTCATTGATACCATGCGCATCTTCAGCATGGGAAGATTGTGTGCCGCTATTGTCGCTACCTTTATAATTGCCATCATTGGAGACTTCCTGCATATCCGAAAACAGATCGGGCTGAACGTAATTCGCCGCAGCATTCCGCTCAGCCAGCTGTTCGACCGTTTGCAAATCAGAAGCAACCACATTCAATCGACGTACCAACAGCCGATGATCGACGATTCTGCAGAACAATTCGTCAACCGCATCGCATATGCGCGTGGTGGATGACGTATGGTCGCCCAGACCAATCGACCCTGTAGCCGGCTTGGGCACACGCCGACCATACCTATCAAGAGTTACGGGACCGCTATATTCGGCAATAGCTCGCTCAGCCATCGCCTTCAATTCCGGAGTGCCACACTCCCCTAGCCGCTTTGGATCAAGACTGGCGGTATCGTAACCGACCACCAACCCCATATGGCCGGCCTTCACACCTTTGGCAACCAAATCCAAAGACAAGGTGTCCGCCATTTCTCTCACAATCAGCCGCGCCGAGTCAAAACCGACCGCGCCCGTAAGCACCTGCCCCGAACTCATACTATGACCAGCTGGCTTATACGCTTTGATGTCGGCGATCGTGCAAGGTTCCCAACCCCACGCATGGTCGATAAGCAGCTCGGCGTTCACACCGAACATCTTGTACAGCAGGCCCTCGTTGTAATACTCGTCGGCACGGCCTATGGAACATCGGGCTATATCGCCCATTGTCATTAGACCTTGGGCTTCGAGCTTCTTCGCATACCCTCGTCCCACACGCCAGAAATCAGTCAACGGCCTGTGCGCCCATAACAGCCGACGATACGACATCTCATCCAATTGCGCGATACGCACGCCATCCTTATCCGCGGGAATATGCTTGGCGACCACGTCCATAGCCACTTTCGCCAAATACATATTCGTACCGATACCGGCCGTTGCGGTGATGCCCGTCTCCCGAAGAATCTGCTGGATCATTTCACGGGCCATATCATGCGCGCTTTTGCCGTAAGCCCGCAAATACCCGGTAACATCCATGAATACTTCATCTATCGAATAGACATGAATGTCAGCTTCGGATACGTACCTTAAATATATGCTGTAGATTTTCGCACTGATGTTGAGATAATGCGACATTCGAGGCTTGGCTATATACACGCCGGCAGCCAGATTCGGATTAGCTGCGAGCGCTTTCGCATCATACGATTCACCTCTCAGCACACCGCCCGGTGCCGCCGCCCGCCGTGCAGCATTGACTTCTTTAAGCTTCGCTTTGACTTCGAACAGTCTCGCCCGCCCCGGCAGTCCATATGCTTTGAGCGATGGCGACACGGCAAGACAGATGGTTTTGTCGGTGCGCGATTGGTCGGCCACTACCAGATGCGTGGATAGAGGGTCGAATCCGAGTTCCGCACATTCCGAAGACGCATAGAAGGATTTCAGATCGATAGCGATATAGGTACGTTCGGCCATCTTCAGACTCCTTCCATGATTTGGCTCCATCTTGAAACGTCAACGAGCACTTCGCCTCGCAAAGCACCGACAAAGCATCGCCGATGCACCGCACTGTATTTTCCTGCATTCAGCATATCAGAGAGTTCGAACAATTGTTCGACACACCCGACATGCCAAGTGCCCCTAAGGACTCCACGAAAACCGCCAATTGTAGCCTCCGGTTGGTAGGGTTGAACGGTAGCGAATCCCTTGTCTCCATGGTTTTGGAAGGAGCTTTGGCTTGTCAGCTGAACTCGAAGACATCCACGAGGAATGCGGTATTTTCGGCGTTTGGGGCCACCCGGACGCCGCCCGACTCACCTACTTCGGCTTGCACGCGTTGCAGCATCGCGGTCAGGAGGGTGCCGGCATTGTCTCCAACGATAATGGTCATCTCATCGGTCATCGCGGAACGGGTCTGTTGACCCAGGTGTTCAGCGACGAGCGAGAAATCGAACGCCTGAAGGGAGACAGGGCGATTGGCCACGTGCGCTACGCCACTGCCGGCTCTGGCGGCACCGACAACATTCAGCCGTTCATTTTCCGTTTCCATGATGGAGATATGGCCCTGTGCCACAACGGCAACCTCACCAACTGCCCGTCCCTGCGCCGCAAGCTGGAGGACGAAGGTGCGATCTTCCACTCCAATTCCGACACCGAAGTGCTTATGCACCTCATCCGCCGTTCCTCGAAGCGCACTTTCATGGAGAAGCTCAAGGAAGCGCTCAACACCGTTCATGGCGGCTTCGCCTATCTGATCATGACCGAGAACGCCATGATCGGCGCGCTCGATCCGAACGGCTTCCGTCCGCTCTCCCTTGGCAAGATGAAGAACGGCGCATATGTGCTCGCCTCCGAGACCTGCGCGCTCGACATCGTCGGCGCCGAGCTGGTGCGCAACATCCGCCCGGGCGAAATCGTGGTCGTGGATGACCACGGCTACAAAATCGTGCAGTACACCAATCAGACCCAACTGGCCATCTGCTCGATGGAATTCATCTACTTCGCACGCCCGGATTCCGATATTTACGGCGTGAACGTGCATTCCGCCCGCAAGCGTATGGGAGCCCGTCTCGCGCAGGAGTCGCCGGTTGAGGCCGATATGGTCATTGGCGTGCCGAATTCCTCGCTGTCCGCGGCCTCCGGCTATGCGGAAGAAGCCGGTCTGCCAAACGAGATGGGCCTGATCAAGAACCAGTATGTGGCTCGAACCTTCATCCAGCCGACGCAGGAACTGCGCGAGCAGGGTGTGCGTATGAAGCTGTCCGCCGTGCGCGGCGTGGTCAAAGGCAAGCGCGTGATCGTCATCGACGATTCCATCGTGCGCGGCACCACGTCCAAGCGCATCGTGCAGCTGCTTAAGGAAGCCGGCGCAGCCGAAGTGCACATGCGTATCAGCTCGCCGCCGCTGAAGTACCCGTGCTTCTATGGCATTGATATTTCCACCACCAAGGAGCTGATCGCCGCAGAGAAGTCCGTTGAAGAAATTCGCGATTTCATCGGCGCCGATTCCCTGGCCTTCCTTTCGCTTGACGGCTTGGTCGATTCCATTGGTTTAGGAGCGGACGCCCCGTACGGCGGTCTGTGCGTGGCCTACTTCAATGGCGACTATCCGACCGCACTCGACGATTACGAAAGTGACTTTTTGAAGTCCCTCACTCCTGAAGATCGCGTGCGTCTGCCTGAATTCGCCTTGTATAAGAGCAAGTACGAGGGCAACGAATACACCACTACTTCATCCCAAGAAGAACACTGAACCCGAGAAAGGTTTGATATGCCAAAAGCTTATGAGGAAGCCGGCGTAAGCGTCGAAGCCGGTTACGAAGTCGTCAAGCGCATCAAGTCCCATGTGGCGCGCACCAACCGTCCGGGCGTAATCGGCGGTATCGGCGGCTTCGGCGGTCTGTTCGATCTGGCTTCCCTCGGATACAAGGAGCCGGTGCTGATTTCCGGCACCGATGGCGTCGGCACCAAGCTGGTCGTTGCCAAGATGGCCAACAAGCACAACACCATCGGCATCGACTGCGTGGCCATGTGCGTCAACGACATTGCCGCTCAGGGTGCGGAACCGTTGTTCTTCTTGGATTACATCGCCTGCGGCAAGAACGATCCGGCACTGCTCGAGCAGGTTGTGGCTGGCGTTGCCGACGGCTGTGTACAGGCTGGTTCCGGTCTGATCGGTGGCGAAACCGCTGAAATGCCGGGCATGTATGACGAAGACGAGTACGATCTGGCCGGTTTCGCGGTCGGTGTTGCCGAGAAGTCCGCAATCGTGGACGGCTCCACCATCGCTGAAGGTGATGTGCTCATTGGTCTGCCGTCCACCGGCGTGCATTCCAATGGCTTCTCTCTGGTGCGCAAGGCCCTGTTCGAGAAGGCCGGCTACACGGTCGACACCGTGCTTGACGAACTCGATGGCGAAAAGCTCGGCGATGTGCTCCTTACCCCGACGAAGATCTATGTGAAGGCTCTGTCCCCGCTGTTCAAGGCCGGCGTGGTCAAGGGCGTCGCCCATATCACCGGCGGCGGCTTCATCGAAAACATTCCGCGTATGATTCCGGACGGCTTGGCTGCACACATCAATCTCGGCTCTTGGCCGGTGCTGCCGATTTTCGACGTGCTCGAAAAGGCCGGCGAAATCGATCATATGGAAATGTTCAACATCTTCAATATGGGTATTGGCATGGTGCTGGCAGTCAACGCCGAAGATGCTGATAAGACCATGGAATTGCTCAAGTCCAATGGCGAAGCCGGTTATGTGCTCGGCAATATCGTCAAGAAGACCGATAGCGACGTCGAACTGCAGTAAATACATATACGGGGGTGAGCCATAACGGCCACCCTCTTTTATTTCCAAAGACTTTCCTGAACATAGGATTTTCCCAGAAGGGACATAACAGGAGGAAACATGAAGGTTCTGGTCATTGGTTCCGGTGCACGCGAGCATGCCATCGCTCATGCGCTTATGCGTGGCGGCAGCGTCAGCGAAGTCACAGTGGCTCCGGGCAATCCAGGTATGGAGCTTGACGGCATCCGCATCACGCAGATCAACCCGTCCAATCATGCCGCGCTGATTGATTTCGTAAAGAACAACGGCTATGACTGGGTGTTCGTCGGTCCGGAAGTGCCGCTTATCGAGGGTATCGTTGACGATTTCGCTCAAGCTGGCATCAAGGCGTTCGGTCCGAGCAAGGCCGCCGCACAGATCGAGGGGTCCAAGGATTTCGCCAAGCAGCTGATGGAGCGTCACAGCATTCCGACCGCAAAGTATCAGACGTTCGGCGATTTGGAGCGTTCCACGACTTATGTTCGTGAGCATGGCGCTCCGATTGTGATCAAGGCTGACGGTTTGGCCGCCGGCAAGGGCGTGACCGTTGCCATGGATGAGGAAACCGCCATCGCCGCTCTTGAAGACATTTTCGTCGATCATCGTTTCGGCAACGCCGGTGCAAAGGTTGTTATCGAGGACTTCCTGGAGGGTCAGGAGTTCTCGCTGATGAGCTTTGTGAACGGCACTGATTTCTGGCCGATGCCGATTTCGCAGGATCATAAGCGCGCATATGATGGCGACAAGGGTCCGAACACCGGTGGCATGGGTGCGTACAGCCCGGTTCCGCAGATCGGTCAGGATGTGGTTGATACCGCTATTGAAACCATTGTAAAGCCGACCGTTCAGGCTATGGCTGATGAGGGAACGCCGTTCACTGGCATTCTGTACGCTGGCTTGATTGCCACCGCTGACGGTCCGAAGGTCATCGAGTTCAATGCTCGTTTTGGCGATCCGGAAACGGAAGTCGTGCTGCCGAAGCTCACGTCTGATCTTGGCGCTGGCATCAGCGCTCTGCTCAATGGCGAGACTCCGGAATTCACTTGGGATAACGACAATGCCACGCTTGGTGTGGTGCTCGCCGCCGACGGCTATCCTGTCGATGTGATCAAGGGCGCTGCGATTCCTGAGATTCCAGTCGACGAGGATTCCCACGTGTATTACGCTGGCGTGGCTCGTAGCGAAGAAGGCCTGATCGCCAATTCCGGTCGCGTGCTGCTGGTCGAAACTTCTGCCGCTGATATCAAGACCGCTCAAGACAAGGTGTATGCGATTATCGACAAGCTCGACACCAAGGGCATGTTCTACCGTCACGACATTGGCGCCAAGGCATTGCAGTAGTACAGCAAGCGCAATATAAACGCGCAATCAATTGCCAATCAAAGAAGACCTGTGCCCAATCAGCACAGGTCTTCTTTGTATTATTATTATTGGCAATCCCACAAATCATCAATTATTTATAATTGACAGTTATTTAGATTATGCTCGAATATTTGATAGCATTCACACGTACTGCCAAATATCACGGCAAATCCATGAAATCCGTATCTTTCAGATAATTCTTTCCTGTCGTAATATCGTACTGGATCAGCTTGTAGTCAGCCAGCAGCTGCTTGGTTTCCGTATCGAAATCGCTTTCAGCCATGGGATTACCGTCAGCATCAAGATAAATGTTCTGGCCTTCAGGAATACGGTCCCATCCTTGGATATTGTTGACGACTGGCGGCTCCATGGCGGAGATTTTCTCATGCATTTGCGTGAGGAACGCCAGATACGGGGACACCTTGGCGTTCATATGCTCTGCGGCCTGCGCCACGAAGAAGTTCGGCGACGAATAGTCGGCATTGTCGATCTCGTTGCCTTGCGAGCCGGACGCCTTGTTGGACCAGATGAAATAATCCGTCAAATGCAAGGCAAGCGAATTGTTGTCATCTTCGGAAGCGGATGAATAAATGCCCGGCAGATGATCACCGTAGAACACCACGGTGATCGGCTTGTCGATGGCGTCGAGCTTGTCAAGGAAGTCGGCGGTCGCCTCGTCGGTCAGAGCCGCACCCTTCTGATAGGTTTCGATGGACTCCTTCTCATCGTCCTCCAAAGGAGTGCCCGTAGTGGATTCTGCCTTGAAATCGTTATTCTTATACCAATCATGGTATGGCATGTGGTTCTGCATGGTGATGACCTGCAGGAACTGGTTGCCATCGGTTTTCTTGACTTCTTCGATGGTGCTCTCGTACGTCGCTTCGTCAGACACGTACGGCGAATCGTCGATCTTGTCTTGATGCGAGATGACGTCCGGACCGGTCAACGTGTAGAAATGCGAGAATCCGAACTTCTTATAGTTGGTGGCGCGCGAATACATGGACGATTCGTATGGATGAAGTCCGATGGAATTCTTCGCCGCACCCCACAGCTGGTTGATGGTCGGCGTCCAATGCTCGTTCGGCACGAGTTGCTGATACGGGCTGGTAAGCGACGAATCGAAGTTCGACATGCTCAAACCCGTCAATCCCATGTATTCGAGATTGGCGGTTCCTCCACCGTATCCGGACGAAAGCATCAAACCGGAAGTCGTGTTTTCTTTGATGGAGCGGATGTTAGGCATGGAATCCTTGTTGACCTTCAATCCCGGCACACGAGACGGGTCGGAGAACGATTCAGACAACACGTAGATCACCGTGCTGTCGGTCATATTTTCGGTACGCGACGCGTTGATTTTCGTCGCGGCTTTTTCATATCGTGCCGCGACTTCCTGCATGGCCTTTTCGGAATAGTTGTCCGGTTTCACCATAACTTTCGGATTCAGCTGCCTGGTGAAAGCGACCAGCGAACCATTGCGCTGCGCATCGTAGACGGAATCCCACATGGACGGCTTGTCTCCCATTGCCGACGCAAATGTTTTCGCCCAAGATCCAACGGTGCTCACCTGCATGGAATACAGTGTGAAGAACGTTCCCGGTACGATGATCAGCAGCAGTCGAACAATCGCATTCAACGAACGCGACTGCTTGTCATCCCCACGGAACAGCTTGCCATGACGTCCATCGCGGTGATTTAAAAACACGAACAACGCAACAAAACAGGCAAAAATTCCAACCGCAAGCAAAATCGTCCAATGTGCTCCGGCCGGCATGAAGCTCATGAGATTACCCGTATCGGCTTTCAGGAAGTTCAAGTCGCTGGGCAGAATCGCCTCATATCGTATGGATACTTTGAAATGTTCGATTACCGCAACGATGAATGTCATGGCCAGAAATATCGGCGTGGCAATCCAGAAACGGTTGATGAGCATGAGCAGTATCACATAGAGCACGCCCCACAGGATCAGGTTGAGCACTGCCACGAAGTTGAGGCTGGTGAACATTTTGGTGACGAAGCCCCAGCCGGTCAGCCACATGTTGTTCGATAGATTGACGCGTGTGGTGGCTTGGCTAACGCCGATCTGCAGCGCGGCCACGCCGATGGCATCAAACACTATGAACAGCACGCCGTATAGCCACCCGGGGAATTCCTTCCGCTCCTTTTTGGGAGCATTGGGATCCACTGTCGAAATACGCAATTCCTCAATCGTCTCGTTGCTCACGGATTCGTTCGTCAAAAGTTTCTCCACTCATAACGCATTGGTTCGCTTCTAACCTTCTTGCCGACACCAACGCTCTCTTGCGACTGCACGTCAAAGAGTTTTGGCCGGCCCTTCCCTGCCCAAGACTCTATCACTTACGCCTGTACCGCCCGCATCATCCTCAAGTATCAACTTTTCTCAGATATTGCTTGGATTATGCCACGTTACTATCCTGCCAAAAATCGTACTGTCGAAATTACATTCACAGTTTCTTTTGATTTTTCCTGTCTATTTCAGCCATAAACGTAAAGAAACGACATTCGAATAGACATTGCGCTTGAAACCGTATGTTTTATGATTCATGCCTGCCGCTGACAGTCGGAGCAGAGTCCGAATACTTCCAGCGTATGCCGTTCGATGGTAAAACCATATTTTGTACTGATGCCACGTAGCCATGTTTCGGATGGTGATTCGATTTCCACGGTTTTGCCGCAGTTCGTGCATACGAGATGATGGTGATGTCCATCATCGCCGCACAGACGGAACAGCTGCTGACCTTCCAAACGCACGGTGTCGGCCTCCCCAGCCTCGGCCAGCGCGTTCAACTGACGATATACGGTGGCGAGTCCCACTTTCACGCCTTCGTCTTCCAGCTTGCGATGCAAATCCTGTGCGGAAATGAATTCATCACTCGCCTTCAGAGCATCATGAATCAGTTCTTTTTGCTTGGTATTGCGCTCCACGCGTCCGTCTGCCAATCTACGTCCATCCTTGATGACTTCGCGCGCCGGCCGATCCTTGAAGGAAAGGCCAGCGCGCGAAACCTACCGTCTAGGTTTTATTTCAAATCATCCCAGCAGCCGGTCTGCTCAAGATCGGCCACGGTCTGCTTAGTGTCGTTGGTCAGCACGGTAATATGACCCATCTTGCGGTCATGGCGCACTTCGGCCTTGCAATAGTCGTGCATGCTCCATTCCGGATGCTCGGCGATCAGCGCACGGGTCGGTGCCACATGCTGGCCGAGCACATTGACCATAACGGCCGGCTTGAGCAGTTCAGGCTGTTCGAGCGGCCAACCCGCGATGCCTCGAATATGCGCATCGAACTGGTCGAACGAGCATGCCTCGATGGTGTAATGGCCGGAATTATGCGGGCGAGGCGCAAGCTCGTTGACGATGACCCGCTCATCCTTGGTGACGAACAGTTCGATGGCGAGAATGCCCGCCAATTCGAAGCCCTGCGCCAGTCGCAACGCGAGTTCGTGCGCCTCCTTCGCCACGGCTTCGCTGACTTCGGCAGGAGCGATGGTCATGTGCAGAATATTGTTGCGATGCTCGTTGCGCACAATCGGGAAGGTCACGTAATCCTTGCCGTTGCCTGCAACGAGAATGCTTGCTTCGAATGCAAAGTCGACGAAGCCTTCGAGAATGCTTGGTGGGAATCCGCCACCACGATCGGCACGGGCACGCACCTTTTCAAGATCGGCATCGGATTTCAGTACCGTCTGGCCATGGCCATCATAACCGCCGGAACGGGTTTTGAGCACGGCCGGGTAATGAATCTCATCGAGTGCCGAGTCAAGCTCCTCAACACTGTTGACGGCCTTCCACGGTGCGGTCGGCGTGCCATGGTCGTTGATGAATTGCTTCTCGTTGACGCGATCCTGCGTGACGCGCAGCAGATCGGTGCCTTGCGGTGCCGCTGCAAGCGCGCGCACTTCGTCGATGGCGTCAGCGTTCACGTTTTCGAACTCGTACGTGAGTACATCGGATCTTTCGGCCAGTTCGCGGATTGCGGTGATGTCGTCATATTCGGCAGTGACCTGAAAATCAGCCACCTGCGCGGTCGGGCAGTCCGGTGTCGGGTCGAGAACTCCGATGCGGAAGCCCATATAACGGGCAGACAACGCCATCATACGGCCAAGCTGACCGCCACCGATGATGCCGATGGTGGCACCCGGCATCAGCCTTTCAACACGGCCGTTGGTTTCCTCAGACAAGCTGGGCATTGGATTCAGCCACCTTTTCCTTCAGCGAGTTACGGTATTCCTGCAGGGCATTGGCCAGACGCTCATCGGTGGTGCTCAGAATGCTCACAGCCAAAAGGCCCGCGTTCGTGGCACCGGAATTGCCGACCGCAGTGGTAGCGACCGGAATACCGCCCGGCATCTGCACGATGGACAACAGCGAATCCCAGCCGGACAACGCATGGGAACGCACCGGCACGCCGATGACCGGAAGGGTGGTCTGGGCCGCCACCATGCCCGGCAGGTGTGCCGCGCCGCCAGCGCCGGCGATAATGACCTTCAGGCCGTTGGCACGGGCATTATGCGCGAACTCGCCCATCAATTCCGGGGTGCGGTGCGCGGAAATCACCTGCTTCATGTACGGCACTTCGAACTGATCAAGCATCTCGCAGGCGTGCTTCATGGTTTCCCAATCGCTCGCCGACCCCATAATCACTGCGACTTCAGGCTTGTTGTCTGCCATTAAGGACCTCCGAAAGAATCCAAAAGAACATGTTCTTGAACACCGCTTACTTTACGCAATCGGCTAGATGTGCAACATGATTTTCCCGAAAACGTCGCCATTCACGATCTTGGAAAACGCAAGTCGCGCATCATCGATCGCATATGCGGAGTCGATAACCGGGTGCAGATCGGCATGTTCCACGAATTTCAACAGGCGTGCGAAATCCTCGCGAGAACCCATGGTGTTGCCTTGCACACGAATATCTTGGAAGAAGATTCTCGTAAGTTCGGCGCCAGGTTGATCGCCCGTAGTCGCGCCGCAGATGGCGATGGTGCCTCCCGGACGCACGGATTTGACGGAATGGCTCCAAGTGGACGCTCCGACGGATTCGATGACGGCATCCACCTTGTGAGGCAGTCGTGCACCCGATTCAAACACCGCGTCGGCGCCGATTTCCAATGCACGATTGCGCTTGTCTTCGCTACGTGAGGTAACGAACACTTCCAATCCAGCCGCATGGGCAAGCTGGATCGCAGCGGTTGACACACCTCCGCCAGCACCTTGAACAAGCACCGTATCCCCCGGCTTCACATTCGCCGACGTGAACAGCAAAGAATATGCGGTAAGCCAGCTGGTGCCCAATGCTGCAGTCTCATCGAAGTTGAGATTCTCAGGCTTGGCAAACACGTTGGCGCTGGGCACCTGCGTGTATTCGGCCATGGTTCCCGCGTACCGTTCGGAAAGAATCGAACGACGCTCCCCCGGCATGACTCCGGCCCCATCGGTGCCGATGAACGTGTACAGCACCACTTCGGAGCCGGCCTTAAGCCCCTTACGCACGGAAATGTCTTCTTGCAGCACGCCTGCCGCATCGGTGCCGAGGATCATCGGCGTCTGCTCGTCGGCAAGCCCCACTCCTTGCAGACTCCACACGTCATGATGGTTCACGCTCGCTGATTTCACACGAATGGTGGACCAGAATGGCTTGGTTTCAGGTTCGGGCATATCGCCCACTTCGAGCATAGACAGCGGATCATCATAATTCGTTCCGGTGGCATATACGGCTTTCATGTTCGCGCTCCTTTGCGAATAACGGCTTTTCACGATTGCAAACACCTCTATTGTGCCTCAAGTTGAGAAGACTTTGCGCTCCTTTGCCCGTAAACACCCTCGTCGGGGCATACAGTGGGATAAGATTTCGCATTTGGTTGCACTGATCGTAGGGAAGGGTGATTGCGCACGATGACCGCTGGCATTTTGAGTTCGATTCACACTCCTGCGGACGTACATGCCCTTTCGGCCCAACAATTACGCGATTTATGCTTTGAAATCCGCACCACACTGCTTGATTACGGCAGGAAGCATGGCGGGCATATCGGCTCAAATCTTGGCGTGGTGGAACTCACCGTGGCATTGCATCGCGTGTTCAACTCGCCTCACGACCGTTTTATTTTCGACGTGTCGCACCAAAGCTACGTGCACAAGATGCTTACCGGACGTGCCGAAGCGTATCTCGACGAATCCCGATTCGGCGAGGTGACCGGTTTCACCAATCCGTTGGAAAGCGAGCATGATTCGTTTGTGCTTGGTCATACCGGCACTTCGATTTCACTCGCGTGCGGTCTCGCCAAAACCCGCGATATGCAACGCATTGCAACAGGCGAAAGCGCTATCGGCAATGTCGTTGCCATTATCGGAGACGGTTCTTTGAGTTCAGCAATCGCTTTCGAAGGGCTAAATAACGCGGCTGAACAGGGCGGCAATCTCATCATCATCGTCAATGACAATGAAATGTCAATCGCTGAGGATTTCGGTGGCATGTACGGACAGCTTGCCAAGTTACGTGCGTCAGATGGCACGGCGGAACTGAACCTGTTCAAGGCATTTGGCTTGGATTACCGCTACGTGGAGCAGGGCAATGATGTTGACACGCTGGTGGAGGTGTTGAACGAGGTCAAAGGTATCGACCACCCGATCGTAGTGCATATTCACACCACCAAAGGCTTGGGCTTCGACGATGGCGAGGAGTTCGACAAAGGTTCGGACGGCTGCAATCAGACCAATCCTCAACCTCATGCGGGCAAATGCGAGGCCAATCATTGGCAGGATCCGGAGGCCTCACTCGGCAAACCGCTCGACGCACGCAAATACTATGGCGAAATGGCCATGGCATCGTTGGAACGCCGTTTCAGCAACGAGCCGGGATTGGTGGTCATCTCCCCCGCAACCCCTGGATCGAACGGCATCACACGAGATTTTCGCGAGCGTGCGGGCGCGCATTACGTTGATACCGGCATTACGGAAGAGCATGCTGCTGCGTTCGCCGCGGGCATCGCCAAAGCGGGCGGCCGCCCCGTGCTTGCGACTTCCGCCACGTTCTTCCAGCGCACCTTCGACCAGCTGCAACAAGAGTTGGCGTTGAATCACGTTCCCGCCACACTGCTGATTTTCGGTGCGGGAATTTCCGGCGCCGACAACACGCATTCAGGCACATTCGATATGACGATGTTCGCCAATGTTCCCGACGTGACCTGTTTGGCTCCCGCAAGCGGCGAACAGATGCTTGACATGCTGGCCTGGGCTACCGGCCCATCCGAGCATGGTGTGGTGGCGATTCGTATGCCCGGCGAGCAGATTCTTGCGCTCGAACGTGCCGCCGATATGGCGTTCGATCCGTTGCAACGCGCCGAAGAGCATGATCCGGCCGTCAATATCGCCGGAGAGTGCCCATTCACGCGCTATCAAATCGTTCAGCCCGGCAGGGATGTGGCGATTCTTGGACTCGGCAACACCATGCCGTTGGCTGCGGAAGTCACGTCGGCACTTGCGGAAGATGATGGGACGCATGCTGCGATCACTGCGACGCTGGTTGACGCATTGCAGTATTCTGCGATGGATGCCGAATTGCTGACGATGCTTGTCGACGGGCATCGTTTGGTCGTTACGTTGGAGGATGGTCAGTTGGAAGGAGGATGGGGTGAGAAGGTCACCGCATTCTACGCGAATTCCAGCAACGCCAAGGCTTCTCATGTTCGTGTGCTGAACTTTGGCGCATCCAAGGAGTTCACCGACCGGGTGCCGCTGGACGAGCTTAATGAACGTTACGGCTTGACTGCGGAAACCATCGTCTCTCGAATTCGTGGTGTTCTTGACGAATAAATGATACGCATAAACGAATTGGCGGGACTGGCCGCTGCATCCACGAACCATTCCCGCCAATCAGCAATCAGCATTGCACAGCCGGCAATCACTGATCGTTCTTGATGGCATCCAAAGCCGGAATCTTCACAGCCTTATTGGCAGGACCGAAACCTGCGATCACACCAACGGCAATCGAAAACAGCATGGCCACCACAAAAAGCCACCATGGAATCACCGAAATACGACTCACATCGTCGCCGCCCATAATCGCCTTGCCGAGATTCTCAACACTGAATCCACCCAAAGACGCCATATTGATGCCTATCGAACCGATTGCGGAAATCAGGCAGGCGATCGCACCGCCAACTAGGCCGATCGCGCCAGCCTCGCAGAGAAACATCATGCGAATATCGCGCACATAACAGCCGAGAGCCTTCATAATGCCGATTTCGCGAGTACGTTCCGATACCGACATGATCATGGTGTTGGCAATGCCAATCGCGGCAACGAAGAACGACACCGCGCCGATGCCGCCCAAAGCCAGCTGGATGCCCCGCGACTGCTTTTCGATTTCCTTACGCGTTTGCTCAAACGAGGAAGTCTGATAACCTGCACCCTTGATTTGCGCTTCAACGTCGGCAACGTCTTTGATGTCTTGGGTATGCACCAATACCTGATCGTAAACGACCTTGCTTGACATGTTGGTCTTGGTATCCCCCGATATTTTGGCGTTCAACGTTTTCATATCGTCGATGCTCATCACAATGCCGGAAGTGAACGCATCATAGTTGTTGGCGGAGGAATCAATGACACCCACCACAGTGTATGGCATGGTAATGGTGGGACTCTCGCCACTGCCGGAATCGGATGGCGCCACGGATCCTCTGCCCACCTTGCGGTAGTCGTCGGGACTTTGATAGTTGGCTCCGGTAATCAGTGTGATTTTGGAGTTCAGCATATCGAAGAACGGGTCTTCGCCTTCGGATTGGGCGCAACCATGCTCATCACAGTAATAACCGCCCGCTTCTATACGATGATTGCTCGGATCTGACGCATACTTGTCGTAGAACGAATACACGAAGGATTTGCCCGCCAACACTTCGCCGGCACGCATCGGAAGACGTCCGCTGGCCAATTTATAGCCGGATTCTTCCAATTGCGTGGCATCGACTCCCACCACGTTGACATATTGCGACACGTACCGGGAGCCAGCTCCTTGCGTGGCATCCACACTGTATGACATCGTTTTCTGCGGAAGCACTCCAGCCACACCGGCAATGCTGCGAAAATTCTGCACGGCGTCATCGTCGAGTTTCGCCTGTTCGCTGCCAGCACCGCTCACGCTGGATGACGTTGCCGTGGAATGCGAACTTCCGCCGTCCGCGTATACGGTGATGTCGTTCAGGTTGCCCATGTTTTTGAGCATCTGCTCGTTCTGTTCGTTGATGCCTTGGCCAATGGAAATCATGAGCACGATTGAACAGCAGCCGACGATCACGCCAAGCACCGTAAGAACCGTACGCGATTTGCGACGCAGCAGATTCTGCATGCACGAACGTGCGATATCCGAAAAACGCATGCTCACTCCTTGACGGAGGGCACGGAATCAATCACCTGGGTCGGCGCATCAATAGCGCCTGCCGTATCGGCAGCCGTATTGGCAGTGCCATCAGTATCAGTGCCGGCATGCGAATCAGTGGGATCCCAATCCCAATCATCATCTTCGGCTGCCTTCTTCGCCTTCTTGCGGCGACGCACAACCACTATGACCACCATGGCGATCACAGCAACGACAGCCACGGCAACGACAATCCACACCCAAGCCGGAATGCCCTGGTTTTCCTGCGGGCCAACATCCGTACCGGGATCGACGGGGGCCGGTGCCTCAGACACCGTGATCTTCACCGGCGATTCCTTGCTCTGCTGCTGGCCATTGGCATCCTCGTATGTCACCTTCAGTTTGGCATCATATTCGCCGGCCGCATCAGCGGTGAAAGCGAATCCAATGGAGCCGGAAGCGCCGGATGCCACATTGCCGATGTACTGCGTGGCTTGCGTGGCGGTGATGCCGTCACCTTCGATGGACGCTTCGACGTTGGACACATCCCCCTTGCCTTTGTTCACATATTCCATGGAAATAGTGGATTCTTCACCAGCATTGACGGTGTCGGGAAGCACGGGATCACCCAGTTCGAAGCGGTCAGGCTGCGAAACAGGTACGGAAATCTTAATATCCGAAGTGTTGGAGTTGCGGGTGTCGCCATCGACATACTCGTATTTGAAGTTGATATCGATGCCCTGCGCGCCGTTCTTCGCGCTCGACAGCACCTGCATGGGCACGGTCTGCGTCAGCGAGTAACCCGCCCATAGCGACTCGTAATAGAACGTGTTCGTACCGCCGGAAATGGCGAAATTCTCGCCGCCGTCAACAGTCACGACCATATTGCTGACCGCAACCTTGCCCATATTCTGGAAAGTGAAGCCAAGATCGAAATTCGTGCCCACCGCCACGGAACCGTCGCCATACGTGTAGTTGGTGATGATGATATTCGGCACCGGACCCGCCAGCTGCACGGTGGAACCGCCGTTGCCGGCGTCCGTGCCATCGCCGTCTTCTGCGAGCGCCGTCGGCACGATGCAGGTCAACGCGATGACGGCGGATGCCACCAGTGCGATGACCATGTTGATGAATTTTGCGGAATGGCTGCCATTGCTCATGGTTTCCCCTTCTCTTCTTGCTGTCATGCGTTATTCACCAGACGGTCATCGATGATGCGCCCGTCAAGCAGCGTTACGATACGATCGGCATATTGCGCCATATTGTCATCGTGCGTGACGAGCACGATGGTTTGGTTCAGGTCTCGTGCGAACGTGCAGATCATGTCCATCACGTCGTTTTTGGTTTTGGAATCGAGATTGCCGGTCGGTTCGTCGGCGAATACGACTTGCGGCCGCGATGCGAACGCTCGCGCAATGCCGACGCGCTGCTGCTGACCGCCTGACATTTGCGTCGGATAGTGGTTCATGCGTTTGCCGAGCCCTACTCGTTTCAGCATTTTCTTGGCGATTGTCTCGCGTTTGTTTTTTGGCATGCCTTGGAACATCAACGGCATTGCCACGTTTTCGACGGCGGTCAGATTGGGCAGCAGATTGTATGACTGGAATACGAAACCGAGATGCTTCTGTCTGAATTCCGCCAGCTGCCGTTCGTCAAGACGGGAGATGGGCACTCCCCTGATGCGCACGCCGCCCTTGGTTGGTTTTTCCATACCGGCAAGCTGGTTGAGCAGAGTGGATTTGCCGGAACCAGATTCGCCATAGATACAGCAGATCTGACCTTGCGGAATGGTGAGATTGATACGGTCCAACGCCACGACGGTCTCGTCGAGCACCGGATACTCCTTACGCAGGTTCTTCACTTCGATGATGGGTCTGCGCGTTCCCATCACCGACTCTTGCCCTTCAATATTCGCCATAGTCTTCTTTGCCTCCCCCATACGGCGTCTGACGCGCTTGATTTGTGACCGAGTTTATACTGTTTCCCCGTTCTTTGCATCCCTTAGGGGAACACCCCGAGATAGCCAAGCTCAACCTCGAGATAGCCAAGTTCAAATACAAAGGAAGGTCTTGTCAGCATGTCATGACGTGCGTCGAAGCGTTCTTCTGGTCCTCAAAGACATGCGCATGGAGAATATCATCTCTCAACAACTCACGGCAAGTGGGGACGTCCTTTACGGGACGTCCCCACTTGGTGCCAATGCCATTCAATATGACGTTGCGATTATTGCGCGACTATTGCGCAGCTTCGTCCGCGGACATCATGGCCTGAGTGATCTGGTCGCGCATCTCATTGAAGCCACCAGGCGTCGAAGCAGGCAACACCACCGTCTTCGCGTTCTGCGACGAGGCAAGATTACGCATGGTGTCGAGATACTGGTTGAACAGCACCACATTGTTCACGTCGTTCACATTCATACCGACAGCCTGCAGACTCTTGATCTGGTCGACGATACCGTTGGCGATCTCACGACGATAATTAGCCTGACCCTCACCCTGGAGGCGTGTCTTCTCAGCCTCGGCGGCCGCCTGGGTCTCGATCTGAATACGCTGGGCTTCGGCACGCTGACGCGTGGCTTCCTTTTCGCGCTGTGCCGCGTTGATGGAATCCATGGCGTTCTTGACCTGTGGACTCGGATCGATGGCCGTGATCAGCGTTTTGACCACCGTGAAGCCGAAGCGGGACATTTCATTGCCGACGGTCTTCTGCACGTCAAAAGCGACATCGTCTTTGCGGGAGAATGCATCGTCCAAAGATAATGCAGGAATGGCGGAGCGAAGCGCATCCTCCATGTAGGAACGCAGCTGACCGGCCGGGTCGCGCAGCTCGTAGTATGCGGTCGCCACATTGCTGGGATCGACACGAAACTGGGTAGAGGCCACCACGGTAACGAACACGTTGTCGAGCGTTTTGGTTTCCAACTGCACGTTGAGCTGGTTGACACGCATGTTGGTTTTCATGGCGATGCGATCCACGAACGGGATTCGAATGTGAATGCCGGCGAACTGCACCTTGTTGAACTTGCCGAAACGTTCGATGATGTAGGCCTGCTGCTGCGGCACGATGAACAACGTGGACAAGAACAGGAAAGCGACGATAAGTGCAATGACAAGGAGCGTAATAAGGAACGGCATGACATTACTCCCTTCTTTGGTTTTCTCTCGAAAGCCTGTTGATTGACGGCTTTCCGTAGGTTCTGCAACCATTGCCGAACCCAAGCAAAAACTTACCAAAGAATGCAATCGCATGTAGACAATGTCCGCGAGTTGGGCAAAGTCCATTCGGAAACCGGACATCGACCGTCCGGAAGCCGACCCACATACGTCTACGAGCCGAACAGGAGACAATTCTCCTTGTCCGGCTCGTGAGATGGCATACGAGATGTTGGATCAGATCAGGCCGAGTTCCTTGCATTTGGCTTGCAACTGTGTGGCCGAAGGCTCCACCAGCCATGAGCCATCGGCAGCGAACCGAATCACGGGAATGTGCTGTTGTCCGCTAATCGCAATGGCTTTCTCTGCAGCACCATCCTCATGCTCGATATCATGAAGGTTGTAGGCGACCCCGAAACGGTCCAATGCTGCCTTGGCTCGACGGCAGTCACCGCACCAGTCGGCTCCATAGAAATCAATTGTCGTATCATCAGTCATAAAATCACTCCTTACGAGGCATTAATCACATCAAATTTAGACGATGCCTCAAGCAACATCTTCGTATACGCATCTTTAGGGTGTCGTAACACGGAACCGACAGCTCCATATTCGACAAGATGGCCGTCTTTCATTACCGTCACCTCATCCGCAACTTCCTGAACAATGCCCAAATCTCATACTCATGCCCCGGCAATCCCGGATAATGCACGGATTTGACCAGCGGATGCAGCAACAGATAGCTGGAGATCGCACACGCATTCTCCTGCTGGCGGTCCATGCGCAGAGCGAGCGTCTGAATACCACGACGCACCGAATCGCATTCGTTCGGCGCAAGTACGCCGCCCAAACGATTCTGTGCGAAGTAGACACGTTTGCCCAGCTCGTCGCCCTTGACCACCACAAGACCGGCGTTGACTTCGGAATGGCCGGCCAGATACTTGGTAGCGGAATGGATGACGATGTCGGCACCTTGGTCAAGCGGCTGCTGCAGATACGGGATAACGAATGTGTTGTCGACAATGGAAATCGCACCATAGCGATGAGCGATTTCGGCAATCTTCGTCACATTGTTGACCTGCAGCAACGAATTGGTAAGAACTTCGAAATACACGTCCTTCGCCGGACAACCACGCGCGGGTCCCTTGGCGGAGTGCCCGGAAACAGCGGCATCAAGCGCTTCGTAGTCGGCGGGTTCACAGCTCCGGTGTTATTGTCGTTGACCGGCAGTCCGTGAACAAGCTGAGTGTTGAATCTAGTCATGGTGCGCACCCCCTCGGGTTGTGGCTCATTGCCGCATGCCATTCACGCGGTCACTGGTACCCACTAAACCGCATCCTGCGTTTCAACGCGCGCCGCGCCTTATCAACGTTTGTTATAGAACGCGCGAATCGCCATAACGTTTTCTTGTAAGCGGCTATCAAACGGCGGAGATGCAAGGCATCGCACCGCAATCGCCAGTTCATGCATAAGGCTACGCAGGAAAAACTACGCTAGTACAGCAGCCACCCGGCGCACAGCCTCACGCAACTGGTCCTCAGATTTGAGCAGGCTGAATCGTACGTAATCCTTGCCTACTTTGCCGAAGCATGTGCCCGGCAGCGCGGCGACGGCCGCACGTTCCAACAGCGTGTCGGCAAACTGTTCACCCGTCTGATCTTCAGGAGCGTGTACCCAAGCGTAGATGCCGCCGTCTGAATCAAACACATCCAAACCGGCTTCACGCAATCCACCTGCAACGATTTCGCGACGAGACGCATACCGTTCCGCAAGTTCGGCCACACAGCTCTGATCCGACAGCAACGCCGCAGTGCCAGCGTCTTGAATGCTGGACGTAACCATGGAACCCATCTGATAGTGGTACTGCTTCACATGAGACACGATGTCGTCGTTGCCTGCGATGAAACCGGCACGCCAGCCGGCCATCGCATACATTTTCGACAGCGAACACACTTCCACCGCAACATCGAACGCACCCGGCAGTGACAGTATGCTGATCTGCTGCGCATCGACGCCCAATCCCGCATATGCGAAATCCTGCACGATCGCGAAATGATGCTCATGAGCCAAATCAACGGCATGCTGCAGAAACTCGCGCGGAGCCTGCGCACCCGTCGGATTGTTCGGATAGTTGAGCACCAGCACTTTCACACGATCCCACACCTGTGCAGGAACCGCGTCCAAATCCGGCAGGAACCCGCGCTCCGGCAACGATGGCAGCAGTATCTCCTCGGCACGGCTCATCACCGTCATGCAATGGTACGAAGGGTAATATGGATCCGCATACGCCACAGCGTCGCCTGGGGAAACCAGCACGGCGAACAACGCGGCCAAACCATCGACCGCGCCCTCCACGGCAAAAAGCTGCGTCTTCCAATCAACCTCGACACCATAAGTATTGCGATACCAACTTTCGGCGGCTCGCAGGAAGCTCGGCTTGCCATCAAACGGCGAATAACGGGCATTGCCCGGATCATCAACCGCCTTTTTGGCCACTTCCCGAATGAAATCAGCAGGAAATGCGTCCGGATTGCCTTTGGCCAGATCAATCACATCCGCTCCACCGGCAACCGCGGCAGCAACCTTACGATCCATATCGGCGAACACATTCGGCGGAATCGACTGCGCCACCGTAGTGAACGCAACAGGAGAAACATACGAAGTCATTAATCAACCCTCCCTATCATTGCGCAACTGTATATGCGCATATTCACGCATATATGCAACCATCAGTGCGTCACCTTGCGCGCGAACCAATCACCAATCCACTGAATGATCTGCACAATGACGATCAGAATAATAACAATCACAACGAGCACACCGGTTTCGTAACGGTTATAGCCGTATTGAATGGCCATATCGCCGATGCCGCCGGCTCCGATGGTGCCGACCATTGCAGAATAGCCGATCAGCGAAATGATGGTGAGCACCACACCGCGAATAAACGACGGCAAAGCTTGCGGAAATACCGCATCCACAATGATTTGGCGTGTGGTAGCGCCAGTGGAGATGGCAGCCTCAAGCAAGCCCGAATCAACTTCGGAGAACGCGCTTTCCGCGATTCGCGCGAAGAACGGCACTGCGGCGATCGACAGGGAGATTGCGCCACCGGTCGGCGTGTAAGGGTCACCCAAAATCAATTGCACAACCGGAATAAGCACCACCATGAGAATCAGGAACGGCAGCGAGCGAATCGCGTTTACGATGAACCCTACAATAACGTTCAGCGCATGATTCGGCGTAAACAAGCGGTTTTCAGTCAAATACAGCAGCAATGCCACCAGCGTGCCCAGTACCACGCCGATAATCGCCGACACCACAACCATATATGCCGTGTCGATCAGTGCTTGCCCAAGATTGTCTTGAAGGATTTCCAGAGTTTCTTCCATTGTTCTCACGCCTCCTGATTATCCGCAGCTTCGGTGGCCACAACCAGCTGCCCACGATCAAGTTCCCGATAGCTGAACACATGCGTTCTCAACGTGTTCAACGCCTGCAGCAGCGGCTCCCCCGCGCCGGAAACAAGCACAATCAGAATGCCGATGGCCTGCGAACCGAAATATTCCACATTCGCATGCAGCACGTCGATGCTCACACCGTAATCCTGCGCAACCTGGCTGATGAGCGGCTCGAGTGCCGCATCGCCCTTGTATCGCAGTTCCACGATGGTGCCGGCCGGCAGCGATGGCACCAATTGCGGTGGCACGGCAATGCCAAGGTAGCGTTCCACCAACGCTTTGGTGGTCGGATGTTTCGGAGCACTGAACACGTCGAACGTGTTGCCCTGCTCCACTACCACACCGTTTTCCATAACGGCCACTCGGTCGAAAATCTGCTTCGCCACGTCAAGCTGATGCGTGATGAACACGATGGTAATGCCCAGTTCGCGGTTGATGCGCTGCAAGAGTGCCAGAATACCTTCCGTGGTTTCCAGGTCGAGTGCGCTGGTGGCTTCGTCGCACAGCAGGATTTCCGGCTTGTTGGCGAGCGCACGCGCAATGGACACGCGCTGCTTTTGCCCGCCCGACAGGCTTGATGGGTAGCTGTCGATCTTGTTTTCCAAACCGACCAGTGCCAGCAGTTCGCGGACACGTTCCGGCCACTGCGCTTTCGGATATCCGCCGGCTTTCAGCGCGAATTCAATGTTCTTGCCGACCGTAACGTTGGTGATCAGGTTGAATCCTTGGAAAATAAAGCCGATTTTCTTACGCAGATCACTCAATTGGATGCCTTTGAGTGCGGTGATATCGTTGCCTTCGATCACCACATGGCCGCCTGTTGGTCGTTCCAGCAAATTGATGGTGCGCACCAAAGTGGATTTGCCAGCTCCGGAAAAACCCACGATGCCGAAAATCTCGCCTTTTTCTACACTGATGTTCACATGCTTGACCGCTTCGACGGTTCGCCCGCCTTCATGAAAAGTCACAGACACGTCGTTGAGTTCAATAACGCTCATGGTTCGTTCCTCGCTTCATTCGAGCACTTGTTCAAGTTCGTTCAATACGTTTTGTTCGATGAATCTTGTTTGCACATAAGGCCCGTATGAGTTCTTCGATTCATACGGGCCTTTGTATTACCGCACGCTATAGCGTCACCAAGTGGTCGGCTTGCCGAAATCCTTGAACTCGCTCTTGGCGATGGCGTCCTTGAATTTCTGGCTGACAAGCAGTTTCTTGACGGCCTTGCCGAAGTCGGAATCGACGTCCTGGGTGCGGACCACGAACACTTCGATCACACCATCATCCTGCTTTTCCAAGGCGAGCGCGGAACTCGGATCGAGTTTGGCTGCCCAAGAGTAGTTGCCCGGCACCAAAGCCACATCGACGGTGTCCAAGGAACGGGCCAGCTGCGCCGCATCGATCGTCTTGATTTTGAGGTTCTTCGGATTGGATGCGATGTCGTTGACCGTGGCCTTGGTAGCATCGACCTCGCCCTTGAGCGTCACCAGACCCTGCTGCTGGAGCACGCCAAGAGAACGCGCCAAGTTAGAGCCATCGTTGGCGATTGCGACCGTAGCTCCGTCTTCGATGTCATCGATGGACTTGTATTTGTTGGAATAGATGCCCAATCCCAAAGTCGGCGTCTGTCCAAGGGAGGTCAGGTCGAGATTGTTGTCGGCGGTGAACTTCTTCAGATAATTGCCATGCTGGAAAAGATTCGCCTGAATGGAACCGGATGCAAGTGCCTTATTGGGCTGCACATAATCGTTGAACAGCTTGGTTTTCAGTTTGAAGCCGTCATCTTTCAGCAGTGGCGCGATAACCTTGTCGACCATGTCGCCGTATGGTCCTGCGCACACGCCGACGGTGATTGTGGTGGTTTTGCCCTTCGTGGTGTTCAGACTGTTGGACGCGGATGCGCTGTTGCCGGAACCGCATGCCGCAACGGAAATAAGTGTTGCAGCGGCGAGTACTGCTGCGGCGATTCGTTTGATGCCGTTTGGCTTCTTGAAAATAGCGATGGTCATGGTTGTTTTCCTTCTCTCACTTGTTTTGAAAAATTACGGTTATTCCGTTACCGGCTTACTGGCTTCGACGTCGGCTTTGGCCTGTGCGACGATGCCTGGATTGTGGATGGCGAAGGCTTGTTCGGCGAGATGCACTTCGCGGGTTAGGAATTCGTGCAGCTTGCATTCGTAGCCATGCTCGCGTCCGACTTTGGCGATATAGCCGTTGATGTAGTCGACTTCCGTCGGACGTCCCTTAGTCAGGTCTTGATACATGGACGGATAGTGCAGCGGATGCGCCACTCCCGCGGTGTGCAGAATGGTTTCGACTTCCGTTTCGCGCGTGCCCAACAGTTGGTATCCGGCGGCTTCGGCTGCGCTGTAAGCTTCGTCGACCAGCTGTTCGGTGAGCCAACGCGCGTCGGGATGCGCATGGAATTCGCCGAAGCGGATCTGGTACATGGTACACAGCGTGTTCAGCACCGAGTTGAATACGATTTTCGCCATGCACATGCCGATGAAGTTGTCCACGATGGTCGGGTTGAGTGTGGCCGTTGCGAAATCCTCGTACAGCGCCTGCTCGTGTTTACGCACCTCGTCAATCACATCATCCGCGTAGGCACACAGGTTCATGGCCTTGGCATGTGCCCCGCCGGTGAAGTTGAAATCGCCGGGGCCGTACACGTAGGCACCGATCAGTGCGGTGCCGCCGTAAATGCGATCTTTGGAGAAGTATTCGTTGAGCTTTTCGAAGTGTCCATAGCCGTTCATGGCGGAGAACACAATCTGCTGTTCGTTGAACAGGTGGGCGCAGCGCTTGAGTACGCCGTCAAGCTGCATCTGCTTGAGGAACACGATCCACACATCTGGCTGGCCGGCGTATTCCTCCGGGTAGTACACGTTAATCGGCACGAGATGGCGGTCTTCACCATCTTGAGACACGTAGGCGCCGCCTTGCTCGCGAATCTTCTCGACGTTCGGCTTCCACGTATCGACAAAGTCGACGTCTTTATGCGCGAATTCCTGCAGCAGCACGCCGTACTGGATGCCCATGCCGCCAGCGCCAATCACCGCATACTTCATGTTCCCTGTCTCCTCTCTCCTGTGGTTTTCGTTGTTTTCAAGCGAATACCCACAAGATATCGGGAAACATCCTTGTCAATGCCGGCGTGGCTATATGCGATTCTTATCGGCTGTTGCAACGCCTATAAGGCGCTTCTATAGGGTGTTATCAGGCTGCTGTCGTCGCAAACGCAATACATGTGTGCACAATATATGAAGCGCATGGAATGCAGGCATCCCATGCGCTTCATATGACTATGAATCAGTTGTCGATGACTGATTCGTGGTAAATAAAAACCTACTTCACGTTCTTGATCCACAGGATCAGCAGCACGCCGCCCAATGCGCACAGGGCAGAGACGATGAATGCGCTGTAGTAGGTTCCGGTAACCGCAACCAGCATGGCGGTGGTGGCCGGAGCCAGCACCTGGCCGCAAGTATTGGCGAGATTGCCGAAGCCGATGTACTTGCCGCCGGTACGGTTATGCTGCGCCTCTTCAGGAATCACGTCGACGTTCAGAGCACCATCGACGGCGATGTACACGCCATAGCCGAGCCCGGCGAATGCGGCGTACAGCAGCACGCCGTTGACACTGCGGAACACCACCGGGCACAGCGTGCCGATGATGAACAGCACGCAGGCGATTGCAATCGGCATCTTACGCGCCTTAATCTTGTCGGACAGCGGGCCGGAGACAGCCAAACCGATCAGCGACACGACGAAGGTGACGGCGGACAGCGTGCCCATTGCCTTGGCGGCTTCCTGCACGGTCAGACCGACATAGTTCTCGAAGATGTACAGCGTGTACTGGGAGATCATGGCATAGCTGGCCATCATCAGCAGACGGCCGCCGCAAGCCTTGTAGAAGTCGTGCGCGCCCTTGAGCTTTGGAGGCAGCAGGTTCTCCAGCGCTTCCTTGGCAGCTTCGGCACCGCTCTTGCCGTCGCCATCGTTCTTGGAGCTGCGCTCGCGCGGCAGGATCAGCAGCGGGATGATGCCGGAGGCCGCAATCATCAGCGCGCCGACGACGAAGCCCATGTTCTGATACGGCTGTCCGAGGAACAGCGAGCTGAGGAACTGGCCGACAGGAGTGCCCAGCGCGGTTGCGCCCAGGCCTGCGGACAGCGTGCCGCGCACGGACTTGGGAACACGATCGGCGAGGATGGCGAACATCGGAGTCTGGATGGCGCCCTGGCCGAGGTTGTTCAGCATATAGCTGGCGGTCAGGCTCGGCACATCGCCGAAGGAGCCGAGCAGGTACAAGCCGATGCCTGCCACAATGGAACCTGCGAAGATCCATGGCGTGCGCTTGCCGAAGCGGGAACGAGTGTGATCGGAGAATGCGCCCCAGATGTAGCCGGACAGCAGACCAACGATCGCGGTCAGTGAGGTGATGGTACCGAGTGCGGTGGTGGCTTCCGTTTCGTTGTATCCCAGGTCCTTCAGATGCTGAGGCATGAGCGTATTGCCGTTCAGCACGAATGCGGCGCAATTAAGGATTGCGAAAATAACGAAGGCAACGAGGTAGCGAGCCGTCATTGCCCGCGAGAATGGTTCTCCTGTTTCCGGAGACAACGTATCCGGGTCTACGAGTACTTCACTGTTGCTCTGTGCGGTTTGCATGAGTAAGCTCCTGTGCTTATGTTGGCGCCCCTGCCGTAGAGACGACATAAGCCGCTGTTCAATATGCGTTCTTACAGCGTTTTACTGTAAGCCAGATAACACGCCGGAAATCGAATACTCGTATTTCCGGAAACGTTTCCGTGCATATTTAGCGCACGAACCCGCCTCGGAAAAGCGCCTTGCTCGCAGCAATCTCTCTTGCGCAAGCTACCGATAGCATGCCTGTACACGAGGGATTGCAGGGCATGTTGCCCGATGGTCCATATCATGGCCACCGGGCAGCATGCACCTATGAAACCGTCTTTGCCGGAAATCAGATCGCGTTACGGCGGCGTAGTACTGCGATCACAGCACCTGCCACAGCCAGCAGTGCTGCAACGCCGGCAACCAGAGCAATGCCTGCACCCGTGCTGACCAACCCGAGCTGGCCACCGTTGGCGGAGTCGTTGCCGTTCGCCGCACCGGTGGAGGCGGCACTCGCATCATGAGAACCGCCGCTTCCCGTGTTCCCGGTGTTTCCGATATTCCCGGTATTCCCGGTATTTCCAGCGCTGGAACCGCCGGACGTACTACCACCGGTGGAGCCGCTATCAGCTTTGACCAGCCCGGACTGAGCGTCCTTCAGCATCTTGAGTGCGGAGTCCACGTCGTCCTGAGTGGCGTTCTCATCGGCGAGGACCTTCTTCGCGGATTCCAGCTGCCCGGTGAACACCTTCCAGCTGTCGGCGGTATAGTCCTTCTCATCCAGCTTGCCGGCCTCGTCCACTGCGGACTGCAGCTTGGACTTGTCGGCGGAAACAGGCTCAGGCTCCTTGGCCGTCACAATCACCTTGAAAGTGGCGGAAACACCATTCTCGGCGTTAACGGCAGGAGTCACGGTGAAGGTCGTCTCACCGGCCTTGAGCGCATGAATCGTGCGGCTGTCGACAAGTTTCGCGGACTGCGTTGCAATACCATCGGCGTCTTCCTGCTCTTCGGCCGTCGCGACGGACGAGTCGGAGGACGCCCAGACGAGCGTTGCATCAGTCGCGTTAATCGGTTTGATGTTCACTTCCACATCAACGCTGTCACCTTCCGTCAGCGTCAGCACACCGTCCTTAAGACCATTCGCCTTGGCCGTCAGCGAGGTGATCGACTTGATCTCGCTGCCGTCCGCGGTGGTGTACTTCACGCTGCTCGAATCCACGGTGGGAGCGACCTGGATGTAGTCGAAGTTCGGCGCCCAACCGCTGGCCTTGCCGCTTTCAGAAGCCGTGCCCGTGTTCGCGTTGCCGAAGCGGATGGTATTCTCGCCCTTCTTGAGGTTCACGCGCACCGAAGTAGTCCAGAAGTTGCTCCAGCCACGGGTGTTGGCGAACACCAGGTGCTTCGAGGTCTCGCCGTTCACCGACATATCCGCCCAACGGTTCACGATCTGCCAGGTGTTGTTCGCGGTGTACTCCCACTGGGCGTAGCCGATGGTCAGCGTATAGTTGCCATCCTCCGGCACGGTCACCTTGTTGAACTGGAACCAGTTGTTCGCACCATTGCCGACGTTGCCGACGATGCGGCTGTTCGAGGCGTTGTTATCGGTACTCGCCTTGGCACTGCCGTTGAACGTGTTGGAGGAATCCTCCGCCTCGTAACGGGTCACCGAGGAGTCATCGGCGCTGGCTGTGCTCACCGAATCGATGAGCATGCCCTGGGTACCATAGCCTTCCACGGTGATCTGGTTGAGGCCCAGCGGCATGTAGATGCGAACCTTGGCAGTCTGCCAGGTGTTGGCATCCTTGGTTTCCGGCAGCTGGAGCGTCAGTTCCTGGGCATCGTTTCTTGCGGAGTTTTCGTTCGGATTGATCTTCAGCGTAACGGTGCGCTTCGCGTTCTGGCCGTCTGCCTTCGGAGCACTGTAGCGCAACATAACCTCGTTGTATCCGTTCTTCTTCGAATCGACGAAGAAGTCGCTGGATGCGGTGGCATCGGCGCCCTCGACGTAGCCGGTGCCGGAGTATCCGCTGGCATTACCGTAGGTCACCTTGGCGGTGCCGTTGCGGCGGGCGTATTCGGCTTCGACAGTGCTGTTGGAGACCTTGCCTTGCGACGTGGCCGGCGCGATAACCGCGTAGTAAGCGCTGTCGCCCTTGAGATTGTTCAGCGGCAGGCTGGCCTGGCCGTTGGCGATGCTGAGGTCCTGTTCCGCTACCACGTACGGGCCGTCGGAAGCAGCCGGAACGTTGACTGACACATTGCTAAGATTGGCCGGAGCGGTGGAATCGGTCGCATAGATTGTCACATGGGCACCGTTCGGGTACTTGTCGGGCAACGCGCTCAGGTTCAACGTCGTGGAATACGAGCTTTCGTTCGAGCCGCCAAGCAGGATCTGGGTCTGGTTGCTGTCCTTGTTGTAGGAGGCGAGCACCTGCGGCTTGCCGTTCTCATCAGGCAGGTCGACCTTGAGCAGATCGCCCTTCATGAGCCCGTACCAGTAGTACAGCCAGTAGGAACCGGTCACCTGGTTGTTCTTGGTGACCAGCCAGTCGAGATCGCCGGCCGGGTACCAGTACGGCAGCGCGCCCTGGGCGCCGGTCTTTTCGAAGCGGGCCACGTACTGCAGCAGACGGCCAGGTTTGACCTGCTCGATGGCCTTGCCGTTCTGGTCCTTCCATGCGTATTCGTTGATGCTGACCTTGATGGTCTGCCCCTGCTTGAGACCGGTGTTCTCGGGCGGCGCGTAATCGGAAAGAACATCCTTTTCCAGCGTCTTCCACTTCTGGAAGTTGCTCAGGTAGCTGCCGAAACCGGAACCGAGCTCATGCCAGGTGACGACATCCGGTACAGTACCATGCTCCTTGGCATTCTGGAAGAAGTCACGATAAAACCGGTCGGAGTAGGCGCTGTTGTTCGGGCCGCCGATACGGGCCTGCGGATATACCGAACGGATTGCTTCGACGGCCTTGTTCCAATCCTCGAAGAATTTCGTGCGAACGCTGTCGTACTTGCTGTTGTAGTTCGTCAAGTTGTAGTAGTTCGCGTCGCTGATGTCCGGTTCGTTGAACGGAATCCAGACGATGTCATCCTTAAGGTCCGGGTACTTGGTGTTGAACTTGGTGACCATTTCCTTGAGCTTCGGCACATAGTCGCCGTCCATGCCGCCATCGCCATAGGCCACATATGGGAAGTTCTTGTAGGCTTCCTTCATGTACACCTGGATTTCGCCACCGCCGTTGCGCTTCCACTGGTCGGTGGTGTTCAGCACATCGCCATTGGGGTGTTGCACGCCGTCTGGGGATTTGCCGACCAGCACGCTGTTGGAATCGAGCGACAGGCCGTTGAGCGTGGTGTCACTGGAAACGCCATCATCGGTCAGGCCATACAGGAAGCCTGTCGAACCGTGGGTAATCTGGCAATTGGTGTTGTTGGTGTTCTCGGTGCAGCCGGTCTGGTCGAGATGCACGGTCACTGTGGGATTCTCGATCGCCAGCGCGGTCGCAGCGCCGGAAGTCGCTGCCAATGCGGCCATTGTGGCCGTCGCTAGCAGCGCTGCCAGCGGTTTGCGGATTCTCATGGTTTTTCCTTTTCTTCTATGGCAACGTCGCCCGTCTATTTCGGGATTTGCAACGTTGCAAATTCTGTTAGGCATATGAGCGTCCTGCCCTGCCATATACATCACCCATGTTTGGCGATTTCTCATATCGGTCGGCAAAAATCCGAAGCAACATCACCGCGTTCAAGCCGACAAGAACAAGCTGTAGAGAGTTTAAAAGAAGAGCAATCGTGCCCCTGCTCCATCTTGAGCAGGGACACGATTATGCGATGCTATTTGGTTTCGCGGACCCAGACCTGCATCTGGCCTTCGGCGCGGTTGCACCATGCATAGTACGGAATCATGGTGAGGGTTTCCTCACGCTCCGTAAGCGGTGCATCCACGGCACGGTACTGGTCGTCGGTCGGGGATTCCAAGCGGCTGCCCTTGACCTTGAGCACCTCGACGCCATCCAGCAGATCCGGTTCGTAAGACTCGGACACGTTGGCATCCGCGCTCATGCCATCCAGCCACAGCGGGCCTTCGTTGTCGACCTGTTCCATGCAGAACACGATCGGGCCACGGGCCACGGCCAGCTTGCCGATGTCGGCACGCACACGCAGCGAGGCACGAACGCGACGCACGGACATGTCGAGCACCAAATGGATTTCGGTGTCAGCGGCGGAGGCATCGACGGTCACGAAACCATCGACCACCGGGAGCTCGACGGCTTCGCCGTTGACTTCCAGCGTATAGTCCTTGGACCACTGCGGAATGCGGACGGCCACCTTCTTGTCCAGGCCATTCGGGTTGGACACGTGGAAGGTGATGTCGCCGCTCCACGGGTATTCGTCACCGGCCTGGGTCTGCTCGATGGTGAAGCCATCTTCGAATTCGGTCTTGTTGGCCACGAACTGGTGGGCGTACACCGTCTTGCCGTCATTCGAAACCGTGTACAGGTACTGGTCGAGGGATGTGATTAGACGGCCCAGGTTGGCCGGGCAGCAGGCGCAGTCGAACCAGCCGGCGCGGCGGGTAAGAATATGCGCCTTGGTTGGGTTGCCCTTCGACGCTGCGGGATCGGCTTCCAGCGGGTTGACGTAGAAGTAGCGGGTGCCGTCCAGCTGTACACCGGAAAGCACGCCGTTGAACAGTTCCTTCTCCATCACGTCGGCCACGGAGCCGCGCGGCTTGGTCTCCATCAGGGACTTGCCGTAGAACAGCATGGCGACGGATGCGCAGGTCTCTCCATACACCAAGTCGTTCGGCAGATCATCGTCAAAGCTAAAGGATTCGCCGACCTGGCAGGAGCCAACGGCGCCGGTGATGTACATGCGGTGCTTGACGATGTTGGTCCACAGACGCTCGGCGGTGTCGAGCATCTTCTGGTCGTTCAGCAGACGGCCAACCTTGGAGACGGCGGCGGCCAAGTACAGCAGGCGCACGGCGTGGCCTTCGGCATGCTGCTTGTCGAGGATCGGCTCGTCCTGCACGAAGTACTTGAGCGGCATGTGCAGGTCGGTGTAGAACTGCGGACCGCCGGCGGCGTCCTGCTCGTCGAAGAACTCCGGGTCGGTGCCGCGCACGCGGATGAACCATGCGGCCAGATCGAGCCAGCGGCGTTCGCCGGTCGCCTCGTACAGGCGAGCCAGGGCAAGCTCAATTTCCGGGTGCCCGTCCGGGCCGTGCACCTGGCCTTCGCCATCACCGAAATTATGGCCGATGCAATTCGCCACGCGTTCGGCGATGTCCAGGGCACGCTTGGAGCCGGTGACCTCGTAATGGGCCACGGCGGCTTCGATGAAATGGCCCATGGTGTAGAGCTCATGGCTCCAGCGCAAGCCTTTGAAGCGCTTCTCGGCAGGTAGATCCAGCTCGAACTTGGTGTCGAGGTACCCATCTTCGTCCTGAGCGCCTTCGAACAGTTCGATGGCCTCGTTCACGTGGGCTTCGAGCTCGTCGACGTTCAGACCGGCGTTCTTGCGGCGCAGCGCATAGCTGGCGGCCTCAAGCCACTTCGATACGTCGGTGTCCTGGAACGGCTGGCCGGAGAACACGCCTTCCTCGCGGCCTGCGGCGATACGTAGATTACGAAGCGAGTGGCTGAACTGACTGCCGTTCTCGCCCCATGCCGCGCCTTCCGGCACATCGACGGGCACTTCGTCGTTCAGCGCACGCCACTGGTATGGCAGCGCGTTTTCGACGGTCATATTGAGGTATCGAGTCCAGAAACGTGACGTGATATTCACATTCAGAGCCTGGGCTTGGTTAGTCATTTCGATTCCTTTGTTGTTGGTTGGAAAACTTGGTGCGAAGAAATGTCAGTCCTTCATGCCGCTGGTCTTGATGCCTTCGGTGATGTACTTCGAGCAGCAGATGTACAGCAGCGCGGGAGGAATGATCATCAGCATGGAGAACGCCATCTGCAGGTTCCACATAGTCTTAGAAGCACCTGCCGAGGTCTCGACAAAGGATGTGAGAACACCCAAAGTCAGCGGCTTGAGGTCTTCGGAGTTGATGTATACCAGCGGAGAGAACAGTTCGTTCCACCAGAAGCTGGCAGACATGATGCCGACGGTAATGAAAATCGGTTTACCGAGCGGCACGATGACTTTCCAGAATGCCTGCCAACGGCTGCATCCATCCAGCATTGCGGCTTCATCGATTGAATCAGGTATCGAAACGAAGAACTGCCGGAAAAGGAAGACGTTGTACGGCTGAGCGAAGAAGCTCGGGAGGATCAGCGGCCAGAAGGAGTCCAACATACCGAAGTTGCGGAACAGGAGGTACTGCGGAATGACCAGTGCCGCGGACGGCACCATCATGGTCGCCAAGATGATGGCGAATACAACACCACGCCCCTTGAAGTTCATACGAGCCAGCGGATAGGCAACGATGGAGCTGGTCAGCAGTGTACCGACAGTGTTCAGCACTACAAGAATCAAAGTGTTGCGCAAGTACAGAATAGTATTGGGATTTTCTAGCACCTTGACATAGTTACCCCATTGCGGATCCTTCGGGAAGAACTCCGGAGGCCATGCCGAAATGCCGGTAATGGTTTTCAAAGAGTTAACGAAAATCCAATAAATCGGGAAGAACATGAACAGTGCCATGATGATCATCACGACATACTGTAGGACTTTCACATATTTCGGAGTATGCAGTTCCATTTTCGTGTCTCCTTTTACTGACGATCCATAAGCTTGAACTGCAGAGCGCTGATCACGCCGACGATGATGAACAGAATCACCGCAAGAGCCGAAGCCTGACCCATATTGAAGCTCTTGAATGCCTTGTCGTAGATCAACAGGCCGATGACCTTGGTGGCGTTGCCTGGACCGCCGCCAGTCAACGGGTACAGCAGCGAGAACGCGCTGTTGAACGAATTGACCGTGCAAGAAACGACATTGAACAGCATCATTGGAGCAATGCCCGGGATGGTGACATTGACGAAGCGCTTCCATGCGCCTGCGCCGTCAAGCGCTGCGGCCTCATACAGTTCCTGCGGCACATCTTTGAGCGCTGCGGAAAAGACAAGCATCTGCTGGCCGGTCTGGAAGGTGAATACCGAGGCAACGGCTACAAGCACCCACACAAAAGTCTGGCTACCGGACCAGTTCGGAGGGTTCTGCACACCCATCGATTTCAGTACATAATTGATGATGCCCAGCTGCGGGTTGAACATCAGAACCAAGCATCCCGCCATGACCACGGACGGCATGATGGTCGGTACGTAGTAGAAGAACTGGAACAGTCCCTTGAAACGTACCTTGAAATTAAGCAGAATAGCGAGCAGCAGGGAAAAGAGGATAGACACCGACACGTTGATAACGGTGAAGATCGCTGTTGCCAACAAGGTCTGCCCGAGCTCGCCGTTGCCCGAAAGCATGTCCTTGTAATTCTGCAGGCCCACAAATTGCGGGTCTCCCATCAGATTCCACTTGGTAAGACTCAGATAAAAGCTGAAAGCCAACGGAAATGCGCTGAAAATGAGGAATCCGATGATCCAGGGGCTGAGGAAACCCCATGCTGCTCCCGCATCCGAGCGTATCTTGCCCGAAGACTTCGCGGTTTTCTTGGAGATTGACATTTGAATGCCCCTCTGCGATTGGGAAATGGTTGGTTACGATACGTATACTGCTTGGAGATTGATTGGCGGCTCCCATTACTGGAAGTCATGAGAGCCGCCAATCAAGAAACAGAAAAAGTAGATTGATATTGCTTTATAGGCTTGCCTTCTTATTGCGCGTCGGTAATTTCCTTATTGGCCTTGGCCACTTGTGTCCCAGTCACTTCACTCAACGAAGTCTGGCCAAGAACATATGCATTGAACTGGTCATACAGGTTGAATGTTGGAGTTGAGGCCACCAGCGTGTATCCAAGCTTTGCTTCCTTAGCAGAGGCTTCCAGGCTGTTCCAGTTGCTCGGGCCGTTCTTACCCTGCACCTTGTAGTAGCCGTCAGCCATCATGGACTGGAAGGCAGGAGTATTGCCCAGGCTCTGGGACATCGACTTCTGGCCTTCCTTGCTCATCAGGAACTTGACCAGCTTCTCTGCAGCTGCAGAATGCTTGGTCTTGGCGTTGATGGCCCAGAAAGAGGTGTGCAGTGAGTTGTACTTCTTGGCGCCAGGAGCGGTTGGAATCGTGGCGATATCCCACTTGAAGTCAACATCCTTGTAGGTGCTAACCAGCCAGGTCCCGCCCAAGGTCATTGCTGCTTTACCGGCCGCGAACATATCAGAAACCTTAGAACCGGAAGCCGGCTGCGGCTGCCACTTGTTGTCCACAAGATTCTTCTGGAATTCGAGGGTCTTCTTCAAACCATTACCGAAAGAGAGCTTGCCATTGTCGACCACCTTGTCACCGGCGGCGCCGATCAGGGAGTACCATACGCCGTTGAAGGTTGGGGAGTCGGAACCGTACTGGGATCCATCGGCCTTGGTCAGCTTCTCAGCTGCGGCGGTGTAGTCGTCCCAGGTCCAGTCATCGGTCGGATACGCGACGCCAGCGGCATCGAACATATCTTTGTTGTAGTACATGATTTCGGTGGCGAAGCCTTGCGGGAATCCGTAGTAACCGTCCATTTGGTTGGTGATATCAGTGACGGCCGGCTGGAAATCGCTCTTGTCGATGCCCAGATCCTTCAGCTTGTCATCAAGCTTCATGGTCACACCGTTCTTAGCGAAGCGAACGTAATCCGCTTCCTGGGTCAGCATGACGTCCGGAGCGGTACCGCCAACAATCATCTGATTGAGTTTGGTGTTGTAGTCGTCTCCAGGAACGCGAATCTGCTTGACTTTGATATCCGGATTAGCCTTGATGAAATCCTTGATGGGCTGCATCTCGTCGTCCCAGTAGGAAACAGTTAACGTGTTGTCATCACTCGAAGAGCTGTTCGAAGAACCGCAGGCTGCGGTGCCCATCAGCGTCGCAACAGCCGCAACACCGGCCACAAGACGCATAACAGTACGCTTGGCATTCGTGTTCATTGATATTTCCTTTCTTCCAGTACCACTCTCATCTTTGAAACTCAACTTTGAGGAAGTGGCTTGTTGCTGTTGACTTCAACAATAAAAAACGCACATGCTTCCATGTGCGGTATTTGCACGACACGGAAACGTTTCCTAGAATTGCCCCATGACTAAACGCATCACACTAGACGACATCGCAGCCGCCGCACACGTATCGAAGGCCACTGTTTCCAAGGCTTTGAACGACACAGGTCAGCTCTCCGCACATACACGAAGACTTATTCTCGAAACAGCCGATGAGCTTGGGTATGTCAAAACAGCCAATGTTCAGACACCACGTTGCAAAACCGGACTCATCGGTCTGGTGACCTCTGACCTTGAAGGCAGATTCTCCAATCCAGCGCTTATCGGCGCGGAAAACACCCTGGGCAGCACCAATCACGCCGTGCTGCTTACCAATTCCAGAGGCGATCCAAAACTCGAACGGGCGCATATCGATCAATTGGCGGCAAGACGAGTTGACGGGCTGCTCATGCTTGGTGGGGAAACAGATAGCAGACCGCCGTTGAAGCCAAATACCGCATTGGGAATCCCAATCGTATACGCTTACGCCCCATCCAACAATCCCGAAGACTGCTCGGTGACATGTGACAATGTCGCAGCCGGCGCAATGGCCATTGATCATTTACTGTTACGTGGTCGACGGCATATCGCCATTGTCTCAGGACCGGAGCACTATACAGCCACCAAAGATCGGCTTGCCGGAGCCCGTAAGGCACTAAAACAAAGCGGCCTTCAACTGGCGGCACCAGTCTGCTACGGCAACTGGCATGAGTCATGGGGACGCACAGCCGCACAGTTGTTGCTTAGCAAAGGCGTTCGCATCGACGGCATCTACTGCCTCAACGACATGCTTGCACGCGGAGTCATCGAGACACTGCTCGCCCAAGGTATACGTGTGCCAGAGGATATCGCGGTTATCGGTCATGACAATTGGCAGGTCACCGCCACCGAATGCCGCGTGCCGATCACCTCGTTCGACAACAATCTGCAGGAAATCGGCAGACGCGCCGCCCGGCATCTGCTGGACGCCATCAATGGCAATCCTCACCATGGCACGACATATATCGGCTGCTCGTTGATAGTAAGAAAATCAACAACGGCATAATTTCTCATTCGCAAAAGAGGCGTCTGCAATGCCATGACCGTGCATTGCAGACGCCTCATCGGGGAAGGAAGGGAAAGGAAAGTATCAGTTGAAATTCACCTCGAATGTTCGAGACACATAGCCGCCATCGGACGGAACGGTAACCACAAGCTCTCCGGATGCGGCATCCCAGTGGACTGGCCACTGCGCATACCCATCAACCGGATACACTGCGGAAACCTCACCGGCACGCCCAGTCCAACGATCAAGATGCAGACGCACGTCGCCACCCTCACTGTCACGACTCCACACCGTGGCCAGCGCACGATCGCCGGCATCCAGGCCAAGCGCAAGCACCTTATCGTTCCAGCCAGGCAGTCCCATCGGCCAGAACGGCTTGGATTCACCGATCACCGGCTGTACATGCTTCTTGTAGGCGTTCACGCCTTCCTGTACCCAGGCGAGTTGCCGCTCGTTCATGCGGTTCAGGTACCCAGACAGGAAGAACCGCCCTAAGAATGTGGTGTTGATGTTGAATGCGGTTTCTTCGGCCCCCATATCGGATTGCGGGTACGCCCAGCTGGCGGCTTGTTCAGGCAATACCATCATCGGCGAGGCCGCAGCGATGACCGGGTACAGACGGAAATCCTGCTGATCGGACGTGGATTGCACCTGAAAGCGGGATGTCTGCGCGAAATCCTCACGCATGCCGCCGGACGAGCAGTTCTCCAGAATCACATCTGGGTAGCGCTCCCGCAAACCATCAATCCAATCGCTGTAAGCACGGTTATGACCGAGCAGACCGGCACCGGGGGCGTCGGCGTCATAATCGGTGCCAGCACCTGGAGAGACATTGTAATCAAACTTGAAGTAACCAATGCCGTATTCGCCGACCAAACGGTCGATTACCGAATCGAGATGCCTACGCGCCGCTGGATCGCGCAAGTCAAGCAGATAGCGTTCCTGCTCCACCACGCGTTTTCCATGCCGCTGGAAGAACGCGGAATCCGGCAGCTTCTGCGCCATGGGTGACTTCACGCCGATGACCTCCGGCTCGATCCAGATGCCCGGAATCATGCCGGCGTCCTTGATGGCGTCGATGACTTCGACAATGCCCTTCTCACCAGGGAAGCGGGTCTTGGACGGCATCCACTCGCCGACAGACGGCCACCAATTGCCGGTATCGTCGTACCAACCACAGTCGATGACGAAGATCTCGATGCCCGCCTTACCTGCGGCTTCGATCAGCGGCAGCTCCTTCTCGGTGGTCGGATCGCCATAGATGGTGTTCATGTAGTCGTTGAACACCACGCTCGGTTCGACGTTGTCGACGTGCGGCGAGCGCACTTCGCGGCGATAGTCGGTAACGTTGGCGATTACGCCGTCGAATTCGTGGGCGATGGTGAAGGATGCCGGAACAGTGGTGAACGATTCCCCCAAATGCAGTTCTTTGAACCATGCATGGTTCTCGTTGGTCGGGCCGGACAGTGCCACGCAGCCGTCCGCGGTGTTGTCCTGCACGTCCCAGCGCCAAGCACCGTTGTGCTCTATCTGGAACAGCCATGCCAGCTTCATTGCTTTGGATTCGAGAATGGCCAGGGGCACATTGGTGCCGGTGGACCAGGTGCCGGTGGATACGACCTGATGGCTTTGCCTTGGATCGACATTGGTAAGTTCCTGGCCGATGGCCGGCAGCAGTTCGCGCAGACTCTTACGGCTCCACCGTCCCTCGGCGAGCCAATCGAAACGCCCTTCGAGCAAGTCCCAATGTTCCAAACCGGATTCGGTGCCTTCATCGGCATTTGCCGGAATGCCAAATGTGCTGCTCCAGCTGGTAACAGAATCGAGCAGCACCGGCTCAAGCCCCATATTGGTGACGGTCACATCGGTCTGCACCATCGGCGAGCGCTCGTCAACGCTGTAGCGGACAGCCACTTCGAGATCGCGATCTTCATCTTCCAGCACGATCTTCAACTCGCTGCGATACCCAGTGGTGTTGGTCTGATGGCTGCTATAGCGCAGTTCTCGCCCGATAACGGTATGCGTAAGTTTGTTACAGGAAATCATGTGACCTGTGTCGGTGGTCATGACCTCCGCAATCGGAGTGCTTTCGGGGAATTGCACACTGACACCATTAATTTCAAGAGCGCGCATAACAACAGGCTGGCCATCCGCGTATTCGAACGCCATGGACACCGGGCCCGCATTCCATGTGAGGGTTTGGGACATCATTATCTCCATTACAGTTGCTGATCCGCGGTTTCAGCATATTCCTTGGAAGGAGGAGGATCATATGCTGAAACCGTTTATGCGTACACATATAAGGTATGCGAACACAACAAGACGCAAGCGTTTAAACCAGCTAACCGGAAACATTTCTTTCGAAGCAATCTCAGCATGACCATAAACAAATCGATCCATGCAAAACCCGTTCCGCGCGCACCGCTCTTCCCCTTGCTGCATCAGCCCATCCAATACGAAAAGGCCCGTCCGCAATGGACGGGCCTTGCCATCGGATGGGTCTGCCTACGATTCAGACAGCTTCAGGCAGCTCTGTCGAAAATCAGAGCTCGCCGCCTTCGACCACGATGTCATTGGGATCGACATCGGAACCGTACACCGGCTTCAGGGTCTGCTCGTAATCCTTGTGGAAGAAGTTCTCCTTACCCAACTTCACGATTTCGTCGTTCAGCCAGTTGAGCAGCTCCTTGTTGCCCTTCTGTACAGCCGGAGCGATGGTGTCCTCATCACCAAGTTTGGTGATGCCCACCTTGAAACCCTTGTTGGACTTGGCCCAAGCCAGTACCTCGGTGTTGTCGGTGGAGAAAGCGTCGCCACGACCGTCGAGCAGCGCATTGTAGGCGTCGGCGTACTGGTCGTACTTCTGCAGCTTGACATCGGGCTCGTTCTTCTCGAAGTAGCTTTCGGCGGTGGTGCCCTTGGCGATGATCAGCGTCTTGCCCTTAAGCTGGCTCACGTCAGTGATTTCGGCATTTTCCGGGGAAACCACGCCGAGTGCCACCTTCATGTACGGCTTGGCAAAATCGACCTTCTCCTTACGCTCGTCGGTGACGGTGAAGTTGGCCAGCGTGATGTCCACCTTGTTGGCGGTGAGCACGTCCACGCGGGCAGCCGGGTCAACGGAAGTGTACTTGACCTTCACGCCCAAATCCTTACCGAGGCGCTCGGCAAAGTAAACGTCGTAGCCGGCGTTTTTGCCTTCCTTGTCAATGTAGCCGAACGGAGCCTTGTCGGAGAACACGGCGACCTTGAGTTCGCCGGACTTCTTGATCTCATCCAAAGTGCGGGCGGTGGCGCTACTGCTGGAGCTGGAATCGTTGTTTGCGGAGCCTTCGTCGCTCGGAGTGGCCGCGGACGGGCCGCAAGCAGCCACCGAGACTGCCATGATCAACGCGGCCGATGCGGCCACGATGCTCTTGAATGTTTTGTTGATGATTGATGCGGTCATGGTTTCTCCTCTCTTGCAAAGATGACTGCTATCAAAATCTTGAATTGCACCGATCTTCGCCGATCTTCGCCATTGCCTGGATTATTCGGATTGATCGGCGGACTTGCGGTGCCTGTCGAATTCAAACGTGCGCAGGAACTGCTTGGCTCGTTCAGTGGTCGGATTCGTGAAGAATTGTTCAGCATTGTCAGATTGTTCCACAATGCCGCCGTCTTCAAGCAGGATCACCTGATCGGCGATGGCTCGCGCGAACTGCATTTCATGCGTCACGATGAGCATGGTTTGGCCGGAATCAGCGAGTTCGAGCATCACGTCAAGCACTTCGCGCACCATTTCCGGATCGAGCGCGGCGGTGACTTCGTCGAACAGCAGCACTTCCGGATGCAAAATCAGCGCACGGCAGATGGCCACGCGCTGGCGTTGGCCGCCGGAAAGCTCATGAGGCCAGGAATCCTTGCGGTCGGCAAGACCGACGCGTTCCAGAAGTTTGATCGCCTCCTGCTCGACTTCGGCCTTATCTCGCTTCTGCACCAAGGTCGGCGCCAGTGTGATGTTGCCAAGCACGGTTTTGTTGGGAAACAGGTCGTAGCTTTGGAACACCATGCCAACACGGGTACGCAGTTCGCTGCTGCGCTTGCTGCGGCCGGCGGATTCGGTGCCCGGCTTACCCGTTTCGATCACTTCGCCGTTCAGAGAAATGGTACCGCCCTGAATCGGCTCAAGGCCGGCGATGGTGCGCAACAACGTCGACTTGCCGGAGCCGGAAGGCCCGACGATCACAAACACCTTGCCATGCGGCACGTCGAACGAAATATCGTTCAATACCGGCTTGTCGGCATTGGCGTACTGTTTGACCAGATGCGCAATCTCAAGACTCGCCTGACCCACCTGAGCCTGCTTGCCTGTCGCGTCAGTCATGCGACCACCTCTTTTCCAGTCGGCGGGCCACGATGGACAGCGGCCAGCACACAATGAAGTACATGAAGAAAATCACCCCGTAAATCCACAGGGTTCCGGTCGGATATTGGAAACGGTTCGCGTCGATGATCTGCTGGCCCACTTTGATGACCTCGACCACGCCGAGAAGCACGGCCAACGATGTCGTTTTCACGATTCGTGTCGCCAGATTCACCGAAGCTGGCAGAAGCCTACGCAACGCTTGCGGCAGAATCACTTTGACGAACGTCTGCCAGCCACTCAACCCAAGCACATATGCGGACTCATACTGGGCTTTCGGAATCGACTCAAGCGCGCCACGCACCAAATCGCCCAATTCCGCGCCGCCCCACAGCACGAACACGAACACGCATGCGCCGGTTGCATCCAAATTCCAATTCCACGCACGGGCAAAGCCATAAAATGCGATGAACAGCAACGCCAATTGCGGCATGATACGAATGAAATCCAAATAAATCCTGGTCAACACACGAATGACAGGATTTTTCATCGTCATCAGCCAGCCGACAACCAATCCAACCGGCACGGAAAGACCCACCGACACACCGGCGATCCACACCGTAACCCACAGGCCCTGCAACAGGCGCGGAAACACGCCCGGCTCGAGCAGAATCTCAGCGCCGCTCATAGTCGAACCTCCGTTCCAGCCAAGTGCCGAACAATGAAATCGGCAGCAGAATCACCAGATATGCGACAACCAGCATCAACAACGCTTCATACGTGCTGTAATACATGCCGATCAGATCCTTGGCCATGTACATCACGTCGGCGAGCGCGATGGCCGACACGACGGACGATTCCTTGATCAGGAAGATCACGTTGGCCACAACGCCCGGAATGGACGTGCTGATGGCCTGCGGTATCACCACGCGGCTCAACGTCTGCCATTGGCTTAGGCCCAACACATACGCGGATTCGCGCTGCACGGTCGGAATGGTTTCGAGGCCGCCGCGCATCGCTTCGGCCATATACGAACCGCCAAGGAATCCGAGTCCCACGATCGCGCATTGTTCCGCGGACCAGACGACGCCAAGTTTCGGCAGACCGAAATACAGGAAATACAGTTGCACCAACAACGGCGTGTTACGGCTGAGTTCGATGTAGACGCGCACAATCTGCTTCAGCACTGGAATGCGCGCGATTTCAATGCTTGCGCAGATAAGTCCGACCACGATCGAAAGCACGATGCCGAACACGGAGATGAACAGCGTCATCTCCGCGCCGCTGACGAAGAACGGCGCGTAGTGCGTCACAAATGTCCAATCGAACACACGCGCCTCCCATCTTTCTCTTTAGGTTTTCGAATGCTCCACGGATCCCTCGGAACCTTTTCAGGCTTTTCCAGGCTTTCGCCGTGGATGCGCCCCATCGTACCGCGCAACAATCGCGGAACAGGCCACGTCGTTATCGGTTTTTCATATAAGCGTTTATCAGCTTCCGACAATACGTCCGGTGATCCTTTCACAGTATTGCACGCTGGCGTTTCCACTGTTCGCCCATATTGAAATGTGAAGATTGGGTATACCTTGCGAGAGAGTATGCACATGCTCATTCGACATGCAACGATGGAGGATTTGGACGCGATTGAGGCTGTGGAGGCTGCCTGTTTCCCACCTGCGGAGGCCGCAACGAACGAGAGCCTGACTGCACGCGTCGCCACATATCCGGAACATTTCTGGCTTTTGATCAACACTGATGCCGATGACGATGCCTGCTTCCCCGCTTCTGTGAAAGACGGCACACTGATTGGCTTCGTCAACGGTATGACGACCAATGAGAAGGATTTGGCTGACGTCATGTATGAGGATGTTTCCCTGCACGACGAACATGGCGATTGGCAGATGATCTTCGGCGTGGACGTGGCTCCCGTCTACCAGCATCGCGGTTGCGCCAGTTATCTGCTCCGTCGCGTGATTCTTGATTCGACGATTGCCGGGCGCAAAGGCATTGTGCTGACATGCAAGGAACGTCTTGTCGGCTTTTACGCCCGTCTGGGATTCGTGGACGAAGGCACGTCCGCTTCGACGCACGGCAATGTGGCGTGGCGTCAGATGCGCTTGACGTTGGCGCAATCTCCTTCTGAAGAAACGTTCGTCGAGTCCGATCCAGACGCAAAAACCATGGAAATTCCAGTGGTTTCAATCGCTAATTGATGGCGTGTCGTTTTCTCGCAACACCACTGCGACACGCCGACGATTTGCATTCCGCCGAAAATCCACGTAAGTTAGCACTCGCTTCGGGCGGTTGGCGCAGAGGTAGCGCACTTCCCTGACACGGAAGGGGTCACAAGTTCGAATCTTGTATCGCCCACGCGAAGCGGGTAACGAAGCCGGGAAACCGGCGGAATTATCCCACGGGTGATTGGCGCAGCGGCTAGCGCACTTCCTTCACACGGAAGGGGTCATAGGTTCGATTCCTATATCACCCACTGAATTTCCGCTTCTCACGGCGGAAGTTCTTTGCGGACATAGCTTAGTTGGTAAAGCGCAACCTTGCCAAGGTTGAGACCGCGGGTTCGAGTCCCGTTGTCCGCTCCATCAGAAAGCCCCACCGGATCGGTGGGGCTTTTCGTTTATCCGTTATCCGGTCTTTCCCGAACAGTCACTGCTCCCCCATACCATGCCAGGCGTAGTCGAGATGCATGAATTCGGGAACCTTGTACCATTTGACCGGATAGCCGGCTCCATGTGCGCAGAACACCGAATCCGGCGTGTTCTCCAAGTCGGATTCCGGCTCGTATGCGGACTGCTCAATCACCTCGTCGGCGTTGTGGCATGGCCTGTACCCTGCGAACACGCAACTCAAATGCCCACGCCCGTGCGTGTAGGCGTTCACATCCATCGCATAATCTCGCATTTGGGCAACCGGCGCCTCACCTTCAAGCACCATATATTCACCATCGCCGGAAGGCGTGTCAAACGAGCCGCTCATACGCTGTATGTCGGCCATCGCATGGCCGACCATATCTTGCGGAACCTCCAAGCGGAAGCCATACCACGGCTCCAGCAAACGGCAGTCGCCGCGTTCCTTCGCTTCCATCAAGCCTTGCCGAATCGCACGATACGTGGCCTGGCGGAAATCGCCCCCTTCCGTATGTTTCAAATGCGCACGGCCAACCAGCAATGTGATCTTCATATCGGTAATTGGAGAGCCGGTAAGCACACCCAAATGTTCACGTTCCCGACAATGCTGCAGAATCAGCCTCTGCCAGTTACGGTCAAGCACATCCTCGCTGCATACGCTCGCGAACCTCATGCCGATACCGGCAGGCAATGGCTCGAGAAGCACATGTGTTTCCGCATAATGACGCAACGGTTCAAAATGGCCCACACCCTCAACCGGATGCGCGATCGTCTCCTTATATAAGATGCCGCCCGGTCCGAATGACACGTCCAAACCGAACCGGTCGTGCATCATCTGCTGGATGACCTCCAACTGCACCGCACCCATCAATTGCAGATGAACTTCCTCAAGATGCGGCTGCCACACCACATGCAGCAACGGATCCTCATCTTCAAGCTCGCGCAACGCAACCAAGCAAGCGTGAATATCGCACTCCCCCGGCAGCAACGTGTACGTAAGTACCGGCTGAAGCACCGGATTTACGCCGTCAGGCTCTTTCCCGAGTCCAGCACCGGGAAATGTTCGTGTCAAGCCCGTAACGGCACACACGGTGCCAGCAACAACCGAATCGACCGTAGTGAATTTCGCGCCGGAATACACACGCACCTGATCGGCCTTCTCATGCCACATACCATCGTCGTCGATTTTCGACTCGCCAAGGTCAGCGCCAACCCGCGCAGTGCCGGAAAGCATCGTCTTCGCCTTGAATTCACCACCCGTTACCTTAAGCCATGTCAGGCGATTGCCTTGCGCATCGTGCGATACCTTATATATACGCGCACCGAATTCGCTGTCGTACTCCGGCTCGCGCACATACCGCTCGAATCCTGCGACGAACTCGTCAATACCGTCCATTTTCAGCGCGGATCCGAAGAAACACGGGAACAAGACACGATCAGCAATCATCTCACGAATGGTTTCATCCTGAATCGTTCCGCTTTCCAAATACAATTCCATGGCGGTTTCGCTTTGCATGGCGATATCTTCCATAACATCGGCAAGCGCCGCATTGTCATCATGTGCTCCGGTGAAATCGATGCAGCCATCCGAGAAACGCTTCTTCAGCTGATTGAGCAGTTTCGTTTTGTCAGCTGCGGGAGCATCCATTTTATTGATGAAGATGAAAGTGGGCACGTTGTAACGTTTCAGCAATCGCCATAATGTTTCGGTATGCCCTTGGATGCCATCAGCACCGGAAATGACCAGAATCGCATAATCGAGCACGGCGAGGGTTCGTTCCATTTCCGCCGAAAAATCGACGTGTCCCGGAGTATCAAGCAAGGTGAGAGTGAGGTTCGGCGTGGCGATGATCGCCGGTTCGGTGAAGATGGTGATGCCTCGCTGCCGTTCCATCGTGTTGGTGTCGAGAAACGCGTCGCCATGGTCGACACGGCCGAGTTTGCGTACGTTGCCCGTGGTATACAGCAACGCTTCCGACAGCGTGGTTTTGCCGGCGTCAACATGCGCCAGAATGCCGGTGACGATTCGTTTCATGGGCTCCTCCCATTGCCGAGCTACCGCCGAAGCAGCAGCCTATCGATATACGAAAGCCCTTACGTCTATTGACGTAAGGGCTTGGTGGTGACCCCGGGGAGACTCGAACTCCCGACCTTGAGATTAGAAGTCACATGCTCTATCCAGCTGAGCTACAGGGCCAAACTCGATTCAGTATAGTCAGTTCACGCGTTCTTGCCAACTTGAACGCGCGGAACACGACCATCGTATCGATGATAAAACCATGAAAACCTACAATTCCCCGACCTTGAAACGAACCGGCAGACCACAAGATCAGGGGAGCGAAAAATCACGGTTCGATGATCCAGCTTAAACCGACCAGCACAATGAGGAACAGCACATTCACCGCCGAGTAAACAGCCAGATAACGTCCCTTCTTGTCAGGATACTTGCGCGTCACGTTCTTGTAGCCGATCAGCGACGCCATGGAGGCAATCAGCGTACCCATGCCGCCAAGGTTGGTACCGATGATCAGCGCACGCCATTGATCGCAGAAGCCTGACAGCAGCAGCGTGGTCGGCACGTTGGAGATGAACTGGCTGGACACCACGGACACTTCCAGTGGATGCGCCCCCACCAAGGAGGCGGCCAGCTCGTAGAATTCCGGCACACGTTTCATATTGCCGATGAAAATGAAGAACATGCAGAAGGTCAGCGGCAATCCCCAGTCGATATTGCGGAACACGCGGCGATCGCAGAACAGAAATGCCACCACCACGATCACACACATGGCCCATAGCGGAATGAAATCGCTCACAGCCAGCAAACACACGATGAACAATGCGCAATATACGATCGTGCGCCAACCTCCATAACCGGCGCCATAGCCGGTCACACGAATCTCATCCGGCCGTGGCTGGTCGGAATTCGGAGCGAGCACATTCTGTTCGATGCCACTGCCGTCGATAGAGGAAAATTCGGAAACAGGTTTCTTGCCGAATGCCACGCAGGCGATAAGCACCAGCAATACCGCCGCGGTAACGGAATACGGCGCCATAATGCCGATCATTTCAGCGGACGGCATGCCGGTCAACGCTTTCAGATACAGGTTATGCGCGTTGCCGATCGGCGTCAACATACTGCCCACGTTCGCACCGACGGTCATCAACGTACCGACCAGCACCGCATGCTCCTCCATATGGGCCATGGTAAGCACCGCGATCGCGAACGGAATGAACGTAACCAACGCCACATCATTGGTGATCAGCATGCCGGAAAAATACGTGAGCGAAATCAGCGTGATCACCAATCCACGTGCGCTGCCCACATGATGCAGCAATCGTGAGCCGATAATACGGAACACACCGATGCGCTGGAAACCGCACACCACCAGCATCAGGCAGATCAACTGCGAAATGGTGCTCGCATGAATATATCCGCCGTACTCCTTGTCGGGAGGCACGATAAAGCATGAAATAAGAGCAAGTATGGAAGCAACTACGAGAATGGTCTCGTTTTTCAGGATTTTAACGACCAATCGTCGCATTCATTCCTCCGTGAATCCAGTTTGCAAACCGTTTGCAGACCCGGGCGATTTTCTCAAGAAACGCCATATTCACTTTACCCGAAAAAACGCGTAGCACATATCCTTGGCATACGATTTTTCCGACCATTCCAACGTTTTTCAGCCACTACGCCCTACTGTTCTTTACCTTTGCAAACCGGCAAAACTGTTTTGCAATTGCAAAACACGCCGAAAGATACTGTATGTCAACTAAGAATTCGTTAAGTATTCTCGCCTCGTTCACCGCATGTTCGCCGGCTATTCATGCAACGCTCGTATATGCGGCAGATCCAAGTGCAAGGCAAAGACATTCGGGGGTTATCAGACGTTCTGGCACGCGGCAGAAACTCAAGTACACGACAGATATTCAGGCGACGTTATTGCCAAACACCCTCGCCTGCAGATCCTTACGCAAGGTCTCAAGTTTAGTGATCTGACCGAGCAGCTCGATTTTCTCGGCACCATCCGGCAGTTGCGCCATGCGACGCTTGTCCGCACCGATCCTGCGCATGATGCCCGTGTCAAGCAGCCGAATGATGAGTTCGGACGCATACCTACGCTCATCATCGGTCGGCTTGCGTAATTGCACGTTGATTTCTTGCGATTGTTGCGACGCGCGTTCCGTATCGGCGTCGCTCGGCGGCAACGGTAGTTGCATGACGGCAAGCTCGTTGATTACGGATTCCAGCATCGGTCCGCCTGCTTTGGTGAGATTATGCATCCACAGTCCTTGCGGGGTATCTGTGGACGGCAGACCGCCGGCCGCAGCGATGGCTTGGAACAGCGTACGGAATACAGGGGTCATGAAGCTCGACAGCGTGAGGCTGGCGAACAATGTCGGATCCACGGCGAGCGGCACCTGTATCAGGGTCGCCATGAACTGCTGTTCGCAGATGAACACGGCATCGTCGATACGGTAATAGGATTGTTCCGCGGCGTCACGATGTTCCAACGCCTTGCGCGCGGAAGGATTCGCATATGGATTCACGCCCTGCTCCATGCGAGGTTCCGCCGCTGCGGCATTGGCGGCAAAGCGACGTTTCGGCGCATACGCATCCTCGTCCCGCACATTGAGTTTGCGGCGGGCGTCACGCACTTCGCGCTGCATGATATCGAGATCGACGCCGATTTGGCGTACCGCCTTGCGTGAATACAAGTCAAGCAGCGAACGGTCGCGAATCTGCGCGATCAGCGGTGCCACGGCCTTGACTGCCCCCATTTGCCCCGTGGTATAGGTGGTGTCAAAACGCCCGATAGCTGTTTTGATCACGAAATCATACAATGGCTCGGCATTCGCAATAAGCGCGCGAACCGCCTCATTGCCACGTTTGATGCGCAGATCGCATGGATCGAGATTGTCATCAGCCACGGCGACGAACGCCTGCGTCGAAAACGCGGCATCCAATCCGAATGCGTGAATCGCGGCCTTCTGCCCGGCGGCATCACCATCGAAGGTGAACACGATGCGGGAACTCAATTGCTGCCCATCAACCTTCAATGGACCAATCAGCTGCACCGCGCCCAACGAATCGTCGGCGATAAGACGACGTACGATTTTGGCATGTTCCGCACCGAACGCGGTACCGCATGTGGCAATCGCGGTGTCGACTCCGGCCAGATGCATGGCCATCACGTCGGTATAGCCTTCGACGATCACCACCTGACGTTTCTTGACGATCGCAGCCTTCGCCATATCAATGCCATACAGCACCTGGTTTTTGCGGTACAACGCCGTATCCGGCGTATTGATGTATTTCGCGCCGATCGAATCGTCCTCATACAATTTGCGTGCGCCAAAACCAAGCGCACGACCGGTCGAATCGCGAATCGGCCATGTTACGCGGCCACGAAAATAGTCGTACACCCCATGCTGGCCTTGGCGAGCCAATCCTGCATCCAGCATCTCCTGCTGTGTGAAGCCTTTGCCAGCCAAGTACCGAACCAGATTGTCCCAACCCTGCGGAGCGTATCCACAACCGAAACGCTGGCAATCGGCCTGGCTGAAGTTACGACCGTCAAGCAATTTACGTGCAGCGAGCGCATCTTTGGTCATCAGCTGCGATACGAAAAACTCCTGCGTGGCCTCATTGGCTTCCAGCAGGCGGGCACGTTTTGAACCAGTATGCTCCTTCTTGGCGTTCGACTGGTCATAATGCAATTCGATATGGTATTTGTCGGCCAAAAGCTCGACGGCGTCACGGAAGTCGATGTTCTCCTGATGTTCAACATAGCCGAACACGTCACCGCCGAGACCACAACCGAAACAATGCCATACACCCAACGCCGGGCGCACGGAAAAACTTGGCGTTTTTTCATCGTGGAAAGGGCACAGCCCTACATAAGCGCCAGTTCCGGAAGGCTTGAGCGAAACCGTCGCGGACACAATGTCATACAGATCGGCGGTGGCGCGAACTTTTTCGATATCTTCCTTCAGAATCATTCCTGGCATAGCTCACCACCTTAACAGCAAGCGCGGCACGTTGACCAACCATCGAACGTGCCGCGCCCACCATATTGACTTTCACGGCGTGCCTTGTTTCCCACGCCCGTTGCCTTACAGAATGGTTGCGGGATTGAGTTTGGCGAGATCTTCGGCCGACAGCACGTCGGTGGCGTGCTCGTACAGGCGCGGAATGCGGTTGCACAGACAGGTGAAGATCTCGTAGCTGATGGTACCTGCGGCACGACCCCAATCGTCGGCGGTCGGTTCGGCATAATCCTCGCCACGGCCCGGACCGAACAGCTGCACGGTGTCGCCCTCATGCACGCCAAGCTTTTCCGCGGAACCGTGCAGGTCAAGCATGAACTGGTCCATGCACACGCGGCCAGACACACGGTACAGGCGCGGACCTTCCGTAGTCATCACACGCACCGGACCGCCAGGCTTGGCCACATGCTTCGCGCCTTCCATATCGAAACCGGAAGCGGAACGGTGAATGCCGTCCGCATAGCCTACAGGCACGATCGCGGTGGACGTGTCCGTAGGAGTCAAGTACGTGCGGCCATAGGAAATGCCATGGCCTGCCTCCACATCCTTGACCGTGCCAAGCTGCGCCTGCAATGTCATGGCCGGCGTCAAATCATACGTGCCAGGCGTGCCCATGGCCGGATCAGCCTCATAACCATACAAGCCAATACCCGGGCGGGTGAGCTCAAAATGAATCTCCGGACGCGAAAGCGTGGCCGCCGTATTGGCAAGATGGCGAATCTCCGGTGCAATGTCAGCAACTTCCATACGACGGGTGAAATCCTTGAAATTCTCGACCTGCCTATCAGTGGCCGCCACGAATTCAGGCACGTCGGGAGCGTCGGCCACCGCCAGGTGACTCCACTGGCCGACAATATGCAGCACACCCTCCTTGGCGAGAGGCACCAGCTTGGCAAGCGCCGCATCGAACGTGGCCGGAGTGAATCCATTGCGACCAAAACCAGAATCGACCTTCACATGCACACGCGCGGTTTTTCCAAGACGACGCGCCGCGGCCGCAACACCGTCAATACCCGGCAATGAGCCTACGGAAATATCGATGTCATTGTCGATCAGCTCGTCAAAAGGCACAGCCGTGCCGTTATATACCCATGTCAGAATGTGGCAGCGGTCTGGTCCAATACCGGCCTTGCGCAGCAGCAGCGCCTCATGCGACTGCGCCGTGCCCAGCCATGTCGCGCCTCCTGCGAGCGCCGCAAGCGCAGCCGGAATAAGACCATGCCCGTACGCGTCAGCCTTGACCACACCCATCACGGCAGTGCCGGAATTCGGGCCGCCAACCACGCTCACCAAATGACGCATATTGTCTCGCAATGCGGCCATATCGACGATGGCCTGCGCCGGGTATTGCTTTTGGGCGGCCTCATAATTGGCCTTGCCTTGTTCGGATGAGAATTTCCATTCACGGGCAGCATTGAAAGTCATGGCTCTATTGTTGCGCTCCCATATGACGGCTTCGAAAAGACGCGCACACATGGTGAGACGATTCACGGGGTTTTCACGTTTTTGTCCGCGCCAGGTTTTTACACTCTCTTTACATAAGGCGCGTATACCTCCCATACATGAGGCGTTCAGCCCTTCTTTGATTTCTGGCGTTTGAGGCGTGCCAGAGTCCCGGAAATCCGTCCGGTCCAGCCCATATAAAACCACTTTTAGGGAATTAAGACCATGGATCTTTTTCGCAAAAAGTCAGTGGACCAGCTCGTATCCGAGTCAACTCCACTGAAACGCACATTGAAAACGTTTGACCTTACCATGCTGGGAATCGGCGCCATCATCGGCACCGGCATTTTCGTGCTCACCGGCAAGGGCGCCCTCACCGCAGGTCCGGCATTGTGCGTCTCCTTCCTCCTGGCCGCGATCTGCTGCGGTTTCGCAGGATTGTGCTATGCAGAGTTCGCAGCAATGGCACCAGTGTCCGGTTCCGCATATTCGTACGCGTATTTGGCGTTCGGTGAGCTGATCGCATTTGTGATCGGCTGGGATTTGATTTTGGAATACGCATTGCAGGCGGCCACCGTGTCCGCCGGATGGTCCGGTTATTTCAACAAACTGTTGGAAGGTTTCGGCTTGCATCTGCCAGTTGAGCTGACCGCGGCATACGGCACCACACCAGGCGTAACCACATACTTCAACCTGCCTGGTTTCGTAATCGTGCTCATCATCACTTGGGTGCTGGCCATTGGCATCAACCAGACGAAGAAAACCAACGATATTATGGTGATGATCAAATTGGCCATCATCGTGCTGTTCATCGTGTGCACCGTCTGGTACATCAATCCTGCCAATTGGAAGCCGTTCTCCCCGTACGGCATTTACACGTTCCAGCCGGGCTCGACGCAGCCGTACGGCATTGTTCCGGCGGCGTCGATCGTGTTCTTCAGCTTCATCGGCTTCGACGCCGTCTCCTCCTCCGCCGAGGAGACCATCAATCCGAACAAGACACTGCCACGCGGCATTCTTATTTCGTTGGCCGTGTCGACTGTGCTGTACATCATCATGACGCTGATTATGACCGGTGTGGTGCCATACAAGGAGTTCGCGAAATTCATTGACGCTCCGGTGGCCGGCGTGATTCTCGAAACCGGCCTCAACTGGCTGGCGTTCATCGTCAATCTTGGCGCTCTGATCGGCATGACCACGGTGATGCTGGTGCAGCTGTACGGCCAGTCCCGCATCTGCTACGCCATGAGCCGCGACGGCCTGTTCCCGAAGTTCTTCGGCGAAGTGCACCCGAAGTACCGCACCCCCTACAAGGGCACCTGGTTCTTCGGCATCCTGACGGCCATCGCCGGCGGTTTCATCAACATCAACGTATTGTTCGAATTGGTGAACATCGGTACGCTGTCGGCGTTCATCATCGTGTCCGCAGGCATTCTGTGGATGCGTAAGACCCAGCCGGACGCACACCGCGGCTTCCGCGCTCCGGGCGTGCCGTTCACGCCGATCTGCGCGATCATTTTCTGCTTCATTCTGATTTGCGGTTTGAATTGGGAGACCTGGGTGCGTTTCGCAATCTGGTTCGCCCTTGGTTTGATCGTGTATTTCGCGTACAGCCGCAAGCATTCCGCATTGAACAAGCCAGGACTGTTCTAAAAACCGGTAATACTGTTGCTTTCGACATATCTTTCATAAAATATATCGAAAGCAACACAATCGGATATAAAAATCCCGTTGAACATCTGAAATATGATATTCAACGGGATTTTTGTTTCTCAATATCGCAGATTATCTGTGATTATTTGCAATGAAATTTATATTGATTGATATCAATCCATACAAATCCGCAAATCTCACCATTCATGACGCTGATAGGCGATACGAGTGGTATCGAACGGCCTGTCAAGCAACTGAATCAAGCCGCAGCGCGCAAAACCATTCGATTCGAGCACATGCTGCATGGCCTTGTTGTTGGGATGCGTATCCGCACGCACATTGCCGTAATGTTCGATGCACCAGTTGATGCAGTCCTTCGCCGCACCCTTGGCGAGACCCGACGAGGCAATCCGGTGGATGGTCACATACGGATCATCATCCAGCCAGGCACCATCGATATTCACATACGTCGGGTCGATGCCCGGACACAATGCGAACTGGGCGAGCACACGTTCCTCGCCATCAACCGTATCAACAAGCAGCACAGTGCGTTGCGATTCGATATCGTCACGAACCACTTCCTCACGCGGGAACTTATCACCCCACTGCGTGGGATTGCCATTGGAGGCCATCAACTTGCGGGCATGCTCATAAATCTTCTGCATGGTCGGCCAATCAGCCATAGTGGCGCGGCGGAACCGCCGTTCAGAAGTAATGACGCTCTCCTCACCCATCTCGTTCACCTTTGCATCGCCTTGTCTTCTTCCGAGCGTTAAAAATACCATGCCCACGGCACAGTGTTCGCAATATGCCCGAAAAGCAGACTTGCAACCGCACGCGAATCAGACCAGACGGCGCTCAAACGCGTCAGAGCTGATGCCCTTGGCAAGAATATCCTTGCACCATTCCTTCGCCGTGAACAGGCTATGGTCGCGGTAATTGCCGCAGCTTTCGATGGTGGTGGCAGGAACGTCATCCCATGTGGCCTCATATGCGATGAATTCCAACGCCTCCTTCAACGCGCGCGCCACTTCTTCCGTGGAATGCTCACCCCACGTCAGCAAATGGAAACCGGTACGGCAACCGAACGGGGAGCAATCGATATAACCGTCGATACGTTCCCGCAACAGCACCGCAATCGTATGTTCGATGGTGTGCAGGCCACCGGTCGGAATCGCATTCTCATTCGGCTGCACCAAACGCAAATCATAATTGGAAATCACATCGCCATTCGGACCGGTCTGCGTGTCGATATAGCGCACATACGGAGCCTTCACCTTGGTGTGGTCGAGCTGGAAGCTTTCCACAACCGGCTTGTCTTCTGCCATCATCAATCCTTTCTTCAACAACCGTTCGTCTCTACTGTCGCCGTTTTGCCGGCATACGTCAACCGCACCGCCATACATGTTGCCGATAATGCGTTACACATCATATACAACGTATGGTTTTGCAATAATCGATACGATTATTCTTCAAGCTGATACGTCACATGATTCATGCAACGAAATCGCGGATCACTTCCATGAACCGTTCGCCATACGCTTTCAATTTAAGCGCGCCCACGCCGTTGACTTGCGAAAACTGCTCGCCAGAGACCGGCCTGATACGCACCATGTCGCGCAACGTTTTATCGGAAAAGACGATATACGGGGGTTTACCGAGTTCGCGGGCGATGTCAAGCCGCAACGCACGCAGCTTGGCGAACAATTCCTCGTCTCCGTCGCCCGGCACATATGCCCCCATGGCCTGAGAACCTACGGACGGCGATTCCGCACGTTTCGCAGCGTGCTTCCGTTCGATCTTCTTGATTTCATAATGAAAATTCGGCGCGACCGTTTCCGCCGCACGTTCACCGAAGCGAACAATCGGCATGGAGCCTTCCGAAATGGAAAGAAAACCATCCGTCGCCATCTGGCTGAGCACGTCACGAATCTGCGCCTCCGAAGTCGCGCTCAACATGCCATACGTCGGCAGATCGGCAGGATGGAGATAATTCAAATCCTGCGCTTTCGACCCACGCAGCACTTTGACGATCTTCCCCGAACCGACCTTCTGGTTCACGTCATGCACGCAGCGGCTGATGGCCCGCGCGATCTCAGTAACATCAACGGTTTCAAACGTGTGCTCGCAGTTCGCGCATCCTCCCACGCATGCGCCGTCAACACGGACGGCCGCTCCCCCGGCCTCACCGAAATACCTGGTCATATACTCGTGCAGACAATCCGTGGTACGGCAATAACCGATCATGGCGTTGAGCAGACGCCGTTTCGACGCGCGCACGACCTCCTGCTCTTCGACGGTCAAACGCTCGTTCTCATAATCCGAATCAAGCAGCCTTCGCCTCGTAGCAATATCAGACTCGTTCCACAGCAACGTGCACCGGCTAGGCTCGCCGTCACGCCCCGCACGACCGGCCTCCTGATAGTACGCTTCGATCGATTCCGGCATATTATGATGAATCACATAACGCACGTTCGACTTGTCGATTCCCATGCCGAACGCATTCGTGGCAACCACCACAGGCACACGGTCGGTTACGAAATCACGTTGCGCCCGCTCCCTCGTTTCGGCCGACATACCGCCATGATAGGCGACTGCGACCGTGCCGATTCGCGTCGCATCCTCACCTTTCACCGCACGCAGCTCGCGCACGGCGATATTTAATGATTCGGCAAGCGACTCCACTTCCTTGCGAGTCGCGCAATACACGATACCGGATTCGTCAGGATGATCCGCAATATACGAAGCCACCCACGAAGCCTTATGTTTCCTTTCCATCCTGATCACGTCGAAATACAGGTTGGCCCTGTCGAAGCCGGTGACGGTGACGGACGGATCACGCAATCCAAGAATTCCGATAATATCGCGGCGCACCCGTTCCGTCGCGGTCGCAGTGAACGCGGCAACCGTCGGACGAGTCGGCAACGCCTTCAGAAAATCGCCGATACCAAGATATGACGAACGGAAATCCTGACCCCATTGCGACACACAATGCGCTTCGTCAACGGCGACCAGAGAAATCGGCACACGACTGGCGAACGTACGGAAACGCTCGGTTTCCAAACGTTCCGGAGCCACATACAGCAGTCTGATCCGTCCCGACAATGCCCGCGCGAACACCAGATCCTGTTCGTCGGGACTTTGCGTGGTATTGATGAACGCGGCTGAAATGCCCACGTCGTTGAGCGCGTCGACCTGATCGCGCATCAACGAGATCAACGGGGAAATGACGATGGTCATGCCCGGAAGAAGCGTGGCGGGAATCTGGTAACAGATCGACTTGCCAGCACCGGTGGGCATGACACCGAGCGCATCACGGCCTTGGATAATCGCATTGACTATGCCTTCTTGACCAGGACGGAAGGCGTCATATCCGAAGTAGGTGCGTAGGGCGTCACGCGCCGACGTAAACTCTGTCATACGCAGCAGTCTAGTATCCACCGCCTCTACTCGGTGCGGAGGGCGGTGGCGGGATCCTGCTTGGAGGCGCCACGACTTGGGATGAGGCCGCCGATCAGGGTGAGCACTACGCTGAGAATCACCAGAGCGATGGCATTACCGACCGGCAGCACGGCACTGACCTCGGTGGTACCCATGAAGTGGTGCAGCACGCTGTTGATCGGGAAGTTGAGCAACACGGTGGCACCAACGCCAATCAGACCGGCCAGCAGGCCGATAATGCCGGTTTCCGCGTTGAATACGTTCGACACATTGCGTTTGGATGCGCCCATGGCGCGCAGAATACCGATTTCCTTGGTACGTTCCAGTACGGAAATATAGGTGATAATGCCGATCATGATCGACGAGACCACCAATGACACAGCCACGAAAGCGATCAGCACATAGGTGATGACGTTGATGATGGTGGTTACCGAGTTCATCATCAGACCAACGTAGTCGGTGTAGGTGATCTTGTCTTTTTCCTTGGCGGTCTTATTGTATTCGTCGATGGCGTCGTTGATGGAATTCTTGTCTTCGAAGCTGTCGACGTAAATGTTGATGGAGCTTGGTGCGTCACGGCTGACCACGCCGAAATCAGCGAGATTATCATTGTAGGAGCCGGTGGACACGTACTGGTTGTAGATGGCGACCAGCGTGGCCTCGTCGGCGGTGGCGATATAGGCGTCGAATTGGTCGGCGAGCTGCTGTTCGCCCATCTGAGCCATGGCCGCGGCCTGCTGGGAGTCACCTCCGGATGCGCCTGCGGCCGCCATCATGTTCTGCGCCATCTGCGCCTTGCTGCTTACGCCGAGGGATGCGACGTAATCGCGGGCATCCTGGGCCTTGGTGGCATCGTCGGACGGCGAGAACGTCATGCCGTTGAGTACATTGTGGTCTTTATCGGACTGCTGTTCGGTGACGATTTCACTGGATTCGGCACGGTCGATCAGCTCATTGGTCAGAGCACGCGTATAGCCCACACCGGAGGAAAGCGGGGTTGCGTCAGCATCCTCTACCGGCTTGACCACGCCCACGATCTTCAGATCGATGGCCTTGTCGGAGTCGATCAGCGCGTTAATCTGGTCCACATCGTCGCCCGCGTACGTCCAATGGCCGTTATCGCCTTTGACATACTGGTCGCAGGCCGGCAGCAGCTTCAGCGTGCGGTCGATAACGTCGGAATAGTCAATCTTCTTGGTATCGGTTTTCACATCGTCGCCGGAATTGAGCTGGTTCATCATATCGTGGTATTCACTGGCGGATTTGAGGCCTAGCTCATACACAGTGGTTAACGACAATGAATTGTTCTCGTCAAGTACGAGCACAACCTCGTTCTTGTTCTTTGGCCAGGATCCTTCGACTACCTCATAATTGTCGGAAATGACCTTGCCGACGTTCTTTTTGCCATCAGCGCTTGGCATGATCTCATGGAACGAGCTCGGTGCAGCATTCTGGTCGGTTTTACCCGTGAGCATGCTCACGCGCGTCGACGTAAAGGTAGACGAGTCGGCAGACATCAGCGAACCATCCGCCATCTGGTCGGCCATCGATTTGGTGCCGGTTTTGCCCACCGTCACACCATCGGCGTTGACAAGCGTGCCGTCTGGATCGTGTGAGAATACGGAGAACCTCGTATCATACGAATACTGGATTCCCGCGGAACCGATATACCGATTGATGTCACTGTCCTTATTATCGAGGTATTTCTTGAACGCGCTCAGATTGTTTTCGGTAATGCTGCTGGTCATCGAAGCGGTGCCCTTGATGGCGGCATCATCCGGATAAATCGCGTCGCTCTTATGCTTCTTGCCTTGATTGTCCGCACTCTGCTGACCGGAAGTCATCATGCTGGTCAGGTCGAAGGTCTGTTCGTCGATACTGATCGGGTAAGCAGTCATCGTCTCGCGCTGAATATTGTCGATATAAGTGTTCACGCCTGCCGAAACGGACATAATCAATGCGATGCCGATAATGCCGATGGATCCTGCGAATGCCGTAAGGAACGTGCGGCCCTTCTTGGTGCGTAAATTGTTGAAGCTCAATGCCAACGACGTGCCGAACGACATGGATGCGCGGCCCATGGTCTTGTGCACGGGAGCGGTGGCCGTTTCGTTCTGGGCTGGTTCGAACGGGTCGGAGTCGGAACGGATCACACCGTCCTTGAGCTCCACAATGCGCGTGGCATACTGGTAGGCCAGTTCGGGGTTATGCGTCACCATCACCACGAGGCGGTCTTTGGCAACCTCTTTGAGCAGATCCATGATCTGCACGGAAGTATCGGAATCAAGCGCACCGGTCGGCTCGTCGGCGAGCACGATGTCCGGATCGTTCACTAACGCGCGCGCAATGGCCACGCGCTGCATCTGACCGCCGGAAAGCTGGTTCGGCTTTTTGTTGACATGCTCGCCCAAACCCACTTGTTCAAGCGCCTTGCGCGCACGCTCTCGACGCTCCGAATGCGATACGCCCGAAATGGTTAGGGCAAGTTCCACATTCGACAGAATGGTCTGATGGGGAATGAGATTGTAGCTCTGGAACACGAAACCGATGGTGTGGTTGCGATAGGAGTCCCAATCGCGGCTTTTGTATTGTTTGGTGGAAATGCCGTTGATCACCAGATCGCCGGAATCATAGTGGTCAAGTCCGCCGATGATGTTGAGCAGTGTGGTTTTGCCGGAGCCGGAAGGTCCGAGAATGGCCACGAATTCGCTGTCACGCAGGTTAAGGCTGACGTTATCCAGCGCCCGCTGCACGAAGTCGCCGGTTTTATACTGTTTGGAGATGCCTTGAATTTGCAGCATGCCGCCTCGTCTCGATAATCATGGGCGTTCGATTCCACAGAGAATGCGCTGGTAGATGAACACGAACGCTGTCGAAAGTATTATATGGCAAAACCCTCGCCATAAGCAGATTCGAAATAGCATAATATACGCTTTTGGCGAATCCGATGGCGAGGATTTATGCACATTCTGCCTTTTTGACGGATTACACAAAACCGTAACGAGGCTGCGATCTTATCTCAAACACGACGAAATGCCTGCTCCAAGTCCGCGATCAAATCGTCAGCATCTTCAAGACCGACGGAAAGTCGCACGAGATTGGCGGGCACTTCCAGCGTGGTACCGGCGACGGAAGCGTGGGTCATGGCGCCCGGATGCTCAATCAGGGATTCCACGCCTCCCAACGACTCAGCCAAAGTGAACACTTCCGTAGCACCGGCGAACTTCTTGGCCGCTTCGAATCCGGCTGCGATCTGTACGGAGATCATGCCTCCGAAGCCGCCATGCATCTGTCGTGCCGCGATCTCGTGGCCTGGATGGGATTCCAGTCCCGGGTACCATACGCGTTCCACTTCAGGACGGGTTTCCAGCCATTGCGCCACCTTCATGGCGTTACGGCTGTGCTGCTTGACGCGCAGATCCAACGTTTTGAGGCCACGAATGTCAAGCCAGGAGTCGAACGGAGATGGCACAGCTCCGGCCGCGTTCTGCAGGAACGCCACTTCATCGCGGATTTCCTTGTCGTTGAGCACCACAGCTCCGCCGACCACGTCGGAATGTCCGCCGATGTATTTGGTGGTGGAATATACGGCCACGTCGGCGCCATCCGTCAACGGATGCTGCAATACCGGGGATGCGAAGGTGTTGTCTACCACCACTTTGGTGTCATGCGCGTGAGCGACCGCTGACGTGGCTGCGATATCGGTGATGTTGAGCAGCGGGTTCGACGGGGTTTCCACCCAAATGTACTGGTACTGCTTCTGGCTGAGCGCCGCGGAAACGGCCTCGGTGTCGGTGATGTCCACCACGTCGAGGCCGATGCCCCACGGCACGAACACCTTGGAAAGCAGACGGTAGGTGCCACCATATACGTCATTGCCCAGCAGAATATTGTCTCCCGGCTTGAGGGTGGCACGCAACAGCACGTCGATGGCGGCCAAGCCGGAAGCGAAGCTCAATGCATAATTCGCACCTTCGACCGCTGCAAGCTGTTCGTCGAAAGAGTTGCGGGTCGGGTTGATGGAACGGCTGTAATCGTAGCCGTTGCGCAGTCCGCCGACACCGTCCTGTTTGAAAGTGGACGTCATATAAATAGGAGTGACCACGGCTCCGGTGGTCGGGTCGGGCTCCTGACCTGCGTGAATGGCGCGGGTGGCGAGTGCGGTGGCGCTCAGGGCTTCGGTGTTGGTCGAGATGGTCATGATGGGAACTCCTTGAAAATAGCGAATGGTTTGGATTGAACGAATGATGGACATGATGTTGAGATATGAATTGGCGGTTTACAGATACTGTTCCGCAAGGCTCGGCTTGGACGTGCGTTCCACAACGTCGGCGAATCCGTTGGCACGCATCCAATCGTCGTTGAAGATCTTTTCCATATAGCTACGACCGGAATCCGGCAGCAACACCACGACCAGCTGGTTTTCATCCAAATCATGCTCGCGAGCGTATTTGAGGGCCGCCATAACGGCCATGCCGGACGAGCCTCCGACAAGCAGACCTTCCTCCGCAGCCAAACGGCGGGTCATTTCGAATGCTTCGGCATCGTTGACCTGCACGATTTCGTCGGGAAGTTCACGGTCGAACGCTTTCGGATAGAAATCCTCGCCGACACCTTCGATGCTGTACTGATGCACGTCGTTCGGATTGGAATAGATGGATCCTTCCGGGTCGGCGCCGATCACTTGTACTGCGCCGTCGGAAGCTTCCTTCAGGTAGCGTCCGGTGCCGGAAATGGTGCCGCCAGTGCCGATGCCCGCCACGAAATGCGTGACCTGATGGTCGCTGGCTTCCCAGATTTCCGGACCGGTGGTGCGGTAGTGGCTTTCCGGTCCGTTCGGGTTGTCGTATTGGTTCGGGCGGTATCCGCCGGGGATCGCTTTGGCGAGGCGTTCCGCCACCTGATAGTAGGAGCGCGGATCGTCCGGACCAGCATCGGTAGGGGTTACCACCACTTCCGCACCGTATGCGCGGAGTACCGCACGCTTGGCTTCGGAAACCTTGTCTGGCAGGGTGAAAATGGTACGGTAGCCGCGCTGCTGCGCCACGAGGGCAAGTCCTACGCCGGTGTTGCCGGAGGTCGGCTCCACAATCACACCGCCCGGCTTGAGTTCGCTGCTGCGTTCGGCCGCGTCAATAATACGTTCCGCGATGCGATCCTTGGAGGAGCCGCCAGGATTGAAATATTCGACTTTGACTGCGATGGCGGCTTTGATGCCGTCGGTCACACGGTTGAGTTTGACGAGCGGAGTGTTGCCGATGAGCTCGGAAAGGGAGTTGTGGATGGTCATGTCGTTTCCTTGCGAAGAGTGATTTCCGTTAGCTTCCGATGAATGATTTCGTTGCTTTGATTTCGAGAAGCTCGCGTTTGTCACTTGCAATTTTGAAAACGGGACCTGCGATGGTGTTTTCACCGCAGTTCATCCACATATGCCGCGTAATACCAACCGCGTAAGGCACTGGTTATGGGATGATTCTTGTGCGATGAAATGACATCCCACATAGAATGCGGATGTCGAAAGAATGTCCTGTCTCAAGTTATGCTTCGATGAACCACGCGCCCCTCGGGCGGTTGGTCAGCGACAGCAACAACAAGAGAAATTGAACATGGCTCACACAATAGCACACGTAACGACATCGGCGTGTCTTACCTGTTCATATAGCGGCAAAAAGCCTGCAATCATGCGGATTTCAACATGATCGCAGGCTTTTTGCGCAGTGTCGCAAATCAGAGCGAAGCCGCGTCCAGCAATCGTTTGGTGTAATCGCTGGTCGGATGGTGCAATACGGTTTCCGTAAGTCCGCATTCCTCAACGCAACCGTCGTGCAACACCATAATGCGATCTGCGATATGCTGCACCACTCCCAAATCGTGTGACACCATGATCAGCGTCATATCAGGTTCGCCGCTACGAATCGCAGCGAACGATGCGAGAATCTGCGTTCGTGCGGCCACGTCGACGGCGCTCATCGGCTCGTCGGCAAGCAATACTTTCGGATGATCCGCAATGGCACGTGCGATGGCCACGCGTTGCGCCTGACCGCCAGAGAGGTCCACGGGGAACCGATTTTCATATGCGGCAGGGTCGAGACTCACCATGCGGAAGGCTTCCGACACGCGTTCCGCAATCCGTTCCTGCGACCAATCAGGGTGATGCAACCGCAATGGTTCGGCAACGGATCTGCCGACCCTCCAACGCGGATCCAACGAGCCGAATGGGCTTTGGAACACCAATCCGCAGCTACGCCGCAGTTCGCCGGCGACTTCGCCTTGCACAGGCTTGCCGAAATACGTAATCTCGCCCGTTTCAGCGTGTTCGAGCCCCAGCAATACTCGCGTAAGGGTGGTTTTGCCGGATCCGGATCCGCCGATCACCGCAAGGCACTCCCCCGAACGTACGTCGATATCAACATCGTGCAGCACCTGACGACGCTGTTGTTTCGCACCGTAGTATTTGCTGATGCCGCGACCTTGCAGCATTGTGGTTTTTTCGTTTTCGCCCGTCACAAACGTTCTCCTTATTTGGTTTCGGCATCGATCCGCAACGACAGCGCACGTGCCGAAGTCACCAATTGCGAAGCGACTTTAGTGTGCGGCGACTGCAGGATATCGGCGGTTTGTCCTGATTCGGCAACACGTCCATCAGCAAGTACATAACAGCGTGTGGTTGCATGATTGAGTACCGCGAAATCGTGGGTGATGAAGAGCATGGATGCGCCGGAATCGTCCACCAACGATGCCAGCAGATCGACGATCTGCCGTTGCGTGATCGAATCCAGCGCGGTGGTTGGCTCGTCGGCGATAATCAGGCGCGGCGACGTGACCAATGCGGCCGCGATGCCGACGCGCTGCTGTTGTCCGCCGGAAAGTTCATGCGGATATTTGTTCAGCACATCTTCCGGCAGCCCGACTTTGGCGAACATTGCTTTGACACGGTCCAACCGTTCGTCACGGGTCAGATCGTAATGCAAACGCAGTGGCAGCGCGACCTGCTGCGCCACGGTCATCACCGGATTCAATGCGGCGGAAGGATTCTGGAACACCATGCCCACATAACGGCCACGCAGATCGGCGATCGCTTGATCCGACGCTCCGACGATTTCAGTACCACCCATGTCAATACTGCCGGAAACCTGTGCGGAAAGCGGCAGCAAGCCCATGATGGATTTGGCGATCATGGATTTGCCGGAACCGGACGAACCGATCAAACCCACACGTTCACCGTCGGCGATGTCCATATCGACATCATGCACAATCGGCATTCCATTGATGACGATATTGAGATTACGGATGCTGACGCTCATGTGCGTTCCTCCGGTTCAACATGGGTGGCTTCACTTTGCCGCAATGCCGGATTCGTCAGCGGATCGATGGCGTCACGCAACGCATCGCCAAACAGATTCAGCGCTATCACCATCAAGGTGACCACCAATCCCGGCCACACCACAGCCATCGGATAAATGCTGATGAATTTGACGGACGTGGCAAGCGAATGCCCCCAACTGGGCACTCCCGCACCGACGCCAACACCCAGATACGTCAATCCAGCCTCCGCCAAGAGCGACGTGCCCGCACTCATCGACAGCTGAACGCATAACACCGGAACCGTATTCGGCACAATATGCGTGAAAAACACGCGTAACGAACTCGCACCCGACCACAAAGCCGATTCCACATAGTCAGAACGTGCGGCGAGCATGGCCGCGGGGCGTAGAATACGCGCCAAATTCAGCCCGTATGCAAGTCCGCATGCGGCGATGATCACCGCTGCCGACGCGCCGAACGGCACGGAAAGCATCAAGGCGATCAGCACTGTTGGAATGGAAATCAACGCATCCACCACAACCACCGACGTGGAAGCCAATGCGCCATGGCGAGACACCATGGCCGCCACCAGCAGCAGGCCGATGGCCGCGGCAACCACCACAGTAATCAGCGCGATCGCAAGATTCGTACGGGAACCGGCCATCAGCCAGCTCAACACATCAGCGCCAACACCATCAGTACCCAACATGTGAGCGCCGGACGGCGAAGCCCACGTGTTGAATCCGTCAGTATCAAGCAGCGAATATGGCGTCCACACCAGCGAAATAGCCGACACAACCAGCCATATCGCAAGCATGATCAGCGAATACTTGCCACCAGCGGTACGCCATATGGAGGGAATCACGGTTTTCACAGCGTTTTTCGAAGTAGTTTTCTCAGCAGACTCTTTCATCATGCAAGCACCTCCCCCGACACCAATCCGGCATCTTTCAGACGCGGATCAAGCGCACGATGCACCACATCAACCACTAATCCAAGCAAGAGGAAGAACGTAGCCAACAGGAACAATTCGCTCTGCACTGCAATCAGATCTCGATTGCCAACATCAGTGACCAGCATGGTGCCAAGCCCCGGAAGCGCGAACAGATTCTCAACCACCATTACACCGGTGACCATCTGGGCGAACGTCAAACCGATCACTGACACCAATTGCGGTGTGGCAAGACGCAAAGCGACGCGCAATACCGCCTGTTTGCGGGTCATGCCGCATGCCATGGCCATGTCAACCGCCTGAGACGAGGCCTTGTCCCCCACGGCGGCACGCGTGTAACGCATAATGGACGCGCCTGCGGTAACGCCGGTGGCGAGCGCCGGAAGTATCAAAGAAGCCAATGCCCGCAAGGGCGCACCCCAGCCATTATCGGGAAAACCTTGCGCCGGCAGCAATCCCAACAGTCCTGAACCGCGTGAGAACAGCAGAATCAACAGCAATCCGCCCCATAATGCGGGAATGGCACCGGCAAGAATCGCAATACCGTGACAAAGCCCACGCAAGCGGGCATTACGGGTCAGCACAGCAGCGCAACCAAGCGGCAGGCCAATCGCCAATGCGATCAGCAAACTCACGATGATCAGCGGAAACGTTACCGAAGCGCGAGACGCTACCTGCGCCGACACCGACTTGCCGCCAATGGCGGAAACACCAAGATCGCCGTGCAGCAACCCCAGCATCCAATCGCCGTATTGTGCCACGTACGACTTGTCCAAACCAAGTTCGGCACGTAGCGACGCGATACGTTCGGGGGTCGCGTTCGTACCTGCGATCACCGCAGCCACATCGCCCGGCAGCATGCGCAGTAGCACGAACACCAAAAGCGATAGACCGAACAGGGCCGCGACGAACAGTCCCAGCCGTTTGACTACAAATCTCATAGTTGAACCACCATTGGTCTATCGCTCGATCCGTGCGTTTGCAGCGATACGCACCTATTCACCGTCAATACCCTATCCAACAATATCGTGCCAATGTGTGGCGGTGCCGCAACGATGCCGCTGCAAACACCGCCACACATCAGTTTTCATCACTTGTTTTCCGCCGATTTTCCATCGTTTTTCATCGATTCACCGCGCCTTGGTGATCTGCCACAATGGCAGCACCGTCTGGCTCAGCTTGCTGGGGAATCCCTGCACGTTCTTGTGGTATGCCACCGTCACGCGATATCCGAACAGCCAGTCGGCGGGGGCATCCTCGCTTACTGCTTTCGCAGCCTGCTTCAGGTAGTTTGCACTGGATTCCTCATCGGTGGCGGCGAGCGCCTTGGCATACAGTTCTTGGGCTTGCTTGCCGTCGTAATGGAAGTAGTAGTCGGGCGTGGTCCACTTGTAGAAGTCGTGGCTTTCGGCGTGGTCCACCAACGAGAGTTCATAGTCGCCGTTGGCATGCACGTCTTGCAGCCATGTGGAGAATTCCACGTAGTTGATGCTGAGATCAATGCCGATTTTGGCGAGCTGGCTACGCAGCTGATCGCCGAGTTCCGTGCCGTACGTGTTGGCGTAGGTGAGGGTGAGTTTCAGCGGATTATCGGTGGAATAGCCGGCTTCAGCCATGAGTTCCTTGGCTTTGTTCACATCGTACGGGTACAGGTCGGTCAAGTCCTCATAGCCCGGGTCCACGGATGGGATCGGCCCGCCGAGCGCATAGTCGACGTTACCGCGCGAAGCGATGATTTCCTCATGGTTGATGCCGTAACGGATTGCCTGACGCACGCGCTTGTCGGCAAGCTTGCTGTTCGCGCAGTTGAAGGCGAGCACGTATTTGTCGCTGCCGTCCGCCGCGGACACCTGATACGTGTTGGCGTCAAGCGATTTGGCGAGCGTGGCGTTCACCGGGGAAAGCACGTCGACTTCGCCGCTTTTCAGCGCGTTGACGGCTGCGTTATCGTCGGTGAGGAATTTGATGATCACGTTTTCGGTTGCGGCCTGGTGTGCGCTTCCCCAATACTTCGGGTTGGCTTTGAGCACCATTTTGCTGGCGGAATCGAAGGATTCCACCGTGTACGGGCCCGATCCGACGGCTTCGGTTTTCGCGTTGTATTCGGCGTCCTTATCGAACACCAGGCCGGGGCGTCCGGTCAGGTACCACAGCAGGTTGGAATCGGGGGTGCTGAGCGTGAGCTTCACGGTGTCGCTATCGACCGCTTCGGCTTTTTCGAGGCTTTCGACCTGATTGGCGTTGTAATACTGCTGTTCTTTGAGCTGGTTAATGGACCAGGCCACATCTTCGGCGTCCAACGTGTCTCCGTTGGAGAAGTTCATGTTCTCGTTGAGATGGAACGTATACGTTGTGCCGTCGTTGGAAATATCCCAGCTTTTCGCCAGTCCCGGATGCACTTTGTTGTCGGAATCGCGTGACAGCAGTCCTTCGTACACATTGCCGATCAGCACCTGTTCGATCGCCGATCCGGACTGGTGGCGAATGTCGAGGCTTACGGGGGCGAGTTTCAGTCCAATGGTCACGGTGTTGGAGGTGCCATTTTCCGCGGTATCGCTGGATACGCTGTTGTTGCGGAATACGACGACGCCCACAATGATGGCGACCACTGCGATCACTGCAATGATGGCGATGATCCACTTGTTGGGCCCCTTGGATTTCGGTGATTTGGCACGCGCGTTCAAAGTTGCGTCGGTGCTTGCCGAGCTTGCGGGCTGATTGTTGTGTTGTTCGTTCTTCTGTTCGGTTGCGTCGGCTTCGCCGTACGCACCTGAAGATTGCGACATGATTGCTCCTGTTTGATTATGTGTTTGTTCTGGTTGACCGCCTGTACGGGTCGATCACCAAAGTCTGATTCTACAATCCGCCATGCCCGCACGATTCATCTGACGGCAATGCCGCAATGCCGCATGCTTCAGCCGGTTCGATATATACTTGACGCAGTTTTCGTAAGTCTTGCCAACGTCAATGGAAGGACAATATCGGCTATGGCGCATATTCTTCTCGGCGTGACCGGCAGCATCGCCGCATTCAAGGCCTGCCATCTCGCCTCCGACTGGAGCAAGCAGGGACATGAGGTTCGCGTGACCATGACCGCGGCCGCGCAGGAGTTCGTCACCCCGTTGACGTTCAGCTCGCTCACGCATACGCAGACGCGCACGTCCATGTTCGCAGCACAGCGCAATGACGGCGATGTTGCTCATACGCCATCCGATCCGCTGCATATCAATCACGTGGATGATGCGAAATGGGCGAACATGCTCGTCATCGCTCCCGCGAGCGCCGATATCATTGCGAAAATCGCATGCGGCATTGCCGACGACCAGCTGACAAGTACCGTGCTTGCCTATAGCGAAGGGCCGAAAATCCTATGCCCTGCCATGAACGTGCACATGTATGAGAATGCCGTGACGCAACGCAATCTCAATACCTGCCGTGAACTTGGATGGACCATTGTGGAGCCGGGATCCGGTATGCTTGCCTGCCAGGATGTCGGCAAAGGACGCATGGAGGAGCCTGCTGCGATCGAAGCTGCCGTAGCTGATCTGCTGCGTGCGAACCAGCCCGCAGAAACGTTGCCATTGCACGGATTGCATGTGCTCGTCACCGCCGGTCCCACACAGGAGCCGCTTGATCCCGTGCGCTACCTCACCAATCATTCCACTGGAAAAATGGGCTATGCGATCGCCGAGCAGGCACGCGATATGGGCGCGGATGTGACGCTGGTATCCGGCCCTGTCACATTGAGCGCTCCCCGCGGCATTGATACGGTTCACGTCACCACCGCGCAGCAAATGTTCAACGCGGTGCAAGAGCATTTCACGCAGGCCGATCTGACGATCATGGCGGCCGCAGTCGGCGATTTCCGACCCGTCGAGCAGGCTCAGGAGAAAATCAAGAAGAACGGGCGCATCAATATCGATCTGCAGCTCACATCGAATCCCGATATTCTCGCGTGGGCAGGCGAGCATAAGACCGCCGACCAGACCTTGTGCGGTTTCGCCATGGAAACGCAGGATCTTGAATCGAACGCAGCGAAAAAACTCACATCCAAGCATTGTTCCATGCTGGTGGCCAACAATCTCAACACTCCCGGCGCCGGATTCGCGGTGGATACGAATGTGGTGACCGTGCTGAAACCCGGCGAAACCACCGACGAACCGATCATCGAGCATTGGAACAAGATGAGCAAGCAGGAATTGGCGGAACGCATCCTCACCGAATTGGCAGCGTTACGCAATACCGAATCCGCTGAATCGCAAGCATCGTAACTATCAACCAACGTCACAGGAAATAGCGTCAATACAGCAATCGTAAGGAGAATTCGACATGCTTCTGGTCGCAGTCGACATCGGCAACACCAATGTGGTGATCGGCTTTCTCGATGACGGGCATATCGCCGGCACATACCGCATCACCACGAAAGCGAACCACACGTCAGACGAATATGGCCTGATGATCACGCAATTCCTGCGGTTGAGCGGCTACACGCCGGGCGACGTGGACGACGTGATCATCACGTCGGTGGTGCCGAAGGTCATGCATTCGTTCCGTGCCAGCATTGTGAAATTCCTCAATATCGATCCGATGATTGTTGGACCGGGAGTCAAAACCGGCATCAATATTCGCATGGACAATCCGCAGAATATGGGCGCGGACTGCATTGCCGACTGTGCGGGAGCCTACTACGAGTATGGCGGTCCGATTCTGGTGGCGGATTTCGGCACGGCCACCACATTCAATTACGTAACAGCCGACGCTTCAGTGATTTGCGGACTGATCACCACCGGCATTCGCACGGGCGCGACCGCCTTGTGGGAGGCCACGGCCCAGTTGCCGGAAGTGGAAATCACCCGCCCCGCATCGATTCTAGCGAAAAGCACCAAACCAGCTATGCAGGCCGGCTTGTACTACAACTTCCTCGGAGGCATCGAACGTACGATCACACAATTCCATCGCGAAATCGACGAAGAATTCCGCGTGGTTGCGACGGGTGGTTTAAGCCGAGTATTCGCCGATGATACCGATATGATCGATATTTACGATCCGGATCTGATTTTCAAAGGCATGCTGCATATTTACGAACGTAACGTACGATAGAAAATCTTATATTTAAATATATGTAATCTCATTACATAATAATGATGGCTGTCTTGCTTTCAATCGAAACGCAAGATGGCCATCATTATTTTTGTCTTTTGCAAATAATTAATATTTATTGAATAGTGAAGCCCTGATTGGTTCCATATTCCTTCAGATCCTTCTGCCAAAGCGCGATGCCGCTTTTCAATTTAAGTCGATCTGCGGAATCGGTTTCCTTCAACGCGTCACCGATGGCGGATTTGTCGGACACTTTGCCACCGGCCGCGATGATGTTCAACCGGTCCTGCTCCTTACGCAAGAGACTCGACCATTTGTAGGCTTTGCCCACGGTAGAGCGGAAGTCACTTCGCGCATACACTTCGAATGGCAGATACTGGTAGCCGGTCGAAACGTTTTCCGCAGCTTCGGAAAGCACACGATTGTATTCCTGACCGCCGAAATACGGTATTTCAATGCCACGCTCGTCGGTCACGGTGGTTTTGTGCAGGAATTCCCAATCAGACAACGTGTTGTTGTCGGCGGGGAATGCGCCGCCATTCACGCGGGCTTTGATGCCTTCCGCATTATGGCATGCGTATTCAATGAAACGATATGACGCTTCAGGCTTGCGAGAGCGTTGCAGCACGGCCAGTGCGGATCCGCCGTTTTCCGACGTGGTATATTCGCCATCCTGCGTGGGCATCTGCGCCACACGCCACAAACCCGCGGTTCCAGGAAGGTTCGACATGAGCAGCGACGGCAGCCATGCGCCGGAGAACACGGAGGCTACCTTCCCCTCCCCCACGGCTTCCTTCCATTCATCGGACCATGTGGTCAGATTGGTGGCGACCAAACCTTCGTCGATCATTTTCTGCCAGAATTCGGTGAAGGTTCTCGTACCCTCATCGCCGGTGAGGTTGATGGTCACGTTTTTGCCGTCGTTGGAGGTGGAGAAGGGGCGTCCTCCGGCAAGCCAGATCATCGTGTCGTAGAAGCTGGCGTCGCCGGAATCGGCGGTGATGTACACGCCGATCTCCTTGAGCTTTTTGGCGGCCTCGTAATAGTCGTCCCATGTACGAATTTTGGACGCGTCAACGCCGACCTGGTCGAACACGCTTTTGTCGTAGAAGAACGCCATTGGACCGGAATCCATAGGCAGACCGTACACGCGGCCGTTCAGCTGCACCGAAGCCCATGTGCCGGGCGTGTAGAAATCGCCGTAGCCTTTCGTGCGCCCGGTGATCGCCATCAGCTGGCTGCTTACCGCGTACTGGCGCAATGCATAGTATTCCAATTGCACCACGTCGGGAATGCCGTAGCCGTCTTGAATGGCGTTGTTGAGATTGTCATAGCCGCTTGTGTTCTTCCAAATAACGTGGATGTCGGGATTTTCCTTTTCGAAGCCGGCAATGACTTGCTTCATGCTCGGCTCCCACGACCACACGGTGATTTCGGTGCGGGAATCGACGTTGGCTCCGCAAGCGGCCGCGCTGACTGCCATAATGGCCGCACAGCAGATGGCGATGATTCGTTTCACCAGTTTCAAGCCGATTCCTCCCATTTGATGTTCCCACACGAGAACGTGCGTACAGGCATACGCATTTGAGTGTACGTCAGTCACCCGAAAGCCAGCGTACAATCCTCCAATCTCTTCGATTCAGCTACGCAATCCACTTACCTTTCAACAAACATGGGTGTCGGCGGATTGACGATTATTCAATCCACCGACACCCATGTTGCGTTACGGTTATTTGTCTGCCGACCGTTTACTGCTTGGTAACGATCACGCCATTGGGTTTGATCGAGACGTTCTCGCCGCTCACTTCAGCGAACGAAGAAACCACGATCTTGCCTTCGAATGGGATTTGAACCGCTTCGTGAGTGCGGTTGAACGAGAACACGAACCTCGAACCGTCCGATCCCTCACGTTCGACCCGCAGCACGCGACTGTCGTTTTCGCCGGTTTCGGCTATGCCGAGCGATTCAAGAATCTCCGGCAGGCTCTTGGCGATGCCATCACGGCCGAGGCGCGCGCCCACATACACGCTACGGCCTTCGCCGAACGTGTTCGCGACGATCGCCGGAGCGCCGTCCATGCCGGTCCACGGATCGTCCCTGAACGTTTCCAGCACGGTGGCCGACCCATCGACCGAACCGATCACGTCGGCGATATCGCGCGCGACCGCGCCGTTCGACAGACCGAGACGACCCGGCACGCCCGGGAAATCGTCGCCCATGGGCATGAACTCCTCCACGCGCACGCCGACCACGTCACGGATCGATCCCGGATAGCCGCCGAGCCACACGTGGTCCTTCTCGTCGGACAGTCCCGTGTAGTACGTGACGATCAGCCTGCCGCCGTTCGCCACGTAATCGCGCACGCGGCGGGTGGTCTCCTCCGACAGGATGTACACGCTCGGCAGCACGGCCACCTCGTACTCGTCCCAGTTCGAACTGACCGGAACGACATCGGCGGTCACGCCATGGTCGGCCAACGCGCGGAACCATTGCAGCGGCTCGTCCACGTGGTGGACCTTCTGGGTCGGCGTGGCGGTGTGCTCGCTGGCCCACTCGGACTCGTAGTCGAACACCACGGCGACCCTGGACTTCGCCAGCTTCGTGCCAAGCAGTCCGTTGTCGGCAAGCGCGTTCAGATCCGCGCCCAACTCGCACACGTCACGGAACACGGCCGAGTCCTCGCCGGCGTGGGGCACCATCGCGGAATGGAACTTCTCCGCGCCGGCCTTGGACTGGCGCCACTGGAAGTAGCACACCGCGTCCGCGCCCATGGCCACATGCGCCAGGGAGTCGCGCACCAGCTGGCCCGGCTCCTTGCGGTAGTTGACCGGACGCCAGTTCACCGCCGACGTGGAATGCTCCATCAGGAACCACGGATCCTTGCGCGCGATGCCGTCGACCAGGCTCGCGGAGAACGCGAGCTCGTCCAGATGGGCCTCGCCCGGAATGAAGTAATGGTCGTTCGACACGAAATCGACCTCACGGCCCCAATCGTCGTAGTCCAACACCGAACCGGCGGCGGACACCATGAAGTTCGTGGTCAACGGCAGGTCCGGAGTGATCTCGGCAAGCGCGTCGCGCTCGGCGACGTAGAACGCCTTCAGCGCGTCGGAGCTGAAACGCTTGAAGTCAAGCAGCTTGCCCGGGTTCATGAAGTTGCCGTCGCCGATGAATCGCGGAGGCACGATTTCCGTGAAGTCGTTCATGCGCTGCGCCCAGAACGCCGTGCCCCACGCGTCGTTCACCGCGTCGATGGTGCCGTAGCGTTCCTCGCACCACTCCCGGAACGCGCGTTCGGCGTCCTCGGAATAGTCGAAGCGGTTGTGGCAGCCGTACTCGTTGCTCACATGCCATGCGACCACGTACGGGTTGCCCTTGTAATGCTCGGCCATCGCGCGGCACAGCTTCAGCGCGTACTCGCGGAACACCGGACTGGTCGGCCTCCAATGCTGGCGGGCGCCCGGCTGGCACACGTCGCCGCGGTAGTCCTTCCACAGCACCTCGGGATGCGCCTGGGTGAGCCACATCGGCGGCGACGCGGTCGCGGACGCGAGATCCACTGCGATACCGGCCCCGCCCAGCTTGTCGATGATGCGGTCGAGCCAGTCGAAATCGTACACGCCCTCGCTCGTCTCGATCTTCGCCCACGAGAAGATGCCCACGGACACGAGGTTCACGCCAGCCTTCTTCATCAAACGAACGTCATCGTCCCACACCTCTTCCGGCCACTGGTCGGGATTGTAGTCCCCGCCGTACCAGATACGGGCTTGCTGCCCAGCCAACGGCTGCGGCCAACGATAGGCTCTGCGTTGAGTCATATATACTCCTTTGTTTTCGTCAGCTTCCCTTACAAATTTATCCCGCAATAGCAATTCCTGCAAGCCCAGAACCAAAAATAAACACAAAAAGCGTCTTCCCGACGTGTTGCACAACACAATCGAGAAGACGCCTTTTCGTATTCAGAAACCGAAAAAACCGAAATCGGGTGAAATCAGGCTTCGATGCCGAGCTGCTGGCGTTCCTTCTTGGAATACATGAACGCAGGAAGCTGACGGCCCTGCTTGAGCCAAGCATGATATTCGGCGGTCGCCGCAAACTCCACGTCGGAAGCGGAATTCAGGCAGGTCTCCACGGAATCCTGAATAACGCCGATGATGAAGCCGACACCCACCACCTGCATGGCGATGTCGTTGCTGATGCCGAACAGCGAGCAAGCCATCGGAATAAGCAGCAGCGAACCGCCGGCCACGCCGGAAGCGCCACATGCACCTAGCGCCGACACCACAGACAGCAGAATGGCGGCCGGCAGCGAAATCTGAATGCCCATCGTATTGGCAGCAGCCATGGCCATGATGGTGATGGTGACGGCGGCACCGTTCATGTTGATGGTTGCGCCCAGCGGAATGGACACGGAATACATGTCTTTATCAAGACCAAGCTTCTCGCACAGCTGCATGTTGACCGGAATATTCGCCGCGGAGGAACGGGTGAAGAATGCGGTCAGGCCGGATTCCTTGAAGCAGCGGTACACCAGCGGATACGGGTTGCGGTGCAGGTACAGGAAAATGACCAGCGGGCCGAACACGAGCACCATCAGCAGCATGGTGCCGACAAGCAGGAGCAGGAGGCTACCGTACTCGGTGAAGGCCGCCAAGCCGTTTTCGGAAACGCTGGTGAACACCAAGCCCATAATGCCAAACGGGGCGAGATTGATGACCCAACGAATCACCTGAGACACGCCATCGGCCACATTGGCAAGGAACGCCTTGGAGCTTTCATTGGCAATACCCTTCATGGCAAGACCGAACAGACAAGCCCACATCAGAATGCAGATGTAGTTGCCGTCGATCATTGCCTGAATCGGATTAGCCACAATATTGGTCAGCAACGTCTGCACAACCTCGCTCAAACCCTGCGGCACCACATCGGCGTCAGCGGCGTTACCCAACGATATGGTCTGCGGGAACATGCGAGACGTCAGCACCGCCACGACGGCGGACAGGAACGTGGTGAACAGATACAGGAAAAGCACCGTACCAAAACGGCCGTCAAGCTTGGAATTGCCTTGAGCCAAAGCACTTGCCACCAGCACAAACACCAGAATCGGAGCGACAGCCTTCAATGCGCTTACGAACAGGGTGCCGAATTCGCCAATCCACGTCATATGCGGAACGACCAATGCCAGTGCGGTGCCCGCGATAAGACCGACGATAATGCGGATAATCAGTGATACGCCGTTATATTTGTCGGCAACGCCACGAAGCGCTTTCGAAATATGGTTCATATTCTCTCTCGTTCTTTCCAGCCGGCTTGCCTTTGCCAGCCAGCACAACAAGAGCACATCCTAATCACGCTCGATAACACGAAATGTAAAGTGTCCAATTATAGGGACGCGCAACTTCAACACGCCCTAGCGACGCGATCAAATATCAGTACAGCGATGAACAGTTTTTACATATCTTTATTCATCGAGCCATGTCTGCTGATCAGACTGTTAATCAGCCAAGCGGCACTTTCGAAACAAACGTACGAGGCTCTCCCGTCACCGGATCGTCGAAATGCAATTCACGAGCCACTAATTCCAACGGTTGCGAGAAATCATCGTAAGAACGCTGCACAATATTCGGATAGAAATCATCGCCTAAAATCGGCAATCCCAACGAATTCATATGCACACGCAACTGATGCGTTTTGCCGGTTTTCGGGTGCAGCACATAATTCACATATGCTTTGCCGTCGATGCAACGTACCATATTCCTCCGCTCAATCAACGTTTGCGCATTGGCGATTTCCGGAATTTCGTACGCCTGAAGTCGCCCGCGATCCTTGCAAATATGCGATGCTCGGATTGCCGGAAATGGTTGATGCCTGTCGATTCTTACGATTGTTCCGTATTGCGGATGCTGTTCGGGGGCAAGTGGCGCCAAACATTCATAGGTTTTGATGGTTTTGCGATTCTGGAACAGCATTTGGTAAGCGCCACGCAATTCCGGTTTGCGCACAAATACGACGATACCTGCGGTAAGTCGGTCCAAACGGTGCGCGGGAACAATATCAGGTTCGCCATACTGTTCCCGAAGTCGGATCAACGCGGTTTCGCGATACCACATGCCGCGCGGTGTGGTGGCGAGAAAATGCGGTTTGTCAACCACGATAATCGCATCGTTCTCGTAAAGAACCTCACATTCGAACGGAATGTGAGGTTCTTCAAGAACGTAACGATGCCTCTTCTGCTGACTCTGTTGACGCATCGTATGAACGATTACTCCACGGTGACGGACTTGGCGAGATTACGAGGCTTGTCAACGTCGTAATTCTTCAGCTTGGCCATGTCCATGGCGAATAGCTGCAGCGGCACCACGTCCACCAGCGGACTCATCAGCGTTGGGCAAGCCGGACGCCAGAACACCACGTCCGCGTAGCGTTCAACATCGGGATCGTTCTCTTCGGCCACGGCGATAATGTACGCGCCACGGGCCTTGACCTCTTCGATACCGGAAATAACCTTGGCGTGCAGCACATTGCGGCCACGTGCCGGCGGCACGATGAACACTACCGGTTCGCCTTCATCCACCAATGCGATCGGACCGTGCTTGAGTTCGCCGGCCGCGAAACCTTCGGTGAAGGTGTAGGCGATTTCCTTCAATTTCAACGCGCCTTCCATCGCGACCGGGTAGCCGACATGACGACCCAGGAACAGGAAGGACTTCGCGTCGACCATCTGCGCGGCCGCATCATGCACGGTCTTGGTCTGCGTGTCGAGAATCCACTGGATCTTGCGAGGCATGTCTTTGAGGGAATCCAACGTCTGCGCGATTTCGTCGCGGAACATTGCACCCTTGACCTGCGCCAAATACAAGCCAAGCACGTAAGCGGCAGTAATCTGCGCCACGAACGCCTTGGTGGAGGCGACCGCCACTTCCGGACCAGCGTGCGTGTACAGCACCGCGTCGGATTCACGCGGAATGGACGCGCCCTGCGTGTTGCAGATGGCCAGCACCTTCGAACCCTGCTCGCGCGCATGACGCAATGCCATCAGCGTATCCATGGTTTCACCGGACTGCGAAATGGCCACCACCAACGTGCGCGGGGTGAGAATCGGATCACGATAGCGGAATTCGTGGGCGAGCTCCACTTCCACCGGAATACGCACCCAATGCTCGATGGCGTACTTGGCCACCATGCCCGCATAGGCGGCGGTACCGCAGGCGATAACGATAATCTTGTCGATCGCCTTGAAATCATGCTCGTCGATGCGAACCTCGTCAAGATTGAGATTGCCGTCCTTGCCGAGACGTCCCAACAACGTGCGCTGCACCGCCGCCGGCCCTTCGTGGATCTCCTTGTTCATGAAGGAGTCCCAACCGCCCTTTTCGGCCGCGGAAGCATCCCAATCCACGGTGTAGGTCTTCGGATCGGTCACGATGTTGCCCATGAAATCAGACACCACGACCTTATCGGCGGACACCATCACAGCCTGATCCTGGTCGATTTCCATGGCACGCTTCGTGTAGGCCACGAACGCGGCCACATCGGAACCGAGAAAATTCTCACCTTCGCCAAGACCAACCACCAGCGGCGAATCATGGCGGGCACCGACCACGACACCCGGCTGACGGCAGTCGGTGGCGAGAATCGTGAACGCGCCTTCTAGCATGCGCGCCAAGCGTCGCACGGCCTTGAACAAGTCGGGCTTGCCGGTTTCCTCAACGATTTTCTCGCTGATTTTACCCAGTAGTTTCGCCGCAACCTCCGTATCGGTTTCCGATGAGAAACGGTAACCTTCCGTCTGCAGATCAAGACGAAGCTGAGAGGCGTTTTCGATGATGCCATTATGAATGATGGCGACCTTGCCGTCTTGCGAGGTATGAGGATGCGCGTTGATGTCGTTCGGCACGCCGTTGGTGGCCCAACGGGTGTGGCCGATGCCCACGGTGGCCATCGGCATTGGATTGCGTTCCACGTCTTCGATCAGATTGGCGAGACGCCCCGCCTTCTTACGCACTTCCACATGGTCCATGCCGGGCGCGGTCAGCGCCACACCGGCCGAATCATACCCGCGGTATTCCAAACGTTGTAGGCCTTGGAGGCACACTTCCAACGGCTTGCCGCACGCGGTTTCCACATTTCCTGCATATCCTACGATTCCACACATAACACCTCAGCTTATCGGGTAATGGTGTCATTTTCGAAACGAAACCGCTCCATCGCGCCGAACCTTTGATATATGGACACAAAAATCCCCATGCCGACAGTTTTCAACATGGGGATTTTCTTCAGCCATTCTCTTGATCGCAATTCTTGAAATGAAGAGATGTCTGACTCTTACGATTACGCTTACGGCGATTTACAGCACGTGCTGCAGGAAGTCCTTGAATCGTGGTTCCTGCGGATTGTCAATGATTTCAGGACCGCCCTGTTCCACAACAACACCGCCGTCCATGAATACGATCTGATCGGCAACTTCGCGCGCGAAGCCTATTTCGTGGGTGACAACCACCATGGTCATGCCTTCTTTCGCCAAAGACAGCATGACGTTCAGCACTTCGCCCACCAATTCCGGATCGAGTGCGGAGGTCGGCTCGTCGAACAGCATGATTTCCGGCTTCATGGCAAGCGCACGGGCGATGGCCACGCGCTGCTGCTGGCCACCGGAAAGCTGTGCCGGATAGTGATCGAGGCGATCGCCCATGCCCACGCGATTCAGTTCTTCGATGGCAAGCTTGCGGGCTTCCTTTTTATCCATGTGCTTGACGTGGACCGGCGCTTCCATCACATTTTCGAGCGCCGTCATGTGCGGGAACAGGTTGAACCTCTGGAATACCATGCCCAGTTTGGAACGCTGCTCGGCCACTTCCTTGTCGTTCAGGGTCTGCAGCACCTGCTTGCCGTCCTTATCGACGTACTTGTAGCCGATCATTTCGCCGTCGACGTCGATTTCGCCGCCGGTCAGCGTTTCCAACTGATTGATCAGGCGCAGGAACGTGGATTTTCCGGAACCGGAAGGTCCCAGAATCACCGTCACCGAGCCGGGCATAACCGTCATATCGACGCCCTTGAGCACGTGCAGGCTACCGAAAGCCTTATGCACCTGCGTGGCCTTCACTGCGGGAACAACACCGTTGGTGGTTGGTTCAGTCATTGCTCACTCCCCTCACGCGGTCATGCCCGCGAACGTTGCCTCGTTCTGCTTGGCGATATCGTCTTTCGGTTCGCCTTCGGTTTTACCCGGCAGCGGCGGCTGCTTGCCGCGCGCGCCGGCCGGTCGTGCATCGAAGCCCTTGCCGAAATGCTTCTCCAGACGAGACTGCAGCACCATCAGGATGGAGGTGATCACCAAATACCAGATGCAGGCCACGATCAGCAGCGGAATCGGCTTGTACAGTCGGGTTGCGATTGCGGTGGTGGCGAACTGCAGTTCCAGCGTGAACGGCACGGCGTTGACCAGCGAGGTGGTCTTCAACATGCCGATGAACTCATTGCCGGTCGGCGGAATGATGATGCGCATGGCCTGAGGAAGCACCACGCGACGCATGATCATGGAACGCTTCATACCCAGCGCCTTGGCCGCTTCGGTCTGACCTGGATCGACGGCTTCAAGACCCGCACGCACGATTTCGGCCAGATATGCCGCTTCGTTCAGCGCGAGACCCAGCCATGCCGCGTTGAACGCGGTAATGACGGACTGCGAGTCAATGCTCCAGAATTCAATGGACGTGAAAGGAATGCCCACACCGATGCGGGGCACCAATACGGCGAACAGACCCCAGAACACCAGCTGCGTATACACAGGGGTGCCACGGAAGAACCAAATGTAGAACCAGCTCACGCCACGCAGCACCGGATTGATGGACTTGCGCATCACGGCCAGAATCACTGCCAGAACAATCGCGATGACCATGGAGATGACCGTCAGCAGCAGCGTGTATTTGATGCCTTCAAGCACATTCTCGTTGAACAGGTACTTCCCAACCACATTCCATTCGAAACGCGGATTGGTGATCAGGCCCTGCAGCAGCATGGCGGCGAGCAGAGCAACGATGACCGCCGCCACAATCGGGCCCGTACGCTTAACCGGCAGCGCTTTGATGCGATTCGGAATATCGAGGCCGTCGCCGTCGATCTGTTTTTTCGCCATGATGCTTCAGTTCCTTCGTTGTTGATGAAAATAGTGGAGATGAGATCAGTTGAGATCGGTCGGGTTGATCTCAGCCTTGTCGAGAGCACCGGATTCCACACCCCAATGCTTGAGGATCTTCATATACGTGCCATCGTCCATCAGCTTCTGTACGGCCTTCTGCACGGCTTCAGCAAGCTGGGTGTTGCCCTTCTTGACAGCGATGCCCTGCTTGGCCACGCCTTCGACGTCACCCAAGGCCTCAAGCTGTCCGTCGGTCTGGGAGATGGCATAACCGGCGACCGGCGAATCGGCATAGAACGCATCGGCCTTGCCCGTAGCCACTGCAGTGGCCGCTTCGGCCTGACGCTTGTACGACATCACTTCGGCCTTGTTGTCGGCCTCGCAGCCTTTGGCGATGGTGTTGGCCTCCTCTTCCTGCACGGTGCCGGTCTGCACCGCGATCTTCGCGCCACACATGTCGGAAGTGTCGAGCTTCTTCGGATTGCCCTTCTGCACGGCCCACGTGGAACCCGCACGGTAGTAGCTCACGAAATCCACGGACTGCATACGCTCTTCGGTGATGGTCATGGCGGTGATGCCCAGATCATACTTGGAGCCAATGGAAGGAATGATGGTGTCGAACATGGAAGACACGATGTTCGGCTTCAAACCAAGCGTCTTGGCGATGGCCTTGGTCATGTCGATATCATAGCCGACCGGAGTCTTACCGTCTTCGGCATAGAATTCAGCCGGAGCGTACGAAAGCTCCATACCGGCGGAAAGCTCGCCGTCCTTCACCAGATCGCTGGACGAAACCAGCTTGGCCAGCTCGTCATCTTTTTCAATGGTGCTGACATCGTAACCGGTGGTAGTGTTCGACGAATCCGACGAATCGCCGGACTTGGAAGCATCGGAGGTGCCGCAAGCGGCAGCGGAAAACAACATCGCCGCGCTCAGCGCAAGCGCCACAACGGACTTGATCTTCAAAGACATGATACGCATATCCTTCTTCTTATCTCTTCATTGCCATACCGAGATCTCAACGCCATTCGATTGCAGAGAACCTCAGTATCTCAAATAGGCACGATAAGAGCGCAATGCTACATGTACGTTACGTTGCGCAAAACCTACGCACCAGCCAAGAATCACGCAATGAAGATCCATCGAATCACGGAAAATCCATATACGAAAAACGGAAGACACGCGGATTCGGTCCGCATGCCTTCCGTCATATCGGCATCACAGTATCACCGCGTACGATACCTGCCTTACGTTTGATCGTTCAGCCGAGGTCGGTCGGATTGATTTCGGCTTTGTCGACCGCTCCGGTCTCCACGCCCCAATGCTTGAGGATCTTCATATACGTGCCGTCATCCATGAGCTTCTGCAGTGCGGCCTGCACCGCCTTGGCTGTATCGGAATCGCCCTTCTTGATGGCCACTGCCTCCTTGGTCACGCCGATATCCTCGCCAAGGGCTTCCAACGTGCCTTCGGTTTGCGGCACGGCCTCAAGACCTAACATATTGGCGAGCGCCTTGGCGATATCGACATCGAAGCCGACCGGGGTCTTGCCGTCCTCCGCAAGGAATTCCGCGGGAGCGTACGACGTGTCCATGCCGATGGTGGGCTTGCCGTCCTTGGTGACTGATTCCGGCAGCATTGCGGCTATATCAGCATCCTTCGTCACACCGGAAACGTCATAACCGGTGACGTTCGACGACGACTTGGAATCACCGGAAGCCGTGGAATCGGACTTTTCCGATGTGCCGCACGCACCCAACGAAACGATCATGGCGGCGCTTAGCGCAAAACAGTGAGTTTCCTCAGATTATTGAAAGCCATCGCGAATCATCTCTTCATTCCCGACCGTATGAAAACGGCCGAACCGAAGTTCTGCACGCACCATAAAAACGATTGCTACGGCCGCGTTAATAGTACGCAAACTCTATTTGACATGCCGTTTTTCCCTACGAAAAAGCGGGTTTTGTCATATCACAATATGATCAAAACCCGCTTTGTTTCCGGCATATCGCAAGCTATGCGATTCTTGAAACCGTCTGATCCGCAGACGGTTCAATCATGGAATCATTCGGCGCCCGGCGTATTGATTTCCGGCGTTTTGATGGCACCGTCCTCGACGCCCCAATACTTGAGGATCTTCAGATACGTACCGTCGTCAATGAGCTTCTGCACGGCCTTCTGCACGGCCTCATCCATCTGGCTGTCGCCTTTCTTGATGACGATGCCTTCCGGAGCGACGCCCTCGACCTTGCCAAGCGTTTCCAGCTGTCCATCGGTTTGCGCGATGGCATAGCCCGCGACCGGCGAATCGGCATAGAACACGTCAGCCTTGCCGGTGACAACGTTCGTGGTCACATCGGTCTGCAGCTTGCTGGAGATCACTTCAAGCTTATCCTTGCCGTCGGCCTCGCATTGCTTGGCCATCTTGTTGGCTTCGGTCTCCTGCATGGTGGCGGTCTGCACGGCCACCTTCTTGCCGCACAGATCGGACGTGTCGATCTTGTTCGGATTGCCCTTCTTCACGGCCCATGCCGATCCGGCATCGAAATGGCTTACGAAATCAACCGCATCCAAACGTTCCTTGGTCACGGTGAACGACGAAATGCCGATATCGTACTTGGATCCGACCGACGGAATGATCGAATCGAAATTCGCGGTTTCAGGATCCGCTTCAAGACCGAACACCTGTGCCAAAGCCTTGGCGATATCGACATCGAAGCCGACCGGGGTCTTGCCGTCCTCCGCAAGGAATTCCGCAGGAGCGTACGACGTGTCCATGCCGATGGTGAGCTTGCCGTCCTTCGTCACATAGTCGGGCAACAGTTTGGCGATGTCATCGTCTTTCTGCACCGACGAAACATCGTACCCCGTCAGTTCGTTCGATTTCGAACCGCTATTGGACGAAGCCGCATCGTCGCTTCCATCACTGGTGCCGCATGCCGCTCCAGCAAACAACATCGCAACGCTCAGCACGCACGCGGCAGCCGCCTTCAGACTTTTCTTCGCTTCCATATCCTTCTCCTATGTCTCGCTCGGTCTATTCGACCGAATCCGAACCATACACTAGAGAAGTCAAGCTACAAAAATATTACGACCGCCGCTTTATGTCAGTATGTGAAACCGGAAATTTTCCGGTTTCGACTTATCGCACTTGCTTGTTGGCATAGCGCATGGCACGCAACGCCTCACGCTTGTCTTGTTCCTCGCGCAACGCCTGACGCTTGTCGAATTCCTTCTTGCCTCGGGCCAACGCGATTTCCGCCTTGACGCGGCCATCCTTGAAATACAGGCTCAGCGGAATGATGGTGAAACCTTTAGCTTGGCTTTGACGTGCCAGCTTGTCGATCTGCGCCGCATGAAGTAGCAGCTTACGCTTGCGCTTAGGGGCATGATTGTTCCACGTACCATTGAGATATTCAGGAATGTTGGCTCCCTCAAGCCACATTTCACCGCGACGGTCGATGGTGATGAACGATTCGGCCAGCGATGCGCGTCCCTCACGAAGCGACTTCACTTCAGTGCCGGTCAACACCAGACCGGCTTCATACTTGTCTTCGATGGCGTAATCATGGCGTGCCTTCTTGTTCTGCGCAATCGGCTTCACACCTTGCTCCTTGGCCATGTCGGACCTCCTTTCCGGTTCTTCGAAGAAGTGTTTTGCAACGCAACAATCGACAATATCACGGGAGCGCGCCGCCCAACGATTCAGGCGGCGCGCTCCCGTGACACAACGTTCAAGGAAAAACTCAAACGCTCCTTGATGAATCAGTGCACATACCAGAACTGAGATGCGTTGTATAGCGTGCGGTACGACACGTTGAAGGGACCACCGGACGCGTTCATCTCGGAAATGGTGATAGTGCTTCCGTTCACCGCTTCCACAACGGCCACATGACCGTAGAAACCATCTGCTCCAGCCTGTCCGGGAAGGAAGGAGAGAGCCGCACCCACCTGCGGATTATGATCCACTCGCAGACCATATGAGGGAGCTGTAATATACCACTGACCACCGTTACCCAAATATGAAGGGGTTCCGATGCCCATCTGTCTACGACGGTCGTACGCCCACCACGTGCACTGGCCGGCCACGTAGGCATTGCCGTAATCGCCATTGGAGGTTCCCTGACCGGAATTGTTATTGGTGCTCGGCGCGGGAGCAGGAGTGGGAGTAGGCGCAGGAGTTGGCGCGGGAGCAGGCGTCACATTGTTGCTGCCATTATTGGTATTGCTGTTGCCTGGCTGGGTCTGCCCTTGATTGCCGCCATTATTTTGATTGGCTGCGGCGGCCTGCTCGGCTGCATACTGGCGATTGAAGGAATCGACCTGCGACTGCAACATAACCGTTTGCGCCGCCTGCTTGGCCACGTCACTATTCAGCTGCGACTGCTTGCTTTCCAATTCGGCACGGCGGGTTTCGCCTTCTGCGCGCAACTGGTCAAGCGAGTCGCGCTGGGTCTGTGCGGAGGCGGCAGCCTGCTGTGCGGATGCAGCCTTTTCATCAGCTGTGGTTTTCAGATTGGCGATCTGCTTTTCGATTGCGGCAAGACGTTCGCTACGGTTCATCGACGTGTTCAACGTATTCGCCGCATCGCTGGCCGCATTGGCCTCGGTACGGCTCAACGCATCACGCGACTGCATGGAGTTGATGAACTCCTGCGTACTTGTGGCACCGGTCACCACGCTCATCACGGTGGATGTGTCGGAACCATGCATATCTTCACGAGCCATCTGCGCCACGGCCGCATGCGCGTCGTCGTAGTCCTTGCCCGTCTGCTCAATCTGCGCTTCGAGGTTTTCCTTGTCTTTCTGCGCCGCTTCCAAACGGGAAGCGGCAGCCTCCGCCTCGCTTTGCGCCGAAGCGGCAGCGGCATTGGCCTCATCGACCTCAGCTTGGGCCGCCGGAATCTTCGTATTCGTCAATTCGTCCAGCTCGACGATCTTGTCTGCCAGATCGGACTTCACGCCAGAAAGCTGCGAACGCAACCGCGCTTCCCGCTGTGCGCTATTGGACTTCTGATTCTGCGCGTTCACCAGATTGCTATACGTATTTGCATGCGCCTGCGGAACAACAGGCGCGAACGGGGCGATCGCCATCGTGGCGCACATAGCCCCCGTTGCAAACACCGCAGCGGCCGGCTTGAGAGCTTTTTTGCTTATCATTCGGTCACTTGCCTCCCATCATTGTTCCACACCATAGCATCTCATGCTTAAAATCCGCGACACGTACCGCCACCTGCCATTAAGCAATACCTATCAGGCCTTCAGATATCTATGCAGCGATACCGTGGATGCAACCACAGACAGCAATACCGCTCCAAGAACCAGAATCGGCGAAATCCAAAGTACTGTCATCTGATTCACATACGGAATCCATTTCACGGAAGTCGCAAGCCAATCAGTGACGAACACCTTCACCAATACCGAAAGCGTGGCGCAAGACAGCAGCGAACCCACCAACGACGCGACCACACCTTCCAGAACGAACGGCAATCTAATCGTCCAGTTCGAAGCACCCACCAAACGCATGATTTCCGTTTCGGTTTTGCGAGACGCCGCAGACATGCGAATCGTGGTGCCGGTCAGCATAATGGCAACAACCACCATCACCGCGGCCAATGCGGCGGTCGCAATGGTAGCGCGGTTCAGCACGGCAAAAACCGGCTCGAAAATCTGCCGTTGGTCACTGACGGTATCGACGCCTTCCTTGCCGGAAAGCACTTCGGAAACCACCTGGTATTTTTCAGGATTCTTGAGTTTGAGCCACAATGAATCCTGCATGTCATCGGCAGTAAGCGTACGCCCCTGATATTCGCCGTTCGGATATTGCTTGAGGAAGGTGTCGTTATAGAAATCTTCCTTGCTGACGAAGGTGATCTGCGAAACATCATCGGCAAGCTCATTGCGGATGGTTTGCTGCAAGTCGTTGATCTGTGCCTGCGTCGCGGCGGTTCCCGCAGTGCAGTTCACGGATTGGCTGGTGCCGTCGGGGCACATCCACACCACCACTTCGACCTTGGAATACCAATCGCCTTTGGCTTTGGTGATCTGCGCCTGGGTAAGCACCGACGCTCCGATGAAAAGGAATGAGATGAAGGTAACGAGCATCACCGAAAGCAGCATGGGCACGTTACGCTTGAGGCTGCTCCAGGTTTCGGAAAGAATGAAACGCAAACGCATCAGTCGTTCTCCTTGTTTTCGGACGTTTCATGCTGTTCGGCGGATTGTTCTGCGCAGTTCGCTTCGTCATCGTCAGTTGCCGCGGGAACGGCAGGAGGGGCCGGAGGCGCTGGCGGCACGGGAGGCATAGGCGGTGCCGGAGGCGCAGGAACCGTTGGCTCCGCCGGCTGCTCGTTTTCATCCGCGTTTCCTGCTTCGACACTTGTTTCAGACGAAACGATAGTGGCATCGGCATTGGATTCGCTCTGGGAAAGTGCAGACGAATCAGCTTGTTCCTGTTCGGCAAGTTCCTCGATCTTCAGCCCCTTGCCCCAGGTCAGCGTGGTCTCCACCGGGGCGAACGCCTCTCCGTAACGGCCGGTGCGACCGGAATGCACGGAATTGGCAAGTCGCGCAATGCCCGCATCTCCATTGCCACTGTGGATGGCAGCGGCTACTGCATCGACCGCATTCGCCGCGGTTTCGGCTCGCGTCGCACCTTCCACATCCACCGTCCCATCGGAAGCATCGGACACGACCAAACCGCTTGGCGCACGGTATTTCGCGTCGGCATCGCCACCATTCAGCGCCTGATGCGATTTGGATTCCACTTCGGCATCCGGGAAGTACAGTGCGGAATCGTAGGATCCCTGCTGCTCGTCACGCACGATTTTGCCGGTATGCAGTTCGACCACGCGCTTGCGCATGGAGTTGACGATTTCCTCATTATGTGTGGCCATGACGACGGTAGTGCCGGTGCGGTTGATGGCGTCAAGCACTTCCATAATGCCTAACGATGTGGTCGGATCAAGGTTTCCGGTAGGCTCATCGGCCAGCAGAATCTGCGGATGGTTCACATACGCTCGCGCGATGGCCACACGCTGCGCCTCACCGCCGGAAAGCTCATGCGGGTAGCTGTCCTCCTTGCCGGTGAGTCCAACCGTCTGCAGCACTTTTGGCACCAACGATTTGATGGTAGAACGGCTTGTGCCGATCACTTCAAGTGCAAATGCCACATTCTCCCACACCGTTTTGTTGTTCAACAGCTTGTAATCTTGGAAGATGAAGCCGATGGAACGACGATAATGAGGCACCTGCCGTGCGGACAGGCGTCGCAAATCGTTGCCTGCGATGCGGATTTCGCCGTCCGTGGCCTCCTCTTCACGCAGCAACAGGCTCAGCAATGTGGTTTTGCCAGAACCCGATGCGCCTACGAGGAACACGAAATCCCCTCGATTGATGTCGAGATTGATATCATCCAACGCAGGCCTGGTGCCTTTTGGATACACCTTGCTCACATGCTCAAGTGAAATCAGCGCCATCGTCGTACCCCTCCACTATGTGCTGTTCTGATTACGGTAATCGCGGCTTTTAGGCTTCCGCTTCTTCCGCAGCCTCGCGACGCTGTTCATGACGCCAGCGGATACCAGCTTCGATGAACGCGTCGATGTCACCGTCGAACACGGCCTGGGTCTGCGAGGTCTCATAGCCAGTGCGCAGATCCTTGACCATCTGATACGGATGCAGCACGTAGGAGCGCATCTGATCACCCCAGCTGGCCTTGATGTCGCCGGCGAGTTCCTTCTTCTTCTTGGCTTCCTCTTCGTGGCGCAGCACCAACAGTCGGGACTGCAGCACGGCCATGGCCGCGGCACGATTCTGAATCTGCGAGCGCTCATCCTGCATGGTCACCACGATGCCGGTCGGAATGTGGGTGATGCGCACCGCGGAATACGTGGTGTTCACGCCCTGACCGCCAGGACCGGAAGAACAGTAGGTATCAACACGGATTTCGGAATCAGGAACGTCGATATGATCGGTCGCTTCGACAAGCGGCACCACTTCCACAGCTGCGAAGCTGGTCTGACGGCGGCCCTGGTTGTCGAATGGGGAGATGCGCACCAGACGGTGGGTGCCGCCTTCCACGCTCATGCGACCATACGCATAGGGGGCATCCACCTGGAAGGTGGCGGACTTGATGCCCGCCTCTTCCGCATAGGATGTATCCATGACCTTGGCCTTGTAGCCGTTGCGTTCCGCCCAACGCAGGTACATGCGCAACAGCATCTGTGCGAAGTCGGCCGCATCCACGCCGCCGGCACCGGAGCGAATGGTCACCACTGCGGAACGTTCGTCGTATTCGCCGTCAAGCAGGGTCTGGATTTCCATGTCAGCCAGATCGTTCTGAATGCTTTCGACTTCGGACCGCGCTTCCGCCAACGTGTCGGCGTCGTCTTCTTCCTGTCCCAATTCCACGAGCGTCTCGACGTCGTCGATACGCTGGATTGCGGAGGCGAGACGCTTCAGCTGGGACTGCACCGCGGAAAGCTTGCTGGTCACCTTCTGCGCGTTTTCAGGGTCATCCCACAGTCCCGGTTCGGCCGCCTGCACTTCAAGATCCTTGGCCTGTGCGGTCAGTCGGTCGACGTCAAGCGCCTTGGAAATCGATTCGTATTTGGCGCGTGCTTCGCCGATTGCTTGGGAAAAATCAAATTCTGCCATCGTTTACACCATACATTTCTTTATGCGTTCTTTATATTCTGTCATGGAGCCTCATACGGCTTTCGCACAATCCTCAATTTTCCGCATGCCCACATGCTCGCTCCCACCCTGCCGAACCGCGAACCAGTCTCGTTACGTATGGGAATGCAGACCCGGGGAGGATCGTACCAGACCAAGGGCGTCAAAGACCTGCGTAGATAGCAGGAATCACCAGACTCAGCAGCATCGCCGCGGCAATGACGATGCACACCGCTCGCACCAAAGTGCGGCGGCGGCGCTCTCGCTGCTCGCGTTCGCTTCTGTAGTCACTCATGGGGCACCAGTATAGGCAACACCTTCTACTTATCGACTTACGGCATTTTTGACGCAGTCTCGTATTTCATGCGCGGAAATCATGCACTAATCATTCGAAAACGTGAACGAATCATTTATGGTAGGGCTCTCCGGCATTGATTTTGTACGCACGATAGATCTGTTCCAACAAAATAACGCGCATTAACTGATGCGGGAACGTCATTTTGGAGAAGCTCAGCAGGTAGTCCGCCCGTTTCAAAATCGTTGGATCGAGTCCGAGCGAGCCGCCGATGATGAGTTGGATATGACTTGTGCCGTGCAGCCCGAGACCATCGATTTTCCGCGCAAGTTCCTCGCTGGTCAGCTGATGGCCTTCGATGGCGAGCGCGATGACGAACGCATCGTCACGTATATGCTTGGCGATGCGTTCGCCTTCCTTAGCTTTGATTTGCCGTTCAACTCCCTCACTGGCATGCTCAGGCGTTTTCTCGTCGGCCACTTCGACGATGTCAAGCTTGCAGTATCGGCTGAGTCGTTTCGAATATTCGGCGATGGCGTCGCGCAGATATTTTTCCTTGACTTTACCGACGGTGATAAGGGAGATTTTCATGGCTTGTTTTTTAGTTCTTGTGCAGTTTTTCGTTCAGTTCGATACCGGTCTTGCGATAGCGCGCTTCGATACGGCCGGACACCGAGTTGCGGATGAACAGAATGTTGTCTTTGCCGGAAAGGTCGGCACCCTTGACGGTCTCGAGCGGTTCTCCCGCTACGACCTTGGCCTTGTCGTAGATGGTTACCTTGGTACCGGCGGTCACATACAGGCCGGCTTCAACCACGCAGTTGTCGCCGAGGGAGATGCCGATGCCCGCGTTCGCGCCGAGCAGCGAATGCTCGCCGATGGAGTTCTTGAGCTTGCCGCCACCGGACAGGGTGCCCATGATGGATGCGCCGCCGCCGATGTCGGAACCGTTGCCGACCACAACGCCTTGGGAGACTCGGCCTTCCACCATGGAAACGCCGAGCGTGCCAGCGTTAAAGTTCACGAAGCCGGCATGCATGACGGTGGTACCTTCGGAAAGGTGGGCGCCCAAACGCACGCGGTCGGCATCGCCGATACGCACGCCGGTCGGCACCACATAGTCGACCATGCGCGGGAACTTGTCGATCGACAGCACGTTCACGTCGGCCTTCGGCAAGCCCGGAGCGCTCTGGTTGGCAGCGGCCATCACATCGAGCTTGCGCAGAGCGAAATCCTCGACCGCGAACGGTCCATAGTTGGTCCACACCACATTGTTGAGGGCCGCGAAAATACCGTCCAGGTTCAGTGTGTTCGGCTTGGCCAGACGCATGCTCAGCAAGTGCAGACGCAGGTAGGCGTCGGCGGCATCTTCGATTGGCTCGTCAAGCTTCGATACGGTGAACACCGGAATGCGGCGTACGCCGCGCGCGTCCGCTCCCTCATGGGCGAGGTTGTCGAAATTGTGGTTCGGGCGGGCCACTTCCTCCGGCGCCTCACCAAGCTTCAATTCCGGATACCAAACATCCAGAGTATTGCCGGCCGCGTCCACGCTGGCCAGACCCCAACCCCACGCAGTGCGCTGATCGGTCATTCTTCGCTCCTTCACAATAGTGATTGCATTACTTGCACGTTTCCGTGCAATACTTTAGCCGCAGGGCTTGGCGAAAGGCATCACGATTCCATGAAACAGCGAAAAAGCAACTATCGACGGTCGATCGGAACATAATCGCGTTCGGTGTAACCGGTGTACACCTGACGGGGGCGACCGATCTTGGTGTTCGGATCGGCAAGCATCTCACGATATTGCGCAATCCAACCGGGAATGCGTCCCAATGCGAACAATGTGGTGAACATCGACGGATCGAACCCGATCGCACGGTAGATCAATCCCGTGTAGAAGTCGACATTCGGATACAGGTGACGAGACACGAAATACTCGTCATTCAGCGCGATCTTCTCCAATTCCGTGGCGACATCGAACAATGCACGCTCATCGGCAGGCAGTTTCAACGTATCCGCACGTTCCATGATCTTCTGCAGATACGTCTTGGCGATCGCCGCACGAGGATCATACGATTTGTACACTCGGTGACCAAGGCCGGAAATGCGCTGACCACTGGTTTTGGCGTCTTCCACGAATTCCTTGACGGTTTTACCCGAATCGCGAATGGCTTTGAGCTGACGCAGCACTGCCTCATTCGCACCGCCATGCAATGGGCCCGAAAGCGCGTTGATGCCTGCGGCGACCGCGGAATACAGGTTGGCGTGGGCGGAACCGGCGATACGCACCACGGACGTGGAGCAGTTCTGCTCATGATCGGCATGGATGATCAGCAGTCGGCCGAGCGCGTGCACGTACAGCGGATCGGAGTCGAACGGCTCGTACGGCACCGCGAAGCACATGCGCAGAAAATCGTCCACGTAACCGCGCGAATAATCCGGGTAAAGCATCGGCTCATCACGACGACGGCGGAAAATGTAGCTGACGATGGTTCGCGCCTTCGCCATGATAATGGTCGCAGCTTCATCAAGCTGGTCGGAATCGTTGATATCCGTAGTATCCGGGTAGAAGGTGGCGAGCGCGTTGACCGCGGACGCCATCACGCTCATCGGATGCGCAGTACGCGGGAAGGAGCCCATGAAGGTGCGGAAATCCTCCCCCACCATCGTACGATGGTTGATGTCGGAAATGAAACGGTCGTACTGCTCCCGATTCGGCAGTTCGCCGTGGCGCAACAGCCATGCGACCTCAAGGAAGTCGGATTGCTCGCACAGTTGCTCGATCGGGTATCCACGGTAGCGCAGAATCGAGTTCTTGCCGTCGATGTAGGTGATTTTCGATTCGCATTGCGCGGTCGTCAGAAATCCGGGGTCAAGCGTGACCCAGCCATCATTACGCAGCGTTGATACCACGATGCCGTCCGCGCCTGCCGTGGCTTCGACCACCGGCAGGGTGAAGTCTTTGGATTCCACACTCAGATTGGCTGTGGCCATGCTTGCACGCTCCTTAACCGTCACAATCGTTCGGAAGTATCGAACACTATATGGCATCCGCGTTTCCAAGCATGGTTTCGTCTCAAAATCAATCGATTGACATTCGATCCCTCATTCCCGTATAACGAATAATCAGTTTTCCCGTGCGAAATTACGCATATAAAAAGCCGATGTCTAGAATTGCAAAAGAATTCCAGACATCGGCTTCGCCTGATGAATTTCGTTAGTCCACTACGAAATCACAACGTTTTCGCCAACCACTGATCACTTGTCGCGAACGGTGAGAATCACCGGACCATTATCGGTAATGGCAATGGTGTGCTCGCTGTGCGCGCCACGGGAACCATCGGAGCTCTTCAGCGTCCAACCATCCTTCGGATCCTGGTAAATCTCGTCGGTGGTCTTGAGGAACCACGGTTCGATAGCGATGACCAGGCCCGAACGCAGCTTGTAGCCGTGGTGGGCGCGGCCATCGTTCGGCACGTGCGGATCGCCGTGCATGATACGGCCGACGCCGTGACCGCCGAATTCAAGGTTAATCGGATAACCGTATTCGCGGGCCACATCGCCGACGGCCGCGGAAACATCACCCAGACGGTTGCCCGGCTGTGCGGCGGCGATACCGGCTTCCAAAGCCTCTTCGGTGCACTTGATCAGACGTAGATCCTCAGGATCCTTATGCTCGCCTACCACAAAACTGATGGCGGAATCGGCAACCCAACCGTCGACGTTAATCGCCAGATCGAGGCTGACCAGATCGCCGTCTTTCAGGTTGTAGTCGAACGGAACGCCATGCAGCACCGCATCGTTCACGGAAATGCAAATGTAGTGTGCGAACGGGCCGGTGCCAAAATCCGGAGCGTAGTCGACGTAGCAGGATTCGGCTCCCTTGCGATCGACGATGCGCTTGTGCACGAATTCGTCGATTTCCAGCAGATTGGTACCAACTTTGGTGAATTCCTTGAGATCACGCAGAATACCGCCGACGAAACGGCCGGCCGGCTTCATCTCTTCGATCTCTTTCGGTGTTTTCAGTTCAATCATGCTTATAACCCTACTTCGTACGCCCTACAGTGCATGCGTTTCTTGCGATCAGGCAATCGCGTCTTGCATATGGAATTGCATAATGACGATTATTCGTTTCGGATACACTGTTTTGTCATCAAAGATGGATAGTGTGAAGTCATGAGTACCACTTTGAATTCGGGTATTGATCCGGCATCGTTCTCCGCCGTGACCGGCCCTGCGCAAGATCTGTTCCGCTATGTCAACGGCCCGTGGATCGACATGTATCGCCTTCCTGACGACCGTTCCCGTTATGGTTCGTTCGACAAGCTCGCCGAAGACGCCGAAAACCAGATTCGTGAGATTCTCGAGGACGATGACTGCCCTGCCGAGAAGTCCCACGCCCTGTATGCAAGCTTCCTTGATGTCGATACCATCAACGCTTCCGGGCTCGCCGCCATCGAACGCCAGCTTGAGGCCATTGATGCCGCTGCCAGCAAAACCGAACTCACCCGCGCTTTGGGCGCGATGAATCCGGCTGGCGGCCCTGACTTGATTGGCATTGCCGTATATGGCGATCCCGGCGCTCCCGAAACCAACATCATCCATGTTGAGCAGGCCGGTTTGGGTCTGCCCGATGAAGCGTATTACCGTGAAGACCACTATGCGCCGATTCGCGAAGCGTACGTCGATATGGTGGCCAAGCAGCTCAAGAACGCGAAGCTTGCCGCCGATAGCGAGCAAGCCGAAGCCGATGCCAAGCGTTTCCTCGATGTTGAGACGCGTATCGCCGCGAACCATTGGGACAATGTAGCCACCCGTGATTCGGTGAAGACCTATAATCCCACTGATTATGCGGAATTGAGCGGCATGCTTGCCGATTATGATTTCGACGCATGGATCGAATCTTGGCAGTCCGCATATGATCAGACTTCCGCAGCGCAGGTGCAACCGCTTGATTTCCGCGGTGTTTTCAACCGTGTAGTGGTGCATGAGCCGAGCTTCCTCACCGGTCTTAACGCGTTCTGGAAGACCGCGGACCTTGATGATCTCAAGCTGTGGGCTCGCGTGCATGTGATCATCGGATCCACATTGGAGCTGCCGCACGAATTCGATGAGACGAATTTCGAATTCTATGGCAAGACGTTGTCTGGCCAGAAGCAGCAGCGTGTGCGCTGGAAGCGTGGCGTTTCGTTGGTCAACGGCATTTGCGGCGAGGATGTGGGCCGCGAATATGTGAAGAGGCACTTCCCCGAGTCGTCGAAGCAACGCATGGAACAGCTGGTCGGCAATCTGATCGACGCCTACCGCATGTCCATCTCCAGTTCTGCCTGGCTTGGCGAGGAAACCAAGCAGAAGGCGTTGGAGAAGCTCTCCAAGTTCGTGCCGAAGATCGGTTACACGAACCATTGGCGTGACTATTCCGCGCTTGACGTACATGAGGATGCCGGTTTCGCCGAGAACATGCGTGCCGCCAACCTGTATGAGACCGGCTACCAGTTAGCCAAGGTCGGCAAGAGCGTTGACAAGGACGAATGGCTGATGAATCCACAGACGGTGAACGCCTACTATGAGCCGACCATGAACGTGATCGTGTTCCCGGCCGCCATTCTGCAGCCGCCGTTCTTCGATCCGAACGCCGAAGACGCCGCAAATTACGGTGGTATCGGCGCGGTGATCGGTCATGAGATCGGCCACGGTTTCGACGATCAGGGCGCCCAGTATGACGGCGACGGCAAGCTCAACGATTGGTGGACCGAAGAAGACAAAGCCAATTTCAAACAGCTCACGCAGAAGCTCATCGACCAGTACAACGCATTCGTACCGACTCAGCTCGCCGAAAAGTACGCCGATGATCCCACCCAGGCTCCGCATGTGAACGGCGCGCTGACCATCGGCGAGAACATCGGCGACTTAAGTGGCGTGAACATCGCACTCAAGGCGTACTCGTTCGCCCTTGACGAGGCAGCCGGCCGTGAGAAGAACGGATCCATGGACGCAATTGAGGATTCGCTGGCTGAAGCGCCGCAAATCGACGGTTTCACCGGATTGCAGCGTTTCTTCCTCAGCTATGCATCCATCTGGCGCACCAAGAATCGTGACGAGCTGGCGGAGCAGTATCTGCAGATCGACCCGCATTCCCCCGCTGAATGCCGCACGAACGGCATCGCACGCAACGTTGACCTGTTCTACAAGGCGTTCGATGTGAAGCCTGAGGACGGCATGTGGCTTGATCCCGATCAGCGCGTGCGCATCTGGTAGCGAGCCGCATCATCAGTAGGCAATCGTCGCCAATCGTACAAGGCATTGATGCCTCCTAATGTATGTCGCCGCCGAATTCTTCGGGATCTCCCGAGAATTCGGCGGCTTCGTCATCTTCGGGAACCACTATCTCAACCGGAGCCACGCTGCCATGTCTTGCGAACGGGTCGACTCCTACTTGAGGTTCCATGCCCTTCGTTTCCGGTTGGGCTTGGTCGTTTGGCTTGACGAACTTGCGCAACGTAGTGACGCCACGGTTGAGGTCATGTCCTGCCGCGCTGGCTTCCAGCACAATGCGCGACTGCGGTTTACCATTCATATCGGTCCATGTTTCCGTGGCAAGCGAACCCATTACAATAACCGGTTCGCCTTTCTTCAACGATTGGCAGATGTTTTCGGATAGATTCCGGTACGCTTTCACCGTGATCCACGTGGTGGGAAGATCTTTCCATTGCTGTGTGCGATTGTCGAAATACCGTCTGGTGCTTGCCATTCTGAACGAGCTGGCATGAGGCATGCCATCCTTGTTGAATTGCGTGGGATTGGCGCCCACATATCCGGTGATGGTGATGAGAGCTTGCTGTTGTGCCATGATCGGCCCTTTCTGTCGCTTTGGTAAATAAAGGGGCCGCGGAAAGCACCGATGAAGGTGCGAAAGCAACGTGCAGTCGGAGAAATGGGTTGCGAGAGAGGGGCTCTGCACGCCTTTCCGCTTCCTTGCGTTTCCGCGGTAGAACCACTATCACCGATTCGACCATACTGACACAAGCGCAACCGACAAATGTGGATAAAGGACGCCGTTTCGGGCGAGTCGTGGATAGTCGGTGGATAAATTTCACTTATCCACAGCAATGTACTGTCGATATGTGCATGTTTTCCGCAAAATCATGCTTCCGTCTATCTGTTTTCTAGATAAAAAAAAACGGAAGACTATGGAACATCCATAATCTCCCGTTTATATATGCTGAAATAATCGGAAAAAAGATTATTACCTCAGCAGTGCGGCGACACGGTCGGCGATCACCTGAGCGGCGTCGGCAACAGGCACGGCTTCGGCGTTCTCGCCATTGCGGTCACGCACTTCGATGGTGCCATTGTTGACAGTGTCACGGCCTGCGACGGCGACCAGCGGCACACCGATAAGCTCGGCATCCTTGAATTTGACGCCCGGGGAAACCTTCTTGCGGTCATCGAAGATCACTTCGATGCCCTTGGCTTCCAGCTCGGCGATCAGTTGCTCGGCGGCTTCGAATGCGGCCGCATCCTTGCCGGTGGCCACCACATGCACCTGGGCGGGAGCGATGATGGCCGGCCATGCCAAGCCCTTCTCGTCATGGTGGGTTTCGGCGATGCAAGCCATCACACGAGACACGCCAATGCCGTAGGAGCCCATCCACACCGGCACGGTCTTGCCGTTCTGGTCAAGCACCTTCAGGCCGAGCGCGTTGGAATACTTCAGACCGAGCTGGAACACCTGACCGATTTCCACACCGCGTTCGAAGCTCAGCGGGCCGGAACCGTCCGGGCTCATGTCGCCGTGGCGAACCTGCACGGCCTCCACCACGCCGTCGGCCTCAAAGTCACGGCCATACACGAGATCGTAGTAGTCAACACCGGCTTCATCAGCGCCGGTGAACCATGCGGAGCCGCGGGCGATATGCGCGTCGATAAGGTAACGCAACGCTTCGCCGGTTTCGTTGGCGTTTTCGGCCTTTTCACCGCCGCGAGCCTGCGGGCCAAACGCCATCGGGCCGATATAGCCCTTGACGAGTTCCGGATGCTTCTTCAGATCCTCGTCGGTGGCCTCTTCGATTTCAGCCGGAGTGAACTGCGCTTCAAGACGCTTCATGTCGACGGTACGATCGCCAGGCACGCCGACAACCACCAGTTCGCGCCACGGCTCGTCATGATCGTCATCCTGCGGATGCATCACGGCGATTACCACATTCTTCAGAATATCGGAAGCCTCCCACGCGCGGCCGTCGGAACGCGGATGGTTGGCGTTGGCGAATTCAACCATCTGATCGATGGTTTCAGCATTCGGCGTCGGACGCTTTTCAGCGGTCGGAGTGTTGCTGAAGTCGATGGCTTCCGGTTCCGGAGTGGTCAGCGCCTCAACATTCCAAGCCTTGCCGCTCGGAGACTGGGCGAAGGTGTCTTCGCCGATTTCCATCGGAGCAAGGAACTCTTCGGATTCGAAACCGCCCATCGGGCCGGCCATGGCGTGCACCGGCACATACTTCAAATCGAGACGGTTGAAAATACGCTCATAGGCGCCACGCTCGTCCATATACGCCTTGACAAGACCTTCCTTGTCGAGCGTGAAGGAGTAGGCGTCCTTCATGATGAATTCACGGCCACGGATCAGGCCTGCACGCGGACGGAATTCGTCACGATACTTGGTCTGAATCTGGTAGAGGGTAACCGGCAGATCCTTGTAGGAGGAGTACAGGTCCTTGACCAGCAAGGTGAACATTTCCTCATGGGTCGGTGCCAGCAGGTAGTCGGCCTCATGACGATCCTTCAAACGGAAGATGTTGTCGCCATACTCTTCCCAACGATGGGTGGCCTCATACGGCTCACGCGGCAGCAGACCGGAGAAGTGAACTTCCTGGGCGTCGATCGAAGCCATTTCCTCACGGATGATGTTTTCGATCTTGTTCAGAACATTCAGGCCCAGCGGCAGCCAGGTCCAAATACCCGGAGCGGCCTTGCGCAGGTAGCAGGCGCGCTGCAGAAGCTTATCCGATACGACATCTGCATCGGCGGGATCCTCACGCAGAGTGCGCAGGAACATGGTGGACATACGAAGTGCTTTAGTCATATGCCCAAAACTACTCAGGCAAGGGGACGTAAGCCTAATCCAGACACCCGTTCACCGATGTATGGCGATGCACGGACGGAACACAACAGTCATATCCGTCGAATCCCAAAAATCATCGTAAATGCCGAACAAGGCAATCGCCGCACTAGAACAGCGCATCCTGCGCGAACTCGTCATCGTCGGAGACTGCAGTCATCTGCTGGAACGCGGCGATGCCATCGTGAGCCAATGTATCGGACGCCTGTGCCGAGGAGAGACGCAACTCGCCGTCCAGGCGCACCGCATCGGGCGAAACCAAAAACATGCGTTCGTTCACACCGTTCAAATACAGGCCCTGCAGGCCTTCCACACGAGACAGCGCCACATACCCCATGCCGGGCGCGAAGGTGCGCCGCAAATCCATCACCGCACGGTCGAGCGTCATACCTTGCGATTTGTGGATGGTGATCGCCCACGCGCAGCGCAACGGCACTTGGTTGACGCTGGCGAGCACTGTGTCGCCGTCCATCATTTCCCAGCAATTCGGCTTCATGGTAACGATATTGCCGTTTTCAAATTCAACGATCGGCCATCCGCCCTTGTTTTCGGCGGCAAATCCGCGCACGGTGCCCAATGATCCGTTCACGAACTGGTGGTCGGTGTCGTTGCGTACGGCCATCACCGCGGCTCCGGTTTTGAGCTGCAAGCGTTCGGGGGCAAGCATGTTTTTCTTCAAACGTTCCACCAGATTGACCGGTCCTGCGGCTTCGGCGAAATATTCGTGCGGTTCCTCGTTGATTTCGAACAGGCGCATGTCGTTGAGCGTGTCCGCCTGCTTGTTGACGGGAAACAGATTGACGGCCTGCTGACCAGGTTCGGGGATTGCGCCCAGTCTGGTGAGGAGCACATTGCGATCGTCATCGTTCACGCAACCGTTGCGAATATCGGTCAATACGGTGAGCAGACTGCCGTCATCCTGACGATGCTGTTCGGTCAGGTAACAGATTGCGGGATTCAATTCCCGCCATACCAATGATTCGGTGACGAAACCATCTGGATTGAGTCCCGCTTTCGCATATCGTTCGCGGGAAGCCACGAATTCCGGGCTTGGCGTGACCAGATCGTGGTTGCGTCCACCCACACTCACTGGAGGAAGCTGGAAGAAATCGCCGGACAGCACCACTTGAAGCCCGCCGAACGGGCGTTGGTCACGTCGAATGATGCGGCACACCTGATCTACCATGTCGAACAGCCACGCATGCAGCATGGAAACCTCATCGATGATGAGAATGTCAGCGCCCTGCAGCTTACGTTTGCGTCGGGTACGTATGGTTTTGATCAGATTGTCGGTGAGCGCGTTGGCAAGTCCGACACCGCTCCATGAATGAATGGTCTGCCCGTTGATATGCGTGGCCGCGATACCGGTAGACGCCGTCACCGACACCGCAGCACCTTCGGCACGGGCCTGACGCACGAACTCATTGAGCACGTAAGTCTTGCCAGCACCCGGCGCACCCGTCAGAAAGACGCTCGCACCACTTTGCAGAATCGCCAATGCCTCAGCCTGCCGCATGCCGCACCGCCTTTCCTGTTCAATCGACCATCAATTCCGAAAAAACGGCTTCCTTACGCAATCAGCTTGTCGACAACCTGAAGCACCCCGTGATCGGCATTGGATGGAGCCACAAAATGCGCTGCTTGCTTCAACGCGGGGTGCGCATTGCCCATGGCGAACGACCACTCCCCTGCCGAAAGCATCTGCAGATCGTTGAGATAATCGCCGAATACCGCCGTTTGGGCCGCAGTGATGCCAAGCACGCGCTGCAACGCTTCGACGCCCTGCTTCTTATTGGTTGTGGCATTCATGATGTCGACCCACAGTTTGCCGGAAACCACCACCTGATAATCGTTTTTCAGTGGCGTCAGCTTTTCCGCGGCCATTGTTTCGGCATCGTCGAAATCGAGAATCGCCAGTTTGAGTATGGTGTCGCTTTCGCCGTTTGATGCGATTACATCTTCAAGCACGCTATGCAGATCGTCCACAATCTCCAGTGCCGCATAATATTTGCCGACTTCGTCAAGGAACGGCTTGTCCGTGCGCTGCACGTATGCCGTGCGCAGGCCACAAAGCACCAATCCCATATCGTATTCGCCAGCCGCGGCAGAAGCGTTCACCGTATCGATGGTCCAGCGGGTCACATCGGTATCGACGCCGTGCACTTCGGCGATATTACCGTCAATGGCCACGACATTGCCGTTTTCCGCGATATACGAAAGTTCGCCGCCGTCAAGCACCCGCGCCGCCTTATCGGCGAACATGGCACGCAAGGTAGCGTACTGGCGTCCGGACGCCGGCACGAATTCAACGCCTCGCGAGCGCAGCCGGGCAAGCATCGGCCAGAAACCTTGCGGAATCTCGCTATGCTCATCAAGCAGGGTGCCGTCCATATCGGCAACCACCAAGCGAATGTCTTGCGGGATTTCGATGCTGGTCCAATCGGCTGCGCTCACTGGAGTCCTTTCCATGTTTTCGTTGGAATATCAGGTTTTCCAACGATTGTGCGATATGCGGAATCAGTTGTTGTTCAAAATGCTGGTTGCCACGATCTGATCGGCGATCGCCTTGGCTTCGGCTGCGTCAGGACCGGGCGCCGCTGCCATGAACGCCTTACGGTAGTAACGCAGTTCATCCAAGGATTCGATGATGTCGGCGAGCGCGCGATGTCCACCGTTCTTCGGCGGACGGTTGCTGTATACGGCCGGATACCAGCGACGGGCAAGCTCTTTGAGCGTGCTCACGTCGATTACGCGGTAGTGCAGGTGTTCCATGAGGTTCGGCATGTAACGGTCGAGGAATTTTTTGTCTGATCCGATGGAGTTGCCTGCGAGCAGCGGCTTGACGCCGTCCGGGGTGAAGCGGGCCACGTATTCGGTGACTTTCCGTTCGGCCTCCTCGACGCTCAGGCCATTCTCCCATTCGTTGATGAGTCCGGAACGGGTGTGCATGGCACGCACGAAATCGTTCATATTGGCCACGGCCGCATCGGAAGGCTTGATCACGAAATCGATGCCTTCGTCGAGCACGTTGAGGTCGAAGTCCGTCGGCACTACGGAAATCTCGCACAGTTCGTCGTGGAAGATGTCAAGACCAGTCATTTCGCAGTCGATCCAGATCAGGCGTGAATCCTTCGCCGTGTATGTTTCACCGTCATGTGCGTCAACCATCTTGCCTCGTTTCCTTTGCGTGTGCGCGTGCCGCTCAGCACGCTTCAGCTGAACATTCGAAGATACCGCGAGGTAGGGAGATTGGAAAACCACGCACTGGGAAGTCATGCTTGTTTTTCGCGATTTGCTTCGTATATCAATGCCGCTACTTGGCGATAAGGCGACGTTCGGTGGTACCACGCAGCACAAGTGAGGTGAACATGATGGAATACGGTTCGTCAAGCGGTTTTCTTATATAAATATTCGCGTTGCAGATATGAATAAAGCCTCTTACTTTCGGTCTTTTCCGAGAAGTAAGAGGCTTTTACCGATTATTGATTACCGGAATTCAGCAATCACTGGCGACCGGAGTAGTTCGGAGCTTCGGCGGTCATGACGATGTCGTGCGGATGGGATTCGCGCAAGCCAGCGTCGGTGATACGGATGAAACGGCCACGTTCCGGCATTTCGGCGATATTGTGGGCGCCAATGTAGAACATGGACTGATGCAGGCCGCCGATCATCTGGTACAGCACTGCGTTCAGCGGTCCGCGGTACGGAACTTCGCCTTCGACACCTTCCGGAACGACCTTGTCGTTGGAGGTGACATCGGCCTGGAAATAGCGATCCTTGGAGTAGGACTTCTTGCCGCGCGGAGCCATGGCGCCGAGGGAGCCCATGCCACGGTACAGCTTGTATTGCTTGCCATGCAGCAGCACCTTCTCGCCCGGAGCTTCCTCGCAGCCTGCGAGGGTGCCACCGAGCATGACGGTGGATGCGCCGGCCACCAGAGCCTTGGCGATGTCGCCGGAATAGTGAATGCCACCGTCGGCGATGCAAGGCACGCCAGCAGCACGGCAGGCCTGGGCGGCCTCGTACACGGCGGTGAGCTGCGGAACGCCGACACCGGCCACCACGCGGGTGGTGCAGATGGAGCCTGGGCCCACGCCAACCTTGACTGCGTCGACGCCGGCGTCAATCATGGCCTGAGCGCCCTGACGGGTGGCCACATTACCACCGATGATGTCAACGCCCTTGAACGCGGAATCGGACTTCAGGCGGCGGATCATGTCGAGAGCCAGCTTGGCCTCACCGTTGGCGGTGTCGACCACGAGCACGTCCACGCCGGCTTCCATCAGAGCGGAAGCACGGTTGTAGGCGTCGCCCAGGAAGCCGATGCCCGCGGCGACGCGCAGACGACCCTGCTCATCCTTGGTGGCGTCCGGGTACTGCTCGGTCTTCACGAAGTCCTTCACGGTGATCAAGCCGGTGAGGTGGCCTTCATCGTCGACCAGCGGCAGCTTTTCGACCTTGTACTTGGCCAGCAGGTCGTGGGCGTCTTCCTTGGAGATGTTGGACGGACCGGTGATGAGGTTTTCGCGGGTCATGACCTCGGAAACCTTGAGGCGGTCGTAATCCTCGGATGCGATGAAACGCATGTCGCGGTTGGTGATGATGCCAACGAGCTTGTTGTCGTTGTCAACGACCGGCAGGCCGGAGATATGGAAACGGCCGCACAGCTTGTCGAGATCAGCCAGCGTCACATCCGGGCTGACAGTCAACGGATCGTTAATCATACCGGATTCGGAGCGCTTGACGATGTCGACCTGAGCGGCCTGGTCGTCGATAGAAAGATTGCGGTGCAGCACGCCGATGCCGCCATTACGAGCCATGGCGATGGCCATATCGGACTCGGTGACGGTGTCCATTGCGGCGGAAATCGCCGGGACCTTCATCGTGATGTTGCGGGTCAGATGGGTGGTCGTGTCCACTTCGGACGGAATGACATCCGTCTCGTTCGGCAGCAGCAGCACATCATCATAGGCGAGGCCAAGCTGTGCGAAAATCGGAGGAAGTGGAGCGTACGTGGAATCTGCATTCATATCAGGAATTGTAGCCATAGACCCACTATATGAACGTGGGCTGACTTACTGCGACACGGCAAAACCAACGTCAAACAAGGGTGTCGCAAAAGTCAACCAATACCGTCAGGCAAAGCGTTTAATCAGTTTTTTTACCGCGCTTCTACGACCGTACTGACGCATGCCTGCTGCCGTCCGCAGCATCCTCTTCCAGCATTTCAGGAATCCTATGCTTTAAATACGGATACATGGTGGCGACGGTCAATACCACAGCCGCAATCAGAAATCCGATAAGCACATACTGTGCTTTGAAAAACAACGTCATAATCGAACCGAAAGCGATCAGCGCTGCCCAACCCCACAGAATCAACACGGCCCCCTGCACAGAATGCCCGATACGCAACATGCGATGATGCAGGTGCATACGGTCCGGATGCATTGGCGACTGCCCCTTACGCAAGCGGCGCACAATCGCAAGACACATGTCGAGGATCGGCAGGAACAATACCAGAATCGGCAGCAGAATCGGCATGAACACCGGCAGATAGATGCTGGCATGAATGCTGGCGGGATCAAGACGACCGGTCATCACAATCGAAGCGCAGGTGATCAGATAGCCAAGCAGCATGGAACCGGAGTCCCCCATGAACAGCTTCGCCGGATGCCAGTTATGCAGCAGAAAGCCCACGCACATGCCAACCATGGCAATGTCGATCAGCGTCGCCATCGAAGCGTATGAGGGCGAATTGCGGGCGATGATGTACGAATAAATGGCGAACGCAATGCCGCCGATCGCCACAATGCCCGACGACAAGCCATCCAAACCATCCACGAAATTGACCGCATTGATGGACGCGACGATCAAAAACGCGGTGATGGCCATCGACAGGCTCGGCGATGCCGTCACCAACGAACCAAGCGGAAGCGAAATGATCTGCAAGCCGCCCCATGCCACAAACACGGAAATCAGCAACTGGCCGGCAAGTTTGAGCATCCAATCAAGATCCCACAAATCATCGGCCATGCCCAGCAGACTGATCATAACTGCGCCGGCGAGAATCACCCACGCCTGCTGCGATTGCGCAAACAATCCCTGAATGAACGGAATGCGGGATGCGAACAGCATCGACACGGTGAAGCCGATCAACATGCCCAAACCGCCCAGTCGCGGGGTTGGAATGGTGTGCACGTCTCTCGCGCGCACTTCGCCGACCGCGCCGATTTCAATGGCGATATGGCGAATCAGCGGCGTAATCAGATAGGTGACGCCACCAGCAATCGCAGCAATGAACAGGTAAATTCTCATACGCCCAAAGCACCGCCATTCAACGTCAAGGCCTTTCGGATAACCGGCTCGCGAATCACTCCCTCCCGAAGAATCGCAATGCCGTCACGCCCATGAGGATCAGCCGCCACAACTGTGGAAGCCACATGACCGGGGGTCGCTCCCCCATCCAAGTACAGATCCACAGCATCACCGAGCGCTGCGACGGCTTCCTGAACCGTCTGCGCGCTTTCCTCGCCAGAACGATTGGCGCTGGTGGCAGCCAGCGGACCTGTGGCACGAAGGATCCGCAAAGCGACCGCGGAATTAGGAATACGGACGCCTTGCGTGGCCCTGCCCGTTGACGGATCATGCCGCAAAGTGGCAAGTGAGCAATTGCTTTCCGCTTCCGCTATCGGCGAAAACGCACCCGGCATGAACATGGCCGCCAAACGATTAAGCGGCACCGGCAGCGTCAAATGCAGTTTCTCCAAGCTTTCGATGGACGGCAGCAACACCTGCAGCGATTTGTATTTCGGACGATTCTTGGCAGCGAACACCTTGCGAATCACTTCGATATTGCGCGGATCACAGGCTACTCCATACACAGTGTCCGTAGGAATGACCACCAATCCGCCATCATGGATGATTTCAACGGCCCGGGCAAGGGATTCGTCGTTTACTGTGCAAATCTCGCTCATGACACCTCCCTTTCCAATCAACTCACCTATTGTAAAGCATGGAACGCGGATGCGGTCGAATAAGGCGAATCGACGCGTGTGTTCGGCACGAAACGTCGCAAAATGGACCAATCACGACGCAATGAAAAAAAAAACGACGATTCACCGGCCCATTGCAACGCAAATAAGACCGGAAACGGCATAAAAAATCCGCCGGCCGGAATTATTTCTGATTCCAGCCGACGGAACAAGACGGACACTGTCTCAGGCGCCCAGATACGCCTTGCGCACCTGCTCGTTGTTCAGCAGCTCTTTGGCGTCGCCTTCCATCGTGATACGGCCGGTTTCCAGCACGTATGCACGGTCTGCAATCGACAGCGCCATCTTGGCATTCTGCTCAACCAGCAGAATCGTGATGCCCTGCTCGTGCAGTTTGCGGATGATGGAGAAGATCTCCTTGACGAGCTTCGGGGACAGACCCATGGACGGTTCGTCCATGAGGATCGTCTTCGGATGGCTCATCAGCGCGCGGCCCATCGCGAGCATTTGCTGCTCGCCGCCGGACAGTGTGCCGGCCTTTTGGTTGCGACGTTCCTTCAGACGCGGGAACAGACCGTAGACCATGTCAAGATCCCTCTTAAGGCTCGACTGGTCCTTCAGGCTGAACGCGCCCATTTCGAGGTTCTCCTCAACGCTCATGCGCGTAAAGACGTGACGGCCTTCGGGAATGTGAGCCATGCCGAGGGTCACGATTTTGTTGCTGTGGGTTTTCAGCAAGTCCACGCCGTTGTACATCACGGAACCGGATTTAGCCGGCACCAGACCGGTGATGGTGTGCAGCGTGGTGGTTTTGCCCGCGCCGTTCGCACCGATCAAGGACACGATCTCGCCATCCTTCACGGTGAAACTGATGCCCTTGACGGCTTCGATGGCACCGTACGAAACGGAAAGGTTCTTGACTTCCAGCATCAGGCTTCCTCCTCGCTTTCGTCATCTTCGTCATCGGAACCAAGGTATGCGGAAATGACCTGCGGATTGTTGGCAATCTCATCCGGCGTGCCGGCTGCGATGGTGCGTCCGTAGTCGAGCACCTGGATGCGCTGGCAGACGTTCATCACCAAGCTCATGTCATGTTCGATTAGCAGGATGGCGATGCCGAAACGGTCGCGGATGGTGTTGATGCAGTTAAGCAGATCCTCAGTTTCTGTCGGATTCATGCCTGCGGCCGGTTCGTCGAGCAGAAGCAGCTTCATGCCGGTGGCAAGGGCGCGTGCGATTTCCAGCTTGCGCTGGGCGCCGTACGGCAGATTCGCGGCTTCGGTTTCCGCCAGACCTTCCAATCCGAAGATCTTGAGCAGGTCGATGGCTTTGGCGTGCATTTCGCGTTCCTGCTTCCAGAATTTCGGCGTGCGGAAAATCGCGCCGCCCATGCGGTAGCTGAACGATTCGTTGAACGCGACCAGCACGTTCTCTTCCACCGTCATCTGACCGAACAGACGAATATTCTGGAAGGTTCTGGCGATTCCGGCACGCACTACCTGGTACGTCTTCTTGCCGTTCATGCGTTCGCCGTCCAGGAAGAACTCGCCTTCCGTAGGCTGGTACACGCCGGTCAGTAGGTTGAACACAGTGGTCTTGCCTGCGCCGTTCGGTCCAATCAGACCGATGAGCTCACCGGAGTTGATGGTCATGTTGAAGTCGGATACGGCCTTCAAGCCTCCAAAGGTGATGCCGAGATGCTCGGCCTTGAGGATGGGCTCACTCATGCCTTCGCCTCCTTGGTAGTGGTGACCGTCTCAGCAACCTTTTCAGCGGTTTCGACTTTTTCAGTCGTCTTCTTAGCGTTCTTGCCGGATTCCTTGGACGCCTTGACCTTTTCAACGGTTTCAGCCTGCTTCGGCTTGCCGTGTGCCTTGAACTTCATCGGGTAGAACAGCTTGTTGATGGTCTTGGTCAGGGAGAATTCCCAGTTGCCGAAGATGCCTTGCGGTCGGAAGATCATGATGAGCACCAGTGCCACCGAGTACACGAGCATGCGGTAGGTGGAGAAGGCGCGCAGCAATTCCGGAAGAATCGTCAGGCCGATGGCGGAGACGATGGAACCGGTCAGCGATCCCATACCGCCGAACACCACCATGATCACGTAATTGATCGACTGCAACCATCCGGCCATGGACGGATTCAACGAACCGATGTACTGCGCGAAGATGCCACCGGCGATGCCTGCGAAGAACGCGGAAATCGCAAATACGAGCACCTTCATGTAAGTGATGTTGATGCCGGATGCGCTGGCCGCGATCTCGTCGTCGCGGATAGCCTTGACGGCACGTCCGTAACGGGAGCGGGCAAACATGAACAGCAGTACAACGGTGACGACGGTAATCCAGAACACGACATACAGGTTGGCGAGACGGTCGATGCCGATCAACGCCTGTCCTGCGGCACCCTTGTCGAGACCCATGCCGCCGGCAACCTTCAGGTTCTGGATGATCACGCGGATGATCTCACCGAAGCCAAGCGTGATGATGGCGAGGTAATCACCATGCAGACGCAATGCAGGGATGCCAACCAGAATACCGAAAATGCAGGCGATTACACCACCGACGAGGGTGGTAAGCAGGAATCGCAAAGTCGGATCCATCGCAACGCCATTGGCGACGAGCAGCTTACTCAGCAAAGCAGCGGAATACGCGCCGATTGCCTCGAAACCGCAGCAGCCTAACGTAAGCTGGCCGAGCACGCCGATAGTGAGGTTCAGCGAAGTGGTCATGATGATGGCGATGCAGATGGTCATCATGATGCCTTTGATATAGGCGCTGGCCATGCCGGATTCGCATACGCCCATCAGTATGCCGAACAGCACGACCACGCCAATCGCGCACATCAGATAGGACTGTTTGGTGGAAAGCATTGATTTCTTCATGGGATCACACCTTCTCTGTTTCCGGTTCGCCCATCAGGCCGGATGGCTTGACCAGGAGCACGATGATGAGGATACCGAACACGATGGCGTCGGAGAACGCGGACGTGATCACACCTCCGGTGATGGTGCCGATATACGCCTTGGTCAGGCTTTCGACCACGCCGATCACCAGACCGCCGACCATAGCGCCCGGAATGGAGCCGATACCACCGAGCACGGCCGCGACGAATGCCTTCAGGCCCAGCATCGCGCCCATCATCGGAGACACCTGCGGATAGGAAATGCAGTACATAAGCGCCGCCACCGCAGCCAGGCCGGAACCGATGGCGAAGGTCAGCGTGATGGTGGAGTTCACGTTGATGCCCATCAGAATCGACGCTTCTTTATCTTCGGAAACCGCACGCATGGCCTTGCCCTGCTTGGTGTGGGAGACGAACAGCTGCAGCGCGACCATGATGATGACGCCGAGCGCGATGGTGATGATGGTCGCGCCGTCGATCTTCAGCTTGCCGAGCGACAGCGTCGGAATCTGGATGATCGTTGGCACAGTCTGGTAATCGGCGCCGAAGATGGCCTGGGAGCCATTCTCCAGCAACAGGCTCATGGCGATTGCGGTGATGAGGGCCGTCATGCTGTTGCCCTTCTCACGCACCGGCTTGTATGCGGCCCTCTCCACGATGACGCCTACCGCCACGCACATGAGGATCGCAGGAATGACGGCCACCCATGCGGGCAGGCCGAACGCGACGATTGCCGGAATGGTAAGCATCAGCACATATGCGCCGACCATGATGAAATCGCCGTGCGCGAAGTTGATCAAACGAATGATGCCGTACACCATGGTGTAGCCAAGTGCCACAAGCGAGTACACGCTACCAATCTTCAAACCATTGAAGATCTGGCTGATGAACATGATGATCTGATCGCCCATCATTCCTCCTTTCAAAAATTTGTCTGCCGTCAGGCTCTCGAACCCGACGAATATGGATAAAACGCCTTGATACGCGAAAGGGAGAGAACCGGTTTCCCGGTCCCCTCCTCTTATATGCTCAGGCTTTCAAAATCCTTGCCTTCAAGCAGATGGAAATCACTTGGATGGCTGGATGGTGGTCTTGTACTGAGGCTTGCCGTCCTTAAGCTCAAGGACGATGACGGACTTCTTCGGGGAGCCCTTCTTGTCGAGCGTGAAGTTGCCGGTCACGCCTTCGAAGCTCATACCGGAGATAGCGTTGCGCACAGACTCGCGGGTGGCGTTCTTACCGGCCTTCTCGATCGCCTGAGCCATCATGTACACGGAGTCATAGGCCAGTGCGGTGAAGGTGTTTGGATCGGCGTTCTTGTTGGCCTTCTTGTAAGACTTGATGAAGTCCTGCACCTTGGCGTTGGAGGCGTCGTCTGGAGAATAATGGGTGGTGTAGAGCACATTGTTGTACAGCGACTTATCGTCGGTCATCTTCAGGCCATCGTAGCCGTCAGGACCCATCACATAACCATCGTAGCCGACGGAACGGGCCTGCGGGATGATGTACGGGCCAGCAACGGAGTAATAGTACGGAGCGTACAGGAACTCGGCGCCAGCGGCCTGAATCTTCTGCAGCTGGGAGGAGTACTCAGTGTCGTCGGCGCTGGAGGAATTCTCCTCTGCCACGACCTCAAGACCGGCCTTCTTGGCGGCATCGGCGAAAGCCTTGCCCACGCCGGAGGAGTACGGGTCGCCGGTGCCGTATAGCACGGCGACCTTCTTGACCTTCAGGGTCTCGGCTGCGAACTTGGCTGCGATCTCACCCTGATAGGAATCCTTGAAGCAGGTGCGGAACATGTAGCCACCAGTCTCGATGGAGTCGGAGGTGGCGGCCGGAGCAATGGCCGGCAGCTTGGCCTGATCGGCCAGCGGAGCCACTGCTGCGGTGGTGGAGGAGATGGTCGGACCGAGCACGCCGAGCACGCTGGCGTCACCGGCGAGCTTGTTGAAGGCGTTGGAGGCTTCGGTGGCGTCGCCCTTATCGTCCATGGACTCGAGCTTGACCTTCTTGCCGTTGATGCCGCCCTTGGCGTTGATCTCGTCCACAGCCAGCTTGAAGCCGGCGACTTCGGCCTCGCCGTATGCGGCGGCGGTACCGGAGTTGGTGGTGATGGATCCCAGCGTGATGGTATCGCTGTTGGCCGCACTACCATTGGAACTGCTAGAACCGTCCATGCTGCCGCCAGAGCAGGCAGCGAGGGACATTGACATTGCGCCTGCCGCGATCACGGCAACGCACTTGGCGGAGAACTTGACGTTCATTCCGTTCTTCCTCTTTTCTTGAAAATGCCGCACATTCCTCTCAACGCGCACCATGAAAGCCATTCATGTTCATCTCAATCCCGTGCGCGGAACCGCAATGGCCGCTTATGGCTGCCATCCGTTCTTCATGTGCATTCCGATTGTTCTTTATAGCCCGACGGACAGCGCCATGCATAAAATGTTCTTATAGTGAGACTCAACTTCCGGCTATATCTTCACCGGCATGCCGCGGAACGTCTTGTTTTATCCGATTACTTGCTTTTCCGCCGTCAGATAACGCGGACGACCGGTGTAATCGTTGTGAACAACGGCATCGACGAAACCGCAAGTACGTGCGAAAGCGGCAAGCCGCTCCCCCTGCGTGACGTCGTGTTCCATTACCAGAAGCCCGCCTGGCTTGAGTAGCTTTGAAGCGCGTGAGATGATGCGCTCCGGGATGAGCGTGCCATCCGAGGAACCGCCGTACAGCGCCAGATCGGGATCGTAATCGCGTACTTCCGGCTGCTGCGGAATGCTCGCAAGAGGCACATACGGGGGGTTCGTGAGCACGATATCGACGGTGCCGTCAAGCTGGTTCAGCGTCGGCATTTGCGTGGCGTCGGCGATTTCCAGATGATAGTTGCTGGCGATATTGGGATGCGTCTTTGCGGTTTCGTCGAGATTGATACGGGTCCATTCCGCGGTTTGCTCGCTTTTTTCGACCGCCCACACTTCGCTTCCAGGCACTTCCGACACGAATGATAGGCCAATTGCGCCGCTTCCCGCGCATAAATCAACCACCTTCGCCGAATACATACCTTGCTTGGTGATCCAGTCAATACCCTCCTGCACCACAAGTTCGGTTTCCTGTCGCGGAATGAACACGCCCGGTCCGACTTTCAGATCGAGATAGCGGAACGGCGCATGGCCGGTGATGTGTTGCAATGGCTCACGTTTGGCTCGACGATCCACCATGGAATGAAACCGTTCCATGGCCGCCGCGACGGTATTCCCGGTGGTTTTCGCATTCGCCCAAGCGCCCGATTCTGGCGAATCGGACGCCAAGGCACTGTTCAGATGTCCAACGTCGTCTCCCATAAGCATGGCCTTATCCACGTCCCGCAAGTCAATGTGGAAGGCTTCGGCGAGCAGCAGTTTGACGTCATGTTCCGGAGTGTCGACGCCCGCCGCGCTCAATACGGCCGCGGAGGAACGCACCGTTTCGAATACCGTAGCCACACCACGCCTTACTTCTGGTTGGCGAGACGATCGGCCTCATCGGCCTGAATGTCGCTATCGATCACAGCCTGCAGATCGCCGTCGAGCACGGCGTCAAGATTGTAGGCCTTGTAGTTCGTACGATGGTCGACGATACGGTTTTCAGGGAAATTGTAAGTGCGAATGCGCTCGGAACGATCCAACGAACGTACCTGGGAGTGACGCATGTCCGCGGCCTGTGCGGCTTCTTCCTCGTGCTTCATGGCGAGCAGGCGGCTCTTCAACACGCGCAGTGCGGCCGCACGATTCTGGATCTGGCTCTTCTCATCCTGCATGCTCACCACGATGCCGGTCGGAATGTGGGTCATACGAACGGCGGAATATGTGGTGTTCACGGACTGGCCACCCGGGCCGGAGCTCATGAAGATGTCGATTTTCAGATCCTTCTGATCGATTTCAATCTCATCATCGTCTTCGTCAGCTTCCGGGAACACAATGACACCAGCCGCGGAGGTTTGGATGCGACCCTGCGATTCGGTGACGGGAATACGCTGCACGCGATGCACGCCACCCTCATACTTGAGGGACGCCCATACGCCATCTTCCGGCGCAGGAGTACCCTTAGCGCGAATGGCAAGCTGCACGTCTTTGACGCCACCCAGCTCGGTGGTGTTTTCGCTTTGCACGGCGACCGACCAGCCACGCTTTTCCGCATATCGCATGTACATGCGCAGCAAATCGCCCGCGAACAGCGCCGCTTCCTCGCCGCCGGTACCAGCCTTGATTTCCATGATCGTGTCACGCGCATCATCGGGATCGCGCGGAATCAACGCGGTACGCAGCTTCTCTTCCGCCGCCGGAAGCTCGCTCTCCAAACGTTTTGCCTCTTCCGCGAAATCCGGATCTTCGGAGGCCATTTCCTTGGCTGCCTCCAAATCGTCTTTCACCTGCCTGTATGCGGTATATGCGGAAACGATGACGCCCAACTCGGCGTGACGACGTCCCAGCTTACGCATCTTATCCGGATCCGACGCAACTTCCGGCTTGGCCATCTGCTGTTCGATATTGTGATATTCCTCAAGTGCGGTAACCGCCGCGGGGAACTGCTCGTCTGCCAATGTATGCCTTTTCTATCTGCTTATCAATATGCGCTTCAGCGTGAATGCTTCGCTGAACTCCACTCAACCTGTCCATCATATAAGGTGCCTTGGAAACGCTGCCGAAGCGCGGTATTTCGCAGGCATTCCACGCATCTTACGAATATCCCAATCGCATGCACGTCAGCGTATGCGCATCCGTTGCATAATGAAAAACGCCAGCCCACAATCGGACTGGCGTTTTTCATTGCCTAAGCAATAAGACTCACTTGGCCTTCTTGCCGTAACGCTTCTCGAAGCGTGCCACGCGGCCACCGGTGTCGAGGATCTTCTGCTTGCCGGTGTAGAACGGGTGGCAGTTGGAGCACACGTCAACGGTCATGTGATCGCCGTTGTAGGTGGAACGGGTGACGAAGGTGTTGCCGCAAGAGCAGGTAACCTGCACTGCGTGATAATCAGGATGGATACCCTGCTTCATAGTTTGTCTCCTAGAGATTCGGGGGACCCGGGTCGCTGAGCCCCTATGGCAGAGCGTGAACCGGATAACCTTGCAGATTATATCAGAAGTCTTGACTTTGGAAAGAGTGGGGCGTCACGGGCTTGAACCGTGGACCGGCGGATTATGAGTCCGATGCTCTAACCGACTGAGCTAACGCCCCACGTTGCAACATGCGAACATGCCAACTCGGCAAGTTTAGCAAATGGGTGGACTAGTTTTGCCCCATGAAACGCAACGGGTTGTCGATGAAGCGCCGCAAGCCGATTTCGGCCGCGCCCATCAAGGCTGGACGGTCGACGACGTCAGCCACGAGCACGCTCGCTTCGACTTCCGGATATGCCAGCACTTGCGGACGTACCATGCGTTCGATCCTGCGGATCAGTTCAGGTTCGAAACGTGCCCACAGACCACCGAGCATCACCACGTCGACGTCGCAGACATTGATGGTTGATGCGATTACGGAGGATATGGCCTCCAACGCTTTTTCCACAACGGCCACGGTCTGCGCGTCACGCTGTTGCCAACGGTTGATCAGTTCGTCGATGGCACTGCGTGTCGCGGCGGCGTCACTGCTGGCGATTCCGGCCGCGCTCACCATGGAACGCCTGCCCGCATACACTTCGAGGCAGCCACGGCGACCGCAACGGCAGACCGGACCACGCATGTCGACGGAAACATGACCCAATTCGCCGCCGAAACCATGATCGCCGCTCACCACACGTCCCTCACGGATCACTGCACCGCCGATACCCACGTCGGTCGACATGTAAATAAACGAATCCGTCGGCTTGATCCGCCCAGAATCCTTACGCTGCGTGGCATAGCCGGGAACCTGTGCCAACGCGGCGGCATTGGCCTCGTTGCAGGCAACAGGATCAAGTCGCCTGACCACATCGAACTGCTTGAGATCCAAACGTTCCCAACCGAGATTGCGCGCGCCAAGCAATCGCAGATCATCGGTGACGAGACCCGGCAATGCCAAACCGGTACCGGCAAGCACATAACCTTTCTTGGCAAGCGCTTCTTCCTGCTGCAAAGCCAGTTCGTCGAGACGGGCGAAAATCGCCTGCTCGTCGGCGTTGGCCATGTCGGCGTCGACCCACTGTTCCCCCACAACGGAACCGTCAAGATCGAGCACCACCACGCCATAACCATCGGTGTTGGCCTGCAATCCCATGCCGCATAGGCGTCCACCTTTGATTTCAAGCGGAATGCTGGGGCGCCCATACAGCGATTGGCCGGAAGGCTCGCCTTCCACCAGAATCTCATTGTCGAGCATCAACGACACCAGTACCGACATGGCCGCTTTGGTCAATCCGGTTTTCTTGGCAAGATCGGCGCGACTCATTGGTTCGGTGGCACGCAACAGCGAGTCGAGCACCACGGAAAGATTATGGTTTCGCAAATCGTCTTGATTGATACTCCGCAGTGAAGCCATGGTTCCCTCCTCTTTGACGCGTTTTGCCGAAAAAGCGCACCGTCTCAATAGTTAAATCACTTTATGATGGTACACCAGACATTATAGTTCATTCATCTAACTAAATGAGGTGGCGAACGGTGCATTTTCCTTGCATCGTGTTGCGCCAGCTCACTGCAAGGAGGCACAATGACTCGAACTCTCGTGGCCGGCGTCGACACCTCGACCCAGTCTTGCAAAGTGCGCGTGGCCGACGCCGAAACCGGCGAAATGGTGCGCTTCGGCCAGGCCAAGCACCCCAATGGCACGTCTGTCGACCCGAAATACTGGTGGGACGCGTTCCTTGAGGCATCCCAACAGGCTGGTGGACTTGACGACGTTGAGGCACTTGCCGTCGGCGGTCAGCAGCACGGCATGGTGATTCTCGATCAGCAGGGCAGTGTGATTCGCGACGCCATGCTGTGGAACGACGTAAGCTCGGCGCCGCAGGCCGCGGCCCTCATCGAGAAGATGGGCGAGGCTCCCGCCGAAGAGGGCGAACCGGAAGATGTGATCGCGCGTGGCAAGCAACGCTGGGTCAAGGCCGTCGGATCCTCCCCCGTTGCTTCCTTCACGCTGACCAAAGTGGCGTGGGTGGCTGAAAACGAGCCGGAAAACGCCAAGAAGATCGCCGCGATCTGCCTGCCGCACGATTGGCTGAGCTGGCGTATCGCAGGCTACGGCCCGGTCGTGGAAGGTGAGGACGCACACTTGGAAGCGCTGTTCACCGACCGTTCCGACGCTTCCGGCACCATCTATTACGATGCCGCTTCCAACGAATACCGCCGCGATCTGATCGCCATGGTGCTTGAACCAGCGGAAGGTGCCGAAGCGGCACGCAAGCATGCCGACGCGATCATGCTGCCGACCGTGCTTGGACCGCGTGACGTCGCCGCAGTCAAGGTAAGCCCGAAAATCGCCGGCAAGAACGTTGAGGGCGGTTGCATCATCGCACCGGGCGGAGGCGACAACGCCATGGCATCCCTCGGACTAGGCATGAGCGTGGGCGACATTTCCGTTTCGTTGGGCACTTCCGGCGTGGCCGCGGCCATTTCCGAAAATCCGACCTACGATCTGACCGGTGCAGTGTCCGGTTTCGCCGATTGCACCGGCCACTACCTGCCGCTCGCCTGCACCATCAACGGTTCTCGTATTCTCGACGCCGGTCGCGCGGCCCTCGGCGTGGACTATGAAGAACTCGCCCAGCTGGCGTTCGCTTCCGAACCGGGTGCCGGCGGCATTACGCTGGTGCCATATTTCGACGGCGAGCGCACTCCGAACCGCCCGGATGCCACCGCAACCCTTTCCGGCATGACGCTGGCCAACACCACACGCGAGAACATGGCCCGCGCGTTCGTCGAGGGCCTGCTGTGCTCCCAGCGCGACTGTCTGGAGCTTATTCGCTCGCTCGGCGCTGAAATCTCACGCATTCTGCTTATCGGCGGCGGCGCAAAGTCCGAGGCAATCCGCACACTCGCGCCGAGCGTGTTCGGCATGGACGTGACCCGCCCGACCACCGACGAGTATGTTGCCATCGGCGCCGCCCGTCAGGCCGCCTGGGTGCTGTCCGGCGAAACGGAACCGCCCGCATGGCAGCTCACCATCGACGGCGTGGAAACCGGCGAACCGACTGAAGCCGTGTACAAGGCCTATGTAAAAGCACGCGGCTAACCAATCGGCCATCGTGAATCGCGAATGATCCAACATAAAAATGGGTGCCATCACAGCCAAACCGTGACGGGCACCCATTTTGCGTCAAAATCAGAATCGCACGATTTCTTTATTTTGTCGCACGTTCCTCTTTATTTGACCTCACGATTCCCCTTTTCTTATTAATTTACGAATCGTGAGATGAAGATACCGGTTAGAGGACATCAATCCTATATCCCATATTTAAGCATGCGGAAGCCGTCCGCAGACAACACAGTCAACGAACGGCTCACGCAAGGAATCGGAAGGAAAGATAAGGAGGGAGAGATGATGAAAGGCGAGCCGGGACGGAGTGCGCCCCGGCTCGTACTATGACCCGATTTGCAGCTGGGTCAGGCTGTTATCGCGAGATCAGGCCTCGGCCAGAGCTTCGACGATGTAGTTGTTGATCGTAGCCTTGACGGACTCGAGGTGATCGGACTTGGTGGCCTCGATGAGCTTGGACTGCGGGATATCCAGAGCGTACTCTTCGAGGGAAGCCAGCGAGGCGGTACCGTTCTCGACGGTCGCGCCGATACCGGAATCGAAGGAGCTGTAGCGCTCGGCCTGCAGGTTCTCGATGACCTTGTCCTCGTGCATCTTGGCCGCGACCAGGAGGCCGGCCGCGAAGGAATCCATGCCGGCGATGTGGGAGCGGAACAGGTCCTCGGCGGTGAAGGAGGTACGACGCGGCTTGGCGTCGAAGTTCAGGCCGCCGTGAGGGCCGATCTGGCCTTCGGCGAGGACTTCCCACATGACGGTGGAGGTCTCGTACAGGTCGGTCGGGAACTCATCCATATCCCAGCCGATGAGCTTGTCGCCCTGGTTGGCGTCCAAGGAGCCGAGCACGCCGGCCTCGCGGGCGGTGCGGATCTCGTGCTGGTAGGTGTGGCCGGCCAGGTTGGCGTGGTTGCCTTCCAGGTTCAGCTTGAAGACGTCCATCAAATCATAGGTGCGCAGGAAGTTGATGGCGGTGGCGGCGTCGAAGTCGTACTGGAACATCGTCGGCTCCTTGGCCTTCGGCTCAATCAGGAACTGGGCGTCCAGACCGATTTCCTTCGCGTAGTCATGGCACATGTGGAAGAACTTGGCCATGTGCTCCTGCTCACGCTTCATCTGCGTGTTCCACAGGTTCTCGTAGCCTTCACGACCGCCCCAGAACACGTAGTTTTCGGCACCCAAACGCTTTGCGATCTCCAGGGAGTGCTTCAGCTGACCGCCGGCGTAAGCGTAGATGTCGGCGAACGGGGAGGTGGAAGCGCCGGACACGAAGCGCGGGTTGGTGAATAGCGAGGAGGTGTTCCACAGCAGCTTGATGCCGGTGGATTTCATGTTCTCTTCGATCTTGTCGACGACCTTGTCCAAATTCTTGTCGGTCTCGCGCAGGGTATCGCCTTCCGGAGCGATGTCGCGATCGTGGAAGCAGAAGTACTCGACGCCGAGCTTCTGGAAGAACTCGAAGGCGTAGTCGACCTTGGCCAGGGCCTCATCCTCAGCATTGGAGTACTTGCCGTGCCACGGACGCTGGGCGGTACCAGTACCGAACGGATCGACCAGCTCCTGATCGAAGGTGTGCCACCAAGCGACGCCGAAACGCAGCCAGTCCTTCATCTTCTTGCCGGCAACAACCTTGTCGGCATCGTAATAATGGAAAGCCAGACCCTCCTGCGGTCCCTTTTCGCGACCGACATACGGAATCTTTTCGATATCCCACAGACCCATGGGTTGCTCCTTTGCTATTGGTTTTTACTTTCGTAAGACCTTGCTTTTCCCGTCAAGCGGATTCCCGCCTGTTTTGATGTACATAATAAAATCAACTTCCTAAGTTTGTCAATTCAGTGAACTATTCGGCGTTTCCATTGAAAAATAGTCAATTGTCAACTCAGTGATAAGGTGAACATGTTTGTTGCATCGCAGCGCTACGCAACGAAGCGCGCAATCGAAAGAAGGAATCCATGAGCGAAAACGTCGACACCATCTGCGTGCAGGGAGGCTACCAGCCCGGCAACGGCGAATCCCGCACTCCCCCGATCATTCAGGCGACAACCTTCAAATACAAGTCAAGCGAACAGATGAGCCGACTGTTCGACCTATCCGAATCCGGATACTTCTACACTCGACTGCAGAATCCAACCAACGACACCATCGCCGCGAAAATCTGTGAAATGGAAGGCGGCGCGGCCGCAATGCTGACCTCATCCGGCCAAGCGGCGAACTTCTTCGCACTGTTCAACATCTGCAACAACGGCGACCACATCGTCGCATCCTCCGCAATCTACGGCGGTACGTTCAACCTCATCAACGTGACCATGCGCAAAATGGGCATCGAATGCACGTTCGTAAGCCCGGAATGCACCGAAGAAGAGCTCGAAGCGGCATTCCAGCCGAACACCAAGGCGGTCTTCGGCGAATCCATCTCCAATCCGGCACTCATCGTGCTTGATTTCGAAAAGTTCGCGAACGCGGCGCATCGTCACGGCGTGCCGCTGATCGTCGACAATACGTTCCCGACGCCCGTCAATTGCCGACCGTTCCAGTATGGCGTGGATATCGTCACGCACGCCACCACCAAATATATGGACGGTCACGGCTCCTGCGTGGGCGGTGCGATCGTGGATTCCGGCAACTTCGACTGGATGGCGCATGCGGAGAAATTCCCCGGACTCACCACGCCGGACGACTCCTACCATGGCGTGACCTATGCCAAGGACTTCGGCAAGGCCGCTTACATCACCAAGGCCACCGCACAGCTCATGCGCGATTTCGGCTCAACACCGGCACCAATCAACTCGTGGATCATGGGCATGCATTTGGAGTCCCTGGGAGTACGCATGGAGCGCCACTGCGCGAACGCGCTCAAGGTGGCACAGTGGCTGAGCGCCGACCCGCGCGTCAGCTGGGTGAGCTTTCCGGGCCTTGAGGGAGACAAATACCATGCGTTGGCCGAAAAGTACATGCCGAACGGCACTTGCGGCGTCATCTCCTTCGGCGTGCCTGGCGGACGCGAAAAGGTGTCCGCGTTCCTCGACCATTTGAAGATGGTGTCCATCGCCACGCACGTGGCCGACGCCCGCAGCTGCACCCTGTACCCGGCAGGCACCACGCACCGTCAGCTCACCGAGGAACAGCTCATTGAAGCAGGCGTTGGCATTGACCTGGTGCGCCTGAGCTGCGGCATCGAAAACGCCGCTGACATTATCGCCGACCTCGATCAGGCACTCGCCGCTGTGCAGTGATTCTCACTCAAAATCACATCAGGAAGGCCGTATCCCCCACTCAGAGGTGCGGTCTTCCTCCTATCCGAGTGGACTCGCACGCCATACTCATCTTGCACGGGCACAACAATCATCTGAAATCCCTTATATGTGGCAGATTAAGGCATCTTCAAAATCCGATTTGCGCTATATGCGGCAGATTCACACTACATTCGGGGTTATAAATCTATAGAAAAATCCCGTTAAGAAATCTCAGGTCTGCCACATATAGCGATTTTGACTTTTCCAGCACCGTGGAATCTGCCACACATAACGGTTTTCATTCAGCCTGTTGGTACGTCCAGCGACCGGCAAGCATAGTGCCAAGCACATGCTCGGGCATGGCACGCATGGCCTCCGGAGAATCGATTATGCTCGGATCACAGTCCAGAAGCACCAAATCGGCCGCGTCTGCGTCCCGCAAAGCCACGCGTCCGACCGCGGTGGACGAAGCGAGCGCCGTTTCAAAATCAAGGCACTGCTCAGGTTGGAAAGGCTCGCGGTCGGAACTTTCCGTACCGAATACCGCCGCGGAGATGGCCAGCCATGGATCCAGCGGCGCGACCGGCGCATCCGACCCCATGAGCAGTTTGGTCCCCGCCTTATGCAGACTATTGAATGCGTAGGGGATTCCGGCGGGGGTGCCCCAGAATCGCGCGATGACGTCACGATCGTCCATGGCGTGCTGAGGCTGGACGCTCGCAGCCAAACCCAAGCGTGCCAGCCTTGGAATATCGCGCTCCTTAAGCATTTGCGCATGTTCTATGGAACCATGCGCATGCGTGCGTTCCGCACAGTCGAGCACGATGGCGTTCGCCTCGTCGCCAATGGCATGACAGGCGATATCGAAACCATGCTCCGTAGCCAAACGCATATACGATTCAATCTGTTCCGGCGAATAGCTGAGCGTACCGAACGTTTCCGGCGACACCCCCGAATATGGTGTGGAGCAATAGGCGGAACGAGTGTTGAGCGAACCGTCCGAAATCATTTTCATCGCACCGACATGCCCAAGCCCGTGACTGCCCGGAAGTTCACTGCCGGTATGCCAGCCGTCATCGATGGCCTGTTGGAGTCGTTCGGGATATATGCCAGCCTCGACACGCAGACCATCAAGCCCTTGCGAGAATCGGCTAATCCACGTGTCGATGTTCTCCGCCATCTCATAGTCGCGCACGCCGACCACGCCTTTGCTCGCAGCGTCGTGTTCGGCGTTGCGCAACAGATGCATCAGCTCATTGGCCGCACCAGGTCCTTTGTCCAGCTTGCAGTAGGCGTCGAACCACTCAAGCTCGCCGACGAGTCCGGATTCGTCCACATCTACGCCAAGCTTGCGCGCGGCGGCAGAGTTCACCCAACCGCAATGCATATCGGCACTTGACAGCGCCACCGGCTGTTCTCCCGCCGCCGCATCGATCGCGGCCAGGGTCGGCTGGGCGTCATCGGACCACAGGGAATGCCGGAAGCGCATGCCGACCACATATTGGTTCGGGTCGAGTGTGCCGCTTTCACGACGCTCCTCCAAGTGTCGACGCAACATGTCGAGCGCTTCGCCGGCACTGCGTGCATCAATCAGATCGAGCCGTCCCAACGTGTACGACCACTGCGTGAAATGCGTGTGGCAGTCCCACAATCCGGGAATCACCCATATCTTCGAAGCAGCATCCGTTGGCCTTCCCGAAGGTCGCACCGAAGCTATTCGCCCGTGACCGACAGCAATGTCGACCGGCTTATCCGAACCTACGAAACACACGTTTTCAATCACACACGGCTCGCCCATACATCCTCATTTCAACGTGATGTTCTACCCGTGCCATGGTATCCCGCAGCAGCGCAGCAGCGCACGTTCGTCTCAATCAGGCATGCCGGCCAATGGCTCACCGACAGCAAGAGACGTGAAGCCTTAGAAGATGACGGTTGGGCATACATTCAAGTGACCGCCGAAAACCTTATGAACGACTTCGAGGAACGGGCACTCGCGCAACGCGTGGCCGACCGGATGAGCCAACGATTAAGCAAGCCCATCATGCTCTGTCAAAGAATGCCCTCGGGAAGGATACACATCCGCATAACGTCTCTCGCCAATGGAAGCAGAAAGATTCTCATCTGAAAGCCACTATATGTGGCAGATTTGCCATCCCCGGACAAACCAAAACCGCTATATGTGGCAGACCAGACTGGTTTCAAGCTTCAAAAGACCCCAATCAGTACCCCCTAGACGAGATTTTCCTTGGGAGACTGCCACATATAACGGAAATCATTTTTCTGAAATGCCAAAAACTGCCACATATAGGACATTTCAAACTGAAAACACGGCATAGACATATCACCTTTTTCGTCAGATCGAAGACAGCATTTCGAAAACGTCATCATCATCGACGACGAGGCTATCGATTTTGCGGCGGCCGAGTTCGCGCAGCCATTCGTCGGGTTCCGTATCGGCGAGCGCACGGATGTCGAGATGCAACGGCTTGTGCCTTCCGACCACCACCTCGTTAGCATCCACAGCTTGGACCGGCCCGTCGAAATGGGCAAAGGCACCATCCGGAACATCCAACTGATCCGTCCGACCCGGAAGGCGTGCGGCACTTCCCACCGATCCTTCCGTACCGTTCGAATTACCCGGGACACCCGCACGGCCACCAGTCGGACATATACCCAACACCGCCGCATACGTGTCATATAGCCCGCGTCGACGTACAGCATATTCGGCATCAGATTCCTCCGCATGTTTTCTGCCGTCCACAATGTACGGCATTCCTGTGGTGATGTAGTGGAAGAAATGGCGATTGATGGCGTCGCATTCCGCCCGCATCACGTCATATACCACTTCCACACCGGTTTCCTCAAGAATACGAAGTCCTTTGCCGGCCACGATGGGATTCGGATCGATCGAACCGACCACGACGCGCGTTATGCCGTGCGAAAGAATTAGATCGGTGCATGCCGGCTGCGATCCGACATGGCAACAAGGTTCGAGAGTGTCGATGACCGTGGCTCCATGCATGTCAATACCATGCTTGTCGGCGTAGTCGAAGGCCATGCGTTCCGCATGCAGTCCGCGGTAGCGGTCGTGGTATCCGGCTACGAGAATCTCGCCGTCGCGAACCACCACCATGCCGACCAACGGATTCGGATTCACCCAACCGGCTCCCTTATGGGCCAGTTCCAGCGCCTGCGTCATGTATTTCCGATATTGAGGCATGTCATCCATGGTTCCAAGCATATTACGTCGATTGCGGTCCCACATTTCAAAATCGCCATGAGACATTTCGTAAATGGATAGGCGCGAACCGGTCATCCGTTCCATCGCCGTACGGCGTCGCACAATAACGCCATACAATGTTGGCAGACCAGCAAAGGAACCAGCGAGAGGAAGCACCACATGCAGCGTGAAATCATGACGTCTATCCCGTTTTTAAGCCAGCCGTCGGCGGAGGCGCTCAATACGCCCGAGGATCTTGCCGTCGCACAGGATCTCGAAGACACGCTCGACGCACACCGCAAAGGCTGCGTCGGCATGGCCGCAAACATGATCGGCGTCTCGAAGCGCATCATTGCATTCGTGGACGAGGATTTTGGCGGTCGCATCTTCATAATGTTCAACCCGACGATCACCGCGAAAGACGGCGCCTACGACGCTTCCGAAGGCTGTCTTTCCCTCAAAGGCGAGCGCCGAACCATGCGCTACCAGCGCATCGAGGTCTCGTATGCGGATCGCAAGTTCCGCGAACGCCATGCCACATTCACTGGTTTCACCGCGCAGATCATCCAGCACGAGATCGATCATTGCGAAGGCATTATCATTTAAGGCATTAGCATTATCATTTAACGACTTTTTCAGGCATGACACCTAGCGGCTTTTCGGGCGCTCTATCTAGCGACAGGCTTAGGAAAAATCGTTTGATGTAACAATCGTACGTAACCGCCTTACGTTACAGTTTCCGTAATGCACCGTAGGGCAGTGTCAAAGGAGATTTCATGGGTGCCATCGATATGTTCAACGATTTCGTCAAACTCATTGAAAGCAAGTCCCTGCCCGTCGAAGCCGTTGCGATTGCGGATGGCGACGCCATTATCGCGGAACGTCATTTCGTTCCCGACCAGGATCGCAATATTTATTCCCATACGAAAAGTTATGTTTCGACGGCTATCGGCATTGCGATTGAAGATGGCTTGCTGTCACTCGATTCGCGATTGGTCGACTCGTTCCCCGAGTATGTTCCCTCCGATGCGCAACTGGAGTTGGGTCAAATCACGCTGAGGCACTTGCTGACTATGTCGAGCGGTTTCAATCATGCATATTTGATGAACCCTGACCGGCGCAGTGGTGTTGGCGCACCTGATTATTTACGGTACATGTTCTCTCGCAGGGTTGAGGTGGAGCCCGGCAGCACGTTCTGCTATTCGTCTGCGGATTCTGATTTGGCGGGCCGCATGTTGGAGCAGGCTGCCGGCATGCGTCTTGGCGAGTATTTGTATGGCACGATTTTTTCCAAGTTGGATCAGGGTTGGCCTGTTTGGGAATGTGATCCGCAAGGTCATCCGATTGCAGGCGGCGGAATCTACATGTCGCTTGCAAATATGTTGAAACTTGGCCAGGTCTATTTGAATGATGGCACTTGGCATGGCACGCGCATTGTCAGCGAATCGTGGGTCAAGCAGGCTTCCGGCAAGCAAATCGACACTCCGTATAGCAATATTTGGACGTGCGGTTATGGCTATCAGTTCTGGATGTCGCCTTATGAGGGGGCATATCGTGCGGATGGTGCGTACGGTCAGATCACTACGATTTTGCCGAAGCAGGGTTTAGTTGTTGCGATTCAATGCCCGGAATCTGGCGATTTCGACAATATCGTTCGTCCTGCTTTGCATAAGCATCTGCTGCTTCCGCTTACTGCCTGAGCGCACGACTTTCGCCCATACCGCCGTGTAGATGGGGTATGGGATAATTATGCATGGTATTGTGCGTGGGTTGCGTTCCGGAATCCTTGATTGAGTTTCCGTTGACCGCTCATGCAACACGCTGGAATTCCAACGTTTCTTAAGGATGGAACACAACATTGGCTGAATTCATTTACCAGATGATCAAGGCCCGCAAGGCTTACGGCGACCGTGTGATTCTCGATGACGTGACTTTGAGCTTCCTGCCAGGCGCGAAGATTGGCGTTGTTGGCCCGAACGGCATGGGTAAGTCCACGCTGCTGAAGATCATGGCCGGACTCGACACCGTGTCTAATGGCGAGGCTTCTTTGACTCCGGGTTATACCGTTGGCATTCTGCAGCAGGAACCGCCGCTGGATGACACCAAGACTGTTGGCGAGAACATCAAGATGGCGTTCGGCGAGATCGCGGAAAAGGTGGCTCGTTTCAATCAGATTGGCGAAGAGATGGCCAATCCGGATGCCGATTTCGATGCTTTGATGGATGAGATGGGCAAGCTGCAGAACGATATCGATGCTGCAAACGGTTGGGATCTTGATTCTCAGCTTGAGCAGGCTATGGATGCTCTGCAGTGCCCGGATCCGGATACTCCAGTGACGGTGTGCTCCGGTGGCGAACGACGTCGTGTGGCATTGTGCAAGCTGCTGCTGGAAGCTCCTGATCTGCTGCTGCTTGACGAGCCTACCAACCATCTTGATGCCGAGTCGATTCTGTGGTTGGAGCAGTTCCTGCACCAGTACAAGGGTGCCGTCATCGCCGTTACCCACGATCGTTACTTCATGGATAACGTGGCTGAGTGGATCTGCGAGGTCGACCGTGGTCAGCTGTACCCGTATAAGGGCAACTACACCACGTACTTGGAGACGAAGGCCAAGCGTATGGAGATCCAGGGCGCCAAGGACGCCAAGCTCGCCAAGCGTTTGAAGAGCGAACTTGATTGGGTGCGTTCTTCGCCGAAGGCCCGTCAGGCTAAGAACAAGGCTCGTCTGGAACGTTACGACCAGATGGAGCAAGAGGCTCGTAACAATAAGAAGCTTGACTTCTCCGAGATTCAGATTCCGGCTGGTCCGCGTCTGGGCTCTACTGTGCTGGAAGCCGAGCATATTCACAAGGCGTTCGGCGACCGCGTGCTCATCGACGATTTGAGCTTCACGCTGCCGCGTAACGGCATTGTCGGCGTGATCGGCCCGAACGGCGTGGGTAAGTCCACCCTGTTCAAGACCATTGTCGGCCTTGAACCGTTGACGTCTGGCTCGTTGAAGATCGGTGAGACCGTGCAGATCAGCTATGTCGATCAGAATCGTGCTGGTCTTGACCCGAATAAAAACCTGTGGGAGGCCGTGTCCGACGGTCTTGACTTCATCGAGGTTGCCGGCGTTGAAGTGCCGACCCGCGCGTATGTGGCGTCCTTCGGTTTCAAGGGTTCCGACCAGCAGAAGCTCACCGGCGTGCTGTCCGGTGGTGAACGCAATCGTCTGAATCTTGCTTTGACTCTGAAGCAGGGCGGCAACCTGCTGCTGCTCGACGAACCGACCAACGATCTTGATGTCGAAACCCTTGAATCGCTTGAAAACGCACTGCTTGGCTTCCCGGGCTGCGCTGTGGTGATCTCTCACGACCGTTGGTTCCTCGACCGTGTGGCCACGCATATTCTCGCGTGGGAAGGCGATGATGAGAACCCAGCCAAGTGGTACTGGTTCGAAGGCAACTTCCAGGCCTATCAGGAGAACCGTGTCGCTCGTCTCGGCGAAGACGCGGCTCGCCCCCACCGTCTCCATCGCAAGCTAACGCGCTAAGCCGTTAAGCAGACAGTCCGGTGGGCTGTGTTTGCGGGGTTTCCGATTTGGTTCGGGAGCCCCGTTTTTGTTGCGTTTTACGGGTTTTGCTTAGTTTGTGATGGTTTGGTGTTTGTGTCTCGATGGCTCTGTTTGTGTCGGTTTGCGCGCCTTGGGGTATCATTTGGGGTATCGCCGGCCGATGCGGGAAGGCTGGCCCCATGCGCAGGAGAAGAAGTTTGAGCAGACGGTTCGGGTCGGTGGTGAAGAGGAAGAACCGCAATGGCGTGTCCACGTGTGGATTGGCAACGGCGTGTTGGACAATTCTTTAGAGGACGAGTCCTTGTTGTGTGAATTCGTTGGGGCTCCGGTATCCGAGGGTGGAGTGGAGTCTTTGGTTGTTGAACCACCACACATAGTCGTTGAGGTCGGAGCGTAGTTGTTCCAGGCTGGTGTAGTGGTTCCAGTATATGAGCTCCTTCTTCAGGAGCCTGTTGGTGGATTCGACCACGGCGTTGTCGTATGGGTTGCCCTTCCTTGACAGCGATCTTCTGATGTCGAACACGTCGAGCAGCTCGTCGATTTTCGCGTTGTCGAACTCGCTGCCCCGGTCCGTGTGGAACACCTCCACCTCGGTCAGAGGGAAGTCGAGCGTGGCGAACGCGGCCATGACCAGGTCGGCGGTGCGGCTCGTGTCGGCGCTGTGGCCGGCGATGCTCCTGTTCGCCAGGTCGATGAGCAGGCACACGTACGCCCACTTGCCGCCGACGCGCACGTACGTCAGGTCACCGGCCAGGTGGGTGCGCGGCTCGTAGCCGTCGAACTCGCGGTCGAGGATGTTCGCGAGCCTGGCCTCGTCGGCCCGCGTCTTGTGTGGTTTGAACGTTCTGCGCGCGTACGCGCTCGTCATGCCCCGCCGTTTCATGATGTCGACGATGCGCCTTCTGGAGGCGGTGACGCCCCTCCGCTCCAGCGCGGCCTTGATCTTCCTGGCGCCGTAACGCTCATGGCTGTCGCGCCAGATCGCGTGCACGTCGCCGGCGATCGGGTCCACCCGCTCGGCTTCGGGATGTTCGATCATCCAGTAGTAGGTGGAGCGGGGAACGCCCAGTATTCTGCACTGCGCCGATATCGGATAACGGGAGGCGTTGGCCCGTATCACTGCTACTTTCGTGCGAATACCGGCGCCGCTTGTTCTGAAACGTCCACCTCCATCTCCAACTGTCTGCTGCGCTTGCGCAGCTCGATCAGCTCGTTCTGCTCAGGGGTGCGGTTGTCGGCGGCTTTCGTGGAGCCGCTGTTGCGGATGCCCTGGACCCAACGGTGCAGCGTGGAATGCGAGATGTCGTACTCGTCCTTGATCTCGCGCGCCGGCTTGCCGTTCTCGTAAAGCTGCACGATCTGCCGTTTGAACGCCTCGTCGTAGTGGCGGGGATGCTTCGGGTCGGCCATCGTCGGCCTCCAATCTCATGTCATTCGTCCCTCATCGGACTGTCTAATACATTGTAGCCAATCCACCCGCCTGGCCACCGAGCCCGACGACCCGGCCAAGGGCCGGCATCCCACCGGCGGGATCCGGTACGAGAGGGACATCGCCGCCGCGTTCGCCGACTGGCCCTGGTGCGGCCAGATCGAGGAGGGGGCGCAGCGCGAGGATGGCGCGTCCCACGGCTACCTGCACTGGCAGATCTGGATAGAGACCGGGAACCCCAAGAAATTCAGCACCGTGAAGAACCGGCTCGCCAAGGCGGGCATGCCGGACGCCCACATCGAACCCAGGGAAGGCACCAAGGCCCAGGCCTACGCCTACGTCACCAAGGAGGAAACCCGTGTCAACCACACCATCGAAATCAACGTCGGCGAAGCCAACAGTCCCGACGATAACGGCAAATGACGCCGGGCCGTTCTTCCACGGCTTGTCCGCTAACGACATAATCGACGAGCAGGGCAAACGCAACGACCTCGAAGAGCTGCGCGGCATGGTCGAACAGGGCATGACCCTTGACGAGATACTGCTCGCGGACACCGACAACCACGCCTCCCGATGCGTCGGATGGCTCTCGCGGCTCATCGAGGCGAGGGACAGGTCGATCTACAACTCCAGCAGCAGCCGCGACATCGAGGTCTACTACCTGTACGGGCAGACGGGCGTGGGCAAGACCTCCTACGTGATGAACAAATACGCGCCCGAGGACGTGTACCGCGTCAGCGACTACCTGCATCCCTTCGACGGCTACGGGAACCAGAAGGTGCTGCTGATGGACGAGTTCTCCGGCGCACTGCCGTTCGACCAGCTCCTGAACGTCACCGACCGGTGGCGCACCACCCTGGCCGCCCGCTACCACAACCGGATCGCCATGTACGACACCGTGTGGATCGTGAGCAACCTGCCCCTCAACGAACTGTACAGCGAGATCGAACGGCCCCGACGCAAGGCGATGTTCAGAAGGTTCCGCCAGGTCATCTACATGACCAGACAAGGCGGCATGCACCGCTACGACCCCGACGAGATCTCCGACTACCTCGGCGACCCCGAGCAAGCCCCGGCCGGACGCTTCCATCTCCTCGGACTCGACGACAGCCTGAGGGCCGAGGACATCATATGAGCGCACACCGGTCCGCTGGTTTCACTGTCGAACACCCACGTGCCCCACGTGTTCGCGGGAGCCTTCTGGTCGAGGGTGACCGTATGCTGGCCGAGGCCGGTGAACGTTTCCGTCTTGGTGCCCAGCTGCACGCCGCCCGCCGACTTGATCTGGTTGAGATAATTGTTGATGCCGGCGTCGGTCGGATCGCCCGTATAGGGCAGGTTCCTGAGGATCACGTCCTTCGAACCGGTGAAGTAATACCCCCTCGCCGTCACACTCGTGCCGTTGCTCCACCGGTCACCCGACTTCACGCCGACCGTCACCTTGTCGGTGATGGGCTGACCCTCCTGAATGATGTGGGGGCCTCGGTGGAGATGGTGGGGGTGAAGCTCGGAGGGGCGGGATGGTACTTGTCCAGAACGATCACCACGATGGACTTGTTCACAGCGGCTCCGCCAAGGTTGCAGACGTCGCTACCCCATGCGGGATTCACCTTGCACTTTCCGTCGAAGGTCTTGTCCCACATAATCTTCTGCACGGAGGTAGTCGGATCATCGTTGAAAGCGTAGTTGACGTTATATGACTGCGTGCCTGCGTACCGATATGTGTTGGGCTTGATGTAGGTGTCCCATGCGGCCTGCCACTGGTTCTTGCCGCCCAGTTCAGCATGGTTGGAGTTGTCGTACGCTTCGCCGTAGTACACGTTGACGCCCGTGGAGAGCATGGCGCCGACCGCGACCACACGGCAGTCACCATCACCCTCGCCGGGATGACGCTGGCGGAAGCCGTTCATACACTCGTTGTTGGCTTTGGTGAGCGCGGACTGAGCCTTGGCCCTGCCCGTATTGTCGATGGTTGCATTTGCCGCTGCGAAAGCCGCCTCCACCGAACTGAAATTGTTCGCGCTACCGAATGAGCCGGATGTCGGATCATTGGGGTTGCTAAGCCCCCGTCCCTGTACTGCCAGAACACATGCGGAATGCCACCGCCGCCAGCCCAGCCACCAGCCGACTCACCACCGCCGCCACCGCCCGCGTAGGCTGTGGAAGCAATGATGCCGCCCGTGGCGAGGGTCGCCACAGCCGCAAGGAGGGCGATACCCTTCCTCCACCACTTCGGCTTCCCCTCGGGCGGAGTCTTAGAATTATGCTTCTTCAACTGCATAACGCTCCTTAATCTTGACTACATAGACAAGGCCGCACGAGCGGCCTGCCTACCTTCAAACAGACAATCAGGAAGCGGGTATTACGCAGGGAGAATGAAGTGCTATTGACAGGGCTGTGATGCATATGATAAGCCCCACCTCAATGAAGAGATGGGGCTTATCAGAGAAAAGGAAGAGAAGAGGAAAACGAACAAGCATTAATGATAAATTATACCGGTGCTACCATCAGAAGGGCCAATGCCTTGCCCGCCTGAAGCGGCACCGATCAGATCGGCAAGGTTGGAACCACCGGTGGAGGAGCCACCATTGTTGGACGGGGTGTAGGACTGCTTCGGGGCGGAATACCCACGGTTGGAGGAATACCCACGGCTGGAGCCGCCGTAACGGTTGTAGGACTGGGAGTAGGAGCGTTGCGACTGCGCAGCTGCCGCGGCTGCCTGCGCTTGGGCTTGGGCTGCGGCCTCGGCGTCGGCCTGCTCCTTCGCGGCCTTCGAATCGGTCACCTGCCTGACGGCGGCGGCGACCATCGCTCCGGTCATGACCATGCCGGAGTTCGACTGCAAGACCAGGTACCAGAAAATAGCGTATTGCACGACGCTGGAGCCGAACAGCGACAGCGTCTGTTCGACGGTCTGCCGTCCGATACAATGCATCACAGGGAGAGCCGTCCATGTCGTTCTTGTTCCGACACCGCGATCCTGGATCACGGCATGTCTACCGCTACGGGCCGCTGCGCATCACGTGCGTCGACAGGGACGTGCCGATCGACGTGCGCGTCAACGCCCATCTGATGTACAAGGTCGTGCTCTCTTGGGAGGACAAGGCCCGATGCGCCACGCCGTTCGACATGATCGCCCGTGATCTCGGCGAGTTCTGGCTACTCGACCAGTGATCCACTGGTAGGCCTGCACGGCTGGACCCGTTCGCCGCTCAATTACGGTTCGAGCAGCATCATCCTGCGACTGTTCACCAGCGCATTCTTCCATGCCGCCCATGCCCGCAGGCCACGGTATGTCCAGCTGCTCGATGAGCACCGACACACCGCCCGCCACCGGGCGCGCAGCCCATCGCTGATAGACTGGAGCGATGGGCAAATCGAAGAACAAACCGCCGTTGCGCGCACGCTGGAAGACCATGGAAGCCGCCATGGGCATGGAGATCCGGGAGCACAAAAGCTCGTTCGCGGTGTATGTCGTGCTGCGCGTGCTGGTGATCGCTGTCGCGGTGCTGGAGTTCTTCAACGGCAACTATGAGGCCGTGTTCCTGTGCATCCTGACGTTGCTGTTGCTGCTGGCGCCCGCGTTCGTCCAAGTACGGTTCCGCATCGAACTGCCGTCCGCGCTTGAGGTCACCGTATTGGTGTTCGTGTTCGCGGCTGAGATCCTGGGCGAGATCAGCTCGTTCTATGAGATCTTCCCGTTCTGGGACACGGTGCTGCACACGATGAACGGCTTCCTCGCGGCCGCCATCGGCTTTTCGCTGATCGACCTGCTCAACCGTTCGGACCGTGTGAAGTTCGAGCTGTCGCCGCTGTACCTGGCGATTGTGTCGTTCTGCTTCTCGATGACGATCGGCGTGGTCTGGGAGTTCTTCGAATTCTCGATGGACATGCTGTTCGGATTCGACATGCAGAAGGACGCCATCGTGCATTCGATCAGCTCGGTGATGCTCGATCCGGCCCACGCCAATCACGCCGTTCATATCAACGACATCACGCAGGTGGCGGTCAATGGGCGCGACCTCGGCCTTGGCGGCTATCTTGACATCGGCCTGATCGACACGATGGAGGATCTCATCGTCAATTTCATCGGTGCGGTCGTGTTCTCCGTCATCGGGTTCATCTATGTGAGGAACCGCGGCAAGGGCGTTTCCGTCATCAGCCGGTTCGTACCCCGACGCAAATCCCACGACCGCGATTACCTGCGGCTTGCGGGCGGCGACGGCGATGCGCCACTCGCGCCGGGAGCGCAGGCTCATCAGGCGCAACGCCAGTCCCAGCACGATCCACACCACCACGACCACCCATGATGCGGGTTTGAGCGCGGCCGGGGAGAACGGCAGCACCTGCAATCCGATGATGACGAGCCCGGCCGCGATGGCCAGCACGATGTTCGCCGTCTTCGGCTTGCCGGTCTTGCGGTCGATGGACGCGAAGCTCTTGGGCAGGTAGCCCCACCCTCGCGACTGGGCGGATTATGTGTTCGTCTACGCGCTCGCAGGTCTGATCGGCACCGTGCACGAGACCATCTGGGCATACCTGGCCAAAGGCATGTTCGAGTACCGCAACGGATCGATCCTCACCCCCCTCAACTACGTGTACGGTCTCCGCGTTGGCCATCGTCATCGCGCTGCGCCGTATCGACCGGGGGTGGAAGGTCGTGCTGGGCAGCCGGTCATGGAACTATGCGAACGAGCCGCTGAACATCGGCGGGCGCACCACCGTCCCGTTCATGCTGTTCTGGGGGCTGTTGTGCTATCTGATCGTCCGTTTCATCCTGCCGCTCGTCCTGTGGCTCGTGCATCTCATCGACGACACGTGGCACACGCGGCTCGCGACCATACTGCTGGCGTGGATTCTCATCGACGCCGTGGTCACGCTGCCCGCGATCTTCCTGTACGGGCAGCGCGCCAACGGCGTGGTGTTCGACAACTGGTTCGCGCAGCATATCGGGCGGCTTTCGATGACGACTTCATGCGCCTGCATTTCCCGAACATGCGCGCGTGAGAGCCACCGCGGGTCGAGCGGCACCATATATCGGCCGCAGGCTCGTTCGGCGGTGATGGCTTATGGGCGTCACGCCAGGCTGGCGCCCAGTTGACGGATGCCTTCGAGTTGGGCCGCGGCGGCCTTACGCTTGTCGGACGAATCGTCGCCCATGGACAGGTTGTCGACGTACACCAGCTCGACGTCCTTCACCCCGCAGTACTTGGCGAAGGTCTGCCGGCAGATCTGATTGTCCAACGACTCGCCGATGCCGTCAGACTCATACCATTGCCGCGAGCCGCCACGCCAGCCACTCGCCCGGCTGGTCTTCGGGGACGCCCTTGAGCGCCTTCGCCTTACTGATGGCGTCGTCGAGCTTGTCCAGCAGCTTCGGCTCCTTGAGCTGATCCGCCTTGTACTCGGTGGCGGTGGCCTCGTCCACGGCCTTCGAGAGCGCCTTGTCGGCGTTCTCGGCTTGGGCTACCGCCTCATGGTAGGCGTTGCCCTCGTGGCGCGCCCAGTAGGCGTAGCCGCCGCCGATACCCGCCAGCGCCACGACCACCACCGCGACGATGATGGCGACGGTCTTCCTCCTGACGCCGTGGGCCTCGCCGTTCCTGCCGTCCTCCGGCACGTCCTTGGTTTCGTCGGCGGTCTCGTCGGACATCGTTCCTCCCGGTCTGCCGTTCTGCTCTTCCGAGTCCATCATAGACCACGGAATACTACATCTATGAAGTAATCATATATGCAGTGGTGCACTTGGATGGAACCATGCACGAGCGCATATCCGACGAACTCACCTGGCGGCAGTACGCCAAGGGGCTCGGCATACGCCTGCGCCGCCTGCGCGACCAACGCGGCCTCAGCCAGGAGCGCGTGGCCTCGGACGCCGGACTCTCCACGGTGCAGTACCAACGGCTTGAATCGGGAGGTTTCGCCGGGCCCACGCCCAACCCCACCTCCAAGACCCTGATCGCCATCGCCCAGATCCTCGACGTCACCATCGACGAACTCCTACCCCCACCATGGCCCGACCTACGCACCAGATGATGTGTCACGAAGCGTCCCCATGTGCTAGAATCGGCATCGTTTAAGGTTCACATAGCCGCCTTGGACATGAAAAACCCAATGATTCCAAGCCTTGCGAAACCTAGGCATGTAGCCCAGTGGACTGTCTGTAGGCTTAGTCTGAGTGAGGCGACAGCCGAACGAAGGCAACAATGAGCCTTGCGAAGCAAGACCATAATTGCGGGGCCAGTTAACCCCATATTTCAGTAAAGCGCCGTGCTTCGTTACGAAGTGCGGCGCTTTGCCGTATGCGAATCGTTTGACGATTACCTGCCGTTCACGCTTCTCACGCATTCGTTACAAAACAATCCGGCGAAATTTACCGCCCTTGCGTAGACTCGAATCCGGAACGAAGCGTTACCTATACGACTCAAAAGAATCGAGGAGTGTCATGACAGAAACGGCAATCACACCATTGCAACGGTTAGCAAAGGTGCTTCAACTGGGCACGCCGTCCATGTACCGCAATCATATGTATGTGAATGGTGAAAGCCTGTATTTCCCCACTGGCCGCGTGTATGGCGGTCAGGTGATTGCGCAGGCTATGATGGCCGCATCCAAAACGGTGTCGCCATCTCGCCTGCCGAATTCGATTCATGGCTATTTCATTTCTGCCGGTGATATTCGTCAGGATTTGCTGTTTGATGTGGAGAATCTGCGTGATGGCCGCTCGTTTTCAGCTCGTCGTGTAAATGTCACGCAGGCTCAGGGTTCGATTCTTACCGCCATCGCCAGTTTTCAGGAGCAGGGTCAGGAGGGTGTTGAGTTCGCTGATCCGATGCCGGATGGTGTGCCGGAGCCGGAAGCGTTGACCAGCGCGAAGCAGCTTATGGAACCATTTGCCGAGAAGTCTTCGTTTGCCAAATATTATGCGGAAAAGTCGCCGTTCGACATTCGTCATGTGACGCGCACGATTATGTTGGGTGCCGATAAGAAGAGCGCCAGCAATGATTCCGGTAAACAGATGGTGTGGATGAAGGCTGACGGCACGGTTGATGTTCCGCAGGTTATGCATCGTGCGATGTTGGCGATGGGCTGCGATCAGGTGATGTTGGAGCCGGTGTTACGTCGCGCTGGGTTGAGTATTGCCACGCCTGGTATTTCGTTCGCTTCGATCGATCATTCGATGTGGTGGTATCGCGATATTGATATCACTCAGTGGCATTTGTATGTGCAGGATACGCCTACTGCAGCTCACGGCCGTGGCTTGGGTCAGGCGAAGGTGTATACGCAGGATGGTGAGCTTGTTGCCTGCATGACACAGGAGGTGATGCTTCGCGTTCCCGAAGAGGATCTGAAGAAGTGAGGCAATCAGACTTTCGATTGTGTCGCTGATTTGGTAGCCGCGGCCGCGTAACGATTGCGTTGCGTGGCCGTTTTCATTTTCGGACTTTCCGGGCCGTCGATTGGTGGGATTTGGCACAGCCACTCCCCCACAATGCCAATGATCATATCGATTATGCATACGATTGCCGCGATCGCGCATTCGAGGATGGCTTGGCTGTAGAACGCTGCCTCACCATGCGGCAGGCTCATGATGAGCTGCCCACCATACCAGCCGGCTAACGACGCTCCTGCCACGCCCAACGCTTTGCACGACACCAGTGTGGCGAACGCCTTCTGCGGGTCCAAAGGTTTCAGCTGCGCGCGTTTTTCGGGATCTGTGGTGGTGTATTTGTGGATCTGCAATGCCATATAAAGCACGACGAATCCCAGAATCGCCAACACCACGGGCACAATCCATGGAGCGCCGACCAATGGAAAACCTGAAATCTCGCCATATTTCGCCAATCCTATTCCGGCAAGCAATCCTAATGCGGCAGCGAGAACGTAGCACCACCAAGGGGTTCTGCGCGCTTTCATAGCGTACCTCCGATAATCCAATTGTCAGTCAGCAGTCCCACCTGCGCGGCATCGGGGGCCATGGCTAGCAGGAATGATACCGGATCCTTACCCAGTCGCGCATCGGGATCCATGTCGAGCCATGGCGCAAGCACTGCGGCATGATTGCGTGCGGTGGGCCACGGCACCTTGCAGTCGGGTTCATCGCATTCCACGCCTTCCATGTCGATCAGGTCGAGATCAAGGTCTTCGCCAATGGAAGCTTCCACATTGCCTAATGCTTCGATCAGATCATGGGCGCCCATGCGCGTGGAAATCTGGATTACCGCAGCCATTTTGTCGGGGAGTCCGTCGAGTTGGCTCACATGGTAGAGGGGTGAGATGCCCTCGACTTGGTTGCCGGGAATGCCGTCCAACGTGACGATGGCCATGCGGAACTGCTGTTCGGCATCGGTTGCTGGGCTGTCGAGTGAGATCACCGCACGTTTCGATGTGGGTTCTGGCTGTGCAGAAGCAAGTGCCGCCGCTTTGGCTGCGGCGGTTCCTTCCGGCAGATCGCTGGAATCGATCGCACCATACGCTTCGTCCATATCATCCGCATCGCCCGCATTATTGGCATCGCAGGCAAGGTCGTCGATACCGTAGCCGGTCGGACTTCCCACCATCCAATCATCAGCGATTTCGTCGATATGGTCGCGGTCGGATGCCTCGTGCAATAGCTGGGCCACGGAACCGGCATGTTCACCCGACAATTCAGCGTCCGGCTCGAGTGCCAGCCACGGCCCCAACACAAACGCACGCTGCCATGCACGGGGGTGAGGCAGCGTCAGGTCCGGATCGTCGCTGCTCTGACCGTCAAAATCGATGATGTCCAGATCAAGTGTGCGTGAGGTCCAATGGTCGGTACGCACTCGACCATGTTCGGCTTCGATGCGCTGCAATCCTCGCAACAGCTCCATTGCCGATAGCTTGGTGGTCACGGAAACAACCGCATTGTAAAAGTCGGGGGTACCATCGGGCATGCCCCACGCATCGGTACGGTACAGCGGCGAAATGCCCGTAACCTGAGTGGACGTCAGTCCGTCGATCGAACGCACCGCGTCACGCAAGGTGGCCACTACATCGCCCTGATTGCCACCCATGGCAATGATGGCATGATGCACTTGCGATGCAGCCGAAATTGTTTCACGAGAACGTTCCACGGTTACGCTCACGTCGTCGAATGGCACTACGATTGGCGCACTCGGCTTATGCACGGTCACTTGCGTTTGTGCCACGGCAGGATATTCAAGAATCATATTGGCGATGCGATCCGCCAGTTTTTCAATGAGATCGACATGCTCGCCTTCGATGATGGCGACTATTCCTTTGGCGATAGCACCGTAATCGACGGTGTCCCGCAGGTCGTCGGAATGCCCGGCTGGCGCGAGATCAAGAAACAACGTGGCGTCGACGACAAACGTTTGCGCACGCTCATGTTCGAAATCAAGCACTCCGTGTTTGCCGACCGCGCGAACGCCAGTCAATCGAATCTGATCCATGCCAGCCTTTCTTTGCATATCCTAAGAGTTCCAGTGGTTTACGGCGTTGTGATATCTGCGCTGTCGGGCGCGTATCAGTCGTTAGCGAAGGCACGCCATGCGTTGCCGATCGCCACCGCATCGCGGCTTTTCTTCACGTCATGCACGCGCACGGCCCACGCTCCATGTTCGGCACATAGGGCGCTGATGGCGGCGGTCGCATTGTCTTTGCTATCCATGTTTGGCTTGTCAATACCAGCATCGGCAAGCGCCGCGCCGACGAATCGTTTACGCGAGGCTCCAATCAGCACCGGATACCCGGTAGCATTGAACCTCTCCAATGCCGTCATCAGCGGGAAGTTATGCTCGACGCTCGGTTTGGAGAATCCAAGACCCGGATCGATGATGATTTGTGACGGTGAGACGCCTGCCTGAAGCACGTCGTCGACCTGCTTCATGAGTTCGTCATACACGTCATCCACCACGCCATTGGCGTACACGGACGTATCAGCGTCAGGCACGTCGCCTGCGGAACCGGCAAGCCAGCCGCGCCAATGCTGCACAATATAAAGGCTTTCCGAATGCTCGGCCACCACATGGGGCACTTCGCGGTCCAGCCGACCGCCGGACACGTCGTTGATGATTTGCGCACCATGCTCCAACGCCATGCGAGCCACCGATGCGCGTTTGGTGTCGATTGACAGCACCGCACCTTCCGGAATCAACGCATCCACGGCACCTAGCACGCGGGTTTGCTCATCTTCCTCACTGACGCGTTTGGCTCCGGGGACTCCGGGGCGAGTGGATTCGGCGCCGATGTCGATGATGTCAGCCCCATCCTTCATCATCGCCTCGCCGTGCGCTTTCGCATTCGCAGGATCGAGCCACAGCCCTCCATCGGAGAACGAATCCTCCGTAATGTTGAGCACGCCCATCACCAGCGTACGGTCACTATCATGAATCGCTTTCATATCAATGGTCATCCGGTTTCCCCTCCTATGTCCGGTTATTGTTATTTACGATTCGGCTTGCTGCAGCCGCATCGATCACGAATGCTGCGACAGGATCAGGCTCATGGCTTCGGCTCGCGTCGTCGCGTCTCGCATGCAACCGCGTACCGCCGACGTGACCGTGCGCGATTGCGCCTTCTTCACGCCACGCATGGCCATGCACATGTGGTCGCATTCGGTGACCACGATCACGCCACGTGCTTCGATGCCTTCCATCAGCGCGTCGGCCACCTGTTGGGTGAGGCGTTCCTGCACTTGCGGACGTCGGGCGTACAGTTCCACCAGTCGTGCAAGCTTGCTTAAGCCCGCCACTTGGCCGTTTGACGGAATATAGCCGACATGGGCCACGCCATGGAACGGCAGCAGGTGGTGTTCGCATACCGAGAAAAGTTCAATATCGCGTACCAGCACCATTTCGTCGGTATCGACTTTGAACTTGGTTTTCAGTACTTCCTCGGGGCCGTGGCCAAGGCCTGCGAACAGCTCCTTGCAGGCACGCCCGATACGGTCTGGGGTGTCGAGCAGGCCTTCACGGTCCGGATCTTCGCCAATGGATTTTAAAAACAGGCGTACTGCCTGGCGCACGCCTTCCTCGTCATAGCCGACAGGCCCGGCCGCATGGGCGGCACGGGCCTTGTCGTCGAAGAGGGTATCGAATTCTTCGGTATCGCTCATCAGTTGGTCAATCCTGCGCTTTTCTTCAGGGATTCGGGAATCGGAACCGGCGGAATGTCGGAATCCGGGCGCTTGCTGTCACTCAGCCACACTTCACGCTTCGGCGCCTTCTTGACATTAGCGAAGATTTCCGCGAGCTCCTTTTCGTTGAGTGTTTCCTTGACGAGCAGCTGACGTACAAGCTCGTCAAGAATCTCACGATTCTCATTGATGACGTTCCACGCTTCGGTATGCGCGGTTTCCACCAGTTTGAGCACTTCCTCGTCGATGATTTCGGCGGTGCGTGCGGAATACTTGTGGTTCAGCGATCCAAGGTCGCTCTGCTCGTCATCAGACCACTTGATGGCACCCAGCTTGTCGGAGAAACCGTAGTCAAGCACCATCTGACGTGCGATGTTCGTCGCCTTTTCGATGTCGTTGGAAGCACCGGTGGTCGGATCGTGGAACACGACCTCTTCCGCGGTACGACCGCCCATAGCGTACGCCATCTGGTCGAGCAGCTGATTGCGCGACATGGAATAACGATCTTCAGTAGGCATTACCGCGGTGTAGCCAAGCGCACGGCCACGCGGCAGAATGGTGACCTTGGTGACCGGATCGGTATCGTTCATGGCGGCTGCCACCAGCGCGTGACCACCCTCGTGGTATGCGGTGTTGCGCAGTTCGTCGAGCGCCATGCCCTTGGAACGGCGCTTCGGGCCCGCCTGCACGCGGTCGATGGCCTCATCGATGGCACGATTGTCGATCAGCTGCGCACCGGCGCGGGCGCACAACAATGCAGCTTCGTTCAGCACATTGGCCAGATCGGCGCCGGTGAAGCCCGGCGTACGCACGGCAATCATATGCAGATCGACGTCAGGCACGAACGGCTTGCCTTTGGCATGCACCTTCAAAATAGCCTCGCGGCCTTCCAAATCAGGCGCTTCGACGGCCACCTGACGGTCGAAACGGCCCGGGCGAAGCAGTGCCGGATCAAGCACGTCGGGGCGGTTGGTCGCGGCGATGATGATCAGATTGGTGTCGTTATTGAAGCCGTCCATCTCAACTAGCAGCTGGTTCAGTGTCTGCTCACGTTCATCGTGGCCGCCGCTCATACCGGAACCGCCACGCTTACGACCGACGGCATCGATCTCATCGATGAAGATGATGGCCGGAGCGTTCTTCTTGGCCTCATCGAACAGGTCGCGCACACGGGATGCGCCAAGGCCCACGAACATTTCCACGAAGTCGGAGCCTGCCATGGAATAGAAGGGCACGCCGGCCTCGCCTGCGATGGCTCGTGCCAGCAGCGTCTTACCGGTACCTGGAGGACCATACAACAGCACGCCACGCGGAATACGGGCGCCCAAAGCCTTGTAACGAGATGGATCCTTCAGGAAGTCCTTGATTTCTTCGACTTCCTGTACGGCAGCCTCTTCGCCGGCCACGTCGGCGAACTTGGTGGTCGGGGTCTGGCCTTCGAGCAGCTTGCCGCTGTTCTTCTTGCCGCCCATACCGAACATACCGCCGGCACCGCCCATACGGCTCATCATGAACCAGAACAGACCAAAGATAATGAGGAACGGCAGTAGCGAGGTAAGCAGATAAGTCCAAATGCTGCTCTGCTGCATGGTCGCCGTCCAGCCCTTGACCGGATCAGCCTTCTGCACGGCCTTGACCACGGTTGCGGACTGCGCGTACGTGTAGTAGAACTGCACGTTTTTGCCGTAGTTCTTCATACGCCCGGTATCAGGGTCGGTAGCGGAGTAGTCGCTCTTAAGCTTGAGCTTGACCTGCTGGGTGTTGTCTACGATCTGCGCGTATTCAACATTGTTGCCGTTGAGGATCTGCAGACCATCCTTGGTGTCAATGGTCTGGGAACCGGTTCCGGCGAAAATCTGGAACATGGTCACGGCAAGCAATGCCACAACCACAACCCACAGCCATGGGGACTGCCAGAACGGACGCGGACCGCCATTGGATCCGTTGCCGTTGGACTTGTCACCCTTGCCGTTGGAATCGTTGCCATTGCCGGCGTTATTGTTGCGTCCAAACGGATTGGTGAACGGGTTATTGCCGCCGCCGTTGTTGTTCGGCGACTGGCCCGGACCAGGAAAACTCATGCCTGACCTCCTTCATAGACTTCCGGCTTCAGCACCGCGATCGAATCAAGATTGCGGTATCGCTCGTCATAATCCAAGCCGAAACCGACCACGAATTCATCGGGAATCTCACGTCCCTTATATTTCACAGAAACATCCACCTTACGGCGCGCCGGCTTTTCCAACAGCGCAAAAACCTCCACAGAAGCGACACCGCGGCGCTTGAGCTCATCGACGAGCCACGCCAACGTGATGCCCGAATCGATGATGTCTTCTACAATGAGCACGTGACGACCGCGAACATCGGTGGACAAATCCTGTCGCACGGTGATCTTGCCGCTCGATTGAGTGCCGGAGCCATAGCTTGACAGGCTCATGAAATCCATCTCCGCGTGGATGCTCATGGCCTGCGAAAACGCTGCCAGCGTATTCACCGCGCCTTTGAGCACGCAGACCAGCAGCGGATTCTTGCCACGGTAGTCTTCACTGGCCTGAGCCGCGGCACGGTTGATGATGTCGGCAATTTCTTCTTTACAGATCAGCTCGTGATCAATGTCTTCTTGTACGTCAGCGATTCGCATGCCCACCATCTTGGCACACGCGAATGACGTGTTTCTGGCGATATGCTGAATATCCGCTGGGAAGATTCACACCTTGCTGACCATGCCAGTCGCATATCAGCCTGTCGATCCCTTCAACCTGCCGTGCCATGCACGAAATGCCGGCTTCTGCAAGCGAGCGCACAATCACCCGTCTTCTGATGGCAATGTCTTGCGATTGCAGCGCACGCACGTCGATGATTATATCGCCGTCGTTCACGGTTACGGCTTGTTCCGATACACGTTGCGTCACGCCGTCAAGATATGTGCGGTCGGCTTCGGCAAGCCTCGCTCCAAGCGAAAGTCTCGATACGACGTCGCTTCCCGCAAATGATTCAAGATATGGCATGAGATCGTGCCGTACGCGGGATCGCAACGGATAGTTCGCGGGAAGAGGCTCGTTTCCATCCGAATTCCCTACATCCGGCCCATTTGTGGGATCGTCCCACCAGGCAAGCCGTAAATCCTCGCAGATGCCTGTGGTTTCTTCGCGTGTAACATTCAGCCACGGGCGTAGAAAACGCACCCCGTCTCGCATGAAGGAACCGTTCATACCGCAAACCGCATCAAGGCCAGCGGAACGTAACAAACCGATGATAACGGTTTCCGCCTGATCGTTTTTCGTATGAGCCAGAAGCACGGCCGAAGCGTCGGAGCATGCGTCGACAATCGCATGATAGCGTGCTTCACGCGCCGCAGCTTCAATGCCGATGCCGCGGGAGTCGGGCACGTCAATCGCACGAACATGAACTGGGTCAAGACCCAACGCAACGCAACGATCGGCGGTTGCCTGCGCAACCTCGGCAGAGCTTTGCTGCAACTGGTGGTCGATGATAATCGCCCCGCATCGCAATCCCAATGAAGCACATGTTTTCGCCGAAACCGCAGCCAACGCCATCGAATCGCGCCCACCGGAACAGGCCACCATGATTAGAGGAGCGTCCGCATCTGGCGCGTGCTCGCCATGACGGGCGAATCGGGCATCCTGCAATCCAAATCCTGCCGATTCCAGAGCGGCCCGCAACTCACCAATACCCTTACGCAAACGAGACGAATACACCATGGCATCACAGCTTCGGCAGTGCGGCCACGAATGCGTCGATAGCGGATTTCGCAGCTTCGAAATCATCGGGATTGTTGACGATCACGGCAAAGCTCAACGCACCCCCCTTATAACGCGACACATTGCCGGTCATTGAGGTCACTTCCCCTAAACTGCCGGTTTTAACACGGATGAGACCAGCTTCGTCGGCATCGTTCAAACGATTCGCAGCGGTACCCACAAAACCCACGACCGACAATCCTTCGGCAGCGGCGGCACCGGCGCCGGCCGTCAGATTACGCTGCTGCACGTCGAGCAAGGTATGCGCGGTGAGTTTGGAATCATCAGACAGCCCTGAACAGTTGAGCATGGTGAGGCCATTGGTGGAGATTCCCCGCTGAGTCAGCACCTGTTCGACCGATTGAACCGCGCCGGCCGGCGAATTATTGGCACCGATATGCAAAGCCAGCAATCTGCCGAATTCCTCAGCCAGAGAATTGTCGGAATGCCGAAGCATGAACGCCATGATCTCATTCAGCGATGCGGAATGCACGGCCGCGATGGGACTGGTGCCTTCGGGAACCGTTCCCTGTTCCACGGAAGAATTCACGGCAATGCCCTGTTCAGCCAAACGCTGCGCGAACACCTGCGCGGCCTCGCGGGCAGGCTGCGTACTCAAAGCGGGGTATGCGCTGAACACATCGGGATCCGCGGGATTGGCACCGTTCCAGTTGCGCCCGCCATCCACCGCCATGGACGCGGTCGGCGCGTAGTACACGTGGTCCGAGTCTAGTTCTGCGATGCCGCTTGGCCAACGGTCGCTACCGAACAGGGAATCATCGTAGACAAGCGTCACGGAGGCGATGTCCCGCTGGCGCAACGCCTGAGCCGTGTTCGCGGCAAGCGTTCCCAGTCCGGCACGCCCATTGATATGTTCCGAATCGGATGCACCGGCACCGAGCAGCATGTCGCCATTGCCTTTGAGCACCAATCGCGCGGTGCCGTCCTCACGCTGTTCCAGATAGGTCTGCGTGTCCAACGTCTTACCCATGTCGAGCGTGGTCGCCGCAGCATATGCCGTCAACGTTTTCATGGTGGATGCCGGCGTATACGACTTGTCGAGATCATGCTCGGCCACCACATTGCCAGCCGCATCGGCGATGGCGATGCCATATTCGCCACCGAAATCGGAGGCGGCCGTTTCGAATTGGCTGATCAGCGCCTTCGCTGCAGCTTCATCCACGGTCTTCGAAGCGTCAAGCCCTTCGACCACCGTTGCCGCAGGAACGGCGTTGCCCGGCGTCTTGGCGGTGATGCGTTCGACTTCCTGCAGGGTAAGAACGCCCGGCAGCTTGTCGAAAATGTCGGCCACGACATAGCCGACGCACAATACCGTGGTGAGTGCCACGGAAAGCGCCACCGTAATGTATCGGCGGCGTTTCACATGCCGGTATTCAGCCGAATCATCCATGGAACAACAACACTCCAGTCATAAGCGGAAATCGAAATGAAAAAACGAAATGAAAACGAAAAAGCAGGAAACACGCAAGCCTGCGAACGAACGTCATCCCTTATGCTCGATTGGCTTCCATTCCGACTTGGCGAACATCGCCTGGAACGAGATCGGCACATAACTGAACATGTAGATCGGGAAGCTCAGCACATACGCGAACAGTTCCTTGTTGGTGGCGCCGATCTGATCGCGTTCCACAATGATCGTCAACGCGGCCAACGCCATCATGCCGATCACCGACGTCACAATGCCGGACGTCCAACTGGTCAACGAGCTCAACTGGCTCTGCCATGTCACGAATCCGCAGGTCGCGAACAACAGTCCCAGCAGAACGCGCATGATACCGATCACCGTGAACGGACACAACAACAGTGTGAAATCAACGGCGGAGAAATCGCGTTCCCTGATGGCGCGTTTGATCAAGTCCGGCCCGTAATAACGGAACACTTGCAGGAAGCCCTTGCTCCAACGCAAACGCTGACGCCAGCTCTGCGCGAAGGTGACAGGCTGCTCGTCATACAGAATCGCGGTACCGCAGTAGCCGATGCGGTCGCCGTGCAGCACGGAATCCATGGTGAATTCCAAATCCTCAGTCAAAAGGTGGAATTTCCAACCGTTATTGCGACGCATGATCTCCTGCGAGAACATGAAACCCGTACCCCCTACATGACAGCTGTTGCCGAGCCACATGCGCGAGGCCGACAGGAATCGAGATTCACGGATGAACCACAATGCGGAACCGGAAGAGACCCAATTGTCGGACAAATTCACGGAATTGCGGTAGCTGGTGAGAATCTTGAAACCCGACTGGAACGCCTTGTTCATCTCTTCGACGTAATGCTTGTCGAGCTTGTTGTCGGCATCGAACACGAAGAACGCGTCGTACGGGTCGGATGCGCCGGATTCGTTCATCCGGTCAAGCAGATACGTCAATGCGTAGCCCTTGCCCACAAGTTCCTTGTTGAAGCGTTCGATCACATGGCAGCCCATGTTGCGCGCCACTTCGGCAGTATTGTCGGTGCAGTTGTCGGCGACGAGCCAAATGTCGATCAGCTCGCTCGGGTACGTCTGCGTTTGGATGCAAGTAATGAGGTTGCCAATGACTTTCGCCTCGTTTCGTGCGGAAATCAGCACCGCGTAATGCTTGTTCATCGGTGCGTCGGGAAATTTGATCGGCTTGGTGAACAGGGAGATGAGAATGCACACCGCCTGATAGACCACACCTGCGCCGCCGACGATGACCAACAGAATGTCAAGTACACTCAGCAGTACCATTAACGCCACCTACTTCTTGGATTGTCATCCACGTTTTTCGCGCTTCCTCCAGTTTCCCGCGATTCACCGTTCTTCCGTTCATTGCCGGATTCCGGATTTTCGTTGGATTCCTGCGATGCGTTTTCGCTCTCAAGACCCCGCAATGGCTTGCGTTCCGTTTTGCTCGTTTTGCCCAACACATGCTTCGGAATGGCGACGGTTTCGTCCGATTCCAGCGATTCCTCGGAACGGGTGATATTGTACGCCTGCTCCTGCAACTGCCGCACTTCGTCGGAAATAGGCACATGCGCACTGGATCCCTGCACCGCGCGAGGCATACTGTGCAGATGCTCGCTGATCACTTCGGCGCCTTCCACCAGCTTCGACTTCTTTTCAGGCACCGGATCGTCCATCAGCGGGGAATCGACCAGCTCGTACCGCTTCGTATAGGTGCGGAAAATCGTCTGCACGGACGCGACCACCGGCAATGCGAGGAACGCACCCAACGCGCCGAACAGCGAGGTGAACGCCAGCACCGCGAGGAACGCCACGGCATCGTTCACATCCATGGTGCGCTGGGAGATCTTCGGCGCGAAAATCAGATTCTCAATCTGCTGGTACACGCAAATGAACACCAACACCACCACAGCCTGCCACAATCCGCAGCTGCCCCATGCGAACAGCACCGGCAACGCGCCGCCAATATACGTACCCAACATGGGAATGAACTGCGAAACCATACCGCAGAACAGCGCCAATGGCATCCAATAGGGCACATGCAGCAACATCAGACAGATTCCGGTGAAGAACGCGTTCAGCAACGCGAGAATGGCACGGGAGAACAGGAACGACGAGATCTGGCTCTGGCTCACCGTCCATACGAACAGGAATCGCCGCTGAGCTGCCGGAGCCATCCACTGGCATGCGGCACGACGCAGTTTCGGACCAGCCGCTGAAATGTAATACGTGGTCATGATTATCGTCATGAGGTTGATCAGGAACGAGAACAATCCCGACACCGTATTCAGCGCGGTACCCGCGAAATCGGTGACCCACGATGTTTGAATGTTCTTCAGAATCTCATTGCCGAGATTATTGATCTCAGGAAGTTGGAAATCCGCGTATTGACTGGCGAACTGGCACATCTGCTCGTACAGGTCGGGCAGACCGTTCACCAATGCGATCATCTGCTGCACGAACAGGTTGCCGAACAGTGTGAACAGCACGCCGAGAATCACGGCCAGCATCAGCAGCGAGAACAGCGACGCGAACGAACGTTTCCAGCCATGCTTGACCAGCGGCACCACCACAGGCTCCACCGCGAGCGCGATGAACAGCGAGACGATGATGTCGATCACCAGGTATTCGATTTTGCCCCAACTGCGCCAGCAGAAAGTAAACACCACAATGGCTATGGCGACGTATAGCAGCGCACGCCCCAGCCATTCCGGCGGTTTTCGTGGATCTCCTTTGGCTGGAAACAGGGTGCCGAGATCCCAGCGTTGCTCGCTGGTGTTCGCACCGTTTTCGCTCTGCGTATTGTTCAATCGCTGTTCGCTTTCGCTCATGGCTTCCCATTGTAGCGATAGGCGTCGTGTACAGGCTGAGCTATTGTGGTAGTTATGCTGAACGTTTCAATTGTCATCCCCGCTTGGAATGAAGAGGAGCGTATCAACGATTGCCTGCTGAATGCCACTAGGCAGACCGTGATGCCCCATGAAGTGATCGTTGTCGATAATCGTTCCACCGATTCGACGGTGGCTATGGTGGAGCAGTTCATCAAAGACCACCCGGAAGCACCCGTCCGTCTGCTGCATCAGGATGAGGAGCAGGGATTGATTCCGACGCGAGATTATGGTTTGAACCACGCCACCGGCGATATTCTTGGCCGTTTCGACGCTGATTGCATGATTCGCCCGGATTGGGTCGAAGTGGTGTCCGGCATTTTCACTGAGGATCCGGAGGCCATGGGTGCCACTGGTCCGGTTATGTATTACGACCTACCGAGCCGCCATTTTGGTTTGCGTGGGGATAATTCCACACGCAAACGCATTTACAAGGCCGATGGCGGCCAGCCGTTGCTGTTTGGTTCGAATATGGCGGTCCGCGCTTCAGCTTGGCGTGAAATTTGCGACGAGGTGTGCCGCGACAAGGCCGATGTGATGCATGAGGATATTGATATTTCGCTGCATCTGCTGGGCAAGGATCTAAAAACCGTGTACTGCCCACGCATGATCGCCGGCATCAGCGCCCGCCGTATGGACACGTCGCTCACGTCGTTCAACAATTACATGCGTCGTTTCAAGAACACGTTCGACGCGCATCCGCAGCATTCGCGCAGGCATAAGCCGGAGATTCTGCTCACCGCGCTGTATCCGGTGATGCATTTGCTGTATCCGGTATGGCAGAAGGTGCTTGACACTGCCGACATCAATCCTGCGGAGGCTGCGTGGATCAACGAGCAGATGGAATTGGCCGAGCAGGAAGGCCGTGAATGGTATGACGACACTCCCACCGATGAGGAGTGGAGCGAAAAGCACGAATAATTTCACGCAATCGCAATTGACAATCACGAATTATTATTGCGATTGATCTGCGATTTACATACAGATATGCAAAAACGTGGTGCGAATATCTTTCGAAGATTCGCACCACGTTTTTCATGCTTATAATGATGTGCCCTCACGATTGGTTTTCACTGCAGATTCACTGCATGCGATTGCCGATTCGTGGAAGCTTTCGCATTACATCAGGCTCTTATAGATGGCGAGGATATCCTCCTGCGTGGCCTGACGGGGGTTGCCCGGCGTGCACACATCGTGGAAGGCATCATGGGCCAGCGGCTCCAGATCGGCTTCGGTGGCGCCGACCTCGGAGATCGTGGTCGGGTTCTTCAGGTCCACGGTGAGCTTATGCACAGCTTGGACGGCCTCTTCGCGCACGGTTTCGATATCGCCGGTGTAGGCGTCCGCGATGCCGAAGGCGTCAGCGATGTCACGGTACTTCTCACCGGTGTAGTCCTTGTTGTATTCCATGACCGGGGCCAGCAGAATGCCGTTGGCAACGCCGTGGGCCACGCCGAGACGGCCACCCAGCGGGTGGGCCATGCCATGCACCAGGCCGAGGCCGACGTTGGAGTAGGCCATACCGGTGATGTAGGAGGCGTATGCCATCTGCTCGCCTGCCGGAATGTCGCCGTCTGCGCTCTTGGCGAGATTCTTGGCGATCATACGGATGGTCTGCATGGACAGGCAGTCGGACAGGCTCCAGGCACCCGGAGTGATGTAACCTTCAATGGCGTGGGTCAGGGCGTCGAGTCCGGTAGCAACCTTGAGGCCACGCGGCATGGAATCGGTCAGATCCGGGTCGACGAATGCGACGATCGGAATGTCGTGCGGGTCCACGGCCACGAACTTACGCTTGTTGGCGGTATCGGTGACCACATAGTTGATGGTGGTTTCCGAAGCGGTGCCTGCGGTGGTCGGCACGCCGAAGATCGGCACGGACGGGTTCTTGGTGTCGGCAACGCCTTCCAGGGAGAGCACATCGGCAAACTCCGGGTTGGCGGTGATGATGCCGATGCCCTTGCAGGTGTCTTGCGGGGAGCCGCCGCCCAGACCGATCAGGAAATCAGCACCGGATGCGGCGAACTTGGCAACGCCATCCTGAATGCATTCGACCGGCGGGTTCGGCTTGACGTTGTCGAAGACCTCGTACGGCATGCCTGCCTCATCAAGCACATCGGTGACCTTCTTGACGGTGCCGGTTTCCAGCAGTACCGGATCGGTGACGATGAACGCCTTGGTGAAGCCATGGGACTTGGCAACGCCCGGAATCTCCTTGATGGCGCCGCGACCGAAGTATGCAGTCTGGTTGAAAATCATGCGATAGACCATAGATGTCTCCTTTAAGCGACTGTGCTTGTTCGCCGTGTCATAGCAACCGTTGCCATGACCAACGATTCTCATCATAGACCCCATTTTGTGATTCGGCTGGAAATCGACACAACCTTTTCTGTGAGCGTTCTCACAAAATATGCGAACGCATCACACAAAAACGCATAAAACCAGACAATACGGCCTTATGACTCGAATAATTCCAGCTCGACCTGCGGCAAATCTTTCTTGGCGAACACCCACATGGTCTCGTCTTTGGAACGTCGATCAGCGAAAATCGTCAACAGGAACTTCTCACCGTCGTTCCGCGTGTACCCGTACTGCAACACGCCGGCGGACTCGATACGGGCATGAATGAAGTCGTAATCCATAAGCAGAGAGAAACTGTCTTTGCAGAACGGCGCCACCAACCGTTCACAATAGTCATGCAGCGCGCCTTTGAACGAACCGTCATGCGCATCAAGCATCTTCTGGAAATAATCGGGCACCATGATCGCACGCTGTGATTCAGTACGCAGATTCACCATGCATGCGAATGAATAGCGTCCATTCAAATGCCGCAGCAACGCTTCCATATCCTGATTACGCACCAGAATGCTCTCAAGTTTTTCGTTGAGCCCGCGCAACTGGCGTTTGCTGCCACCGCGCACGTAGTATTCCTTCTTTTCGCGGCGCATCTCGTTTTCGGCCTGTTCGATGGTTTTCGGCAAATCGGAAGTCGACTCGCTCGACGCTACGCCCACCGATATCTCGCAGCCTTGCGTATGCAAGCGCTCACGCATGTAGTTCAGCTGCTTGCGTGTCTGCGCTTCCGTATGTGCGGAACTGATCATCACGAATTCGTCGCCGCCGATGCGATACAACCGGTCATCGCCGAAGAACGCGCGCGCCGTGTCCGCGAACTCACACAACATTCTGTCGCCCTGCTTATGCCCGAGATGGTTGTTCACCTCGTGCAGGCCGATCATATCCGCATACACGCACACCACCGCCCCAATGTCGGCGCTCCGCAGCTGCTCCACATCGCTGTCGTATGCATTGCGGTTGAGCAATCCCGTCAAGGAATCCTGCCAATAGGTTTCCTTCATGTTCTTGGCGATTAGGTCGAACGACATGTCGATTCCAATCAGCACCACGGCCCACGGATTGGCCTCACTGCAATCAGGGGGCACCAGCATACCGAATGCGATCACACTGGTTTTCGCCTCGACCTCGCTTCTAAAATACGTGAATTCCGATTTTTTCTTACTGAATAGTCGGTCGCGCAAATCAGACAATCGCGTGTATTTCAGGAATTCTCCGGCATCATCTGGATGAATGATTCGTTTTGAAACCAATGCATGGCAGTAATCATGAAAATCATCCGCATACACGTCTGGAAGTTTCGGATCGCGTTTGATGGTGCGATATTCTCCCGTGATGAGATTCAGTCGGGACAGTTCCGCAACGCCCTTGTTAAGGATTTCAAAAATATGCGCCGACAATGACGACGATTCGAGCATGCTGCGGCCGTTCGTCGACATGCGGTAGTCGCGATGCATCAGATCTTTGGAGATATTCCAGAAATGCCGGCCATCCGGGCGGTGTTCCAGCAAATCCTCCATCTTTCCCACAGTGAGCGGACGGTAGAAATAATATCCTTGGATGTACATGCATCCCAGCTCACGCAGCCTGCTCACCTGTTCGGCGGTCTGCGCACCCTCCGCAATGATCGACAGTCTCAGCTGGTAGGCCATGTCGATCACGGATTCGATGATTTTCAAACCTTTCGCCGCATTGTCAGCATTCAGGTCAACGAATTTCATGTCGAGTTTGATGGCATCGACGTTGATGTCCTTCAACATGTTGAGTGACGAATACGCCGACCCAAAATCGTCCATCAGCACGGCAATACCTCGCGCATGCAGGTCCCGAATGGTCTCTTCGACCACATCCATGTTCTGCGCGATCGCACTTTCTGTGATCTCCACCTGCAGCAGGCGAGCATCGATGCTGAACCGATCGAGCAGGTCGCCAAGCACTCGCGCCACATCGATCGCCTCGATATCCTTCATCGACACGTTGACGGACACCGGCACCAGATTGCGCCCCTCCCCATCCCAACGCGACAGCATTTCACACACGGAACGCCAGATGAACAAATCGAGCCGCGTGACCATTGACTCACGTTCAAGCAGAGGAATGAATTTGCCGGGAGACACCAAGCCATATTCCGGATGATTCCAACGCACCAACGCCTCCGCACCCACGATTGCGCCGGTTTCAGCATTGCATTTGGGTTGCAGGTAGAAGCAGAATTCGTTGTTGTCAAACGCCTGGTTGATGTCGTCAAGAGAGAATCTGGGTACGATTTCGTCGTTGCTGGGCGCCCTGCCCGTGGATTCCAGCCGCGCGCCTGCGGCAACATCGAATTGATTACCTATGATACTCACCGTTGTACTGTATCAGCGTCACGTCTTCGACACCCTCAATGGCGCGAACGCGTTCCGCGAACGTCATGTCCTTATCATCACAGAATACTTCAACCGCCATTTCCGTGCGTTCGCCACGCATGGTTTTGGATTTGACGAAGAATTTGGTACGCCCGAACGCACGCGTGATCTCATCGCCAACCATATCGCCCACGTAGTGGATCACCGCAATGTATACGCGACCCTTGTCTTGATGCGAGTAGAACAGCGCCAACATACCGATCATCACCAATCCGGCAACAATCACCAGCACATACATGCCGGCACCCGCCGCAATACCCGACGTGATTGACCAGAACAAATACAGCAAATCCATCGGATCCTTGACTGCAGTACGGTAACGCACAATCGACAATGCACCGACCATACCAAGCGAAATCACAATATTCGTACTGATGGCCAGCGTAACCATGCAGGTAAGCACGCACATACCCACCAACGTGACCGCAAAACTACGCGAATACACCACACCCGTATAGAAACGGCGGTACACGTAATAAATAACGATGCCAACGATCAATGCCACCAGCAACGACAACGCCACTTTGGGCATATTGTATTGGCTGAAGGACTTCAGCACCGATCTTTTGATCATGTCATTAACGCTCATATGTTTTCTTTCTCTCTTGCTTCCCTGATTCGTAACGTGTGTTGTTTCGGAATATGCCAGCCGAAGTGTCAGCTGATTACAGACTTGGCTTTACAGACGGCTTTACAGGCTCGGCACGCTCCAGCCTTCCTGCCAGTAGTCGAACCCCCGCAAATACGAGGCTTTGTCGTAGCAGAGCACGTATTTCGAAGCCGACGTCAACTCCTGCGCCTTGCCAGGCAACAGATCGCGCACAACTTGCGGCAGAAATTCGGTGAATTTGACCTCCATCACCAGCTTGCCCGGCTCAAGCACCGGCAATACCGGCAGTGTGGCGTCGAAAACATCGAATCCACCGACCGCTGCGCGCACGTTCATATCGAAGGTAATGCGTACGGTGCCGGCGTCAAGAATCCACGGTTCGCGCTCATAATCGACGATCACGCGAGGGCGCATCACATTGCACACGCATTCCACATAGAATTCGCGGCACAACTGATGTTCGCTATCGCGCAGAAACTCATAATCGCCGGCAAGAATACGGTCGAACTGCTCATGCGTGAGCGGTGCGTCCTCCTTGTAGATCCAACTGTCGCTTTTGCGTTTACGTTCCAGTTTGATCACGCGATCGCTGTAATCGTAGATGCGAATACGGTATTTCTTACGCAGCAGCACACCGTCGACTTTTTCCTGATATGCGCTGTTCCAATAGTCGTCGAAATACAGGCTGCGAATCATATAGCCACCGTTGCGCGCATGCTTGTCAAGGCCAAGCAGCGGCGCCATACGCACATTCAAGTCGGCTTTTTGCGCGTATGAGATCAAATATTTGAGCTCATGACGGAACCGTTCCTTGGCTGTGCGCGGCGGAACGGATAATTCTTCGCTGACTCGACGTTTGACGCGCTGCAGCAGCGACGTTCCGCGATTGCCACCGTCACTGCGCATTGGCATCCTCCACAATGCTGCCGTCGGCTTTCACATAGAAGCATTTGGTGCCGTAAATCTTGTTGCCGTCGGTGATGTAATGATCGAACGCGTCTTGCGTGTAGCCTGACGCATTGCGAACGCTCACCTTGATAAAGTACTGGCCTTCGCCAGGCATATCTATCACGGCTTCCGGCAGCACGACATCGCTTTGCGAGAACACTACGTCGTTGCCAGCATAGTCCTTGGACACGGTGACGGTGTAGCGCAGATCCTCATCGTTGAAATCGTAGGCCACATCCCAGTTGAGCTTAAGCTTGCCGTTGGCGGGAGTCGGCTTGCCGATATAGAACGGCATGGGCTTGTTGAATCCGGTTTGGTACGTCTGGTAATTCCGCTCGATTTCGCTGTGCAATTGGTTTGCCACCGTGTCATATTGGCTTGGCGTCAGAGGCTCATGCATGGAGTCGGGCATCTTCTGCACGTATGGCTCAACGATGGAACGATACTGCCGCACCATGGAATTGATGCGACCGGCGCTCATGTATTTGTATTCGTCGTTGATGGCTTTATCGAGCGCGGTGCGGAACGACTTGGTCTGCAGGCAACGTCGTAACAGTATGTTGCCCCAATAGTTGCTGATGCCGTTTTCCCAGCTTTGGCCGTCGGCACGTTGCCTGATCTCATATTCCTTGCGCATGAGCATACCGTCGTTGTCCCAGTCAAGCAGGTAAAAAGTATCCGAATTCGTAGGACTATACAGGTACACATTACGGTTTTGTGTGTCGGTGTTGCCGGTCAACAATTGGAAAGCCATCCAATATGCGATGTTTTCGGTATCGAAATATTTGCCGAGGATTTTGCTCATCGGCACGGAATAATCATTGAGATCATCCAGCATGGCGATTAGTTTGGTATGGTCGTTGTCGCCTTTGATTTCCAGTTTTTCTTCGAATTTTGTCTGATTGTAGTCGGGATCGTCGGCGAGTTTGATCACGTCTTCGTCTCGATAGAATTCGAAATAATTGACTTTGTACAGCTGGCCGTTCTTATCAAGTCCGTGCGCTTGCAATGCGGTTTTGTTAAGCTGTTCGACCTGCGTGTACAGACCGTAATCGTCGAAGGAATCCGATCCGCTGGTCTCGTCTTTCACGTACAAGTGCACGAATTGTGTGCGCAGTCCCATCATCTGGTCGATGCCTTTGATAAGGTCGTACGCCATTTTGTTGCGGAAACGCAGACCTTCACCCATATGCTTGTTCAATGCGATGGTACGCTGTCCACGCCACTTGCCTTTGCCGCTTTTCAACTCGATCTTGTAGTTCTTCTGCTCGTTTTTGCTCGATGACTGACCACGTACCTGCACGGTGGCGTTCGGCGCGCTTTCGCCAAAACCAAGCTCCCCGGAAACCGGCCCCTGTTCGTCGCCGACCTGCAGCAAACCATTGACCTTGTAGCGTCCAACGCCCATTGCCGCATAGTCATCAACAGAATACTGGTTGATTTCACTCCAGCTATGGTCGGTTCCTTCCGACGAATTACCGCGCGATACCGTCAGATACATGGTTTCCACGCCGCTGTCGTCATACACCTTGTATAACGATTCGTTGTCGCGCAAGTGTGCGCCGTCGATGCTTTGTTCAGCGCTTTTCTTGACTTGCTCATGCGTCTGCGTTGAATCCGATGATTGCGATTGTTCATTATCGCTGGGTGATGAAGTCGCACACCCAGCGCAGGAAAGCACCATCAGCATTGCCGTCAATGCCGCTATTTGCTTGACAAGCGTGGTAATAGCTTTTGTGTTGCGTCGATTCCACCATGTCATGATTTACGATTCCTCCCCGATTGTATTGTGCGCTTCTGTAATGTTCGTCCCGCACTCGCGCCGCACGTGCCTCTTATATTCCGTGCGATGCAGTGATTGATCGATTCGTTGTTCGCCGTGTTCAAGCAGTATGCCCAGTTCGGTGAAACGTCCACGTTTCGTCTGTGCCACAATCGGCTGCTGCCCCAGCACTCGGTATGGCAGATTGTCGGTGTATGAGGCGAGCCGGAATGTCGCATAAATAGCGAACAGCGACGCTCCCATCAGAAAACCGAAGCCGAACAGTGTAGTAGTGAAGAACTGTCCGATCACCGTGAAAATGACCGTCGACCCGGCGAATAATGCCGATGCAGTCAACGCACCGGAATAATCGGTGAAGTACAGCAGGATCAGCATTACGGTATTGCCGACCGCATACAGCGCATATCCGACGCATAGCACACGAAAATATCCATGCATCGCATCGTTGAAGCCCAAAGGAAGCGCGTTCAACACTGTTTTTTCCAACGAAATCACGGCAGCGGTCACCAACAATTGCTTCAACGCCGTGTAATGCAATTCTCGATTGAGCACAGCCAGCATTTCATTTTCGGCAACGGTAATGTCTTTAACCGTGCCACCATCGTTGAGCAGACTGTAATACGAACGATATGTCGGATAGAAATTCACTTCCACCGACACCACAAAATTCACCGTGGTGATCAGAATCGTTAAAAACGCAAGCATGGCGGGCACATCGTAATATGGCGCGCCATAAAACAAACCCTTCACCTTGATGCCGAGAGGTCCGCACCAAGTGATCACCAAATGGGCGAACAGGCCGATAGTGGTGAACAACCCGGTCAATGCCAACGGCAGAAACTGATCGACCCACTGCAAAAAAAGCCACGAATGCTTACGACTTTGCGGAAAATACCGATGCAACAAGAGCACATCCCACACCAACATCACACCATAGCCAAGCACCACTGCGAACAACAGCGACTCCACGGGCGGGCATGTCAACGCAAGCAACACGCATGACGTAACGAACGCCACCAACACCGCAGCGGCGAAAGAATACAGAATGCTTTTGTAATCCTTGATGGCCGTCAAATAGCTCATCGCATTCCAGTTGACGATCATTTCAAGAAACAGCCACAAACACAATGCTCCCTGCATCAACGTGGCACCGGAAAACAGCAGAAATACCGTGTATAACACCGCGCCCACTACCAGCATGATGCCAGTAGAACCCCAGAACGACGGCAGAATCATCTTCTCATCATGATCAAACAGCATATCCGCCAAAAAACGGGTGACCGGCATCGACAGAAAACTCGTCAACACCAACGAAGCAAGCAGCGTGTAGGTAATCATGCATACGAGCAGATCACGGTCGGGGCGTGCTACCTGCCACCAACTGCTCACCATCAGCACACCGAACTGCAGGAGTACGCCCAACAGCATCGGACCGGCACAAATCACACCGGCGTAGCCGTAAGCTCGCAGCATCGCCATCAAGCCTCTACGGCGGAATAGTTTCTTCAGTTCAAATCCAATACCGGCCATATCAGCGCTCCAATCCGAACTGATTCAATCCGAACTGATTCGCGGTATCGGCATACAGCTTGCGATAATCGTCAAGCATGCGCTCATGACGGTAATAGGCGTTCACACGATTGCGGCCGATTTGCCCCATGGTTTCACGCAACGTACGGCTGGAACACATTCGTTCCATGGCTCGACTCAAGCCTTCGCGGTACATCGGGGGCACGTAGAAGCCAGCAGTGCCGAAATCGTCGCCATCCTCGCCTTCCAAAAGCTCACGGCAACAGCCAACATCAGTGGTCACGCACGGACGTGCGGCTGCGAACGATTCCAACACCGACAATGGTTGCCCTTCGGAAATGCTGGTCAACACGGTGAAATCAAGCTTTCGCATGTATTCGACCACGTTCACGCGGCCTGTGAACTCAAGATTGCGCACACCCAACTGTTCCACAAGCTCATAGCATTCGTCAGCATACTCCTGATCGTCAACGCCGCCGAGAATATGCAGGCGAACGTTGTCAACATGAGATGAAAGCTCATGAAACGCGTGAATCAGGGTCTTCACGTCTTTGATGGGAGCCATGCGCACCACCGCACCGATATCGACCCAACCGTCATCGGGTTTCAAAGGAATATCGCAGAAACGCTCATACTGAATGCCGTTGGGAATCACCTGGCAAGCATCGGCGGGCGCACCCATATCAATCTGGATAAGACGGGCGCGGCCAAACAAGCTGGTAATACGCCATGCGCGATGGTAAATCTGTTCCGAAAGCATATAGAAGAAGCGGATCCAACGCGGCCGGAACGCCGGCAGCACCCATTCGGCGGAAATGATTTCCTCCTCGCGTTCACGCGTGTAAATGCCATGTTCCGTAAGCAATACCGGCGCATGGTTGATGGAACCGCCCAAACAGGCCAACAATCCGCCATATCCGGTGGAAATCGCATGGTAGACCTGCGCTTCCGGCACTTCGCAGCCCATCAAGTACAACACCGGCAGCAACATGGAGCGCACGGTATGGAAAGCGTCGGCGTAGGCCACATACGGATATTCTTCCATGCAGATTTGCGTAAACAGGTCGATGAATTCATGGCTTTGCAGGAACGATAGCGGATGCACGCCTTTGGTGTGGAACAGGTTGAAAAGCACATCCCAATCAGGGCTGCCAAGATTCACCAGTTCACGCAACGCCTGCAATTCTTCGGCAGTGAACGATACTTGCGCACGTTCGCCACTGAGACGCAATGCATCATCGAGAAACACCTCATGCACTTCCACCACATTGCTGGGCAGGTCATACACGAATTTGCCGCGGTCTTCGGCTTTGGCGCCGATTACCCACAATACGAACTCGTGCTCTTTCATCGCTTCGATGTAGCTGTGCATCCATGTGGACACGCCACCATGCACATACGGGTAGCATCCTTCCAAAACCAGGCAGATTCTCATGCCGCTCCCCCAGTCTTGCGTTCGATATGCACGGTGGCGCTCGTAGCTTTGAGCAGATACAAGTTGCCGGTCAGCTTGGTTAGGCTTCCGCCGCGAACCCTGCCAGGCGTGCCATCGTTCGCGCGGAATATGAGCCAGCCCTGATCGGTAAGGTTGCCGAGTTTCAGATCCCAACCGGTATCGGACGTTGCCATCGAAACCGTCAATCCTGAGAATCGTTGCACCGCCGCAGCGCATTCCGTTCCAGTTTGCATACGAATGGACGGAGCCGACTTCTCCAACCAATCCAAATAATCTTCCAATCCCTTGCGATAGGTTTCCCAACCTTCTTTCGCACCACGATCCTCATCAAGCAAATCGTCAGGATGCATGAAGTGCGAACTCACGTAATGCATATTGAGTTCGGAAACCGCAACAAGACGCATATATGAATCATTCACCATGCTTCCCGACACAATACGGGGAGCTTCAACCACACCATCGGCGGCCACGCCAAACTCCTGCACATACGGCAGAGGACTGTCGGTAGGAAGGAACATGCTGGCAATGGCACGAATCTGAGGCATATCCTCGCCGAGGATTTGGCGGCTTTCACTGGAAAGAATATTGGACGGCGGCACGTATACTGACGATGTCGCAGCGGGAAGCACTGCCTTTTGAAAGGCAATCAGTTCGTTCAACGAATCGATGATGGCTTTGCGATTCGGCCACTGCACATACGTGTATTCGTTGCCGTAATCCGTATTCGGCAACACCAACGGCTGATGGTTGTACCCGTGATATCCGATTTCGCCGTTTTGCCGGAGCAGCAATCCTCCGTAATACTCGAATTGGGCGTTATCCGTCTGCCGTACGGGATCAGATTTGGTGTCATCACCATAATTTTCGATCATCACACCGGTGAAACGAATGCCATACCGTTCCGCAAGCTTGGTCAAATCAGGCCACCACACCCGAGAATAGAATTCGGAAATACTCATGTTGTAGTCACGTTTGATGTATTTGCCACTGCCGGACGGTACCGGAGAGGGAAAATCATCCAAGTAGAACGCCGCACTGTTGATCACCGGATAGGCCGTGGCAGAACCGAGCAGGCTGAACGCCGAAGCGTAAAAACCTCGAAACACCTTGCCGTAAATACCGATATTGCACACCACAGCCGAACCTGAATTCACGAACGTGCTCCAAATCAACGGTGTGCGCCCATTGCTGCTGACGGCCTTGACCTGTGCGCGATCATTCAGGCTTACACTCAGCGACGATTTGAACGGGTTGCTGACCGTGTACGTCTGACCGCCACCCAACATGAAATCCTTGGACGGCGTAATGCCCTCAGTCACCACATATTCGTATGAGGACGATTCAATGCCGATCTGGGGGCCGACCACATCCAAATAGCCGGTTTTCTCCGGGGTCATGGCGAACATGACGCCGCCGCCCTTTTTGACCCATTGCATGATCTGCAGCACATGCTCGCCCAACGGATCCAAGTTAGGCATGGCAATCACCATCGTCTGATACTGCTTCAATGCAGGAATCTCGTCACCTTTCGCAAGGTCGACAGTGACAGTGGGCACTTTCATGTCAAGAAGCACACGGTCGAGCATGCTCTCAGCATCAGCAACACCCTCCTGCGAACTGTCAACCACCAACAGATTCGTAGCTTTTTCGCCAGCGATGGCATTGGCTGCAGGAATGGCTTTGTTTCGATCCAAATACGTAATGTCGAACCGCGTGGCACCGTAATGCACGCCCAAGCTTTCCACCAGCAACACCAATGCGATGGCCATGAACACGGCCCACACTTTGACCAAACCTTGCCAGCGGAATCGTTTCCACTTGGCCAACACGTCTGACAGGAATCCTCTGATCATGCGCGTTCAGCCTCCTTGGTTCCGGTCCAGAACCGCAGCACACGTCTTCCTTGGCCACCGAGATAAATATGCTTGCTTTCGATTTGATGAACGGTGTGGCGCAACGCATCGCCATCATTGCGTGCGGCATCGAGTCGTAGACGCATCAGCCATACATCGCCTTGATCCGGCCACTGTTCCATAGCGCCGTCAATGGTGTGCGCGGCATCATCAAAGAGTCCAAGATCGATTTGCATTTGCGCAAGACGGCACGCAACGTAATAATCGCCATGTTGGCGAAGTCGTTCCTGCAATACTTCGGCATATCGCTGCTTCTGCAACTGCAATGCGTATCCTTGCGCAATACCGGAATTGATATATCGTTCCAGCGCATCGCAATAGCGTTCCAACATCGTTTCGGAATTTCGATGCTGCAGATAATCGTTGCGGCAGCGCTGCAATGCAAGATCTTCCTTGGCACTGATCTGTGCCAAGGCGGTAGCCGCGTAATGCACGACCTCCACATCCTCATTCAGTCGGGCCTGCGACAGCACATCGATATAACGGCTGGGATTGTCGTTGAGAATGGACATCACCAAGCTGCGTCGATGACTGGGACCATTGACGATCAACGCCTCTTCCAACGGCACGGTATTGGCGAAATCGGTACGTTCCTCAACGAGAATGCTTCGACGTTCCTCATCGTCCACACGCATCTGTTCGAGACCTGGAGCCGTATGCTCGCCCGCACGAATCAGCGTACGCACATGCAGCAAGAGCACGCATAACGGCCCCCACAGCGGCACCAGCAGCATAAAAGGAAGCAGACGCCCTTCCACACGAAGCACGCCAAAACGAGACAATACGCACATCAGCACGCATATCATTACATGCACGGCGATAAGCAGCATCGCCATCACCGTCGCATTCATGCTGCGCCACCTTCGTGCGATGCGGAGTCATTCGGTGCAGCGTTGTTGCGCGGCGTTTCATCCGCTCGCGTTTCGACGGCCACTTGCGCCGAAGCCTCCGCTAGCAGCGTGTCTTCCTCTTGGTCGCAAACGCGCGTCACATGCAGTCCGGCTTGGGTCAAACGCCTGTTGATGATCGGCAGCTCATGCTCGCTGGCTTGATTCATGAGCACATACACATTGCCGTCCTGCAGTACGCCGGTCTCATCCGTTTGACGAATGGCTCCCCTCAGGCGGCTGCCATCGTCTTGCCAGGCGTCTTCCACACGCAACAGCAGGTGATCGCCCATATGGTCGTGTTTGAGTTCATTGGCGGCCAACACTTTGGGCAGGAACGCCTGGGCGTTCAGGAATTCAGTGCCGGGTACCAGCATCGACTGCCGTGCAACATCCTCATAATCGAAGGCGCGTACCATCGCGGATTCCACCAAGCCGCACATGATGGTGAACAGGTTCTGGAAGTACAGGTTCATTTGGTCGGGCTGCGCTTTGGCAAGCACAATCACCACGGCCAGCTTGCCATCGGCATGCACGCCCGCCGCATACATTGGAAGGTTTTGTTCAAGATTGCGATTTACCCACAATCCGCCATGGTCCAAGGCCATGACAATGTTGGCATAATTCTCGAGCAGCGCCGATTTACTGAATAAGGATTCAGTCTGCGGACTCGCAGCCATCAAACGCGCGAAACGACCACCATTATCGATTCGGTAAATACCGAAACTATCGCCGCCCAATGTGTCTTGCATAATGCGAATGGTCGTGTGATACAGCTTTTGCGGCTGCACTTCGTCCAATTCACGGGTCATCGCATACATTTTGCCGAAACTGTCACGTCTGCCGATAATCTGCCCGCGCAGCATACGACGATCATCAAGCACATCGTGGTACAGGTCACGCAGGAACGCAAGTCGTTCACGCAGCAAACTGTTTTCGTCACGCATGAATCGCAGGTTTTCGCGATTACGCAGCTGCACATACCCACATACTGCGCCGGCAACGAAATACACTACGAACGCAAGCCAGTTCGACGTGTCGTAAAACAGCGGAGCGAATGACGCACCCTTCGATGCATATGACAACGCCATGCCGGCACATGCGAGCGCGGCCGCGAACACACCTGCGTTCAGTCCGTACATCGTGCCGACAATCACCACGAAAAACAAGCGCAAATCCACTGTTCCCAACTGGCTGTTGCCTTGTACCGCGGTGCGAAGCAGTTCTTCCAATATGAACGTGATGAAGATTTCGATTGCGATCCATGGTTTTGAATGGTTGCGTAGAGAATCCCAGATCGGGTGCTTTTCGGATTGTTCCTGAGCACGCGCCTCTTTCCAGCGCTGCAACACTGGGGGAAGATCCTGTTTGAGCGAATATCGCGGCGACCAGCCGTATCGCAATCGAAGCGCATGATCGTCGTCCGGGTAGCGTTGCGGACGATCGTTGCCGTACGTGACCGACATGCCAGGAAACGCTTTGCCGATTACCTCGGCCAAATCGCCGTATGTGAAATTGGAAACGTTTGGTATGCGGAAAATTTCGCTGTCAGCGGTCCAATCATCGAAAATACGGTAGATCAATTCGGCGAGATCGTCGGCGCAGAGAAAACACGTTTTCTGGCTTTTGCGTTCGTGGAATGACAGTGCGCCTGATTCGGCCTGTTCAAACAAGGTGTTGAAATATGCGGTAACGCCATTACGATCCGGCGCATACAGGTACGGACTACGAATGATTTTGACTTCGATCTGATACGTGCGTGCGTAATACAGGCAGAGTTCTTCCAACGCTCGAGACATCAGGCTTTTGCTGGTATCGCGTACGTCGGCGTTTTCCGGATAGGTGAATTCGACTTCGGGGCCGCTGACCATCAGCATTTGCGTTTGCCTGTTGCGAATGGCATGCAGGAGTCTTCGCAATGTTCCCAGATCGCCGTCTCGGTCGCTGCGTGGGGTCAGATCTTCGGAAAAGAATACGATGCGATCAAATTCGTATGTGGTGAGGGTTTCAGCAAGGGTGCTGGCATCAGACATGTTGACGATTCTGAGACGGTCATTGCCGTCTACAGTGCCTTCTCGTTCCGCTATCACCACATGGTCTTGGGGAAAGGCATGCTGAATCCACTGTTTGGTAATGAAGTCGGTATTGCCAACCAAAAGCACTTCCATGCCGCCGCCCCAGTGAATACTCCCTTGACGAGGTTATGGCATAGCTCTGCCCCCACCCCCATTGTTCTTGCTTTACGGTATTCCAGTGTAATGCGTCAACAGACAAATTCCCCCTTCAGCGGGGGTTCTTAGTCACTTCCAAGTAACGCATAAGATGACGCACCCATCGGAAAATGCCCTCTCCTGCTACCGAAGACCAACGGCATATATGACCAAAATTGTGGCGAAAAACAAAAACCTCGGAGATTTCCGAGGTTTCAAACCATGGTGGCTCCGAGCGGCATCGATCCGCTGACCTAACGATTTTCAGTCGTTCGCTCTACCAACTGAGCTACAGAGCCATGAACAGGAATCTGTTCGAGCGACCCCGGCCGGACTTGAACCGGTGACCTCCGCCGTGACAGGGCGGCGCTCTAACCAACTGAGCTACGGGGCCATTGCCACCTTGTTACCAAGGTAAGTACCCCCTGAGAGAGTCGAACTCTCGTTGTCAGATTGAAAGTCTGGTGTCCTAACCGTTAGACGAAGGGGGCGCTTTCAGCGTTTCCGCGTGACAACTCGCTTAACTATACGCGAATCCTTGGAACATGCAAGTCTCGGCGTGTCGCAACGCTGCACAATCGCGGAAATCATGCTGTTCATATGTTGAAAATCGTTGAAATAAAGCCATTTCATCACACGAACAGCACAACACGAAGCCTCATACGCGGCGATACGTGAAGTCATGAATCACACGACCGGCAGCAAGTCCTTTTTTCTCGAAATTCGTCAAAACTCGACCGGAAAAACGCTTGGATTCACTGAAATCGGCGTGTCGCAGACTTGCGGCTTCGTCGGCATTTCCCTTGCCGACATGCTCAACCGGCAGACTCACCGTCAGCGCGCCGTCATTATGGAATCCTTCAATACCATCCATGACCTCATGCACATGCAATGCATAGTCTTCAATATCGGTAGCGATACGCCACACTCCCCCAGCCTGCAGCGTGCGATGAACCTCACAGGCAAGCTCCGGTTGCACGATGCGGCGCTTGTGATGACGCATCTTAGGCCACGGATCGGGGAAGAAGGTCCACACTTCGGCAATCGAGCCATCTGCGGCGGCCTTGAAGAGTTCAGGAGCGTTGACCTGTGCGATGCGCAGATTGGCAAGGCCCTGCTTGCCCGCAAGCAGCATGGTGTGCGCCACGCCCGGATCGTAGACTTCGAGCGCCAGAAAATTCATTTCCGGGTGCTCGGCGGCCGCGGCAACAACGTTTTCGCCCTGACCAGTGCCGATTTCCACAATCAGAGGATTGGCATTGCCCCACGCTTCCGCAATGTACGACTGGTCAAACACCAGATCGTTTCGCACGTCAAGGGAGCCTTCACCTGCATTGACATCCAAAAGATAGGTATCGGCATAGGTATCCCATGCGCGCTGCAAGCGCGCGTCGAGCCTGGCGGAACGACGTACGAAGGAAAGCACCTTGCGTCCATACAGAGCAGGGCGCCGCCCCTCATCGGATGGTCGTTCACCGTGCGTTTTTGACATGTTTTGTTCGCTTTCGCCGTTTACTTGATTCTCATTCGGCGTGTTCACATCTTCTTGCATACCCTAATTTATAGAGGAAACGCAGGAACGGATCGATTATGTGCGTTCATGTTCATGTGTTATACTCAAATTGTTCAAAAGGTAACAAACTAGAGCAAAAGTGAACAACGTTCGTTGAACGTTCGTTTTTCGAACCAAAACGCTTTATCGCTCATTTGGAGGAAAGGCCAGAACATGACAGTTCTCGTCACTGGTGGGTGCGGCTACATCGGCGCCCACGTCGTCCACGCTCTTCATCAGGCCGGCGAACAGGTCGTCGTCGTTGACGATCTGAGCTACGGCAAGCCAACCCGCATCGAAGGCTCCCGCCTGTACGGCATGGACATCGCCGCTCCGGGTGCCGGCGAACGTCTCGCCGAAATCATGAAGGCCGAAGGTGTCGACTCCGTCATTCACTTCGCCGCCCGCAAGCAGGTCGGCGAATCCGTTGAGAAGCCGCTGTGGTACTACCAGCAGAACATCAACGGCATGCTCAACGTGCTCACCGGCATGCGCGACTCCGGCGCCAAGAAGCTCGTCTTCTCCTCTTCCGCAGCCACCTACGGCGTTCCGCCGGTCGACGTGGTGCCGGAAGACGTCGTTCCGATGCTGCCGATCAACCCGTACGGCCAGACCAAGCTGTTCGGCGAGTGGATGGCTCGCGCCTGCGAAGAGCCGTATGGCATTCGCTTCTGCGGTCTGCGCTACTTCAACGTGGCTGGCTGCGGCCCGGTCGAGCTCGAGGATCCGGCAATCCTGAACCTCATCCCGATGCTGTTCGACCGACTGAAGAAGGGCAAGGCTCCGGCAATCTTCGGCGACGACTACCCGACTCCGGACGGCACCTGCGTGCGCGACTACATCCACGTCTCTGATCTGGCCGACGCCCACATCGCCGCCCTGAAGTATCTGGACCGCGACGAGCGCAAGTACGATGCCTTCAACGTCGGCACCGGCGAAGGCACCTCCGTGCGCCAGATCGTCGATGAGGTCAAAAAGGTCACCGGCCTGCCGTTCGAAGAGACCGTCATGGCCCGCCGCGCAGGCGATCCGCCGCACCTGATCGGCTCCCCGAAGCGCATCAACGAAGAGATGGGCTGGCACGCACAGTACAACGTGGAAGACATCGTGAAGTCCGCTTGGGAGGCATGGCAGGCCAATCCGGAACACCACATCGACGTCGAGACCTGGAAGCAGACCGACTGATTTCAACAAGACGTAGTGTCGTGAGCGACAACACGGCACCGCAAATGTAACGGCCGGTCGTATATGAGAAGTTTTCCCCTCATACACGACCGGCCGTTGCTTTGTTTTCTCGCTATTTCCGATTCCACAAACATTTTCTTTCGCCGATCCATGCAAATATTCGCCGATGACACGCCGCAATTTGCACAATGGCGACTTTGCCGTAACATATGTATCTGTTGCCAGTCGCAAGACTGAAACAATGGCCCCGTAGCTCAGTTGGTTAGAGCGCCGCCCTGTCACGGCGGAGGTCACCGGTTCAAGTCCGGCCGGGGTCGCTTTTTTATTTCTTTTTTTAATTCTTTTCAAATATCTTTTTGAGATCGCCGTATTGCGGTTGCCACACAAGTGTATATCTCATACAAAAAAGCCCGGTTCAAATAAACCGAGCTTTTTCAATCGCCTCGAATGGCACATTCAACATAGGTTCAGAGCCGCTGCTCGACCCAATCGACGATGAACGGAGCCACTTCCTCAATCTGATCGATTGCCACTTCGAATTCGTGGGCGCCACCATACCATGGATCGACCAGATCAATCTCGCTTTCGTAGCCTGCAGCAGGCTTGGCAAGATTCGGATCGAAACTACGGTACATGTGCACGTTCTCACGCTTGGCCTGCGGAAGCTGACGCAACAACGCACGCATGTGGGAAGCGGTCATAGGCAAGAACAGGTCGGTGCGCTCGATCTCATCACGAGTGATGCGGTGCGCGAAATGGTGCGCCGGAAGCTCATATCCACGCTCACGCAACACCTTGACGGCGCGACGATCGATCGGATTGCCGTATTCCTCATCGCTGACACCGCTGGATTCGACATTGACCTTGTCGGCGAGCCCACGACGCTCGAATTCGGTGCGCAGAATGATCTCGGCCATGGGAGAGCGGCAGATGTTGCCGGTGCACACGGTCATCACGGTATACATGGGTTTACTCCTCGTGATTTCTTTCAAAGGTTATGAAACGGAATCCGGCGATGTCGTCGGAACCTTTCGTCGTGCCCTGCCATACGCCTTCCTCGGCCACCTTCCATGCCCCGGATTCCACCAGGCCTTTGATGTCAGGCGCATAGGTGTCGGCGTCAACGTGCATGCTGATCTGCGTCACATACGCCTTGTCCGCAAACGGCATCGCCTCGTGGAACAGCTGACCGCCACCGATGATCCAGATTTCGCTGCGGTCGAGACCATCATCCGGAATGGCTTCCTGACGGGCCAGATCAAGCGCATCATCCAAACTGTCGACCACGGTCGCTCCAGGCGCCCTATAAGACGGATCGTGCGAAACCACGATATTGTCGCGATTCGGCAACGGACGATACTTCGGACTCAGGGATTCCCACGTCTTACGCCCCATGATGACCGGATGCGAGACGGTAAGCTCCTTGAAACGCTTCATATCTTCGGGCAGATGCCACGGCATACCACCCTCGAATCCGATGGCGCCGTCATGACCTTCCTTGTCACAGGCCTGCGCCCAAATCAGATTCACCGAGAACGTCTTGGGGAAATCATCACCCCAATCCTCCTCGTTCTCAAGCCCGGCAAGTCCGGGCTCGGGTTCGTGATAGCCACTGCGGCTACTGTCATGCTCCATTTCACTCACTCCTTGAAGTCGAACTAGGGTCAGTAGTCTAACGTCTGGCGACGACTCTCAGACCGCCACCGGCGCCTTGATGGTTGGATGGTGCTGGTAGCCGACGATTTCAAAATCACTGTAATCGTAATCGAACAGAGAAGCGGCTTTGTTAATGCGGATCTGCGGATACGGATATGGATCGCGGCTCAACTGCTCCAGAACCTGATCGATGTGATTGTCGTACACATGGCAGTCACCGCCCGTCCACACGAATTCCCCCGGCTGCAGTCCGGCCTGCTGGGCGATCATCAGCGTCAGCAACGAATAGGACGCAATATTGAACGGCACGCCAAGGAACATGTCGCAGGAACGCTGGTACAGCTGGCATGAAAGCTTGCCGTCCGCCACGTAGAACTGAAACAGCGCGTGGCATGGCGGCAACGCCATATTCTCCACTTCGGCCGGATTCCAAGCGGACACGACCATACGGCGAGAATCCGGATGGTTCTTGACCAGATCGAGCACATTGCTGATCTGATCGATGGTGCGATTGGGATCATCAGGCGTAGGCGCCGGCCAGCTGCGCCACTGCGCACCATACACGGGGCCCAAATCGCCGTTCTCATCGGCCCATTCATCCCAAATATGCACATTGTGTTCCTGCAGCCAACGCACGTTCGTGGACCCCTTCAGGAACCACAGCAGCTCATAGGCGAGTCCCTTGAAAAACACCGTTTTCGTGGTGAGCAGCGGAAAATACTCGCTCAGGTCGAATCGCATCTGCTGACCGAACAGGCTGATGGTGCCCGTGCCCGTGCGATCGGACTTCAACGTGCCCTCCGTCAGAATACGACGTACCAAATCCTCATAAGGCATGGGAATGTCGGTTTCCGGGCGTGCCGGAATGCGAGTACGAATATCAGCAAGTTGTTCAGGTGTCAAAGCCATGCTTGCAAGCTTAACAGCACAAAATCGCAGGTCAAGCACATACGCCCGCGCGTTGATGGTTCCTGCGCTTTTCGGAATGCTTCACTGTGAATGAACATCGATGGATTACATTAGGTATGTAGGCGAGGAGCGAATGGCGCTCCCGGCAAGACGATGAGGAGTTCACCATGGGCAAGAGGCTGTGGGTCGAGCGCAACAAAGACGGTTCCTGGGATGCGTTCAGCGAGGATGGCGCGCATATCAAGTTCGGCAAAGGCCGTGGCCAGTTCACGCCTGGCGACCTGATGAAAATCGCTTTGGCCGGCTGTGCCGCACTGTCGAGCCAGTTCGCCGTCGAGCATACGCTGGGCGAGGGCAAGGGTGCGAAAATCGTTGTGGATGGCACCTATGACGCCGACAACGACGCTTATATCGGTTTCGACGAACAGGTGGTCATCGACGCTTCCGACGCCGGTCTGAGCGACGAGGATGCCGAGAAATTCAAGGAACGTGTCACCCGTCATATTGACAAGGGCTGCACGGTGAAGCATACGTACGTGGAGAAGACTCCGGTCCGTATGAACGTCACCATCAAGCACTAACGTTTTTTGTAAGAGTTTTTTTAAAAAATAAATGGCGATTGCAGCGCCGTGAAAAGCGCCGCAATCGCCATTTTTTATATATTTATTAAATATTTACTGACGTTCCGGGTCAATCTTGGTTTCGATGGCTTCGACCACTTCCGGCTCGGCCTTGGCGACCGGCACCTCTTCGACACCCTTGATATCGTCGAGCGCCTTCGGCTTGACCTCGGCCGGCGAACTCGGAACCGTGTCAAGACGGGTTTCCGCAGCCTCGACATACTTGCGGGGCACCACATACACCGGGCCGACCGCATGCTGCAGCAAGCCTTGGCTGGTGGAGCCGAGCAGTAGACCAGTGAAGCCGCCACGACCACGGGAACCGACCACGACGACGTCGTGATCGTAGCTGGCCTTGGTCAGCGCGCCAACCGCCGGGCCAGGCACGATCTGCTTGTTGATCTTCAAATCCGGATGGGCTTCCTCAAGCGGCTTGATACGCACTTCAAGATCATCCTTGAACGAAGCCATCACGCCTTCATCGTCGGAACCCTTCATATTCGGCACCGCGGAAATGACGTCAAGCTCGGCATCCCATGCGGCAGCGAAATCAGCCGCGATCTCAAGAGCCTTCAAGCCCCACTTGGATTCGTCGGAACCGACGGCCACCTTGGTGATGGTGTTGTTCAAATGCATCAGATTGCCATCATCGTCGGTATACGGCACCACCACGATCGGGCAGTACGCATATGCCGGCAAACTCGAACTGGTTGTGCCCAGCAGGCGTTCCGCCAAGCCACCTTTGCCACGATTGCCGATGACGATGAGATTGTAGTTGCGGGACAGTTCCACGAACACGGACGCCGGATCGCCCGTAACGATGAGAGTCGTCGCCTCAACGCCCTGCTCATCGGCGATGGCCTTGGCCTTCGACAGAATCTCCTGAGCGTCGTTATGGGCCGCATTGTCATCCCCCATGGCGGTGTACGTCGCATCAAAGGAGACAGCGGCATAGCTCGGCAACGAGTACGCACATACGATTTGCAACGTCAATCCCGCATGCTTCGCATAATTCGCAGCCCACCACGTGGCCTTGTAGCTGGCGTGGGATCCATCAACACCAACGAGGATTGCCTTGTCATTAATCATGGGACGACCTCCTTGAATCGCCTCGGCAACGCCACCATGCATTGCCTCTAGGATCCACCATACCGCGCGACATGCGCTTTTGTCAGCAACGACTCGATCTTTTCCATACAAAAAGGCGTATCCCCGAAAGGATACGCCCTAAAAAGTCAACCGTATGCTCGCTCAGAGCACACGACGAATCGCATAGCCACCTGAGAACACGGCCAGCGAAGTGACCTGCGTTCCCTGAGCCGGATTCAGCGCGTTGATCACCATACCATTGCCAATATAGATCGCGGCATGCTGAGCATTGACGATGATATCCCCCGGAGCTGCTTCGGCAATGCTTCCGACAGCCGTTCCAGCACTCATCTGGGCGCCAGAATAATGAGGCAGGCTCACACCAAACTGGGCGAACACCCACTGCACGAAACCAGAGCAATCCCAGCCGGACGGAGTATTGCCTCCAGCCACATACGGATAGCCTTGGAACTGCAGAGCATAGTCGGCCAATGCCTGACCAGTGGCACTCGCAGGAGCCGTAGGAACGCTGATGTTGGCACGTTCGGAAGAACGGCTGGCAGCCTGAGCTCCAGTCTGCGCTTGCGCTTGTGCCTGTTCCTGAGCCGCCTGAGCCTGAGCTTCAGCCTTAGCTTGCTCCTGAGCCTTCTGATCCTTTTCCGCCTGAGACTCGGTCTGGGGAACATCCAAGCTTTCGATGCCACCCCAATCGGCGTTGGACTCAATATCCGTGGATGTGTGCTCGGCGAGGAAATCACGCTTGGCCGTGGTGGTCTTCGGGAAAGAACGTGTAGCGGTTACCGTGGTACCAGCCACAGCATTGCCTGCGCTTGCGGCCGGAACCGCCGCACCCAACATGGCAGACACAGTAACAACAGCGAAGATACTCGTGAAACGTCTAACAATACTCATCGTGTCCGAAGTTACCATAAACATTCCCCTTCAATAGAACAGCAAGACAACCGGAACAGTGTCATATCATGCGACACGCCGACGTGATTATGTTATGCAAAAAACGGGATGGCAAACGCAAATTAACGGAAAACAGTGAAATCAGTAATGTCAGTAATGAATATACGTCAACTGCGAAGCTTCCTGCGCAGTGAACGTACGATCGGAAATCACGCCAAGACCCTTGGCATTGGATTCCGAGATCTTGATCGAACCGTCGGCATTCACTTCTTCGACAATCGCGACATGCCCGTAATAGCTGTCCGCATTCAGTTGGCCTGGAGCGAATACCACGATATCGCCAGTGTGACGTGCCGTATTATCAACCCAATAGCCGAGAGCGCGCGCGGAATCACCCCAACTACGCGCATCTCCAAAATGGCTTCCGACAGGCAGACCAAGCTGTGTACGACGGGTATACGCCCACCATGTGCACTGGCCGTACGGGTAGTCATTGCCAGTGTCACCGGTGCCGTGGTTCGGATTGAAGCCCGAAGGAAGAAGGCCGGCGTCCTGATCCATGAGAACGGCGACATTGGGATTGTCGGCAATGGACTTTGACAGAAGATTCGCGTCCATGGAGGAACTGGTTTCGCCAAGCTGCCAATCACCGCTGTTGCTGGTGGAGGCCAGAGCGTCGAGACCGCTACGGGACTCGGAACGGGATGCCGCATCGTCGGAGATACGCTTCATCTGCGTGGTAGTGGTGGCATTGTCGGCGAAAGTCATTTCAGACGCATTCTGCTGGCTGACCGCCATGGCAGTGGCCGCGGTGCCAACCAACGCAGCCAGCGATGCGGAAGTCACGAATGCGGAGCGACGGCCGGCTGCACGAGCGGCCTCACGCATGGCGCGGCGGCTCATCGGAGCCACCTCATTCAGCTTCTTGGCAACCGCAGGCTCAAGACCTACAACGGCACCCTCACCATTTGCCAGCTGGACCATACGAACGGCCTTGGCGGTGTGGGAACCGCGGCTCGAGGTGAACAGCGCCTTGGCAACGCTGAAACGCTCATTCGAAACCTTGGCAGCTTTATGCGCCGCATGCCTCATATATCAACACTCCTTGCGGATTACTTCAACCACAGCAAACTTATGGCCGCGTGGTTACAGAACCGTCACGGAAGTTCACGCTACACCGACACCGGGATATCGCAGTCATCATCGTCACGTCATGGTTCCGAAAAGCGGTCATCACCACGCACAATCCGACCATCTGACTACCCTAGGTGTCATGACGAACACTGTGACCATTCCTTCCAACATGCTCCCGGAAGACGGACGTTTCGGCTCTGGACCGACCAAAATTCGCCCGGAGCAAATCCAAGCGCTCGATAAGGGAGCCCGTAATCTTCTGGGAACCTCCCATCGACAGACCCCCATCAAGCAGGTGGTCGGCTCAATCCGCGAAGGACTGTCCGAATTCTTCCAGATTCCCGACGGCTACGAAGTGGTGCTGGGCAACGGCGGAGCCAGCGCGTTCTGGGATATCGCCTGTGCCTCGCTGATCACCCGCAAGGCCGCATTCGGCACGTACGGCTCATTCAGCTCGAAGTTCGCCAAGTCGGCGCAATCCGCGCCGTTCCTCGAAGAGCCGGAGATTTTCGCAGGAAAGCCGGGAACTTACCGTCTGCCGGAGCTCACGGAATACGTGGACACCTACTGCTGGGCCCATAATGAGACTTCCACCGGCGTTGCCGCACCGATCAAACGCATCGCAGGCACCAAGGAACAGGGCGCGCTCACGCTGATCGACGCCACCAGCGGCGCCGGAGCGCTGCCGGTCGACATCAGCCAGACCGATGCCTATTATTTCTCCCCGCAGAAGGCCTTCGGTTCCGACGGCGGACTGTGGATCGCCGTGCTCTCCCCCGCCGCGGTCGAACGCGCATACGGCATCGCCAAAAGCGTGGATCTTCCGGGCGCACGCCGCTGGATTCCCCCGTTCCTATCGCTCACTTCGGCCATAGAGAATTCGCGCAAGGATCAGACGCTCAACACTCCGGCTGTGGCTACGCTGATCATGTTGGAAAACCAAGTGCGCTGGCTCAACGACAACGGTGGCCTCGCCTGGGCTTCGGCACGTTGCGCAAGGTCGGCGTCCCTGCTGTACCAGTGGGCGGAAAAGTCCGATTACGCTTCCCCGTTCGTCGCCGACAAGAACGCTCGTTCCAACGCCGTGGTCACCATCGACCTTGACGAACGCATCAGCGCCACCCAAGTGGTCGCCGCACTGCGCGAAAACGGCATTGTGGACACCAACGGATACCGCAAGCTGGGCCGCAACCAACTGCGCATCGGCGTGTTCCCATCGGTGGATCCGAGCGATGTCGACTCGCTCACCCGCTGCATCGACTATGTGGTGGAACATCTGTGACGCAAGGTAGGGTATGGCGATATGAAGATTGCTCCGATCATTGACCCCAGCGTGAGGAAGCCCTCACCAAAACCAGTGCGCGTGGACTTGCGCAAGGTGTTCACGTTCGGCACCGCGCTTTGGGCCATCGCACTGATCGTCTGCATCGTATTGCTTGCGTTCGGCATCAACGCCGAACGCGCGCAGACCGTATGCGAAGCAGGTACGATCATCGGTGTGCTTATGCTAGTTTGGGAACATTTCGATCGCTGGGATTACCGACGTCTCGGCGAGTAACCGTCAACACGAACAACCGGCAGCATACCCCCGAAAATTTTCTCATAAATAAAAGCATGATGCCCGTCTTGCCTTGTTGAAAGCAAGACGGGCATCATGTTGTCTCCCTGTATTATTCTCCAGCCAACGGCAATACCAGTGCGAACGTGCTCCCCTGCCCCGGACTGCTCCACACTGAAGCGGAACCATGATGTGTCAACGCAACATGCTTGACAATCGCAAGTCCCAAACCAATACCATCGCCAGAATGATCATTCTGATTATTACCACGGTAGAATCGCTCGAAAATGCGGCCTTGCTCGCCAACGGCAATGCCAGCGCCACGATCAAGCACGCTGATCACCGCCTCCGTGCCCTCCTCATTGGCTTTGGCCACAACATTGATCGTCGAACCGTCCTTTGAATAGGTGATGGCGTTTTCAACCAGCTTGGCAAGCGCCGCCTGAATCTGTTCGGCATCGCCATTGATTTCCAAGCTTTCGTCGCCCTTCATATCGATGGTGATATTGCGTTGCGCCGCCACCTCACGATGGGAGTCGACCACAGCCCGTACCGGGCCCATCACATTGATGCGATTGTCTGCGGTCGGCAGAATCGGCTCCTGCGCCTTGATAAGCAGCAGCAGGTCGGAAATCATATGTTCCAAACGAGAGCAGGACTGACGCAATTGCATGGCGTCGCGCTCAACATCCCGCTGGCTTGTTCCACCTTGTTCCACGATATCCGCCAACTGTTCCAGCGATTGCGTGGGCTTGAGCAGCTGTTCGGACACATTGGTGATGAAGGAGTCGCGTATCTGCGAGAATCGTACGCTTTCGCTGACGTCGCTGATCAACACCACCACAAGATTGTCGCTGAGTTTGCCGACGATGACTTTCAACCAGTTTGGCCTTGACACGGTTGCCGTGGGCTTGCTGGCTGACTGTTGCCCAATCAGCGCCTGTTTCGCGGCTTGGCGAGTGGAAAGCCTGCCTGCTTTCGGCGCACGCTGCGCAACATACGCGGTGGTGGTGGTCAGATCGAACTGCTTTTTGCCACCGAAGGAGCGCACTTCGCGCACCGCCTGAAGCACACTGTCTTCGATGATGACGTCGTCCCGCACCACGCCAAGCGAATATGCGGAAGGATGCGCACGAATCACCTCATCATGCTCATCAATCACAATGGAAGCCAACGGAAGCACGGAAAGCAACGCATTAGTGGCATCATCCAATGTATCAGCATCGGCATCATGCTCATCATCGTCGTTGCGGTGCGTCAATGAACGCCACCACGAGCCCAAAGATTCAACCATGGTTTCATTCTCGCATACTCCTACGGCTCCTATGTTCACGACACCACAGCCCGTTCATGAACGCAAGGTGAACGCGCCGGTGAACTTTCACGGAACAACACAAACGCTGGTTATGAATATGGCGTTTCTCTAATAGACTTATGAAAGGTATTACCAGACCTGAAATTATGAAGCATTGAAAGGCAAGTCACATGCGCGTTATTTTCAACGAAGAGCTCAAGGCTGTTGCCGATGATCTCGACCATATGGTCAAAGGCGTTCGCAAGGCGATCAACGGCGCCGGCGACGCGCTGCTGAACCAGAATCTTGAAGCCGCCCAGGCCGTTATTGACGGCGACATCGAAATCGACGCCCTCGAAGCCAGCGTCATCGACCAATGCGTGAAGCTGCTGGCCAAGCAGAACCCGGTTGCCACCGATCTGCGCGTGGTTGTTTCCACCATGCGTTTGGCTACCACTTTCGAACGTATGGGCGATCTGGCTCGTCACATCGCCGAAGCCGCCCGCCGCACCTACCCGGCTTCCCCGCTGCCGCCCGAAGCCCAGACGCTGTTCGCCGAAATGCAGGCGTTCCTGAACGACGTCGCCGACCAGACCGTGGCCATGCTGTCTGACCGCGACACCAAGACCGCCGAACAGATCATCATCAACGACGACAAGCTAGACGAACTGCACAAGAAGACCTTTGAACTGGCTCAGTCCGCGGATTGGTCCGGCACCAACCAGCAGCTCATCGACGTGGTGCTGATCGGCCGCTTCATGGAGCGTCTTGGCGATCACGCCGTGTCCGCGGCTCGCCGCGTGGTGTACATCGTCTCCGGTTTCGACCCGTCCAAGGAGCCGACCCGCGACGAAGACACCGACATCGCCTGATTTTTTTCTTGCGATCTTCTTTTTCATCTTCTTTTTGAGAAGGCGGCTTCCGTTCCCCACTGAAGCCGCCTTCTTGTTTTGTTTTTGCAATCTTTCAGCACGAATCGTCAAGCACTATCTCCCGCATTATTTCACTTTCGTCAAGCCGTAAGAAAAATTAAACAATCTGTCTATTTTTTGCCCATATACTTTTACGCAATGTCGCGGCACAATATGTGCAGTGACATCCAAAGGAGGCAGTCATGTATTATTCCAACGGCAATTACGAAGCATTCGCCCGACCGAAGAAGCCCGAAGGCATGGACAGCAAGAACGCGTACATCATCGGCACCGGCTTGGCCGCACTCACCGCAGCCTGCTACCTGGTGCGAGACGCGCAAATGCCGGGCAGCCACATTCACGTATTTGAAAAGGACGCGGTTCCGGGAGGCGCCTGCGATGGCGCAAATATTCCCGGCGTCGGCTATGTGATGCGCGGCGGCCGTGAAATGGACAACCATTTCGAAGTGATGTGGGACATGTTCCGTTCCATTCCATCCATCGAAACGGAAGGCGTTTCCGTACTTGACGAGTATTACTGGCTGAACAAGGAAGATCCCAACTTCTCACTCTGCCGCTCCACAAAAGCGCGCGGCGTTGACGCAGGCACGAACGGCAAATTCAATCTGTCAGACAAAGCCTCGATGGAGATCATGAAATTGTTCTTCACGCCGAATGAGGAACTGTACGGCAAGAAAATTTCTGATTATTTCGACGATGAGGTTTTCAATTCGAATTTCTGGATGTACTGGCGCACTATGTTCGCCTTTGAAAATTGGCATAGTGCGTTGGAAATGAAGCTGTATATCCGTCGATACATTCATCATATTGGCGGATTGCCAGACTTCAGTGCGTTGCGTTTTACCCGTTACAACCAGTATGAGTCGATGATTCTGCCGATGATCAAGTATTTGGAAGGATTCGGTGTGCAGTTCCACTACAACGCGAAAGTGGAGAATGTCGATTTCAAGATTGGCGGTGGTATGGGTCCAGTTCGGCAGCATACAGGCACCGGTCAAGACACGATTTTGAAGAAGCAGGCTGAATCCGGTGTGTTCGTACGCAATCCGTATAGCTCACCAACCAAGAAAATGGCCACGCGCATCGACTTGACCGAGGCGGATGGCACCGCGCGAAGCATTGACTTGGGCGAAAACGATCTGGTATTCATCACTAACGGTGGTTGCGTGGAGAATTCGACCATAGGCTCGCAGACCGAAGCAGCCGCATGGGCTCCGGAGATCAAGCCCGGCGGCGGCTGGGATATGTGGCGTCGCATCGCCAAGCAAGACCCGAGTTTCGGCCACCCGGACGTATTCTGCGGCGATCCGGAGCATTCGAAGTGGATGAGTGCCACCGTTACCACGCTTGACATGGAGATTCCGCCGTATATTCAGAAAATCTGCAAGCGAGACCCGTTCACCGGCCATGTGGTGACCGGCGGCATTGTGACCGTCGAGGATTCCAATTGGCTTATGAGCTGGACACTGAACCGTCAACAGCAATTCCGCGAACAGCCGAAGGATCAGCTGAGCGTATGGGTGTACGGCCTATTCCCCGACAAGCCGGGCAATTACGTGAAGAAGACGATGCAGGAATGCACGGGCGAGGAGATCTGCGAGGAATGGCTCTACCATATGGGCGTGCCGACCGACAAGATCAAGGATCTCGCCACGAATCATGCGAACACCGTGCCGGTGATGATGCCATACATCGATGCGTTCTTCATGCCACGTTCCGCCGGCGACCGCCCTGATGTGGTACCTGATGGTGCCGTGAATTTCGCATTCCTCGGACAGTTCGCCGAAACCCCGCGCGACACGATCTTCACCACCGAGTATTCGATGCGCACCGGTATGGAAGCAGTGTACACGCTGTGCGACGTGGATCGTGGCGTGCCCGAAGTGTGGGGTTCGGTCTACGACGTGCGTAATCTGCTCAACGCCACGGTGATGCTGCGTGACGGCAAGCCGATTACCGACATGAAACTCAACCCCATTGAAAAGACCGTGCTGAAACAGATTCTGAAGAAGCTCGATTCCACCGACATTCCGATGTTACTTAAGGAATACGGCATGATCTGAGTCGATTGCGATTGACGTCCGTCTGCCGCACATCTCATGTTCCGTATTCCATACGGCAGACGGATGCAATAGCCCAACAAAGGCAACGTATATGAAAAGGTGGAAACCCACGTACTGTGGATTTCCACCTTTTCATACACGTTCCGTGCGATTGAACGCGATTATCTGCGTATCAATCGCAACAAACTCACTTCTGGCCCTGAGCGGCGACAGCGGCGGCACCGGCGGCGGCGGCCTCCGGATCCAGGTACTCGCCACGCGGCTTGATCGGCTTGAAGTTCTCGTCCAGCTCGTACAGCAGCGGCATTGCGGTCGGAATGTTGACCTTGGCGATCTCCTCTTCGGAGAGGTTGTCAAGCATCTTCACAATGGCGCGCAGGGAGTTGCCGTGAGCGGCGATCAGAACGGTCTTGCCAGCCTTCAGCTCCGGCTCGATGTCGGACTTGAAGTACGGCTCAACGCGCTTGACCACATCGGCCAGGCACTCAGCTTCCGGAACCGGATCGCCGGTGTAGCGCGGATCATTGTTCTGCGCGTACTCGTCGTTCGGATCGATTTCCGGCGGCGGGGTAGCGTAAGAACGACGCCACAGCATGAACTTCTCGTCGCCGTATTCCTGACGAATCTCGGTCTTGTTCTTGCCCTGCAGAGCGCCGTAGTGACGCTCGTTCAGACGCCAGCTGCGCTTGACCGGAATCCACAGACGATCTGCCTCATCCAGAGCCACGTTGGCGGTGTTGATGGCACGACGCAGCATCGAGGTGAAAACGATATCCGGAAGGACGTTCTTCTCCTTGAGCAGGCGGCCGCCGTTCTTGGCTTCCTCGACACCCTGCTCGGTCAGCGGGACGTCGACCCAGCCGGTGAACTGATTGGTTTTATTCCATGCGCTCTGTCCATGACGGAGCAGTACTAGTTTGTAAGTCATACCTGCCAGTCTACCGCCTAGCACGCCCAACACAACCGTCGATGACGATTATTTGGTTACGTTCATGCAACAATTTTCATTCTGTTGCATGCCGTTTGCATCATCAGGCAATCGCCGGTGCTCAATGACGAAATCGTAAATGCAGGATGCAGCTACGCCATGAAACCGGCCTGACAGGCATTGAGCACGAACGCGCCGGCTGCGACCAACGAGGTCATCGAGCACAATGGCAACGCCCGATGCCACTGGTCATGCCGGACGGCCGCGACGGCACGAGTAGCAATCGCCACACACCCTGCGATGGATACGAACGCCGCAAGGCTCATCCAATCGGCGTTTCCCCACGACCAGTCACCGCATATGCCATATTCCGTGCATGAACGGTCGCGATCCACCTCCGCAGGCAGCTTTATGAGCAGATCCAGAAGTTTGGCATACACCGATAATGGCATGGCGAAAACCACCGTCAGACCAGCAGCCCATCCCAGCGCACGCATGCACCAGCATTTGCCCTTCCCACTGCCGATGCGCACCATCAGCGTGCGCTTGCCGTGCGCGGCGTCATCTTCGAGATCGCGCAGGTTATTCACCATCATGACGCTGACGGACAGCAGGCCGCAAATCACCGAACCGGCCACCCCCGTCACGGTGATCGACCCGCTTAGCGCATACTGCGTGCCGAGGGCTGGAACCAACCCGAAGAATACGAATGCCGCAAGTTCGCCCAGACCCCGATATCCGTAAGGATGCCGACCGTTGGTATATCCCCAGGCCGCCACCAGACAGGTTACGCCAAGCGCTATCAGCCACCAGCGACCAGTTATGACGACAGCGACCAGTCCGGCGGCACAGGCGGCTAAAGCAGCGACCGCGGCAGCCAGCAACACGTGACTGGAATCCACTCCGGAAGCGACCAACCGCCGAGGTCCCGCGGCGTCACTGCCTCGTCGGGCGTCCGTGCCGCGTACACCATCGGCATAATCGTTGAGATAATTCACAGCAATCTGCAGACCGACCGCCACCACGGCGCACAACATCGCAACGACCGCAAACCACGGCCGAGAAAACGCACAATACCCCAGTACATCACCAGCATCATGCTCTTCCAGCAATCTTCCCGGAAAAGCTGGGCACGACCGCAGGCCACCCAAAGCCTCCCACCGCCAACTGGCGGCAACGCCGACCAGAACCGGGGCAAGACCCAGCGGCAGCGTTTGAGGGCGAGCGCCACGAATCCAAGTCGATATTTGCATGGACACCATTCTATGTGCGGTCCAGTTTTCCTGACGTCCCCATTGTTGAGTGAGCCATATGGATTCGAATTTACCATCGTCATTCTTAATCGGCGGCTACTCGGACGGCGGAGGCCGCTCATCATGTTTTTGATTCGCACGCGGACCCGCCGCCAGCCAAAAACAGAAGGGGCTGACGGCCGAGTAGGTCGTCAGCCCTTTCAGTCCGTATCAAGTTTATTGCGAACTGTGCTTCGCCTTAATTCAGCGGCAATTTTATAAGGATGGCTCCGGCTGGAGAACAGTCCACTGGACTGTTCTCTTTTCAGCCCCGCGCGAAGCCGATTTTGAATTAAGGCTTCGCCTTAATTCAGCGGCTTCACCAGCGGGAAGGTGATGGTCTCGCGGATGGTGGCGCCGGTCAGGGCGATGAGCAGTCGATCGATGCCCATGCCCATGCCACCTGCCGGAGGCATGCCCACGCCGAGCGCCTCGAGGAAGTCCTCATCGATATCGCAGGCCTCTTCGTCGCCGGCGAGCGCATCCTTGGCCTGAGCCACGAAACGTTCACGCTGCACGACCGGATCGTTCAATTCGGAGTAGCCGGTGGCCAGTTCGAAGCCGCGTACGTACAGATCCCACTTTTCGACCACGCCTGGCTTGGAACGGTGGCCCTTGACCAGCGGGGAGGTTTCGACCGGGAAGTCGCGCACGAAGGTCGGCTCGAACAGCTTGTCTTCGTAGAAGTGCTCCCACAGGTGTTCGACGAGCTTGCCGTGGTTCTCCACATCGTCGCGTTCCACACCGAGCTTGTCGGCAATGGCACCGAGATGTTCCACGGAAGTGCCTGGATTGTCCGGGCCGCCATTCGGCACGATTTCCTCGCCAAGTGCTTCGGAGAGGGAATCATACATGCTGATGGTCTTCCATTCGCCGCCGAAATCGTATTCGGAACCGTCCAGCAGGGTCACCTTGTGGGTGCCGAACACGTCCATGGCAGTGTCTTGCACGAGCTGCTTGACGAGCGCACCGATAGTGTCGTAGTTGCCGTAAGCCTGATAGGCCTCGACCATGGTGAATTCCGGAGCATGAGTGGCGTCGACGCCTTCGTTACGGAAGTCGCGGTTGATTTCGAACACGCGGTCGATGCCGCCGACGAGGCAACGCTTGAGGAACAGTTCCGGCGCGATACGCAGGTACAGGTCAAGGTCGAACGCGTTCATGTGCGTGGTGAACGGACGTGCGGCGGCACCACCATGCACGGTCTGCAGCATCGGGGTCTCAACCTCGAGGAAGTCATGATCGGCGAAAGTCTTGCGCAGGGAAGCGACGGCCTTGGAGCGGTTGCGCACCATGTTGCGGATCTTCTCGTCGGCGATCATGCCGATGTACGGCTTGCGGGTACGAGTGTCTTCGTTCAGGTCCTTGTGCAGGGCCGGCAGCGGCTGCAGCGCCTTGGCGGCAATAGCCCATTCGGTGGCGAACACGGACAGTTCGCCGGTCTTGGAGGCAATCACACGACCCTTGATGAACAGGTGATCACCCAAGTCAACCAGCTGCTTGAACTGCTTGAGGGAATCAGCGCCAATCTCCTTCTTGGAAATCATGCCCTGGATCTTGGTGCCATCGCCAGCGGAAAGCTGCACGAAGCACAAGCCACCGGCGTTACGCAGGAAGAGCACGCGACCGGCGATGCCGACCACGTCTTCGGTTTCGTCTCCGGCTTCAAGCTTGCCGTCATACTTGGCGCGAACCTCTTCGATGGTTGCGGTGACGTCGAGGGTCACCGGGTACGGCTGAATGCCGTCCTTAAGCATCATGGCACGCTTGGCCACGCGCATCTGCACCTGTTCCGGGTGTGCCAGCGGGCCGAATTCCTTATTACCCGGATCAACGGCCTCATCCAGGGTAGCGCCGTCATTGATCTTGGCGTAGATAGCCGCATCCTGCTGCAGCAGCATTTCGGCACGTTCCACTGTGGTCATAGCGGGAACGGCAGCCTCTTCATTCTGATTTTCTTGCGATTCGATGGTCTCACTCATAAGCCCACAGTGTACCGAGAAGCCACTACACCACACGCGACACGCCGTATTTGCATTACCTAAGCAATCGTGTAATATTTCCAACTGTTGCAAAACGGGCTGTAGCGCAGCTTGGTAGCGCGCTTCGTTCGGGACGAAGAGGCCGCGGGTTCAAATCCCGCCAGCCCGACAACTTAAGGCGGAACTTCGGTTCCGCCTTTTTTATTTCCAGCGCATCAGCAGTGCAAAACAGCATATGCAAGACGCAACCACCTGAAAAATCAAAAAAGCACGTAATACACAAGCGCGTAAACAATCGCACACCAACACGCTTCACATTCATGGAGGAGAGACTGTGAAAAGAAGCATTCTGGCTTTGGCTTCCGGCGCCTTTATTCTTGGTGCCGCAGAATTCGTGATGATGGGCATTCTGCCCCAGACAGCCGCCGCCATGCAGGTCAGCATTCCTGCGGCAGGCCATTATATTTCCGCATATGCGATCGGCGTGTGCGTAGGCACGCTGATTCTGGTGTTCGGCCGTAAGATACCGCCGAAGAATCTCATTATTCTGTTCATGATCATCGCGCTGGTCGGCAATACGTTGAGCGCGGTTTCGTTCAATTCCCCCATGTTGTTGGCTGCTCGTTTCATTTCGGGCTTGCCGCATGGCGCGTTTTTCGGTACGGCCACGCTGATTGCCAAGACTTTGGCCGATAAGGGCAAGGAAGCGCAGTCCGTGTCGATGATGGTGACGGGTCAGACGGTTGCCAATATGTTGGGTGTGCCTGCGGGCACACTGCTTTCGGAAATGCTGTCGTGGCGTTTGGCGTTTGCGATTCTTGCCGCTTGGGCATTGATGACGATGGTGTTGGTGATTGCATGGGTGCCGTTCGTCGCGCCAATCAAGGACGCTGGCATTAAAGGGCAGTTCCGTTTCCTCACTCATGCTGGTCCGTGGTTTATTCTCATGGCGGTGTTCTGCGGCAATTCCGGTATTTTCTGCTGGTGGAGCTACATTTCGCCGTGGCTGCAGAAGGTTGGTGGATGGGATTCCTCGATGGTTCCCCTGTTAATGGTGCTTGCTGGTTTCGGCATGGTGCTTGGCGGTATTGCCGGCGGCCGTTTGACTGATTTGTGGAAGCCGGGTGCCACTGCCGGACTTTCGCAGGCCATCGCCACGGTTGGTTTGCTGTTGGTGTTTTTCGTTCCCGGCAATCTCGTTACGACTGCGGTGTTGACGTTCATGATTGGTTTCGCACTGTTCTTCAACTCGTCTCCACAGCAGCTGCTAATGGTGCAGGCCGGTGAGGGCGGCGGCGAGCTGATTGCAGGCGCGGCCGTGCAGATCGCGTTCAATTTTGGCAATGCGATCGGTTCGATCGTTGGTGGCGCCGCATTGACGGCAACCGCCATGAACTACCATTACACCGGTTTGGCCGGTGCTCCGATTGCTTTGATCGCGGTGATTATGCTAGTCACCTATTCACGTCGTTACGAAACGCATACGGGTGCTACGGAGCGCATGCGCGAAGTGCATGTCTAACATTCGACAGTCAGTTATTTCGATTATTTCTGTTATTTAACGGGATGTCTCATCAAAATAATTATGATGAGACACCCCGTTGTTCTTTTTACGTCGTATCGCATGTTCCCTATCTGTTTCGCCGTCTGCGATGCCGTCTGCAGTTCGGGAGATGATGAAGGTCACCGATGAAGGGATTGCGATGGCAGACAGTGATGTCAATCTGAATATGAATAATTGCGATGACGGTTGCGCAACATTTGATGTACAGCGATTTTTGCGTGGTCTTGATGCGATTTTCGATGCGCATAAGGCTCCTGAACAGGCTGAACCGTATCTGCAGAAGGCGCGAACCGAAGCCGAACACAGTCATGATGACGCCGGTTTGCTGACGGTGTTGAATGAAACGATGGGGTTTTACCGTTCGCAAGGTCGGCATACCGACAATCTGCCGATTATCCGCGAATCGTTAAGTATTGCAGATCATTTGCATCTTCAGGAAATCGACCCGCAGGCATGGGCTACGACGCTGATCAACGCGGCCACGGGCATGCGAGCCGCAGGCCGGTACGAGGAGGCCGAACAGCTGTACCGTCAGGCGCTTGACGCGGCCACGTCCACCTTCTCCCCCACCGACCGACGCCTGGCCGCGCTGCACAACAATATGTCCATGTTGTACAGCGAAACCGGTCGTCTCAATCAGGCGAAGCGCGAGCTGGAACAGGCGCTGGACCTGTTGGAACAATCTTCCCCCGATGCGAGCGCTGACATAGACGTCGCCTCCACGCACACCAATCTTGCGTTGCTGCTCCTGCAGATGGGCCGGTATTGGGCGAGCGACGCCATACAGCACGCCCAGAAAGCGTTGACAATCTACCGTACCGGGCATTTGGAACATAGTGCGCATTATGCTTCGGCGCTGGCCGGCTATGCGCAGGCCTGCTATATGGCCGGCCGCCTGCAGGATGCGGTTTCCGGTTATGAGCATGCGTTGAGCGTGATTGAAGAATGCTACGGACGCAACACCGACTACTATCACACGACTGCAGCCAATCTTGAAGCGGCAAAACAGGCGTTGCATAAGCACATGCCATCATCTCATAAAACGCAGGAATCGCAAGAATATCAAGAATCGCAAGAATCCTTGAAATCTCAGCATTCACCGAAATCAAGCGAATCTCAGCAATCAAGTGAACCGCACTATATGGCAGAATCCGGCGCATCTTCGATTCCTGCGATTTCTCACCATATTTCAGGACTTGCTTTGTCTCGCGCATTCTGGAATGATCTCGGCAAACCGTTGCTTGCCGGCGCATATTCGGCATATCAGGGGCGGATTGCCGCAGGTTTGGTCGGTTATGGTTCGGAATGTTTCGGTTTCGACGATGAGTTTTCTCGCGATCATGATTTTGCACCGCGTTTCTGCCTGTGGCTTACCGATGAGGATTATGATGCGATTGGCGAGCAATTGCAGGCTGATTACGATGCGTTGAGTCGCGATTTCACTGTTGACGAGCAAGACAAGCCGCATTTTGCAGGGCATGGTTCGGCTGATTCCAACGCTCTTGCCGCATCTCAATCGCCACTTACGCCGCGTGCGCAAGGCGAGTTCCGCCGCGATGGCGTGTTTCGTATCGGTGATTTCTTCGAGCGGATCACGCTGTTTCGCGAGGCTCCGGCACAGAACGACTATGCGTCTTGGCTGAGTTTGGACGATGCGACACTTGCCACTGCCACAAACGGTCAGGTGTTCGCTGATCCGTTGGGGGTGTTTTCCAAGACTCGGCAGGGGTTTAAGTTCATGCCGGAAGATGTTCGACTTTCCTTGATTTCTCGCCGTTTAGGCATGATGGCTCAGGCGGGGCAATACAATCTGCCGCGCATGCTGCAACGTGGCGATGGCGCTGCTGCGATGTTAAGCATTCATGAGTTCGTGAACGCCACGGCTTCGTTGGTGTTTCTGATCAATGAGCCGGTGAGCGTTGGGTATCTACCGTATTACAAATGGCAGTTTGCCGCCATGCGTAAGCTGAGCCGCCGTATGGCAACAAGGCTTGCCGGCGTGTGCGAGCAGTTGGAAGACATATTGCGATTGAGTTCCGCCGCATGTTTCGGCGGTGCCGGTTTCGGTGAGGGCGGCAAGGGTGCGAAGCCTGCGGCAGAGCATATTATCGCCACCGTTGAGCGCATCTGCAGTGATGTTGTGGATGAATTGCTGCGGGAGGGATTGACCGAATCTCACGAAACTTTTGTGGAATGGCAACGTCCGTATGTTGAGGACCATATCAAGTCCGATGCAAGTTGTCTGCACAGCTTGTGATTGCAATAACTTCATTGCAGGCATCGCACATCCAGATCAGCAATAAGACGAAATCAAGAATCGAAATCATATGAATAGCAACGTAATTTCAGATGTAATAGACGGTCACGATACAGCAAATCTTGTTGAACCCATTATCAAACTGGAGTGGAATCAGTTTCAGCAAACCAATAATGAGGGCGGCCGCGCGTCCTGCCAAGGCAATTGGCCGATGTTTCATCAGATGCGTGCCAGTCAGTTCATGACGTGGCCGGAGGAATTGCTGCGCAGCTACCGGTCGGACTTGCAGGAAGCTGACCGTGTTGGACGTAATTTGGTGACGGAAAAGTATGGCCGCATGATGCAATCCACATATCCACAGGAGTATTGTGCAAACATTGCGCCGTATATTCCCCGGATTTCCGCGGGTCGCAACGCCTTGCAGGAAGGCATCATAACAGTTCAGGTGGCATGGGCGCGTGATTTTCGTGAACGTTTTCCCCATCTTGGCGAGGCGATGCGTGTGCTGACCACTGTCGAAGATACGCCAGAGACCACGTCGTTCGAAACGTATCTGCGCGGCGAATTGGGAACCTATTCCGACCGCACTGTGGCATTGTACCGCGATTTTGTGGAGCGTTTGCGGCATGAACAGCGCAATCTCACCGAAGAGACGATTCGCAATACGGTTCGTTTGGCTGGATTTGAGGACTTGGCACAGGCTGAGGCCGCACAGTAAAACACAGTGAAAACACACCGTGAAAATTACCGAAAACTGCAGCAAACCCCATAAATCATAATAAAAATGACCACCATGGTACGACCAAAATCCAACGTCAAGATGGAAAAGCAAGTGTTGGATTTGGTCATGCCATGGTGGCCACGCATTTGTTTGCGATGTCAGCCTTGATTTCGTTGGTGCGGCTGACATCAGGAGTTATTCAGCTGATTCTCACGATCGTTCCGAAAGCGGCGACTTATCCGAATCAGTCGAAAAGGCCGTGGTATCCGAGCTATGGGGAGCGTCGAATGGATCGTCGCTGTCCACATCGTTTCCATTCTTGGATCGGTTTGAACGCACCGCGCTAACTATCGCCCAAATCACGGCGACGGCGATAAGCAGCACGCCGATGCCTCCGAGCAGGAACACGAAGGACTGTTTCGGATCGCTAGCCCACCACCAGAGATTCATTGGCACATGCATGCCGCAAAGCAACGTCACCACCCCCATGAAGCACGTGAACACGCCGAGCGCGATGGTCGAACCGCTTCTTCCGGAAGGTCTGATGATGTCGTCTCCAATCTGCCGATTCTTATGCCCGCCATTCGCACCGGCTGCCGAAGCGGTATAAGTCGGAACGCTTTGCGCTGGAACGGATTCCACGCGCGGCTTATCATCCCGCGTTGCACGCCCACTGTGCTGCGACTGGTCATACGTGGACCGCGCATCCACGGTATGCAACGTTTCGGTAGGCATATCTCCGGCATCCGTCATAACCGGCATTTCCTGGGTTTTGTCGTCACTCATGGTCACTCCTTTCCCGCTTTGCCCAATGTGTTGTCGGACGCATACTGCACCGCGACGCTGCCGCCGACCGTTGCCACGTCATTGATCTGCAGTCCGGCTGGCATGACCGGAGCCTTGTCATCACCGGTGAAGCACGGCCAATATTGATGATTGTCGTAGATTTCGCGGTAGGCCTTGTCTACATCCCCGTCTTTGAAAGGGGAATCGGTCCTAGTGGAATCGGTGCCGGTATCCGTGCCATCTTCCGTATCGGCCTCATCATCGAAATCCTCGATGCCGGATTCGTCTCCGTACGAGCCGCAACTCCAATCGTAAGTTCCCAGCGCACGCTTTTTCACTACCGATTTCGTGGAATCGTTGCTCAGAATCGAGAACTCGACCCCGCCGGAATCCAACGTGAGCCCGTCCGGACTGCCGACGAAATCGGTGATGGTATAGAAATTGCTGTCAGACCCGAACGTCCACCAGCAACCGTTCGGCAAGGTCACCACGACCTGCGCGCTTGAGGCCACCACATTCAACGTTCCGGTAGGGCAGGAAGTTGTGCCCTGTGTGCCATCCTGAAGATCCACTTTGTGCGGACCGTTGTTTTTCGCGTAATCGCTTAAGTCGATATGCAGCACGTCGGTGGCGTAATCATTGCCTTGCGCGACGATGCCCTGCTCGTATTTGCTCATTTCACTGGCGGTGGAGCCCATGGTGGTTATTCCCGACACATTGACCCTCTTGTAGGATAAGGGAATGCCCGTGTTAATCCGATAGCTGAGCAGCGAATAACCCGCCAAAGCCATCACCATGACCAACGACATGAATATGGATATCCATGTCAGAGGATGCAATCCTCCCGTTCTTCTGCCCGCGAATCCGAGCGCGATAATAACGATTCCCGTCACCAGACAGATGCCACCGACGAATGCCGCGCATGCCTGCAACGTGTATTCGGTGCCCCGCTGCCCGCCTTGAACGCCGTACGTCATAATGCACCATACGCATAGTGCGCATGCGATCATCGCAAGACCGGACATCACCAACACCAGCAGCGGACCGGCTGGCTTGCGACGTCCATATCTTGGCGACGTAGGCGCCTGCGCTACCGGGGCCGCCGGAGCGGTGAATGTTGGAGGAACATTGGCCGTGGCAAAAGCGGCCGGACCATTGACCTGCTGTTGGTAGGCATGATATGGAGGCTGTTGAGGCTGAAGGCGTTGGGGCTGATGCGATTGCGATTCCGGTGACGAAGCCGTGTTGGCCACCCCGTTATATGCGCCGCTCGTCTGCATCGGCTGAGTATAAGGATTCGATTGCGCTGGAGACGGCGATGCAGGAGGCACCGGCTGTCCGTACGAAGGACTTCCATATTGAGGCTGACCATATTGCGGTTGACCGTACGGAGCCTGACCATACGGGGGCTGCTGCCACTGATTTGGAGGAACATTCGGCGCATAAATCTGCCTATTGAGCAGAAGCCACAGCACCAACGCGGCCAATGCGAAAGCAAACCATCCTGCCCCCGGCAAACAGATGGCAACAAGGCAGCACAACAGCGCGCCAATGCAATTCCAATCCCACTTGCCGTTAATCAAATCCTCAGCAAGAATCTGATTGTCGCGCTCATCCGGCAGCACAAACCACGCCAGGCCATAGAACGCGGCACCCGCGCCGAAAAACAGTGTGGCAACCACCATAAGCGCACGAACCAACGTGGTATTCCAACCAAGACGACGTGCTATGCCATCGCACACGCCGCCAATCCAACGGTCATGTCCACGCTTGACCTGGCTGGAACGAATCCACGCGAAGAAACGGCCGCCGCGGGAAGGTTGCGGCGAACCGTACGCAGGCTGCCGATGATACGGTTGTCCAGCAGAAGGCTGCGGCCCTGCGTTGCCGCGATCGCCCAGCGGACCATTGTTTGCATTGCTCATGGTTCCATTACAGCAACTCGCGCATGCCACATGTATCGGGGAACACCCTGAATCTGCCCTGAACACTATATGAATGCCCTGAAACAGCGTCCCCCACAGGGCACAATAGAAGTATGAAATCCTTAGGAAAACCGTGGTACACGCAAAGCCAGTACGACCAGGCGAGCGCCGTATATATGCGCTACCGCTGCGACCAGGCCCTGCATGAGGGACGTCCCATGCCGACGCAACCGGCCAAACTGCCGTTGATGCGCCCTTCATACGGACGCATGGGAGCTGGCGTGTGCAAGGCGATCAGCATGCATTTGGGCATTGCCGTGCTATGGGTGCGCCTGTTTTTCCTCGCCACCACATGTCTGTTCGGTGCGGGACTGATCGCCTATATTTTCCTGTGGATGGCGCTGCCCGTGGGTGATCCAGTCCAGCAGGCGTACATTATCGCAGGCAAGCGTTCGCCATGGCAGGCACCACTTTCCAGAGGCAACATGCCGTACGGAACATATCCCGTTTCCCCGGAATATCAATCTTTTACAGCTACGCAAGATGGTCCGCACCCGCAACCACCATCTTTTGAAGATACGACTGATCGCAACGACGGAACGTATGACGATACGCAGTCTTCCAGCGAAAACCTTTCACAGACACTGAAGAAAGCACCGAAACCCGCTTTGCTTGCATTAGCTGGTCTGATACTGCTTTCCATCTGTTTCGTCATGTTCGCAGGCGGTGTTGAACGCACTCTGATTGTGCCCCTGCTGCTTGGTCTGGTCGGTATCGGCGTCTCTTGGTTGCGTTTCAACGCTGAAGAAGGTCAGTTATGGACGATGCTTGGCGGTATTGCGATTATTTTCGCCGCATACGCTTTGTATGTCAGTTCCTGCATGCATTTTGACGCGTTTTCCATGATTCGCATACTGTGCGCCGGTTTGGCACTGCTGATTGGCGCATTGCTTGCGATTGTGCCATGGATTATGGCACTGATTCGCGATTTGGGTACGGAACGCGCGTTGAAGGAACGCGAAGAGGAACGTGCCGACATGACCGCACATCTGCATGATGGAGTACTGCAAACGTTGGCGCTGATTCAGTTGCATGCCGATGATCAGCAGACGGTGTTTTCGCTCGCACGCTCGCAGGAACGCGAATTGCGTGAATGGCTGTATCAGGAACGCACCACGTCTGACCGTTCCGTGAACGCCGGTTTGAAAGAGATCGCCGCACATGTGGAAGACACGCATGGCAAGCCGATCGAAGTGGTGACGGTGGGCGACGCACGTCCAAGCGCGCAAACCGATGCGCTGCTTGATGCCACGCAACAGGCGCTTATCAATGCGGTGACGCATGGAGGCGAGCCGATTTCCGTCTACTGCGAGGCAAGCAGCAAATTGGTGGAAGTATTCGTACGCGACCATGGCAACGGATTTGACGTGAATGCGATTCCTGCAAATCGCCTTGGCATTCGTGAATCGATTATCGGACGAATCAAACGTCGTGGCGGTACAGTGGAGATCGTATCAAGACCGCAATGGGGCACGGAGGTGCGCATGCATATGCCAATCGCAGCCGCTCCCACAGGCACGACACCAAACGCGAGCGCAGATGCGAATGCAACCGCGCATGCAAACGTGAGCACGAATATGTCAACGAACGTGAATATGCCAACGGAGGAACAGCAATGAACGAGCAGGAACAGCAGATCCGAATCGCCATCGTCGACGATCATGAAATGTTCCGGGCGGGCGTGATCGCAACGCTGCAGCCACATTTCAACATCGTCGGGCAGGCCGCGGACGTTGAGGGTTCGGTGGCGATGATCGCCCAAACGAAACCGGACGTGGTGCTTCTTGATGTGCATGTTCCCGGCGGAGAGGGTGGCGGTGGTGCCGAAATCCTCATGAAATCGCGCGTCTACTCCCCCAATACCGTATTTCTGGCATTGTCGGTGTCCGATTCGCCTCAGGATGTTGGATCGGTGATTCGTGCCGGAGCGCAAGGCTATGTAACGAAGACGATTTCCGGCGATGATTTGATTTCTTCCATCAAGCAAGTACATGAGGGGTATGCCGTGTTTTCGCCGAAATTGGCGGGATTCGTGCTCTCCGCCTTCCAAAATGGCTCACCGGCAGGCATGGGCGGCTCGGCGAGCGGACCGATCCACGATGACGAGCTGGACCGCCTGTCGAACCGTGAGCAGGAAGTCATGCGTCTGATCGCACGCGGCTACACGTATAAGGAAGTGGCTGCAGAACTGTTCATTTCCATCAAAACCGTGGAAACGCACGTCAGTTCCGTACTACGCAAACTGCAGCTGTCCAATCGAACCGAACTCACCCGCTGGGCCGCCGACCGCCGCATCGTATAATAATCCGCCTTCCCTTTCATCCCATCTCACCCTATTCGACCCAACAAAAGCGCCAAAAAGCACCAACGGAAGTTCCAACGGAGCATTCCCCCGCTCACTGGAGAATCAGGACTTTCGAACGCTTTGAAAGTCCGTTTTGCTGCAATATGCATAAACGGGACTTACTGAAAAACTTCAGTAGGCCCCGTGGAAAATGGCTTGCTTGTAGTGTTTTTTACTTCAGAATAGTGTCAGTGTCGGTAACGGTGACCAGCGGCGTGAACAATGCCATGGTGCTCAATGCCATCTGATGGTTTTCTGGCGAACTGCCTGCACAAGCGTCAGCAGCAACGCGTACCGCTACACCATTGTCAGCCGCGGCGAGCACGGTGGTGAGCACGCAGCAATCGGTGGCGACACCACATACGGTAATCTTCTTAGCGCCTTTGATGGCTTCGCTCAGCACGCTTCCCCACTTGCCGAAGGTGTCGCAACTGACCACTGCATGGCCTTGCGCCAATTCCGCGGTATCCGCGGTGAGGTCGTACATCGGGTCGTCCGGAGCGACCAAAAACTGCGGCCAGTCCTTGAAATAGTCGATCCAAGCGTTTTGCGGCGGCTGCGGGGCGACATATCGCGTGTAGACCACGCGATCGCCAAACGCTTTGGCAAGTCGTGCGAACGCTTCATCAGTAGTGTGATAGGAGCTGTCCGGGCAAGCCCATGTAGACCATTCGCTTTCCGCGAAGACCCGCTGCCTATCGATGACCACCAGCCATTCATCTTCTGCGATCATGGCTTTTCCTTTCCTTGTATTATCGCAATAAGCAACTCAAACTTCCGAAACCGGCAAATCGGCTTCCTGCTTGGCGATATCACCGCGCTGGAAAATCAATGAGCCCGCAAGGCCAACGACCAATGCGACGATGACGCCGAGGTTGGCGGCGGCCCAACTACCGTCCTTGCCTCCGATGAGGAACAGCAGATAACCCTGCCAGTTCAGCCAGCTGGCAGCAGTGTTGACCACCAACCCCCAGCCGAGCACGGTACCAACGATGAGAATGGCAAAAGACTTGCCGTTCCACGCGCCGTAGCGACCCTTCGAATCGTACAGATCCGCAGTGCTGTAGTCCTTCTTGCGAATGATCACGTCAGCCACGAACATGCCGGCCCATACGGCCATCGGCACACCGAGGGTGGTCAGGAAGCCTTGGAACGGGCCGATGAACGTATCGGAGAAGAAGGTTACATAGACCACGCCAAGCACGGTCAGCGCCGCGGTGAACGCGGCCGCCACGGTACGCGGCAGCTTCACACCGAACGACAGCAGCGCAAGCCCGTTGGAATAATTGTCCATAATGGAGCCGGACATCAAACCGAGCACGGCCACAATGGTGTACGGAATCAAGTACCAGGTCGGCAGAATGGAAGCAATGGCGCCAATCGGATCATTTCCAACGTTTTCAGCCATATCGGCATTGGAAACAGCCAGCAGCAGACCGTAGAAAATCAGGAACACATTGGCGATGGACGCACCGAACGTGGTCCAGAACACAATGCCGCCATTAGAGGATTTGCGTGGCAGATAGCGCGAGTAATCGGCAGCGATGTTCACCCAGCCCAAGCCAAAGCCGGTCATCACGAAGAAGCAGCAGCCGAGCATGGCCGGCAATGATCCCGCAGGAACCGAGTTAATGGCGGAAAAGTCGATATGTCCCCAGCCGAGAATGAAGAAGCCGACGGTGATCACACCGGTCACGATGGTGATGACCTGCTGGCAGCGCATAATCAGGTCGTATCCGAAAATACCTGCGACCACCACAAGGCCTACCACCACAATGGTGGAGATGATCTTGGGCGCGGCGCCAGAGCCCCAACCGAGTTTTTCGATGGTGCTTGATAGCGCCAGCACAGCGGTGGTGGTCAGTGAAATCTCCCAGCCCAATGTTGCGATCCAGCTCAACGCCGCCGGCACTTTGGCACCTTCCACGCCGAACGTGGCGCGGGTGAGCACCATGGTGGGCGCGTTGCCGCGTTTGCCTGCGATGGAAATGATGCCGACCAGCAGGAACGAGACGACCACACCGATGATGGTCATGGCGGTGGCCTGCCAGAATGAAATGCCGAAGCCAAGCGCCCACGCACCGTACGACATGGCGAACATGGAGATGTTGGCGGCGAACCAAGGCCAGAACAGGCTGGCCGGCGTGCCCTTACGCTCCTCTTCGGATATGGTGTCGATGCCCTGCTCCTCGATGGAGAGGGTTCCTTTCTCATTGCTCATGTGAAACTAATCTCCTTGAATCTGCCGTGCGACACTGCGGGCAGGCTATATGCACGCCACATCAGCGCAATTGTGCACATGATATAACCACTTATAGTCATTTGTACTATAAGTCTTAGAACGATCCTCCCAGAAGCCGCTCAACCTCCTTTCGATCAGGGCAGGTAGCTGGCCCTCGCCGCGTCACAGCCAACGCCGAAGCGGCATTGGCGCAACGTACAGCATCCTTCAACGGCACGCCTTCGCACAGCAGGGCGCACAGCACACCTGTGTGACAATCACCGGCGCCATTGGTATCCACCGCCTTCATTGGAAAACCTGGAATTCGCAGCACTTCGCCACCGGGAATCGCCAACCACGCACCATCTGCACCCACGCGAACGATTACAGAAGATCGCAATCGATCGCACAGCCACGCAACCGTCTCTTCATTGACATTCGCGTTCTCAATCTCTTGCAAAATATCTTGCGAAACCTTGCAATCGCAAGAATTACCATTATCGAGCGCCGCCAAACGTCGTGCAATCAACATTGCCTCACGTTCATTGCACGACCATATCGGACGATATGCGAGCATCGCGCGAAAAACGTCATCATCAACCGTCGCGATCATCGGAGAAGGATCGAATACCGCAGTGAACTCACGATGTTCAGTCGTTCTTTTCGCAAAGGCAAGCAGTGCGTCCGCCGTGCGATGCACCAACGTATATCCACTCACATGCACGACATCCTGCTTTTCTGGATTCACGGAATCAAACGCATCGGCACTGCCATACGCTTCCGCACCTCTCGTCGAAATGAACGTCCGTTCAGCATTCGCATCGGTCAACGCCACGCAAAATCCCGAATCGCGAACGGCATCCCGCTTGCCAACATGCTGAATTCCTTGATTTTCCAACGTTTGCAGAATCTGCGAAGCCCATGGCCCCGTACCAATCACACCAGCATGAGATGCCTGAACACCCATACGGCGAACGGCATACAGCGTGTTGAAGCTGGCACCAACCTGCGTTTGCACATTGCCGGCGAACACATCTTCACCCGCACGCGGCACCGCGTCCACATTCATGGTCAGATCGACAATAACCTGCCCAAGAGAAATAACTTTTCCAGTCATTGCAATGCCTTTCGCACTTCCGCCATAGTTTCACCAACTACGGATCCTGCAGATCAAACGATATTTGCATCATTAAGCGCACTATCATCACGTAACGCGCTTAGCGACGTGACAGTGCCGACCAAATCAAGGTGACTATCTTCATCAAGTTGCGAAAGCACCCGATCAAGCATGGTTTCGTCGAAACCTTGCACACCATGCCACGCACCCAGCATCGCACCCGCAATAGCCGCAATGGTGTCAGTGTCGCCACCAACAGAAGCCGCGAAACACAAAGCATGCGTGGGATCGTCAAAAAAACGCGTCGCAATGGCGAAAGCGGCGGCCACGGACTCGTTCGACTCCACGCTGGTACCGCAATCCCGCTGCAGCACAGCAGCGAATTCGTCATCATTGAGCCTGCATCCATCAGTTTCGGCCCAATTCATGAAATACTGCACACGCGCAAGCACCGAAGCCTTTGCCGACCAATTGCCACGCTGCGAAAGCTTCTGCACGAATTCCACCGCGAGGTGCAAAAAGTCACGTTCTCCTTCAATAGCAAAGCTCACCGCCGCAGCCACCAAAGTGGTCGCTTCAATGCCCTGCACCGTGTTATGCGTCACCACACAGGATCGCCAGGCGGCGTCGGCGAGCGCTTGGCCGGGACGGAATGCGATGCCCACCGGCGTGGCACGCATTGCACCGCCGTTGGTGGTGCCGAATCGGCCGGTTTCTTCCAAACTTACGCCTTCGGTGAGTTTTTGCAGCGCTGCTTTGGTGGAAGGTCCCAGCAGGTCAAGCGATCCTTTGGTCTTCATCGCAGCTTCCCATTGCAGCAGATCGTGGGCATATCGGGTGTTATCAATGCAGCCGTTATCGTCGATAAGTCGCTGTGCGAGTACGAAAGCCTGTTCTGTATCGTCAGTGACGGCACCAGCTTTCATATTCGGTGCGATTGGCTGCTGCGGCACGGCATTCATAAGTTTCGTAATCGGACCGTCGTAATACTGGCGAATCTGCTCGGCCGACATGCTTTGCGTAGGCATTCCCAACGCATCGCCCAACGCAAGCCCAGCCATAGCTCCTGTCGCCCGGTCCTTCATTTGCATCCCATTCTTACGCATAGTCGCAGCAGCCTTTCTCATAACTCAGCCTGATCGTACACCGAACAACATCACAATCCCTCCCCAATCCTTCCAGTCACTGGAAGAAAGTGAACGTATAACGGCTCCCCAGCGGGAAAAACCTCCAGCAACTGGAAGAATTGAGACTTGGACGGTGCTGAGCCGAACTTGGGCGGAGTTTGTCCGGATTGCAGCAATAGAAAAAGGCTTACCGGGAGCTTAGGACGCTCTCAGTAAGCCTTGTAGGCGGGTAAGGCGAGATTCGAACTCGCGGAGGCTTGCACCTCAACGGTTTTCAAGACCGTCTCTTTAGACCGCTCAGACACCTACCCTTTGTGTGTCGACATCACTGCCAACACACAAGATGTCAATATATCACAGCGCAAGGAAGTTGTGGAATCAGGCTTCCCACTTGGTAGGCTCGATGACTTCCTTGCCACCCATGTAGGCACGCATGGCCTGCGGGATGACAATGGAGCCGTCTTTCTGCTGGTGGTTCTCGAGGATAGCAACCAGCCAACGGGTGGTGGCCAACGTACCGTTCAGCGTGGAAACGGCGCGGGTGCCTCCATCTTCCATACGTTCGCGAATGTTCAGGCGACGGGCCTGGTATTCGGTGCAGTTGGAGGTGGAAGTCAGCTCGCGGTAGCGGCCCTGGGTCGGAACCCAAGCTTCGCAATCGAACTTACGTGCTGCGGAAGAGCCCAGATCGCCGGCAGCGGTATCGATGATGCGGTACGGCACCTCAACCTTGCCGAGCATCTCCTGTTCCATGGCCAGCAGGTGCTCATGCTCCTTGTAGGAGTCCTCCTGCTTGGTGTAGACGAACATCTCCACCTTGTCGAACTGGTGCACGCGGATGATGCCGGAAGTATCCTTGCCAGCGGCGCCGGCTTCACGGCGGTAGCAGGAGCTCCAGCCGCAGTAGCGCAGCGGACCGTTGGACAGGTCGAGAATCTCGTTCTCGTGCATACCTGCGAGCGCCACTTCGGAGGTACCGACCAAGTACTGCTCGTCAGGTTCACGCAGACGGTAGATTTCGTCGGCGTGGGAGTTGAGGAAGCCGGTGCCGCGCATCACTTCCGGACGCACCAACGTCGGGGTGATGGCCAGCGTGAAGCCATGCTCCTCGGCCTGGTCCACAGCCATGGTGAGCATGGCTATCTGCATGCGGGCCACCTGGCCGCGCAGGAAGTAGAAGCGGGAACCGCCGACCTTCACGCCACGTTCCATATCAATGCCGGCAACGCCGCGACCGAGGGTCAGGTGGTCCTTCGGTTCGAAACCTTCAGCTGCGAAATCACGGATCTGGCCAACCTTCTTGACCACCACGTAATCGTCTTCGCCGCCTTCCGGAGCTTCCGGCTCAACCACGTTGGAGAGCTTCCACATGGCGGTGGTGTACTTTTCGGCTGCGGCGTCCGCTGCGGCCTTGTATTCGGAAACCTTCTGGGAGAGTTCCTTGGTTTCGGCAATCAACTTGGCCTTTTCGTCGGCCGGAGCCGCGGCGACCTTCTTGCCAATTTCCTTCTGCTGCGCACGTGCAGCCTCAAATTCCTTCAGAGAGGAACGACGAACCTCGTCAGAGCGCAGCACCTCGTCGACCAGTTCGACCGATTCGCCACGCTTGCGCTGGGATTCCTTAACAACGTCAGCATGTTCACGAATGAATTGGATATCAAGCATGATTCCTAGACTAGTGCCGAAAGCCGACACTCGCCGCAAGCCTCTCGTTTTTGCATACAACGTGCAGGAATCGTCGAATAAATCGTGCTTGATTCGCTTTTTTCGCGTCTTACGTGAACAATAGGTGACATGCCTATGCCAGTTATCATTGTGATTGTCGTTCTTGCGGTCGCAGCGGTGTGCACGTCCGTCTTTTTCGCGGTGCGCGAATATAAGCGCCGTAGGCTTGCCAAGCAGCTCGACAAGCGCGACGACGATCAGGTGCACTATGCGTTCGTGATCAATCCGTCAAAGCCCCAAGCGGAACAGCGCAAACAGCATATTCAGGAGTTCTGCGAAGCGAAGCATCTTACGCAGATCGAATATATCGAAACACAGCTTGATAAGGATGGTCGCGCCTGCGCGTTAGAAGCGTTGGAGCATGGCGCCGATGTAGTGGTCGCGGTTGGCGGCGACGGCACGGTGCGCACGGTGGCGAGCGCGCTTTCGGGAACCGGCCACGCGCTGGGCATCATCCCTATTGGCACCGGCAATCTGTTTGCCCGCAATATGGGCATTCCCGTGGATGATATCGATGCGGCGTTGACCGTTGCAACGTCTCACGGCTCGCGTTTGATAGATGTCGGCCGTTTGACGTTGCTCGATGATGAAACCGCCGATCATGGCCATGCGTTCCTTATTATCGCAGGTATCGGATTCGATGCGGTGATGATCGATGACACCGATCCTGAGTTGAAGAAGAACATCAGCTGGCTCGCCTATTTCGTGTCGGGCGTGAAGAATCTGTTCGCCCCGAAGTACAAGGGAGACGTGACCATCACCAGCACGGATGGCAGCACGCACACCACGCACGGACTGACGTTCCGCACGTTCATGGCTGGCAATTGCGGTCAGATTCCGGTGTTTTCACTCATGCCCGACGCCGTATACGATGATGGCATCCTCGATTATGAGATTATTGACACGTCCGGCGGTTTGATCGGTTGGGCGAATCTGTTTGGCGATGTGCTGCATCAGACGATTACCGGCAAGGCACAGCAGAGTCCGCTTTCCACGAATTCCACGGTTGACCAGATTCAGGGCGTCAGCGCGGAAATCAAGTTGGAGAAGCCTGTTTTGGCGCAGGTTGACGGTGATATGCTTCCCGAAACGCAGCATATTCGTTTCAGCGTGGAGCGTAAGTCGTTGTGCGTGCGCGTGCCGGAAGCGCCCGACAACAATACTGCCAATGTAAATCAGTAACTATTAATCGTAATTATCAATAATTATTCATTACGACGATTATGCATTTTATGCAGGTTATGCATTGATATTGTTATTCTCATGCGATTCCGCCGCATGAGAAGTCACTCGTGCGACATGCAAGGTAAGATAGGCGATTTCCGCTTGCGAAAGATTTGCATCCAATCGCATTTTGATGATGATCGCGAGTTTGTTTGCGCAATCCGATGCTTTTGGATATGAGGTTTTGATGGATTCCACGATTGGTTCAGGCTCGTCATCAAGCTGTTCATGTTGGTGGATGCGCACGAAAAGATAGCGCAGATGCGTGATGAAACGCGCCACATTGACGCTGTTCTGGTCAAGATTGATGCCGTAATAGCCTTCGATGACCGTCAGTATTTGCTGGATGACGCCGGTCATGGTGTATGTGGCGGAAAGATCTCCGGTGGAGAAGCCTGCATTGACCAGATGCAAGGCCAAAGCCACGGCTTCACAATCCGGCAGGGCGCCGCCCAGGTACGTGTTCATCGCATCGACCAGAGCTTTGCCTTTGGCGTATTCACTCGCGTAGAGCGAACGCACTTCGGCTTCCAATGGATATTCGATTGTTTGCTTGTTTTGCGATCGACGAATCGCACCGCAAATATGGTCGGATAATGCCAGAACCAATGCAGGCTGCCTGTCAGCCTGTTCCTTCAGACCTGTGCGGTTCATGGCGTCCGTAACGAGACGAATGATTTCGGGCGGGATCCCGGCCACCTGTTGGGCCATATGGTCGGGATCCTTGCCATCTGCGGGAACGAACCGACGGACGATCCTCGCGTCGTCAACATGCTGGCCGGGCTTGGCTTGGAAGCCTATGCCTCGACCAGTGAGAATCACCTCACTATTGCCGTCTTTTGCCAGTACGACATTATTGTTGAATACACGAAGAACGTCCACGCCGGTCCCTTCCGACTATGCGATTGGTCAGCGCTGAATGTCGATCACCGACTCACCGGCCTTGACGTCGACGCCGGTCTTTGGCGTGACGGACGCGAAGGCCACTGTGTTCAGCACCGTCATCAATGTGGTAGTGCTGTATCCAGCTTCCTTAACCTTATCAAAGTCAACGACAACGAGGGTGTCCCCCGCGTTTACGTGCTCGTTGGCCTTGACCTTCACATCGAAGCCTTCGCCGTTCATCTTCACCGTGTCGATGCCGACGTGCACGAGCACTTCCACGCCATCATCGGTTTTGATGCCAAATGCGTGACCGGTTTCGGCGACAGTCTGCAGCACGCCGGATACCGGCGCTACGACAGTGCTGTCTGCCGGCTGGATGCCGACGCCTTCGCCTAGTGCGCGGGATGCAAACACCGGATCGCCGGTTTCGTCCAGGGAGATCACATGGCCTGCGACCGGAGCGTTCACTTCGTCGGTGGCGGCAGCAGCAGCCGGGGCTTCGGTCTTGGTAGCGGCAGCAGTGGCAGTCGCAGTGGCAGCAGCCGGAGCGGCGCCCTTGGCTTCGACCGACGAGACAGCGTCCTTCTGATTGGCGGACTTGCGGGCCAGCACTTCAGCCTTCTGCTCCGGAGTGCGGTAGTCGAAGGTGATGATCAGCAGGAAGGAGGTGAGGAAGGACACGGCGATGGACACTGCATACACCCACATCTGGTTGAAGACCGGAATGGTCAGCAGCGAAGTGAATGCGAAGGCAGTGGTGGTCACGCCATGCACGGTCTGGCCGGCGGCGGTGACGGACGGGAAGAGCCAACCAAGGATGGCGATGACGACGCCACCGAGACCGCAGCCCACCAGCATGCGCTTGTAGATGAGCTTGTAACGCAGGTGAATGCCGTACAGGGACGGTTCGGAAACGCCACCGAGCAGGCCGGCCGCGAGCGCACCCAGAGCGGTCTGGCGCATGTCCTTGTCCTTGTCACGCACAGCAAGGAAGAGCACACCAGCCGTAGCGCCGAAGCAGGCGAAGTTCCACACGCCCATCGGGCCTTGGATGAAGTCGTAACCGAGAGTCTGGATGTTCATGAGCATCAGGGCGTTGAGCGGCCAGTGCAAACCGAGCGGTACGAGGAACGGGTACAGCATCGGAATGATGATGGCGAAGATGAACGGAGCATGGGTGTTCATCCAGGCCAAGCCGACGCCGAGACCGTTGCCGACCCACACGCCAATCGGACCGATGATGAAGGCGGTCAGTGCGCCAACGATGATCAGGCAGAAGAACGGCACAAAGACCAGCTGGACGCTTTCGGGGATGATCCTCTTCAGCCCGTGGTAGACGAGAGCAAGTACGGCAGCCATGAGCAGCGGCACGAACACGTTGCCGGAATAGTCGCTCAATGCCATCGGCAGACCGAATATGCTGGCCGTGCAAGACTTAGTGCCCAGCGCGGCATTCTCCACGCACGTGGTGGTCTTGGCGTCCATCAAGCCGGTGAACTGCGGGGTCATGAGGATGGCCATGATGGCACCACCCAGCCATGGGTCGACCTTAAGCTTCTTGGCCGCGTTGTAGGCGACCATGATCGGCAGGAAGTAGAACACACCCTTCCAGATGGCCTTCACGAACACCCAGCCTGCGGAGGCCTCGTCATTCGGAATAACGTTAAGCGAAATAAGCAGATTGACCAGCGCGATGATGATGGAAGCGCCGAGCAGCACGCCCAGAATCGGGCGGAAGGAATCGGCGAGATACTCGAAGAAGGAGTCCAGCCAGGCCACCTTGCCGCGAGCCTTGGAACGGGCTTCGGCCTTGACGTCGGCATTGCTCTTCTGACCATCGCTGGATGCGGAGGCACCACCGACACCGGCCATTTCAGGCAGATGCATGATGTTTTCGTACACGGTGGCAACGCCACCGCCGATGACGACCTGGAAACGGTCACCGCTCTGCGGCACCGCACCGAGCACGCCTTGCATGTGCTCGAGACCGTTCTGATCGACCTTGGATGCGTCAACCAATTCAAAGCGCAGTCGAGTGGCACAATGCGTCAGGCTGCGAACGTTTTCAGGACCACCGATTGCAGTGATGATCTGCGATGCAAGTGAGCCAGCCATCCTGTTTTCCTTTCTTTCCCTTACAACCGATTCGATCCAAGCAACACTGCTTCGGGCAACAAAAAAGACCTGAGATATGGCTATGGTTAAGCCACATCTCAGGTCTTGCGTCATTATGTTGACTAGCAACCCTGCTTCAGTCGAATAGCATAAAACTATACACCATCATCTGACATTGCGCAAATCAACCGAGAACACAATCCATCACTAGCGAAAATTCTTATATTTACATCCAAACATGCAATAAACAGATAACGTATTCATCGCACATAATGGGACAATTACGCACATTCGCAGCAAAAGCGTGGCAGAATAGTGGCTATGGTTGCAAACAATGCGGGAATGCCCGCCACCCCAGCAGATCTAATCAATGTCGACGAGGTCATCGGCAAGTACTATGACGTCGTCCCCGATCCCAACGTTCCCGAGCAGCGTGTCTCCTTCGGCACCTCCGGACATCGTGGCTCGTCCCTGAAAACCTCGTTTAACGAGGCCCACATCGTGGCCATCACCCAGGCCATCGCCGAATATCGCAAGAAGGCTGGCGTAACCGGCCCGCTGTATATCGGCCGCGACACCCACGCCCTGTCCGAGCCAGCTTGGAAGACCGCCATCGAAGTGCTCGTCGCCAACGGCGTGACCGTGCGCATTGACTCCCGAGACGACTTCACTCCGACCCCGGTTGTGTCTCAGGCCATCCTGACCCATAACCGCGCAGCGGACGGCACGCAGCGTTTCACCGGCGAAGGCCTGGCCGACGGCATCGTCGTGACCCCGTCGCACAACCCGCCGACCGATGGCGGCTTCAAGTACGATCCGGTCACCGGCGGCCCGGCTCCGGCTGACGTCACCAACGCCATCGCAGACCGCGCCAACGAGCTACTCGGCGATTTCAAGAACATCAAGCGCGTTCCGTTCGAACAGGCCGTCAAGTCCGATCTGGTCGAGCGCTTCGACTTCCGTGAGCACTACGTCGCAGATCTGGAGAACGTCATCGACTTCGACGTGATCCGTTCCTCCGGCGTGCGTCTGGGCATCGACCCGCTCGGCGGCGCTTCCGTCAACTACTGGCCGCTGATGAACGAGAAGTTCAACCTGACCATCGACGTGGTGCGCCCGCAGGTCGACCCGACCTGGAGCTTCATGACCATCGACCACGACGGCAAGATCCGCATGGATCCGAGCTCCCCGTACGCCATGAAGGGTCTGGTCGATTCCCTCAACAACGGCGCTTGGGACAAGTACGACCTGGTCGGCGGCACTGATCCGGATGCCGACCGCCACGGCATCGTATGCCCGAACTGGGGCGTCATGAACCCGAACCACTACATCGCCGTGTGCGTGGAGTATCTGTTCGGCGGCAATCGCCCGGGTTGGCCGGAAGGCGCCGGCATCGGCAAGACGCTGGTCTCCTCCTCCCTGATCGACCGCGTGGCCGCTTCCATCGACGCCAAGCTCGTTGAGGTTCCGGTCGGCTTCAAGTGGTTCGTCGACCCGCTGTTCAAGGGCGAAGTCGCCTTCGGCGGCGAAGAGAGCTCCGGCATGAGCTTCCTGCGCAAGGACGGCCGCGTGTGGACCACCGACAAGGACGGTCTGATCCCGGATCTGCTGGCTGCGGAAATCACCGCCAAGACCGGCAAGAACCCGGCACAGCTGCATCAGGAGCAGGTGGAACGCTTCGGCGAAAGCTGGTACAAGCGCATCGATACCCCGACCACGTTGGAGCAGAAGCAGAAGTTTGCCAAGCTTTCTGGCGACGACGTTGCTGCCACCACGCTGGCCGGCGAAGACATCACCGCCAAACTCACCGAAGCTCCGGGCAACAACGCCAAGATCGGCGGCCTGAAGGTCACTACCAAGAACAACTGGTTCGCGGCACGCCCATCCGGCACCGAAAACATCTACAAGGTGTACGCCGAGTCCTTCGAATCCCCGGAGGCCCTCGACAAGGTGCTCGCCGAAGCCACCGAAGTCGTGGACAAAGCCTTGGCCGAGTGATAATCGGCGAATCGGCATAATCCAGCCGTTCGCCAATCATTCGTAAAATCCATCGGGAAGCCCGCCTTCTTTTCGAGAAGAAGGTGGGCTTCTCGCATATCCAGCCAAATACAAATCAACCAAATACGAATCGCAATATGGCATGAAACGTCAAATTCTGGCATGAAGCGCACGCGACCGTCTTCCTACTGCCCCGCTTCGCATTCCGCTTGACTGATGACGACGCAACGCTCAGCCCAGAGACCCCGCCAATCTGCATGGGAAATCTGCATGGGAGGTGAACGATGCGCATCGCCATTGTCGAAGACTATGACGCCGAACGCCAACCGATGGCCGTCATGTGCACGGAATATTTCAAACGAAGCCATACGAACAGCATCACGGCACGACGTCGTTCGATTATGACGGCACACCGTTCCGCACTTCCGTCATGCTGTGTTTGGATGACTGATTGTTCGCCCGTCAGACGCGATTCGTTCCGTATGATAGGCGTCTTGCGGCTTTCGTAGGGTAGAGACATGACGATTACGGTTTCTACAGACGGTTCCGCTTTGGGTAATCCGAATGGTCCGATGGGTTGGGGTTGGGCCGATCACGAACTCGCGACGGGCGGCAAGCCGGGACACCACCATGAAGGTGATTGCGACGCCGGTGGAGCAACGAACGGCACCAACCAGATCGGCGAACTGTGCGCGGTGTTGGAGGCGTTGCGCGCGCATCCCGGTTCCGAACCGTTGGTGATCGAAACCGATTCGCAGTATGCGATCAACTGTTCCACCACGTGGGTACATGGCTGGAAGAAGAACGGCTGGAAGAACTCGCAGAAGAAGCCGGTGAAGAACGCGGATTTGATTCGCGCAATCGACGCCGAGATTTCCAAACGTCCTGGATCGGTGAAATTCGTATGGGTCAAGGGCCATGCCGGCAATGCGGGCAACGAGAAGGTGGATGAGCTTGCGCGCACTTATGCCGGCGATTGCCGTTCGAAGGTTCGCGAAGGATATCTTCCTTTGGAGGGCTGGCAATCGCTGCTGGCTTCCGAATACTCGCAAGGCACCGATGTTCCCGACGATGCCCAGATGCTGCTCGACGGCAAAATCACTTCGGACGAATACCATATCGGACGTGGACAGGGCGAATCCGCCGGCGGTTCTCCGACCGACGTTCTGATGGATGTGTCCGATCCGGAACCGCGGCCGCGTTCCATAGCGGACATGCTGGTGGAGTCCGAAGGCTACCCCGCACCCGACGAGGCGACGTTGCCGTTGCCCCCAAACGGAATGACGGCAGAATCCGACAAAATGCTGGAACCGACCACCGTGCTTGCCACGACCGCATCCGACTCCACGCCATCCGATACCGCGACGTTCGACTCCACGCCATCCGATACCACTGCACCGCACAAATCATATGCGGAAATGCTGATCAAAACGGATTATTTCCCGCGTGAAGACGCAGAAAATGCATCCGACGGAACGGCGCAGCCAACGCAATCCGAGCAATCGGCGACGCAGTCTGATGAAATCGTCGACTCCCTGAAATCACCAGAAACACAGGAATCGCAAGCAGGCGCACCACAATCGGCGACGCAACCGCAACAATCCCAGCAACCACGCCGGAAAAGCCCTTCGGGACTGTCGGTGTCGGGCACCATTCGTTTCACTCCCCCGCCAAATTCCAGTCCGACGTTCGACGGCGGACTCCGCCGTATTTGCGGCTACATCGCGGTGGAAGGGTATGTGCAGGGCGATGGCACACTGGTATTGGAGGACGCGCCGTTCGCAGTCAAACACAATTAGTGGAATCGCACACCGAAACCCATATCCCCATCCAAAAAAGCGCGTGAAACACCTCGTGAAAACATTTGCCAGCAATTGATTGCACATCATCGGCCAAGACATGTCGACAAACGTACAAAAATCAACACATCCGATAATATGGAGACGGTCTTAACCCCATATCGAAGGAGGATCATGGACAAGGCACAGCAGGACGCATTGAAGAAAGCAGCCGGCATCGAAGCTGCCAAGCTGATTCAGAACGGCATGATCGCAGGTCTGGGCACCGGCTCGACCGTGCGTTTCCTGGTCGACGAGCTCGGTCGCCGCGTGCAGGAGGAAGGCCTGGAGTTCACCGGCGTGACCACTTCTCGCCGCACCCAGGAGCAGGCCGAAGGCTACGGCATCAAGATCGTCGACATCGATGACGTTGATCACATCGACGTGACCATTGACGGCGCCGACGAGGTCGACAAGAACTTCAACGGCATCAAGGGCGGCGGCGCTGCCCTGCTGTGGGAGAAGATCGTGGCCACCAACTCCAACAAGATCGTGTGGATCGTGGACGAATCCAAGGTCGTCGACACCATTGGCAAGTTCCCACTGCCGGTCGAGGTGATTCCGTTCGGCGCAGGCCAGGTCGTCAAGAAGTTCGAAGCACGCGGCTACAAGCCGGTGCTGCGCCTCGACGCCGAAGGTCATCCGGTACGTACCGACGAAAACAACTATGTGGTCGACCTGCACCTCGAGTGCATCGAACACCCGGAAGCTCTGGCCGAAGACCTCATCAACACCGTCGGCGTGGTGGAGCACGGCCTGTTCCTGCACATGGTGGATCAGGTCATCGTAGGCGATCCGAACGGCCCGCGCGTGCTCACCAACTCCAACAAGTGAGATTAGAGCAGTAGAGGAAGTTCCGCGAACCCTTATGAGGCTGTGCGTTCACATCGAACGCACAGCCTCATTTGCATTTATTGACTTTGATGTTGCATTTTGCCTGTGACTTCGTTTTCGTGATTTTCGTTTATTTCCTTGAGATATGCAAAAATCCCGCATATCAGAAAAGATATGCGGGATTTTGTTTAAGCGACGCTTCAACCGCGCCTGAAGACTACTTGCGCTGGTGGCGAGTCTTACGAAGCAGTTTGCGGTGCTTCTTCTTGCTCATGCGCTTGCGGCGCTTCTTGATGACCGAGCCCATCTCAGCCTCCGTTCTTAAACTCAAAGGGTAAAAGTTTGCAACTTGCCCAATACTACACTGCTTCGGGGACGAACGCGCACAACCGCATTCACATGGTGGAAGCACGCACCTTCTTATTGGAAAATCAGATCAACCACAACCCTCATAGGACACGACAGAATCATGCGTGCATCATGCGAGTCTAGTATCCGACCACCAAATGTCACAGCGGAAACTGCTGGTAGAAGCGCTGCACCGAATCCTTGGCACCAGTGGCTTGGAACACTACGGTATCGTTACGCCAGACGGCAATGGCCTTGGTCTCATCGTTCGGATCGGTTTTGGCACTGTAGGCGCCGGTAGCCTCACCGGAAACCTTCACATTGCCGCTGCCCAGCTCCTTGCCGGTCATGGCGCCGGTCAGATTGTCGTACTGGCTTTGCGCATCCTCGTCTTGGGACCACTGTGCCACTTCAAGAGTGACTTCCTGACCGTCCGTGCCAGTTGAATACGTCAACGTGTACTCCTCAACCGGAGACGCGCCACTCCAGGAAGTGCTGGCATCGGCCTTGGTACGTGCGAAATTCAGTACGGAATCAGGCATGGCCTTCAGCAGTTCGCTGGCACCATCCGGCAAAGCCACCGCGTCGATGGACGGCGTAGTCGGCTCAGAGGCATCCTGCGACGCTCCCTGAGAGGTAGTGGCGCCTTGGGATCCCGCCTCGTCACCCCTGTTCAACGCCCAGCCGGGCCAAATAAAAGCGGATACCAAAGCGAGTACAACCACCAAAGCGGCGGCAACGACAGCCACAATCAGCTTGCCATGGGAAGAGGAAGTTTGCGTATTAGACATGGCTGTTATTCTTTCACATCCGTAAGACGCTCAAAGCCGGGATACGCAATCACGCAGCACTCCCGCATCAACACCCCCCTTAACATCGCGGCGAACGCTTGTCTCAAAATATCCGTATTGTCGGCGGTATGGCAAAGACGTCCTCACAATTTGTATGCTCCGAATGCGGTTGGAACGGCCCGAAATGGCTGGGCCGCTGCCCCGAATGCGGCCAATGGGGCACCATCGAGGAATTTCATGAGGCCCGTCCCGCCGCTTCGAAACGCACCGCAGCCCCCGGGCGCACATCGCGCACGCAATCACATGCGGTGCCTGCTTCCGCCGCGAAGCCCATCACGGAAATCGGCACGGAAAACATTTCCAGAATCAGCACGGGTTTCACGGAATTCAACCGCATACTCGGCGGCGGCATTGTACCCGGCTCCGTAACGCTCATCGCAGGTGAACCGGGCATCGGCAAATCGACGCTGCTGCTGGAAACCGCCGGCAACGTGGCCCGTCTTTGCGCGGCACAACCGGAACGCAACACGGTGCTGTATATTTCCGGTGAGGAATCGCAAGCGCAGGTGCGCATGCGGGCCTCACGAATAGGCGCAGTCGAGCCGAATCTGCTACTGGCCGCCACCACCGACCTGTCGACCGTGCTTGGACTGATCGAGCAAAACAAGCCTGCGCTGGCCATCGTCGATTCCGCACAGACCATCGTCTCGCAGGAAGTCGACGGCATTTCTGGAGGGTCGACGCAGGTGCGCGAAGTGGCGAGCGCGCTGATCGACACCGCCAAAACGCTTGATATTCCGGTATTATTAGTCGGTCATGTCACCAAAGACGGCTCAATTGCCGGCCCACGCACGTTGGAACATCTCGTCGATGTGGTCTGCCAGTTCGAAGGGGATGCCGAAACCGCGCTTCGCATGCTGCGCGCGGTGAAGAATCGTTTCGGACCCACCGATGAGGTCGGCTGTTTCGATATGAGCGGCGAAGGCATCGAAGAGGTGACGGACCCGTCGGGGCTTTTTCTGTCGTCTTCCAATTCCGCCAATCCCACTCCGGTGGAGGGCACGTGCGTGACATTCACATTGGATGGGCATCGCAGTCTTCCCATCGAAGTGCAGTCGCTCGTCACCAAATCCGTGCTGCCGACGCCGAGACGTGCCGCGAATGGCGTGGACGCGAACCGCATCGCCATGCTGGTGGCGGTGCTGTACCGGCATGGCAACGTCAATCTTCTGGCAAACGACCTGTATATTTCCACGATCGCCGGCGGTCAGGCGCGCGAGCCGGGCTGCGATCTGGCGATTGTGGGCGCGTTGGCGAGCGCCGCGAAATCGAAGGCGATCAGTCGCACCACATGTGCGGTCGGTGAGATCTCGCTGACCGGGCAGGTGCGTCCGGTGCCGCGATTGGAATACCGGTTGCGAGAGGCGGCCCGTCTTGGCTTCACCACCGCTGTAGTGCCAACATTACGTAGGGAAATCGCGATTCCCGGATTGTCGATCGTTCAGGTCGACACATTGCAGGATGCGCTTGACGCCATGTTGCGATAACACACCCTACATACCGTTTTCGCATGTATGCACGCGAAGCATATACATTATGTTATTTTTTTAACCTATACTAGTGGGGCTCTTACGTAGATTCTTACGTAAGAGCCCCACTATTTTTTTGAATGCTGATACGTTTTTATCGAAAATATCAGCATTCATTAATCACTGTCATTATCGTAATTATTATTGCGATTAGAATCAGGCAGTAATTCGCTTGGTTTCCTCGACATTGCGCTTCAGCTCGTCGACCAGATCCTGCGCAGAATCGAACTTGATCTGCGGACGCAGGAAGCCAGCGAATTCCACACGCACCTGATGATCGTACAAATCAAGCCAATCGTCGGTGATGGCGTAGGCCTCGACCACACGCTCATTCATGCCGGTCGCCTCGTTGAAGGTCGGCTTGGTGCCAATGGAAATCGCAGCGGGCCAACGATATGGCGAATGATCGGCAAGGCGGGCGTCAACGGAAGACGAGTCAAACTGTTGCGAAATACCATCGGACGCCGCTTCCGCATGGTCGCTCTCCGTAGTCTTCGCTCCCAAATCAACGAGCCAACCCGCATACACGCCGTCAACCGGCAGATAACCGGCAACATTGTCACTCAAATTCGCCGTCGGGAATCCAATGGTGCGTCCACGCTCCTCGCCGTGCACCACAATGCCTTCCACGGCGTGCGGATGCCCCAGAATCGCATCGGCGTCCTTGATGCGTCCCCGGCCAAGCAGGTAACGCACATTCGTGGAACTCCACACACGCACGAGCTTGGCTTGGTTCTTCTTGCTCCATGCGCGGCGTTCCGCCTTGGAAGCGCCTTCCAGCGGGTCTGCCGGCTCGCCATGGCCGGTCGGCGTAACCGGTTGGGCATTGGCTGGCACGCGGGTCTCTCCGGGACCTCGATCATCAACCACTTCAAGCTGGAACACACCAGTAGCGAGCGCGAGATCCTCAATGGCTTTCACGTCTCCGGCGCGATTCGCACCCATGGCCGCGTCGGAACCGAGCACCAAGGCGCGCATACCCAGCTTGCCGACCATCTGACCGAGGAAGAATCGGTATGATTTCGCCGCGAATGCCAGTGTGTAGTGCACGATGAGCGTGTAATCCACTCCCAGCTTGTTGATGGTGCGAAGACGCTCCTGCATGCTGGTGAGCGCTTGCGTGTCAGCCATACCGGTCGGCGGCTCCTGACCACCGTTCTTCGCCGCATAACCGTGTACCAAAGCGGGGCGTGGATCGAACAGCACCACCACGGAGAAGGACTGTTCCTTCTTGGCGACTTCCACCACGCGGCGAATCACCGCCTGATGGCCCTGATGCATGCCATCGAACGAACCGATGGTCACCACGGATTTCTTATCGTTGCTCAGTGTAGGCCAATCCACCATGCCACTGGCATCAGGCGTGAGCGTGATTGTCTTCATCATGTCCTTCTTGTGTATGGATTCGTGTCTGTTGTCTGATTGGATGGTTCAGTTGAATACCGCGACAGGTTTGGCCTCACCACGTTTCGCACGTTCAAGGATGGCGACCAAATCGTTGGTTTCCTCAACGTACGCCGCCGTGGTCGTATGTATGTCATGTGCGATTCTGCGTCCGAAACGCAAGTCGGCCGCCTCCTGCTCGCTGACGGCCAGCATACTCATGGAAGCCGCGGCACTGGCCACGGGATCTAGCGCATGATCGAGCGCATGATCGGCATCGTCAAGTACCGCACGATTGCGCGTCACTTCCGTGCCTTCACGATTGGTGAATGTTTTGGATTCAGCGTGGGCGCTCATGACGTTGGGCATATCCACCGAGAATCTGCCGACGCGCGTGCGCCGCAACATCGTCAGATGGCCTCCCAGCCCGAGTTCCTCACCTAAATCGCGTGCGAGCGCGCGAATGTAGGTACCTGCGGAACAGGTCACGGTCACGTCGAGTTCCATAACGGGCTGCATGTCTTCATGCAGTGCGGTGTCGGCAATCCATCCATCGCCTGCCGTCTCGTCCACGATTGCGCCAGCAAGTTCCGCGCCGGCATGATCGCTATGCGTGTAGCCGTAACGCGCCTGCCGCACGTTGAACTCTTCGATGGTCACAGGGCGTGCCTTAAGCTCCACGTCCTTGCCTTCGCGCGCCAGATCGTAGGCGCGATGGCCGTTGATCTTAATGGCGGAGTAGACGTTCGGCACCTGTTCGATACGCCCTGTGAACCGTTCTGCGATCAGCTGTTCCACGGCCTGACGCGAGGGAAAGCTCGCTGTCCGCTCCCCCGGCAGCAGCTCGCCTTCGGCATCGTCCGTGGTGGTGCGTTGCCCAAGGCGAATGGTGGCCTCATACGTTTTGTTATGGTCGACAATGTAGTTGAGCAGTCGCGTGGCATTGCCGAATCCGACCACTAGCACGCCGGTGGCCATCGGATCGAGCGTGCCCGCATGCCCGACTCGCTTCATATGCAGGGCGCCGCGTACGGCCGCGACCACGTCATGGCTGGTGACGCCCTGCGGCTTGTCGATGACCAGCAGACCGGAATGTTCAGGCTTCTTCGTCATCGTCCCAATCTTCGACTTCGACGTCGTCATCGTCGAAATCATCGTCATCATCCTCTTCCGGATGCTTGTACGGATCGGCCTCGCCCGCATACTGCGCGGTTTCGCGGGTCTTGGCGAGCTCTTCGTCACGCTTGCGCGCGATGGCGAGAATATCTTCGATCTCATGTGCTTCGCCCGGCACCTCGTCAAACACGAATTCGAGCTGCGGAGTCAGGCGCAGGCCGGCCTTAGTACCCACGAGGGAACGCAGACGGCCTTTGGCCTGGTTCAACGCCTGCTGTGCGCGGCGACGTTCACCCTGCTCGTGTCCTTCACGGCCAAGCTGGGTCCAGTAGACCTTGGCGATCTGCAGATCATTGGTCACACGCACTTCGGTGATGGTCACGTTTGCGAGACGCTTGTCGTGCAGCTGCGCCTCCATGGAGGATGCGATCACACGTTGGATCAACGCCGCGATACGTGCGGCGCGAGGATTGGTTCCTGCCATTATCGTCCTTCAATCAGATGAATGTATCAGCTTAGTTTTTGAAATAAGTTCTTGTTGTATCGCGGAACGCCCGCAGCCGTATGTCAGCTGTGGGCGTTCCTTTCCTGTTATCGATCGTTGGTTCGAATCAATCGACTACTTACGTTCGATTTCCTGCATTTCAAAGGTCTCAATAATATCGCCAAGCTCGATATCGTTGAACGAACCGAGGTTGATACCCGCTTCGTAACCTTCCTTGACGGAAGTGACGTCGTCCTTGAAACGACGCAGCGAGGAGATCTCAAGATCGTTGACGGTTGCGATGCCGTTGCGCAGAATACGGCACTTCGTACCGCGCTTGACTTCGCCGTCCTGCACCATGACACCCGCGATGTTGCCGAACTTGGAGGAACGGAAGATTTCGCGGATCTCGGAGTGGGAGGTGACGACCTCTTCGAATTCCGGCTTGAGCATGCCCTTGAGGGATGCCTCGATGTCTTCGATGGCCTTGTAGATGATCGAGTAGTACTTGATTTCCACGCCTTCACGTTCGGCCAGATCCGCCACCTGACGGTTCGGGCGAACGTTGAAGCCGATGATGACGGCCTTGTCGACGGTAGCCAGGTTGACGTCGTTCTGGGTGATGGCGCCGACGCCGCGGTGGATCACCTGGATGCCGACCTCGTCGGACACTTCGATCTTCATCAAGGAATCTTCCAGCGCTTCGACAGAACCGGAGGAATCGCCCTTGATGACGATGTTGAGCATGTCGACTTCGGACTTGGCGAACTGCTCCTTGAGGCTTTCCAGAGACACGACCTTGCGACGCTTGGCCAGCTGGGCGGCACGTTCGGTGGCCTGACGCTTCTCGGCGATCTGGCGTGCGGTACGGTCGTCGGAGGCCACCAGGAACAGGTCGCCTGCGGTCGGCACGGAGGTCAAGCCAAGCACCTGCACCGGAGTGGACGGCGCGGCTTCCTTCATATGGTTGCCGTTCTCGTCAAGCATGGCGCGGACACGTCCGTAGGAGGTGCCAGCGACGATGGAGTCGCCGATGTGCAGCGTACCGGACTGAACAAGCACGGTCGCCACGGCACCACGGCCCTTGTCGAGTCGAGCTTCCACGGTGGCACCGCGAGCGTCCATATCCGGGTTGGCACGCAGATCAAGCTCAGCATCGGCGGTAAGAAGCACGGCTTCGAGCAGCTTGTCGACATTGGTGCCCTGCTTGGCGGAAATGTCGACGAACATGGTGTTGCCACCGTATTCTTCCGGCACGAGACCGTATTCGGTGAGCTGGCCGCGGACCTTGTCGGGGTTCGCTCCCGGCTTATCGATCTTATTGACGGCTACCACGATCGGCACGTTGGCTGCCTGCGCGTGGTTGATGGCTTCCACGGTCTGCGGCATCACGCCGTCATCCGCCGCGACCACAAGAATCGCGACGTCGGTGAGCTCGGCGCCACGGGCACGCATGGCGGTGAAGGCTTCGTGGCCTGGGGTATCAAGGAACGTGATCTTACGCGGTTCGCCCTCAAGATCGACGGTCACCTGGTATGCACCGATACGCTGGGTGATGCCACCGGCCTCACGTGCGATGACGTTGGTACGGCGGATGGTGTCGAGCAGTCGGGTCTTACCATGATCGACGTGGCCCATCACGGTAACGACCGGCGGACGCGGCTTCAGATCCTCATCCTCCTGCAGTTCTTCCTCATCCAAGTCGATGTCGAACTGCTGCAGCAGCTCCTTGTCTTCCTCTTCGGCAGACACGATCTTGATATCCCAGCCGATTTCCTCGCCGAGGATCTGGAAGGTGGACTCGTCCAAGGATTGGGTTGCCGTGGCCATCTCACCAAGATGGAAGAGCACGGTGACCAAAGCAGCCGGATTGACGTTGATCTTTTCGGCCAAATCGGCGAGGGATGCGCCCTGACGCAGACGAACGGTCTGGCCGTTGCCAGTAGGAATGCGCACGCCGCCGATGACCGGGGCCTTCATCTCCTGGAATTCCTGACGCTTTGCCAGACGATTCTTACGGGCCTTCGAGGACTTGCCGCCCTGACGTCCGAATGCGCCCGCAGCACCGCCGCGACCGCGACCGCCGCCGCGTGCTGGACCGTTGCTCGGAGCGCTATTACCGCCCTGGAAACCGCCGCCGTTGGCATTGGAACCGCCACCGAAACGGTTACCACCGCCTGCAGGGCGCTGACCGCCACCCTGCCCCGGACGATGCTGGCCCCACTGGCCCGGCTTCGCACCGGCGCCCTGACCCGGACGACCGCGGAAACCACCACGCTGGCCGCCACCCTGCCCCGGGCGGCCGCCACGACGGCCTTCGCCATTGTTGTTGGCGTTCGGACGGTTCATCGGATGCGGACGCGGAATGTCACCCGGTGTTGGGGTGTGCATGCCCTGCTTGCGGCTGAACGGATTGTTGCCCGGACGCGGACCCGGAGTGTGCGGCTTCGCACCATTGGCGGCATTGTTGCCATTGCCGCCCTGCGAAGCATTGGTATTGTTGCGCTGTGCGCGAGGTCCCGGAACCGGAGCTGGCTTGCCGCCCTGACGGCGTTCGCCCTGCGGACGCGGGGCGTTGCCGTTGGCGCGATTGCCATGCTGGCGGGAATCACCCGGACGAGGCATACGCTGCCCGGGCTTCGAAGCTTCGGACTTGGATGCGGTAGGACGTGCCGGCTTTGGAGCGGAAGGCTTTGCCGCGGATGCCGCGGGAGCAGCCGGGGTGGCGCGAGGCGCAGGAGTGGGCGAAGCTGCGGGGGCAGCCGGCTTCTTGGCCGGAGCCGCAGGCTTCTTGGATTCGGATGCGTTGCCCTTCGCGTTGGAAGCGAAAGCATTCCTCAGCTTACGGGCAACCGGAGGTTCAACGGTGGACGATGCAGACTTCACAAATTCGCCCATCGCCTCAAGTTTGTTCAAAACAGTCTTGCTGTCAACGCCAAGTTCCTTGGCAAGTTCATATACGCGTGCTTTCGGCACTCAATTTCTCCTATCTTGGGCCGCGCGCATACGAGCGCGACCGCTACTGATTCACGGCGAGCTTGTTCCTTCTCATCGTGCAACCATGTTCGTGATACCTCGTCTTTTCCCTGGGCATGACGGCATGAACCCCCACGCTTTGGATTATCGAGTCCAGCATACTCAAGCCCGTGGATTGAATCCCCACGGGCTTGCCGTTGCTGAAAGTGTTGGTTATTCGGCGGTTTCCTCGCTGGTCGAAGCCTGCGCTTCGGCCATCTTCTTGGCGTGTGCCTCGGCGGATTCGATGCCGATCTTCCATCCGGTCAGTTTGGCGGCCAAACGTGCGTTCTGGCCTTCCTTGCCGATGGCAAGAGACAGCTGATCATCATGGATGAAGGCGATTGCGGTCTGGTTCTTCTCGCTGATCACCTGCACACCGGTGGCGACCGCCGGAGACAGCGCCGCAGCGACGAACTTCGCCGGATCGGCAGACCAGTCGACGATATCAATCTTTTCCGGTCCGAGATTCTCCATCACCGCACGCACGCGAGCGCCGCCGGGGCCGATCAGGGCACCCTTCGGATTGACGCCTTCGGTATTAGCTCGTACCGCGATCTTGGTGCGGGCGCCGGCCTCACGAGCAATAGCCATAATCGACACGGCGCCGGAAACCAGTTCCGGAACCTCACGCTCGAACAGGCGGCGAACCAGCTCCGGATGGGAGCGGGACACTACGATTTCCGGCCCCTTGAGACCACGTGCAACATTCACCACATATACGCGAATGCGCTCACCGTGGCGGTAACGTTCTCCCGGCACCTGCTCACGGCGGGGCAGCAACGCTTCGACATCGCCAACGGCCACGTGCACATTGGAGGTATCCTTCACATCCTGCTGCACGATACCGGTGATCAGCTTGCCTTTCTGCCCTGAGAACGCGCCGAACACCTTGTCGTCCTCGGCCTTGCGGAACAGCTGGCCGATGACCTGACGCGCGGTGGCTGCGGCCAAGCGGCCAAAGTCACGCGGAGTGTCATCATATTCCTCGCCCAGAGTCGGCGCAGGGTAAGGATTATCCTCGGTCGGTTCGACCGGAATCTCATCCTGAGCCCAAACAGTAAAGCTTCCGGCACGCGGATCAAGCTCCACACGAGCATGCTTCGCCGCGTGCGGCGTTTTCAGATATGCCAGTCGCAACGCTTCCGAGAGTGCGGCATCCAGCGTCTCGGGATCGATTCCCTGCCCAGCTGCGAGCTGGTGCATTCCTGCCAGGTCCAGTTCCATACTTCCAAGACCTCCTATATGAAGTTATTCCGAGCGCTCGGCCCAATGGTCACAGTCGACTATTAGTCTAATATTTCATGCAGACACGTTCCCCTCTTTTCCCCTCGGTCTCGTCGACCTCAAGACGCGTCTGCGTCTTGGCATGCATAGGCTTGCTTGTAGCGTCTCTGACCGCCTGCTCCGCACCCCGAATCTCTGGCCGCGCCGAAGCGGAACAGCAGCCAAGTCCTTGCGAGAAGGCATATGCCGACGCGACTGCCAACGCCGATATCATGGCAGACAAGTCACGCCATATCGTCATGCGCTATCTCGCCGCACAGGAGGCGATTTCAGATTGGGCGAACACCGCTGCCTACTGCCCTGCACGGTTCGCCGACGGCACGTTGCGTAGCGCGCAGGCCCGTCACACTGCCCGTTTGATGGCGGCGCGACTTGCGATCAACATCGCACAGCCCACGCTGTCGCGTTGTGACGGCATCGATTCGTTTGATATTGACGCGGATTCGCTTTCCGCCATGTCCGTTGCGGAAGATCAGGCAGGATTTGCGATGGGGGTTTTCGCGGCACGTTCCGTCGGACATGCGACGCTCGATATCAGCGATCGTCATAAAACAACTTCGCAGCGACTGATTTCTTTCTCCGGAGCCAAAGACGATCGTGCGAAAACATATGATGTCACGCAACTGCTCGCCAATCCCAACACCATGGTGGATTCCGCAACTGGATTGTTCGCACCGACCGACGCCGTCATTGAAATGAATTGTGCGCGCAGCGAAATCGCGGCCGTCGCATCAAGCTCGAATTCGACAGGTGACTCAGCACAATCCCGCATGACCGCAGAAAACTCTTCGGATGATTCAAGGCAACAGTCTCTGGGCGTACTTACCAGCATGATCGCCGACCGTGTGGATCTGGCTCTCACATGGGGCTATCCATCATTCGACGAGGCACTGTTCGAATAGCGCACATCAACACACATCAACACATGCGCCAATCCACGCAACAGTTCACGCGATACCCACGCAACCACGAGCCTGACAACGTGACGCATCATCCATGCAGCCAAGACACGCCGAACAATCGCGGACATCGCAAAAATCTCATAGCCGGATTTGACAATCGCCAAAGCTGTGGCAAAATAATGAAGTTGCTTGTTTTCAAGCGGCGCAGTGGATAAGTGTCCGAGCGGTCTAAGGAGCACGCCTCGAAAGCGTGTGAGGGCAACCCCCTCCGCGAGTTCGAATCTCGCCTTATCCGCAAGCAGAAAAACCGGAGCAATGGCGCTTCGGTTTTTTTATTGCTTACGGCCCTGTGGCACGTAGGAGCACATAGGAGCCAAGGTTATTGCTTCAGGCGATTTGCAACTTTTATGCCTTCATTCATCGTCGCACACTTCTTCTACCCCTGAAAATGCATGCCCGTCTTAAGGCCGCTCAAGCCTCGATAGAAGACGTACTGGCGTTCGATTACCCTAAAATGCAACGAATTATTACGATTGCGTCTCGGTCACGGACTCGTGAGAACGACGTAACGTCGTCATGGCATTTCGCATGATTCGCGTGTTCTTTTCGAACTATATCTCGTTTTCCGTTTTTCTTGCGATTGCTTGATGCAGTTTTGCGATGCGATATCTGGTGCGATCGTATAGTGCGATCTTCTGTGCTGCTATACAGTATGTGCTCTTACAAAGTGCGCTTCGCACGAATCGCTTCGGCACGAATCGCCAGCTGGTCGTCTTCCGGATATTCGATATGTTCGAGCGTCAATCCTTGCGGAGCGATCGGGCCGGTGCTGCCTTCGCGCAGCGACGTCACCATTTTTCCGGCGAACCAATCCAAGGAACGTTTGCCAATACCGACCTGTACGCACCCGTTAACCAACGAACGCACCATATTGCGTGCGAATGCGTCGGCGACGATGGTGAAGCACAGCAGTCCGGATTCGACCGCAGGCGTGCGATATCGCTCTCCCATCGTATTTCCGTCGTCGATAAGCGGATGCTGCGGTATGCGCCTCCAATACGCGGTTTTGACCTCGCGTATGGTGGTTCCTCCCGGATTGGGAGTTGCGAACGAGCCGAAATCATGCAGACCGATCGTCATTTCAGCAGCCTTGTTCATGGCTTCGATGTCGAGATCATCGTCGATATGAAGCACGCAATTTCTGGTACGTGGATCGATTTCGCTTGATCGGTCGGCAATGCGATATACGTAGGTGCGTTCCAGCGCGGAGAAACGTGCGTCGAATCCTTTAGAAGCCTCTTTGATGGAACGAATGGCAATATCGTTCGGCAGCATGCGTTGCAGTCGTCGCGTCAACGCCATCGCCGGTTCGACCTGCATATGCCCGACGCAACGTGCAAGTGTCTCTTCATTGATATCGAGATGGCAAACTTGGTGCGACGCGTGCACGCCGGTATCGGTACGACCTGCGACGGTCAGGCGCAACGGCTCGTTGTCGTCGCCTTCCGGCACCCGCAGAATGGTATGCAGCACCCGTTCGATCTCACCTTGCACGGTGCGCATGTCAGGCTGTTTCGCCCATCCGTAAAAATCGGTGCCGTCATATGCCAAGTCGATACGTAATCTCACGGCAATGAGCATAACAAAAGGCGCATAACAACACATGGCAACACATAACAACACATAACAAAAAGGCTGGAAACCTTTCGATTCCCAGCCTTCTGTATCAGCTAGTCAAGCCTGCTTGATGCCAATCACTCGGCGTTCTCTGCGGTGGCTTCCGGAGCCTCAACCGGTGCCTCTTCGACAACCGGAGCTTCTTCAGCGGCAACCTTGGTTGCAGCTTCGGCTTCCTTGACCACAGCCTGCTTCGGGCTCACCGGCTCGGAGACGAGCTCGATGACGGCTGCCGGAGCGGCATCGCCGCGACGCGGAGCGATCTTAACGATGCGGGTGTAGCCACCCTCACGCTGCTCCATCTGCTCGGCGATCTCGGTGAACAGCTTGTGCACGACGGACTTGTTGCGGATGACACGCATCACGCGACGGCGGCTGTGCAGATCACCACGCTTGGCGAGCGTGATCAGGCGCTCAGCCAGCGGACGAAGGCGCTTGGCCTTCGGCAGGGTGGTGGTGATGCGGCCGCGCTGGAACAGGCTGGTAGCCATGTTCGCGAGCATAAGACGCTCATGAGCCGGGCTGGAGGCCAGACGCGGACCCTTCTTTGGTGTAGGCATTGTTTCTCCTTGAAAGCCCCGTCGGATTCAGGTGGGCAGTCGCCCGAACATCCGAATCCGACGAAGCGGTTAGGTCAAAAGCGGCGAATCACTCGTCTTCCGGCGAGAAGAAAGTGCCACCTTCGAGGTTGTTGGTATCGAAGTTGCCCAGCGGGGAAGCCTTGAGAGCCAGACCCAAGGACTGGAGCTTTTCCTTGACTTCGTCGATGGACTTCATACCGAAATTGCGGATGTCGAGCAGATCCTGCTCAGTGTGGGCGACCAGCTCGCCGATCGTGTGGATGCCTTCACGCTTCAGGCAGTTGTAGCTGCGCTGGGTGAGGTTGAGATCCTCGATCGGAACGGCCATCTCCGGGTTGGTTTCCTCTGCCACCGGGGCAGGTCCAACCTCGACGCCCTCAGCTTGGGTATTGAGCTCGCGGCAGAGGCCGAAGAGCTCCACCAAGGTGGAGCCTGCGGATGCGACTGCATCGCGCGGGGAGATTGCCGGCTTGGTCTCCACGTCCAGGATGAGCTTGTCGAAGTCAGTGCGCTGTTCAACGCGGGTGGCTTCCACACGATAGCTCACCTTGAGCACCGGGGAGTAAATCGAGTCGACCGGAATACGACCGATCTCGGCGTTATCCTGCTTGTTCATCTGGGCAGGCACATAACCACGACCACGCTCGACGGTGAACTCGATTTCGAGTTCCCCATCTTCCGCGAGGGTTGCGATATGCATATCCGGGTTGGCGATGGTGACGCCGGCCGGAGGGGTGATGTCACCCGCGGTGGCCTCGCCCTTGCCGCTCTTGCGCAGATACATGACAACCGGCTCATCGTATTCGCTGGTGAGCACGATGCCCTTGATGTTCAGCAGGATCTCGGTAACGTCCTCTTCAACACCCGGCAGAGTGGTGAACTCGTGCGGGACGCCGGAGATACGCACCGAAGTCACAGCCGCTCCAGGGATGGAGCTCAGGAGGGTGCGGCGCAGCGAGTTGCCAAGCGTGTAACCGAAACCAGGCTCGAGAGGCTCGATGGTGAAGCGGGAACGCTGAGGGTTGAGAGATTCCTCGGTAAGTGTCGGACGCTGTGCGATAAGCACTGTGGTTATCCTTTCAGCTTCAGGCCGGTGGTGCACTCACCGGCCATAAGCGGCGTTGGATTGATGATTTTTTCTAGTGCTCAGACGCGACGGCGCTTCGGAGGACGAACGCCGTTGTGTGCCTGCGGGGTGACGTCGGTAATGGAACCGACTTCGAGTCCGGCGGACTGCAGGGAACGGATAGCGGTTTCACGACCGGAACCCGGACCCTTCACGAACACGTCGACCTTCTTCAGACCGTGCTCCATAGCCTTGCGGGCTGCGGATTCAGCGGCCATGCCAGCGGCGTACGGCGTAGACTTACGGGAGCCCTTGAAGCCGACATCGCCACCGGACGCCCAGGACACAACTGCGCCGGACGGGTCGGTGATCGAAATGATGGTGTTGTTGAAAGTGGACTTGATGTGCGCCTGCCCAACCGGGACCGACTTACGGTCGCGGCGACGCGGCTTGCGCGCGGCTTGCTTTTGAGCTGCCATTGACCCTCGTTTCCTAATAACGAATTTGCTTTTTTGTTCAGGCGATGAAACTTACGTCTCGTGGTCTGAACTGACAGCCACCGATTACTTGGTGGCCTTCTTCTTTCCGGCGACCGTACGCTTCGGTCCCTTGCGGGTGCGCGCATTGGTCTTGGTGCGCTGACCGCGCACAGGAAGTCCCTTACGGTGACGCTGGCCTTGGTAGCAGTTGATCTGAATCTTACGACGGATATCCGCATCGATTTCACGACGCAGATCACCCTCGATCTTGTAGTTACCCTCGAGGTAGTCACGCAGCGTGATCAGCTGCTCATCCGTCAGATCCTTGACGCGAATATCCGGGTTGATACCGGTCGCGGCAAGCGTTTCCTTGGCACGAGTGCGACCCACACCAAAGATGTAGGTGAGGGCGATCTCGATGCGCTTCTCATTGGGGATGTCGACTCCGGCAAGACGTGCCATTGCGATTCCTTCTGTTTTCCGCAGGTCTTGCACCGAGTCGTCCGGTTTCCCGGCCCGGGCCTGCGTACCCGGGGTTCATATCGCTTGCGCGATCTGTGACTCAGCGCCTGTACTTATTGTGCCGCTGGATCTACTCTCAGCCCTGACGCTGCTTGTGGCGCGGGTTGACGCAGATCACCATGACGCGGCCGTGACGACGGATCACGCGGCAATTCTCGCAGATCCTCTTCACACTAGGGCTGACCTTCATGGTTTTCCTTTGCTTATGTACCTTACTTGTAACGGTACGTAATACGGCCGCGGTTCAGATCGTAGGGGCTCATTTCAAGCACAACACGATCCTGCGGCAGAATGCGGATGTAGTTCTTCCTCATCTTGCCCGAGATGGTTGCGAGCACGATATGCTTGTTCTCGAGTTCAACGCGGAACATCGCGTTCGGCAGTGCTTCCACTACCTGTCCTTCGACTTCAATCACACCGTCTTTAGCCATGAGCCTCGTTCCGTTCTTTGGCGATTACTATGAGTGCCCGAAGACACACCAACTTGCAAGAATACACGAAAACGGGAATTACGGCACGTTCGGCGTGTCGCAATTCCCGTTTTTGATCGACTTATGGTATTTTATTGGGCTTTCTTATCTATGCATATGATTCGAATCAGCCCAATCCTCAGCTATTTTAGCTATTTCAGCCGAGTTCAGCCACGATGGTGGACTGGATCTCTTCGACGGAACCGACGCCGTTGAAGGTCTTCAGCAGGCCACGCTCTTCGTAGGTTGCCAGCAGCGGAGCGGTTTCCTTGGCATACACGTCGAGGCGCTTGGCGATTGCTTCCGGAGTGTCGTCGGAGCGTCCTTCGATCTCGGCGCGCTTCTTCATGCGCTCCATAAGCACGTCATGCTCGGCGTCGAGAGCCACCACGGCGTCCAGCGGAGTGTTCAGATCGGCAAGGATGGCGTCCAGCGCTTCGACCTGGGAGGCGTTGCGCGGGTAGCCATCGAGAATCCAGCCGTTCTTGGCATCGTCCATGGCCAAGCGATCCTTGACGATCTTGTTGGTCAGCTCGTCAGGAACCAGTTCGCCCTTATCGATGTATTTCAGCGCCTCAACGCCAAGCTCAGTCTTGTTCTTGATGTTGTAGCGGAAGATATCGCCGGTGGAGATTGCCGGAATACCGTAGTGTTCGCTCAGCAGAGCAGCCTGAGTGCCCTTGCCGACGCCCTGAGGTCCCATGATCAGCAGTCGCATATTGTTCTCCGTTTCATTTGGCCTCTTTCGAGGCTTTCTGATTCTCGATTGTTTATATAAAAAATCGTGATACCGCCTCATGCCGAAACGGTATCACGATTTCAAGGCTTTACTTGCCTTCCTTGTGGTCAGTGCTCTCGAACAGGAATCCAGCGTACTGGAACTGTTCGGTCTGAGCCTTGGCCTGACGCAGGGTGTCGAGGCCGACGCCTGCGATGATCAGGATGGTGGTGCCGCCGAACGGCAACTTGGTGTTGAGGTCAAGCGCCATGATGAGCACGGTCGGAATAAGCGCCACGAATAGCAGGTACACGGCGCCGACGGTGTTGAGCCTGTTCATCACGTAGCTCAGATAACGGCTGGTGGCGCTGCCTGCGCGGATGCCCGGAATGAAGCCGCCATACTGCTTCATGTTGTCTGCGGTCTCGTCCGGGTTGAAGGTGATTTCCGTGTAGAAGAAGCAGAAGAACACGATCATCAGCGCGTACAGTGCGATGTACCACACGGAAGTGGTGTTGGCCAGGTTGGAGTTGATCCACTTGACCCAGGACTGGCTGGAATTTCCGAACTGTGCGATCAGGGTCGGAATGGCCAGAATGGAGGACGCGAAGATCGGCGGGATAACGCCGCTCATATTGATCTTCAGCGGCAGATAGGTGGAGGATCCGCCGTACATCTTGCGGCCAATCATACGACGGGTGTACTGCACCGGAATACGGCGCTGGGAAAGCTCGACATAGATGACGAGAATCATGATGACCAACAGCACGCCGACGACCGCGGCAAACTTCCCCCAATTGCCATCGGTGCCTTTGGTACCCCAACCGATCTCCCACAACTGCGGCAGGAAGCCGGAGCAGATGGACATGAAGATAAGGATGGACATACCCTGGCCAAGACCCTTATCGGTGATCAATTCGGCCATCCACATGATCAGGCCCGTACCACCGGTCATGATCAGCACCATGACCACGAGGTTCCAGACGGAACCGTCAGGCACGACCTGGGAGCACTGGTAGTTGAACAGGGCGCCGGAGCGGGCGGTCACCAGAATGGTGGTGGACTGCAGCACAGCGAGGCCAATGGTCAGGTAACGAGTGTACTGGGTCAGCTTGGCTTCGCCAGACTGGCCTTCCTTATGCAGCGCCTCAAAGCGAGGAATGACCACGCGGAGCAGCTGGATGACGATGGATGCCGTGATGTACGGCATGACACCCAGTGCGAAGATCGACAGCTGCAGCATTGCGCCGCCGGAGAAGAGGTTCACCAGACTAATGAAGTTCTCGGAGGTGCTGTTCATCGAGCCGACGCACTCCTGGACCACCTTGTAGTCGACACCTGGGGTCGGAATGAACGAGCCAATACGATAAATGATGATGATGCCAAGAGTGAAGAGGATCTTGTTCCTCAACTCCTTGGTTTTCAAGGCCTGGATTAACGTCCTCACCTGGGATTCCTTCCATCGACGTGCGCGCCTGCGCACCCATGCAAAAAACAGACTCTACCGGTCGAGTCTAGCGTACGGCGTCTACCTACACGTGGAGTGTTCCATCCTTTGCTGGTTTTTTATTAGATTTCTGGGCATTGTTTTTCGTTCCCCGTACTGGATCGAAAAACGAAATGAGGCTTCCCCCGCCCCAGCGGGAGAAGCCTCACTCACGAGCTTAAGTCAGCTACATTCCGTGGAATCAGTCCTCGGAGATGGAGCCGCCGGCAGCCTCAATCTTGGACTTGGCGGAAGCGGAAGCCTTGACACCCTTAATGGTGTAGGCAGCCGAAACCTCGCCGTCGCCCAGGACCTTGACCGGGTAGCCGTCACGCACGGCACCCTTGGCAACCAGATCAGCAACGGTAATCTCGCCACCCTGCGGGAACAGTTCCGCAAGAGCTGCGACGTTGACGACCTGATACTCCTTCTTGAACGGGCTCTTGAAGCCACGCAGCTTCGGAAGGCGCATGTACAGCGGCAGCTGGCCACCTTCGAAGCCCGGGCGAACCTGATAGCGCTTCTTGGTGCCCTTGTCGCCACGGCCCGAGGTCTTACCCTTGGAGCCTTCACCACGACCGACGCGAATGCGATCCTTCTTGGCGCCCGGAGCCGGCTTCAGGTCATGCATCTGCAGAATATCTGCCATAATCAGTCAGCCTCCTCAACGGTGACCAGGTGACGGAGAACCATCAGCTGGCCACGAAGGGCCGGGGTGTCCTCACGAGTCACGGTCTTGCCAATCTTGTTCAGGCCCAGAGTCTGAGCCGCAGCACGCTGCTTCGGAGTGGAGTTCACCAGACCGTGGTGCAGCTTGATGTTCAGGTTAGTCATCACTCACCGTCCTTCTGAGCGGCCTTGGCCTGTGCTTCTTCACGGGCCTTGCGAGCCTCGGCGATGCCTTCGGCGCGAGCACGCAGCAGGGAGTCAGGAGCCACCTCTTCGAGGGACATGCCACGACGAGCTGCGATCTCTTCCGGCTCTTCGAGCTTCTTGAGAGCGTCGACAGTTGCGCGCACCACGTTGACGGCGGTGGCGGAGCCCATCGACTTGGTCAGGACGTCGGTGATGCCAGCGCATTCCATGACGGCGCGGACTGCACCGCCGGCGATAACGCCGGTACCCGGAGCAGCCGGGCGCAGGAGCACGGTACCTGCTGCATCATGACCGATCACCGGGTGGGTGACGGTGCCCTTGATGCGCGGAACGGTGAACATGTGCTTCTTGGCATCCAGCTGGCCCTTGGCGATTGCAGCCGGGACCTCACGGGACTTGCCGTAGCCGACACCCACGGTGCCGTTGCCGTCGCCAACCACCACGAGGGCGGCGAAGCTGAACGTACGACCACCCTTGTGGGTCTTGGACACACGGTTGATGGTCACCACGCGATCGAGCAACTCGTTCTCGTGAGATTCCTCACGACGATTGCGACGCTCGCCACGACGACCCTCGCCACGCTGGCCACGACGGGACTTGCGATCCTCGTTGGTAGCCTCAGCAGCAGCCTGAGTGTTCTGAGTTTCTTCAGCCACTTGGGTTTCCTTTTCGTTGTCGCTCACAGTGCCAGACCTCCCTCGCGGGCGCCTTCAGCGACAGCTGCGACGCGGCCATGATACTTGTTGCCGCCACGATCGAACACAACCGCGGTGATGCCTGCGTCCTGAGCCTTCTTGGCAATCAGTTCGCCGACCTTCTTGGCGGCTTCGGTCTTGGTGCCCTCGAAACCAGCGAAATCGCTCATCAGAGTGGATTCGCTCACCAAGGTGATGCCCTTGGTGTCGTCAATGATCTGGGCAACCATGTGACGGTTGGAACGGGTAACCACCAGACGCGGGAGCTCCGGGGTACCGCTGATGCGCTTGCGCAGACGAGCGTGACGGCGCTGGAGCGCGACCTTCTTGCCCTTACCGAAAATCTGGACGCTCATTACTTACCAGCCTTTCCAGCCTTGCGCAGGATGCGTTCATCCGAGTACTTGATGCCCTTGCCCTTGTAGGGTTCCGGAGCGCGAAGCTTGCGGATGTTTGCGGCGCACTGGCCGACAGCCTGCTTGTCGATACCCTTGACGATCACCTGGTTCGGGTTCGGCAGTTCGAACTCGATGCCTTCCGGCGGCTCAACGGTGATGGTGTGGGAATAACCGAGGGAGAACTCGATACCCTTACCCTTCGCCTGAGCACGGTAACCGGTGCCGACGATATCCAAGGTCTTGGCATAGCCTTCGTGCACGCCCTTGACCATGCTCGCCACGATGGAACGAGCCAGGCCGTGCTTTGCACGGGTCGGACGCAGATCGTCAGCCGGGACGAGGATGATCTCGTTGCCTTCGACCTGAGCGGTGATGCCTTCCGGAATCTCGTAGGAGTCAGTGCCCTTAACGCCCTTGGCGGTGAAGGACTGACCGTCGATCTTAACTTCCACGCCAGCAGGAATGGTGACGGGGAGCTTACCAATATGCGATGCCATGTTTCAGCTCTCCTTTCTCACCAAACGAAAGCGACGATTTCGCCGCCGATGCCTCGGTCGAGGCATTCCTTCTGGGTCAGCAGTCCCGAGCTAGTCGAGATGATTGCGATGCCAAGACCACCGAGCGGCATCGGCAGAGCATCGGACTTTGCGTAACGACGCAGGCCCGGCTTGGAGATGCGCTTGATGCCCTGGATGGAACGCTCGCCGTTCGGACCATACTTGAGGGTGACCTCGAGAGTCTGGCCGACCTTGGCTTCCTTAGCGGTGAAGTCCTTGATGTAGCCTTCGCGCTTCAGAATCTCGGCGATGTTCGCCTTGAACTTGGAGTACGGCATATCCACGGTTTCGTGCTTTGCCGCGCTCGCATTACGCAGACGCGTAAGCATGTCTGCGATCGGATCTGTCATTGTCATTTGGGCTTATTGCCCTTTCTCGCCGTGGTTTCCGCCGCCCGCACGCTTTTCAGCGATTGGGCCGCGGACCTTCAGCGTCGTTATTTACCAACTGGACTTCGTAACGCCGGGCAGCTCGCCGCGGTGGGCCTTCTCACGAAGGCAGATGCGGCAAAGGCCGAACTTGCGGTAGACGGAGTGAGGACGACCGCAGACCTGGCAACGCGTATAAGCGCGCACCTTGAACTTCGGCTTAGCGGCCGCCTTGTTCTTAAGAGCGGTTTTTGCCATATCAGTTCTCCTTGAAGGGGAAGCCGAGGTGCTTCAGGAGCACGCGAGCTTCCTTGTCGTCCTTGGTGCTGGTCACCACGGTGATGTCCATACCGCGCTGGTGATCGATCGAATCCGGATCGATCTCGTGGAACATGGACTGCTCGGTGAGACCAAAGTTGTAGTTGCCTTGGCCGTCGAACTGGTCACCGTTGATGCCACGGAAATCGCGGATACGCGGCAGAGCCATGGTCAGAAGGCGATCCAGGAACTCCCACATACGCTCGCCACGCAGGGTGACGTAAGCGCCGATGGCCTGGCCTTCGCGCAGGTGGAACTGTGCGACGGACTTCTTAGCCTTGGTGATCTTCGGCTTCTGGCCGGTGATCAGGGTGAGGTCCTTGACGGCGCCTTCGATGAGCTTGGAGTCGCGAGCAGCGGCGCCAACGCCCATGGAGACGACGACCTTCTGAACGCGAGCGACCTGCATCGGGTTGGAGTAGTGGAATTCCTTCTCCAGCTCCGGCACAATCTGCTCGTTGTACTTCTGCTTCAAGCGCGGAGTTGCCGGCGCTTCGACAGTGGTATCGGTCATGCCAGCTCCTTTCCGGACTTCTTGGCAACACGCACACGCACGGTCTTCACCTTGCCGTCGCGAGCCTCTTCCTTTTCGACGATGCGCACGCGGGTCGGCTGCTTGGTCTCCGGATCGATGACCATCACGTTGGAGCGATGAATCGGAGCCTCGACAGCCACGATGCCGGCCTGCTGGCCCTGCTGCGTGGCGCGAACGTGCTTCTTGACGATCTGCACGCCTTCAACGATCAGACGATCGTCCTTGAGCACCTGCTTGACGGTGCCTTCCTTGCCGCGATCCTTGCCGCGGATGACCTTGACCAGGTCGCCGCTCTTAATCTTGGCTGCCATGTCAGATCACCTCCGGGGCGAGGGACACGATCTTCATGAAGCGCTTGTCGCGCAGTTCACGACCGACCGGTCCGAAGATACGAGTGCCCTTCGGTTCACGGCCAGAGCCGAGAATGACGGCGGCGTTCTCGTCGAACTTAATGTAGGAGCCGTCCACACGACGGTGCTCCTTGACGGTGCGGACGACGACAGCCTTGACGACGTCGCCCTTCTTGACCGACCCGCCAGGGATGGCGTCCTTGACGGAGGCGACGATCACGTCGCCGATGCCGGCATAGCGTCGCTTCGATCCGCCGAGCACTCGGATGGCGAGGAGTTCCTTCGCACCCGTGTTGTCGGCGACATGAAGCCGCGTTTCCTGCTGAATCATTGATTCTCCTTAGCCGAGCTGGTTCTCCCCAAGCACCCCGCCTGCCTGCTTGAAGCAGGCGGGGTGACTCACGGAGCCTTGCCGAACTTATTTACTTAGCGCGCTCGATGATGCTATCGAGACGCCAACGCTTGGTCTTGCTCAGGGGCCGAGTCTCCATAATACTCACGAGGTCGCCAATGTGAGCCTCGTTGTGTTCATCATGGACCTTGACCGTACGAGTGGAACGCACGACCTTGCCGTACAGCGGGTGGGTCGAACGCTGCTCGAGCTCGACGGAAATCGTCTTGTCCATCTTATCGGACACGACGTAACCGCGACGAACCTTGCGGAAGTTACGCTCTTCAGCCATTACTTCTCCTCAGCTTTCGTTTCGGTCGCCTCGGGGGCCTGGCTGATGCCGAGCTCACGCTCGCGCAGGACGGTGTACATCCTGGCGATGTCGTGCTTGACCGCCTTGAGGCGGGCGGTGTTTTCGAGCTGACCGGTCGCGGACTGGAAGCGCAGGTTGAACAGCTCTTCCTTGGACTTCTTGAGGAAGCCCTCGATCTCCTCGTTGGTCTTCTCGTTCAGATTCTTCATGGTGTAGTCTGCAGTTCCGACTGCCATCAGATGTCACCGCCTTCACGAGCAATAACACGGCACTTCATAGGGAGCTTGTCGATTGCGCGGCGCAGAGCCTCGCGAGCGACATCCTCGGACACGCCACCGATCTCGAACATGACGCGACCCGGGTGGACGTTAGCGATCCAGAATTCCGGAGTACCCTTACCGGAACCCATTCGGGTGCCGAGCGGCTTCTTGGTCAGCGGACGATCCGGGAAGATCGTGATCCACACGCGGCCACCACGCTTGATGTAGCGGGTCATGGCGATACGAGCGGCCTCGATCTGGCGGTTGGTCACATAAGCTGGAGCCAGAGCCTGGATACCGAAATCGCCGAATGCGATCTCGTTTCCGCCCTTGGACATGCCACGGCGGACCGGACGGTGCTGCTTACGATACTTGGTTCTCTTTGGGATAAGCATTTCTCAGCTCACTCCTTCGTTTCCGTTGCGGCAGGTGCCTCAGCTGCGGCCGGAGCCTCTGCTGCTGCGTTCTGCTGCGGGGCAGCGTTACGCTGGCCACGACGCGGACGGCGATCGCCGCGACGGCCCTGACGGTTGTTGCCCTGCTGTGCCTGCTGCTCTTCGAACTCACGCTCGGTCATATCGCCCTTGTAGATCCAGACCTTCACGCCGATGCGGCCGTAAGTGGTCTTGGCCTCGAAGAAGCCGTAATCAATGAGGGCGCGCAGGGTCTGCAGCGGAACGCGACCCTCGCGATAGAACTCGGAACGGCTCATTTCGGCACCGCCAAGGCGACCGGAGAGCTTGATACGAATACCCTTAGCGCCTGCACGCATGGCATCCTGCTGGGCCTTACGCATCGCGCGACGGAAGGTCACGCGGTTGGTGAGCTGCTCAGCGATGCCCTGTGCGACGAGCTGGGCGTCCAGTGCTGCGTTCTTCACTTCGAAGATGTTGAGCTGGACCTGCTTGCCAGTGAGCTTCTCAAGCTTGGCGCGAACGCGCTCAGCTTCAGCACCACGGCGGCCGATGACGATGCCCGGGCGAGCAGTGTGGATGTCCACACGCACGCGGTCGCGGGTACGCTCGATGACGATACGGGACACGCCCGCGCGCTCGAGATCCTTGCTCATGGCCTTGCGGATGACGTCATCTTCGAGAACGAAGTCGCGGTAGCGTTCGCCGACCTTGTTGGAATCGGAGAACCACTTGGAACGATGGTTCTCAGTGATTCCCAGGCGGTAGCCAAACGGATTGATCTTCTGACCCATCTTTAGCGGTTTCCTTCCTTGTTAGCGACGACGACCGTGATATGGCTGGTGCGCTTGTTGATACGAGCGGCACGGCCCTGTGCACGAGCGCGGAAACGCTTGAGCGTCACGCCTTCGTCCACATAGGTCTCCTTCACGACCAGGTCGTTCTCGCGGAACGGCTCACCGGCCTTGTCGGCCTTCACGCGAGCGTTCGCGATGGCGCTCTCCAGGACCTTACGCACCGGAAGGGATGCGTCCTGCGGAGCGAACTTCAGAATGGTGATGGCTTCGGTCGCCTTCTTGCCTCGGATGAGGTCGACCATACGGCGAGCCTTGCGCGGCGTCACGCGGACGTGACGAGCGATTGCTTTAGCTTCCATGTGTCCTTACTCTCCTTTAGCGGCGTGCCTTCTTGTCGTCCTTCACATGACCCTTGAAGGTCTTGGTCGGGGCGAACTCACCGAGCTTGTGGCCAACCATGGATTCGGTGACGAACACCGGAACATGCTTGCGGCCATCGTGAACGGCGAAGGTGTGTCCGATGAAATCAGGGGTGATCATCGAACGACGGGACCACGTCTTGATGACGTTGTGCGTACCCTTCTCGTTCTGCTCGTCGACTTTCTTCTGCAGGTGGGCGTCGACGAAGGGGCCCTTCTTGATGCTACGAGTCATCTACTCGACACTCCCTTACTTACGGTTCTTACCATTCGGGCGACGACGAACAATCATCTTGTTCGAAGCCTTCTTCGGACGGCGGGTACGAACCTCGCCCTTGCCCCACGGAGAAACCGGCGGCTTGCCACCGCGGGTACGACCGCCGTGCGGGTGATCGACAGGGTTCATGGATTCACCACGGGTGATCGGGCGCTTGCCCATCCAACGTGCACGACCTGCCTTACCGAGCTGGATGTTGGCGTGATCGGAATTGCCGACCTCACCGATGGTTGCGCGGCAGCGAGCGTCCACGTTGCGGATTTCGCCGGACGGCATACGCAGCTGGGCGTAAGCGCCATCCTTGGCAACGAGCTGCACGGAAGCACCTGCGGAACGGGCGATCTTGGCGCCGCCCAGCGGGCGAAGCTCAATCGCGTGCACAACGGTACCAGTTGGGATGTTGCGCAGCGGCAAGTTGTTTCCCGGCTTGATATCAGCCTTGGCGCCGGTCTCGATGACGTCACCCTGCTTGATGCCTTCCGGAGCGATGATGTAGCGCTTCTCACCATCTGCGTAGTGCAGCAGTGCGATGCGAGCGGAACGGTTCGGGTCGTACTCGATGTGAGCGACCGTTGCCGGCACGCCGTCCTTGTCCCAACGCTTGAAGTCGATGAGACGGTACTGGCGCTTGTGACCGCCGCCACGATGGCGGGAGGTCATACGGCCGTAAGAGTTACGACCGCCAGTCTTGCTGAGTTTGCGAACCAGCGACTTCTCAGGCGTGGAACGCGTGAGCTCGGAGAAGTCCGAGACGGACGCGTTACGGCGGCCTGCAGTCGTCGGCTTATAAACGCGGATAGCCATAATCTAGTTCTTCCTTTAACTTTTCTCGGCTAGCCTTCAGTTACCGAAGATGTCGATCGTCTGGCCCTCGGCGACGGTCACGATGGCGCGCTTCTGATTGACACGCTGGCCGAAACCGTTGCGGGTGCGCTGACGCTTGCCAGCGCGGTTGAGGGTGTTGACGTTCGTCACCTTGACATTGAAGATCTCTTCGATTGCCTGCTTGATCTGAACCTTGTTCGCGTTCGGAGCCACCACGAAGGTGTACTGACCGCGATCGGACAGAGCGTAGCTCTTCTCAGAAACGACAGGCTTGAGGATGATGTCGTGTGCGGGCTTGTGAATAGCGACCATGAAAATCAGGCCTCCTTTGCAGCCGGCTCAGCCTTCGCAGCGAGGAAAGCATCGAAGCCTTCCTTGGAGAAGACCACGTACTGAGCGGTGACCACGTCGTACGTGTTGAGCTGATCGGCGAAGATCGGGTGAACGGTCGGGATGTTACGAACGGAAAGCCATTCGTTCACATTCTCGCGAGAGAGCACCACGGTGGTGAACTTGTTCTCGGTCACCGGGGTAAGAGCGGCAACAGCGGCCTTGGTGGACGGGGCTTCGGAAACACCGAAGTCCACGACTGCCAAGCGACCTGCGTTGGCGCGATCGGAAAGCACGTACTTGAGAGCAGCGGCCTTCATCTTCTTCGGGGTGCGCTGGGAGTAGTCGCGCGGCTGCGGACCGAACACGGTGCCACCGTGGTACCACTGCGGTGCACGGATGGAGCCCTGACGAGCACGACCGGTGCCCTTCTGCTTCCACGGCTTACGGCCACCGCCGGAAACCATGCCACGGGTCTTGGTGGCGTGGGTGCCCTGACGAGCAGCGGCGCGCTGGGCCACCACAACCTGGTGGATCAGCGGGATACGGGACTGGACTTCTTCGGCGGAGAAGCCGAAGATCTCAGCCGGAGCCTCGACGGTTCCGGTTGCATTGCCCTGGTTATCGGTAACGTTCAGAGTAACGTTTGCCATGATTTATCAGGCTCCCTTCACTGCCGAACGGACGAGAACGATGCTGCCCTTCGGGCCCGGGATGGCGCCCTTGATGGCGAGCACGCCGTTCTCAACATCCGACGAAACGATGGTGAGGTTCAGCGTGGTGTTGGTTACATGACCCATGCGGCCAGCCATACGCTTGCCCTTGAGGATACGGCTCGGGGTGGCGCATGCGCCAACAGAGCCAGGACGGCGCTCGTTCTTGTGAGAACCGTGGGTACGACGATAGGACTTGAAGCCCCAGCGCTTGATGGTGCCTGCGAAGCCCTTGCCCTTGGTGGTACCGGTCACGTCGACCAGGGTGCCCTCCGGGAACAGCTCAGCGGTCAGCTCCTGACCCGGCTCGAACTCTTCGGCGTTATCGGTGCGGACCTCAGCGAGGTGACGACGCGGGGTGACGCCAGCCTTGGCGAAGTGGCCGGCGAGCGGCTTAGTCACCTTGGTCGGGTCAACCTGGCCGTAGCCAAGCTGAACAGCCTTGTAGCCGTCGGACTCTTCGGACTTGACAGCGGTCACCACGTTAGTGGAGACGTCAACGAGGGTCACAGGAACGAAGAAACCGTTCTCGTCCCAGACCTGAGACATGCCGAGCTTCTTGCCCAGCAGTGCAGTGCGATTAGACATAATGGTTCCCTCCTCCCTTACAGCTTGATCTCGATGTTCACATCTGCGGGCAGATCAATGTGCATAAGGGAATCCACGGCCTTCGGGGTCGGGTCCACAATGTCGATGAGACGCTTATGAGTGCGCATCTCGAAATGCTCGCGAGAATCCTTGTACTTGTGAGGAGAACGGATAACGACAAACACGTTCTTCTCGGTCGGGAGCGGAACCGGGCCAACCACAGTTGCGCCCGCGTTCGTCACCGTTTCGACGATCTTCTTCGCCGATTGGTCGATGACCTCATGGTCATAGGACTTAAGCCTGATGCGGATTTTCTGTCCCGCCATTGCCTTCCGCCCTTTCTAGCGATTCGTTAGTTACTGTTTACCAGCCTGCTTCTCAAAGGGCACCGGCGCAGAAGACCTCCCGGAACCGTGGAAGTTCCGTGGCCATACCACATCAGTGCGCAGCCATGCAGTTTTCACTCTCGTGATCACTGTGCCACGCTCGCTTTTTTAATTCCAATTTGCGAGCCCTAAAATCAGGCAACTTCTTTATTTAAGCATCAGGGGTAGTCTTAAGAAATCCTCGCGTGTCGCGGTCAGAAGTCCTGTTGCAGACCCCGAATCGAAGTGCCGAACGTAACTGATCGCCATTCCGGTATCATTCGAAAATGCTTTTCCATATACATAGAGAAACGAGGAACCCGGTTGAACGAATCCAACCAAATTCCTCGTTATCAATGGTGTCTATCGATGTAGCGCAAGCACCTTATGTATAGGTCAATATTGGTGACCTATACATGAAACGACTCACGCGCGCTCGGAAGCTTCTTCCGTGGCAGCCTCGCCCTGGCGCTGGACGCGCAGCTTGTGTCCTTCGGCCTGGCTGACGCCGTAGTATGCGGCGATGGCGATATCCTTCATATCCTCGATCTGCGGGATACGCGGATTTGCCGGAGCGCACTGATCCTCGTAGGCACGCATGCCAATCTGGTCAAGGATGGACCAGAAGTAGTCCTCGTCCACACCGCACTCCTGGAAGCTCTTGTTCATGCCGAGCTTGTTGTCGCGGTAGTCCTCGACGGCCTTGGCCAGGTTCTCAACGCCCTCTTCCGGAGTCTTGCCCGGGTTCACACCAAGGTTCTTGGCGATTTCCTGGTAGCGTTCCGGAGCGATGTACTTATTGTACTTCGGCCAACTGGTCGGTTCCTCCGGGATGGAGCCGTTGTAGCGGATGACGTACGGCAGCAGGATGGAGTTGGTACGACCGTGGGCGACGTGGCACAGAGCACCGATGGTGTGGGCCATGCCGTGGCACATGCCGAGGAACGCGGAGCCGAATGCCATGCCGGCCATAGTGGCGGCGTTGTGCATCTTCTCCTGGGCCTTGATCTTGTCTTCACCCGGCTCGCCGTTGACGGACTCGGCGAGGTTGTCCCAGATCAGCTTGGCTGCGTGCAGCGCCATGCCATCGGTGAAATCGTTGGCATAGACGGAGACGTAAGCTTCGAAGGAGTGGGTCAGGGCGTCGAAGCCGGCATCGGATGCGAGCTTGCGCGGCTGGGTGCGTGCCAGCACCGGATCGACGATGGCGACGGACGGAGTCAGCGCGTAATCGGTGATCGGGTACTTGTAGCCGGTCTTGTGATCGGTGATCACAGCAAACGGCGTGACTTCGGAACCGGTGCCGGAGGAAGTCGGGATGCACACGAGCTTGGCCTTCTTGCCCAGCGGCGGGATCTTGAAGGCGCGCTTGCGGATGTCGAAGAACTTCTCACGCACATCGGAGAAGGAGATTTCCGGGTGCTCATACAGCAGCCACATGATCTTGGAGGCGTCCATCGGGGAACCACCGCCGACGGCGATGATGGTGTCCGGTTCGAACTCCTCACGCATCATGGTGGCGCCGCGCTCGACGGTTTCGACGCTCGGCTCCGGCTCGACGTAGTCGATGATGCGGAAGGTCACGCGGTTGGAACGTGCACGCAGCTGGTCGATGATCTTGTCGACCACGCCAAGCTGCTCCATGACCTTATCGCACACGATGACGGCCTTTTCGATGCCGTACATGTCGCGCAGGTACTTGATGGCGTTCGGCTCGAAGTAGGTCTTGGCCGGAATCTTGAACCACTGCATGTTGTTGTTCCTCCGAGCGATGCGCTTGATGTTGAGAAGGTTGACTGCCTGGACGTTGCCGGACACGGAGTTGCCGCCGTAGGAGCCGCAACCGAGGGTCAGCGACGGTGCGATGGCGTTGTAGATATCACCCACGCCGCCGAGGGAGCTCGGAGAGTTCCAGATGATGCGGCATGCGTGCATGCGCTGGCCGTATTCGCGGACCAGAGCCTGATCGTTGGTGTGGATGGCTGCGGTGTGGCCTGCGCCATGCTTGAGCATAGCCTCGCACATTTCGAAGGCCTGTTCCTTGTTGTCGGACTTCAGCACGGCCTGGACCGGAGCGAGCTTCTCCATGGTCAGCGGCTCGTTCTCGCCGACTTCCTTGCACTCGGCGGCAAGAATGGTGGCGTCTTCCGGAATCTCAAAGCCTGCGGCCTTGGCGATGTACTGCGGGGACTTGCCCGGCACCACGGAGTTGAGCTTCGGGGTCTGACCGGAGTATGCGGTGCAGCCGAACATGTACTGCTCGAGCTTGGCCTTCTCTTCGTCGTTCACGAAGTAGGCCTTGCGGCGCTTAAGTTCCTTGATCAGCGGGGCGTAGACTTCCTTGTCGGCGATGATGGCCTGCTCGGTGGCGCAGATCATGCCGTAATCGAAGTGCTTGGAGAGCACCAGATCATTGGCGGCGCGCACGATGTCGACGTTCTTGTCGACATATGCCGGAGCGTTGCCAGCGCCGACGCCGAGGGCTGGCTTGCCGGAGGAGTATGCGGCCTTGACCATGCCCGGGCCACCGGTGGCGAGGATGGTGGCGATGCCGTCATGCTTCATCAGGGCGCCGGTGGCTTCGATGGACGGGTGCTCGATCCACTGGATACAGTTCTCAGGAGCGCCTGCCTCGATGGCTGCGTCGCGCACGATCTTGGCGGCTTCGACGGAGCACTTCTGTGCGCCCGGGTGGAAGCCGAAGATGATCGGGCAGCGGGTCTTCAGTGCGATCAGCGACTTGAAGATGGCGGTGGAGGTTGGGTTGGTGACCGGGGTCACGCCGGCGACGACGCCGACCGGTTCGGCGATCTCGTCGATGCCCATGACGTCGTCTTCACGAATGATGCCGACGGTCTTCTGGCCGGCCAAATAGTTGGTGACGTGCTCGCAGGCGAAGATGTTCTTGGTGGCCTTGTCTTCCACCAGACCACGGCCGGTTTCCTCAACGGCCATCTTGGCGAGCACCAGATGCTTGTTCAGTGCTGCGACGGAAGCCTTGGCGACGATACGGTCAACCTGCTTCTGATCGAGCTTTTCGAAATCGTCAAGAGCCTTCAGGCCCTTCTTGACCAGAGCGTCGACCTCAGCCTCGGCTGCGGCGAGCTTCTCTTCCGGAGTCGGCTTGGTCGGCTCTTCCTTCTTTGCGTCTGCCACTTGAAGTCCTCCTCGATTCTTTGGGGGTTGCAAAGTAGTTTCCCGTTATTCCATCCACCTCGAAGCGGATGGACGCATTGCTGGTCTTTTGTGACCCAGGACACACTTTAGTGAGTATGCAATATGATGTTCCACTGTGTCGTGTCGCAAAAGAAATGTTATCTTCTGTTCTTTTAATGTTTAGATCGCGTTCTTTTATGAAATCAAAAAGCCTTAAAAACATCATTTTGAGCGTTTTTGTTGCTTTTTATCATGAATCACACACACTTTCTCAAGTCTCACCTCCATATCTTTTATAAAAGTATTTTCTATAAGATATCAATCATATCAAACTTTTACAAAGTCGATTTACTTATCTTGTTCGTCCAATGTATTTTTTCCGCCAGCCAGTAGGAGTTTCGCCTGTTTCTTCAAAGAAGCGACGATTGAAATTCGAAGCGTTACCATATCCGCAAGCGCGACGAATCGAAGCGACGCTTTGATTCGTGGTCGTCAGCAATCTGCATGCATGCCCAATACGCAATCGTCGAACAAAATCCGAAAACCCTATTCCTGCAGCCCTTTTGAACAGACGAGAGAAAGCCGAAACGCTCATTCCGGCCTGGCGGGCGGCCAAATCCAGGCTAATTTCACCGCTCAGATGCGATGAAATGTACTCAATGGCATCGTTGACCACACGTTCCGCACCGCTGCATACAGCCGGATCGTATCCGGACGCAACCACTGTATAGGATTCATCTGCGGGGGCATGCGCGAACACATCCAACACACGAATCAGATCGCTAACACGGCAAGCAAGACTATGTTCCTCCATGCTTTCCAGAATTGAACCGGCCTGACGAGCGGATTCACCGCTCAGCACCAACGCCTGCTCCGCACGCCTCAACACCATTGCAAAACCAGACGTTTCCGGAAATCCAGACATCAGCAGACGCATGGTTTCCGGACGCACATGGCACACCACATCACGCTGACGAAGCCGCTCCCCCGGAGCGATGTCGGACACCCAATTATGCGGAAGATTCGAACCAATCAATGCAACCTGCCCGGCCTCATACGGAACAACGGCATTGCCCGCCATCATCAATCCGGTACCTTCCCGAATCAGATGAATTTCAATATGAGGATGATGATGCCATTTCGCCAACGAGCTTGGGTAGCCATGCTTCGCCCAACGCACCGAAGCCTGCGCGTCCGGCACAATGATCTCCAATACGCCGGAATCGTTCGAACTTCCACCTTTCGGCACGAATCCACCAAAAGAGGCCTGAGCCAAAGCCGCCTTCCCATGCCGATTATCATTGGCTTGTGCAACAGCACCCATGACACAGAACCCTTTCGTCGTTCCGTAACGTGCGTAACGTCAGTCGTTATTCACGGTAATCTGCAGCTTGATGTCTCCAGGACGCCCCTCAGCCATGCGATCGAACGCCGCCTTGGCATCCTCCATCGCATAGGTGTCGGTGATGAATGGCTTCAGATTCAGTTTACCGTTAGCCACGAGGTCAATTGCCTTCTGATACACATTGGCATAACGGAAGATATTTTCGACGCGCACCTCGGTAGCCTGCAGCTCCGTAATGTCGATAGCCACCGGATTGACCGGAATGCCAACGATAACGGCAGCGCCACCAGGAGCGATCAGCTTCCAGAACGTCTCATACGATTTCGGCGAGCCCGAGCATTCGAAAGCCACATCAGCGCCCCAACCGCCCGTTTCCTCTCGGACGCGCTCCACCAGATCCTCCTTGGTGAGATCCACCGGAATAATACCTGGAATCTGGGCCGCAATCGCCAGTTTGATTGCCGACACATCGGAAATCAGCACCTTAGAAGCGCCACCCGCCAACGCACACGACGCAGTCAGCATGCCAACCGTGCCCGATCCAGTGACCACGCAGACATCGCCCGGCTTGATACGAGCCTTGGTGGCGGACCACATGCCCACAGCCAACGGTTCAAGCAGCGCACCCTCACCGAAGCTCACATTGTCGGGCAGCTTGTAGGTGAACGCCGCAGGATGGTTCACCATTTCACACAGGCATCCATCAATCGGCGGAGTGGCAAAGAAACGCACCGCAGGATCGACGTTATACATGCCCAGTTTGCTGGCACGCGAACTCATATCCGGAATACCGGGCTCCATGGCCACACGATCGCCCACCTTGAAGCCTTCGACGCCAGGACCGACCTCAACCACCGTGCCGGAAGCCTCATGACCGAGAATCATCGGCTGCTTCACCACATATTTACCCACGCGACCATGCGTGTAATAGTGCAGATCGGAACCGCACACACCAACAGTATGCGGCGCGATCTTCAGCTCGCCCAGACCAAGTGCGGGGGCGTCAGGTACCTCACGCACATTGATGACGCCCCGCTCTTCGAGAACGACTGCCTTCATGATTATTCTCCTTTGTGGATAATGGTTTTTTTGAGAAAAATGATGATGCTTGAGCAATTGATATTCAATTGCGATTAGTTACGTCCGATCGTGACAATGCGATGGCCGCGATCGTCAAATCCGGGTTGATGAGGATGAATGCCGAACGTGGCCAACGATCCGATCGCATAACAGATCGCATACGTCCAGCACACGCCGCCGAATCCGACAGTGGAAATCAGCACCGTCGCAATCAGCGGACCGAAAAACGTAGTCAGGCCGGAAGCGAGATTATGCGCGGAAATCGCAGCACCCTTATGTTCCGGTGCCAACGCGGGAAACACGGCTCCCATAGGAACGAAAGCGGAAATTCCCAATCCAAGAACAACCGCATCAGCGCACATAAGCACCATATTCGCCCCGAAAAACTGCGGAATGTAATACATGCCCAGCGTGCCGATCACACAGAACCAGCAGCCAAACCAGCGCATTTGCCTCATCCAACCATACGAATCGCCCATACGACCCCAGAACACATTGCCAAAAATGGTGACCACAAACTGGAATCCCCAAATCTGACTCCATTGCGAAACCTCAAACCAAGCTCCGCCACCATTGTTGGTAGTAGCTAAGTAGAGCGGCATGATGACGGGAAAGCCATACAACGTCAGATTGCAGATCACACGCACCACCGCAGCCAATGCAATTTGGCGATTATGCACCAGAATGGTGGCTCCTCGACTAAGCTCGCGCAGCTTGTCGGCATTGCTCATGGAAGAGGTGTCAGCACCCTTGCTTTTCGGCACCAGCAGCAGGCAAATCAGCAGTCCAGCTATAGAGAACGGCAACGAAAGCCACAGCGAGTAGTACTCCCCCACCAGCGGAATGGTGAAACTCGGCAAATATGCGCCGAATACGCCAATGCCGAACGAGTAGGCGGCCCAAAACCACCCCATAGCCGACGCGAGCTTGGCGGGATCGATGGTTTGCGCCATCAACACCACGAACGAGTAAATGAACAGCGGGTAGCCAACACCTCGCAACGCATACACGCCTAGCATCAGCGGATAGACGCCGCTCGGCAGCGCCACACCGACGAACAGCAGATGCAAAACGACCCAGGCGCTTGCGCCGATCAACATGATGCGTTTGGCACCGAACATTTCAGCCAGCACACCGGACGCCCAGCCGGCAAGCGCAGCCATCAGCCCGTACATGGTGAACATCAGTGACGATTGTGAAGAACTGAATCCCTGGTCCACGATGTATTTGGACAAAAAAGTCAATTCAAAGCCATCGCCAGTCATGAACACCGCTATGGCGACCAAGCCGGCCAATAGCGTGCGCGGCAGACCTATCTTCATAACATGTCTCTTTTCTTGGTAGAACGTCGTTGTCACCGTCTCAACTTTTTTGTTGATAAACATATTTTCGACGCAGAAAAGTGGCAGAAAATCCTTTATGCACAGCTATTTTTGATACTTTTTTGCAATACCTGATATCTCAGACCAACACGAGACATAAGGAAAGGACTTTTATGAAGTAGTCTTGAAAAAGAAGTTGCGCAGGAAGGATCAACCAGTGAAAGCCCAATCCGCCCTATCAGTCAAAGAAGCCAATCTCAAGGCCATGACCGCGTTCATCTATACCCAAGGTTCAGCCACCAAGCAGATGTTCGAACACGAATTAGGGCTCAGCCTGCCAACCATCACGCAGAATCTGCGCGCCATGGAGGCCGACGGGCTCATCGTCAAAGGCGAGATGCAGCAATCCACCGGTGGACGCAAAGCGCAAATCTACGAATTCGCGGCACACTCCAGTGTGGCTATCGGCGTGCGAATCCAAACCACACGAATCACGGCCATCGCCATTGATCTGAACGGCAAATCCGTGGCCACCAGACAGCGCACACTCCCCTATCGCAACAACGACGCCTACTACCAGCGCATGAACGGCATCATCAACGGTTTCGCGCAGGAACTGGCGAAACAAGGCAGCACGGTGCTAGGCGTGGCCTTCTGCATGCAAGGCATCGTATCGGTAGACGGGCAGTCGATCACCTTCGGCAAAATCATGAACAACACCGGCCTGAAACTCAGCGAACTCAGCCACGGCCTCAACTATCCGTCGCTGATGATTCACGATTTCGACGCTTCTGCCATGGCGGAACTTTGGTTCGACCACAATCTGAAGGATGCCGTCTGCATCTACCTCGAACGACGCCCAGGAGGCGCGGTCATCGTGGACGGATCGCTCTACCAAGGGCCAAACCAATGCAATGGCTCAATCGAACATATGACGCTGATTCCAGGCGGAAACCCTTGCTATTGCGGGCAATTGGGATGCATGGACACCTACTGCTCGCCGGAAACGCTGATGGAGGACGGCGAAAGCCTGCCCGGCTTCTTCTCGGTGTTGGAACAAGGCGAGCAGGAGCACCGCAAACGATTCTCGCAATGGCTGGATTATGTGGCGCTGGCGGTAACGAATATTCGCTCGGTATTGGCCGGCGACGTGATTATCAGCGGTGAGGCAGCACAATATCTCGACGATGACGATATGGCCGGACTACGCGAACGCGTGGTAGAACATACGCCATTCGGCACCACGGATTTCACCCTGCGCAAGGGGATGGCGCTCGACCATCAAGACATTATCGGCGCGGCATTGCGCTTTGTGGAGCCTTACGTACGCGAATTATGCGATATGTGACCGCTTTTGCGCACATATTAATCGCATTAATCGCATCGATTGCATAACAAAAGAAGCGTGTTGCCGAACCCGTATATAAGGTTCAGCGCACGCTTCTTTGTTTTCTTCCGCCTGCTTCGCTTGCTGTATTTGTTTTCAGCGATTATTTGACGGTACTCATCTAATGATAGTTATTTGACAATCTGGCAGAATTCGATGGTTTCGCCGTTCGGTCCGTACACATTGAAGTAACGAATGCCGTGCTCCCAGAAGCTGTCGATATGCTGGATTTCGTTATCTTTGAAATTCAGTCCGAGTTTCTTCGCGTTGTCGAATGCGGCTTCGATGTCGGGAGTGTCGAATGCCCAATGATTAATGGCACCAGTAGTCAGCGGAGCCGGATCACCCTCCCATGTTTCGATGGTCAGATGGCCGTAACGCAGGAATGCGCAACGGTTTTCGCCGTTATGGAACAGTCCGGCCAATTCGAAACCAAGCTTCTTCGTATAGAATTCGATGGTTTCGTCGAGATCCTTCGCCGGCATGCCGGAATGCTGCAGATCGGTAGTGAATTCAGACATTGCTTTCGTCATAAAATTACCTCCTGATAACGATGAATACGATTGTTTTCCCTTTTGTGATTAGGATATGCGCTATGCGGCGATGTCAGCGGCGCATTTACCGTCATATTGTGACACTTTTTTGCTAATTCCAGGCTGTTCAGGACGAATAAACAACGTCAGGCACCGATTTTGACGACAGCCTTGGAAGCGGTGGCGATTTTTGCCGTCGAGGAAGTCCTGCACCTGCTCGAGTTCAAGCTCACGGCTGGATCAGACCGGCACGAGCGTCGACAGCCTCGACATAGCAAGCCAACAGATAATTTCAAAGTGTTTAGAATGAGGTTATGAAGAACCCACCTTTGCACCGCTACGCAACCCGACCAGGTCTCTACTTCACCGATGACGGTGGCGCCGACGCCATCGTCCGCTCCGAAACCGCCGATCAGGTATGGTTCTGCGTTCTTGAACCCCTCGATCAACCAAGTGCCTTTTATGCCGATGCAGTCCGTCTGTTCAACGAGCCGGGACTCACCTTCATCGACCAGGCGATGAAGCAACGCGTCTGCACCAGACGCATTCCCTCGCTCAACCTGCGTGAAACGCTGTTTCGCATGGACGGCCCCAATTATGGCTTGTGGTACGTGCATATCCCCCACGCATGGGATGGCATGCAATACGGCTACCGCGTCAACGGCCCTTGGGACCCTGACCGCGGCGTGAGCTTCAACCCCTACAAGCTGCTGCTCGACCCCTATGCCAAAGGCATCGAAGGATCAATAGACCTCAACCCCGGAGCATTCTCCTACAAATGCGAAATCGCGAACGGCAAAGTCAAAGGATCACCATTCGGACCGATGAGCACCATCGATTCCGTAGGCCATGTTCCCGTTTCCGTAGCCATAGACGACCGCGCTGCCAACAAGCATGATGGCGAACCGTCGCATCCGCATGTGCCATGGAGCAAAACCGTGATTTACGAGCTGCATGTCAAAGGCTTCACCGCCAATGCGCCATGGCTGCCCAAAGAACTTCGCGGCACCTATGCAGGATTGGCGCATCCGGCGACGCTTTCCTACCTGCAGGATCTAGGAGTCACCTCCATCGAACTGCTGCCGATCCAAGCCAAACAGTCCGAACTCTTCCTGCAGGAACGTGGACGCGTAAACTATTGGGGTTATTCGACGCTTGGCTATTTCGCACCGGAAGCCTCATATGCCACCAAACGCTCGCAGGAGGCCGGCGCCGCCGCCGTACGCCAGGAAGTCATTGACATGGTGCGCGCATTGCACGAGGCCGGTTTCGAAGTGATTATGGACGTGGTCTACAACCACACCTGCGAATCCGGACCGGAAGGACCGACCGTATGTTGGCGTGGACTTGACAATCTGTCGTACTATCGACGCACCAAAGACAAGATGAGTCGCCTGTACGATACCACCGGCTGCGGCAATACGCTTGATTTCACCAACACGCACGTCACCACGTTCGCCGTGGATTCGTTGCGCTATTGGGCCAAACGCATTGGCATCGACGGATTCCGATTCGATCTCGCGGCGACGCTTGCACGTCTCGACGGTGAATTCACCCGCTACCATCCATTCCTGTACGCTTTGCGCTCCGACATGCTGCTCGGCAATCTCAAAATGATCATGGAACCATGGGATTGCGGCCCGAACGGCTGGCGTACCGGCGAATTCGGCATTCCTTTCGCGGAATGGAACGACCGTTTCCGCGATTGCACACGCAAATTCTGGCTGACCGACGTGAATCGCGCGCGCGGCGGCGAACACGGCGAAATGACCATGCAAGACATGGCCACACGGCTATGTGGATCCTCCGACCTGTTCGCCACCGACCCCGGCCGCGGTTCGACCGCCTCCGTGAACTATGTGGCCTGCCACGACGGCTTCACCACCGCCGACCTGACCATGTACAAGAGCAAACACAACGAGGCCAACGGCGAAAACAACCACGACGGAACAAACGACAACCATTCCGTCAATTTCGGCCACGAGGGCCCCAGCAGCAACCCAATCATCGTACGGCAGCGCCAGCGCGCCATCATGAACCTGCTGGGCACGCTCCTACTGTCGTTGGGCACGCCAATGCTGCTCGCCGGCGACGAATTCGGCAATTCGCAAAACGGCAACAACAACGCCTACACGCAAGACAACGACACTACATGGCTTGATTGGGATTGGCTGTACAGCACCGAGCAAACGCCGGAATTGAAGCAATTCAATCTAATGTCACGCTTGATCACATTGCGGAAATCCCTCGATTTGTACAATCATGAGGATTTCTTCACTCGCCTGAGCGAAATCGGTTTACTGAAGAAATCCGATCGCGTGCATTGGTATCTTCCGGACGGGCAGATGCCGAACGATTCGGATTGGACGAATCCTTCCGTACGCTCGTTCGCCATGCAGCTGCTCTCCCCCGACGAGCCGACCCTGCTAATTCTGATCAATGGATCTGACGAAGTTACGCGTTTCCATCTTCCGAAAGGCATTGAATGGGAGATGGTCTGGTCCTCGGCTGAGATTGTTGGAGAATATCCCGGTTTGGGAACGTCCATCGAACGGGTGTCGGAATTCGACGAGGAGTCGGAAAACAAGCCGGCAGGCAGATTGCGCAATCATCTGCACCGCATCAATATGATGTACTGGCAGACGCAAGACGATGAAGCAAATCTGCAATCCGCCGACGATGGATTGTCGGAAGACGATCCGACATTGTGGACGCTTCCGGCGTTGAGTATCAGTGCGATGAAGCAGATGCCGACCGCTTGATTCCATCAAGAGCTGCTTGAATCGCTCAAATACCAAGAAACCCCTCGGAAAACGAATTTCCGAGGGGTTTCGTATAAGCCGTAAAGCTTTAGCGCTTCGAGAACTGCGGAGCGCGACGTGCCTTGTGCAGACCGGCCTTCTTGCGTTCCACGACGCGAGCGTCGCGGGTCAGGAAGCCAGCCTTCTTCAGGGCTGCGCGGTTCGCATCACGATCAATGGCGTTCAAAGCGCGGGCAACGCCCAGGCGGATTGCGCCAGCCTGGCCGGTGGTGCCGCCACCGTCAACGAGGACGATAGCGTCGAACTTGCCTTCGAGCTTGAGAAGCACGATCGGGGAGTTGACCTCACGCTGCAGCAGCTTAGCCGGGAAGTACTCTTCCAGAGTGCGACCGTTGATGGTCCACTTGCCAGTGCCCGGAACCAGACGAACACGAGCGACGGCTTCCTTGCGACGACCGGTGCCGTAGCCCGGAGCGATAGCGGAAGTACCGGTGCCAGCGCCAGCGTTGGTTTCGGTGGTGTACGAGGTGAGCTCCTCTTCGGTCTCGAGAACCGCGGAGTCGTTGGTGTTTTCAGCCATGTTTCTTATCTCCCTTCGGTTCACTTAGCCTGCTGCGAGACCTGAGCGATCTCGAAAACCTGCGGCTTCTGGCCAGCGTACGGATGCTCGGTGCCACAGATGATGTGGAGGCGATCCAGCTGGACCTTGGCCAGACGATTCTTCGGCAGCATGCCCTTGATAGCGGACTTGATGATGCGCTCAGGGTTAGTCTTGAGCAGCTTGCCGTAGCTATCGCGACGCAGGCCACCCGGACGACCGGAGTGCATGTACAGTTCCTTGCCCAACTTGTTGCCGGTCAGAGCGATCTTATCGGCGTTGAGAATGATCACGTGGTTGCCGGAATCGGCGTGCGGAGCGTAGGTCGGCTTGTTCTTGCCACGCAGCAGGATGGCTGCCTGGGAAGCGAGACGGCCGAGCACCACGTCGGTGGCGTCGATAACGTACCAGTCGTGAGTCAGATCAGCTGGCTTCGGAGTGAAAGTTTTCACGATGTACCTTTTCTATATATTGTGTTCCGGACCTTCCATCAACATCAATGCGTTGGTTAAGCGCGGAATGATGCCGTTTTCAGGTCTCATTATCCGTGGGCTCCCTGAAAGTCCTCGATGGCGAGTGGGAAAAGCGCTTTGAAGGACCCCGTAGGGAAACACAACAATCTACTAGTATATCGCCAGCCTTGACATTTGCGACACATCGCATAGCAAAATCAGCGCAAAATACCCCTTTTTGCACAGCAGCGAAAAACCGGCGATACACAAACGGACGTTCCGTTTCATATCGCCGGTTTTATATATCTAAAAGCTGCTGCCAAATGCGATCAGCCGCGCATAATCGCCGCGATCTCCTGCAGTCGAGCATTGCCGAACAACTCTTCCAGCGGCACGACATTGCCATCTCCGTCAGCCAGGGGAATACGCCAATTCGGATACTCGTTGCTGGTTCCCGGCTGGTTCTGCGTGCGCTTTTCACCGACCGCATCGACGATGGATGCTGCCATCAGCTTGCATGGCGATCCCTTAAGACCGCGGTACAGGGCGTCGACGATTTCGTTTTCGTTGGCAAGCTCGTCTTCCAGCACGTCAGCGTCAAGATAGCCTTCCTTGACAAGCATGTTCAGCATGGCGTTATGCTCGGCTTCCGCGGACTTCTTGAATTCCTCGACCGGACCGGACAACAATCCCAACTGCTCGCGCAGCTTGACATGCCCATACTCCAAGTAGCCTGCCGCCGGAGGCAAATCGTGCGTGTTGACGGAAGCCAGCGCATACGGACGCCAATCCTTCGGCGCACGGAACACGCCGTCGAACTGTTCGAACCATTCCACTGCGCAACCGAGAATGCCGTGCGCGGACAGCGACTTGGACACATAAGCCGGAACCACGCCAAGATCCTCGCCCACGACCACGCCACCGGCGCGAGACGCTTCCAGCGCGAGAATGCCGAGCATGATGTCCGAATCGTAATGCACGTAGGTACCGTCCATGGCCTTCTTGCCTTCCGGAATCCACCACAAGCGGAACAAGCCGAGAATATGGTCGATACGCACCGCGCCCGCATTGGAGAACATGCCATGCACCATGTCTCGGTACACCTTGTAACCGGTCTGATCAAGGGCGATCGGGTTCAGCGGCGGCTGACTCCAATCCTGACCCTGCTGGTTGAACATGTCTGGCGGGGCGCCGACCGTGGCACCCTTGGCGAAACGTTCAGGATTCCACCACACGTCGGAACCGGCCGGGTGCACGCCCACCGCCATGTCGGCAATGATGCCGATCTTCATGCCTGCGTCACGAGCCGCCTGCTGGGCCGCATGCAGCTGCTCGGTGGCGACCCATTCGAGCCAACGGTAGAATTCGAGCGTGTCAGGATACTGCGCGCGAAGCTGCGCGACCTCTTCGGAATCACGATTGTATTTACGCACCCAATCGTCGTCACTGCCATTGGAGGCGCCCCACTTGTCGTAGCACAGGCACCACGTGGCATAGGATTCGATCTCATCGCCCACTTCGGCGAGATACCGGTCGAACTCAGCTTGACGCTGTACAGAAAGACCTGCTTTGTAGATGATCCACAACGCCTGCATCTTGGTGCGCCACATCGTTTCACGGTCCAAAACCTGCGCATCGCCGTTGAGGGGCTCGACCTGCTCGTGCAGCGCGTCGACCTTCGCCTTGTCTTCCGGCGAAAGCGCGGCATATTCCGGCATGGATTCCGGACGAATATAGCTGAAGTTGATGAAACGGCGCGAAATCGGCAGATACGGAGACGGCTCGATCGGCGGCACCGGCTCGGCGGCATGCAGCGGGTTGATCAGCATGAAGTCGGCACCGGTCTTCTTCTTGGATTCGACGAGCAGGGCCTTCAGATCCTCATAATCGCCGATTCCCCAAGAACCGCTGGAACGGATGGAATAGAGCTGGCTCATCCAGCCCCACAGGGAGCCTTCCTTCATCTCGTCGAGCAGTTCGATCTTCTCCGGAGCACTGATAACGGTTGCAGACTCCGTCTTGCCGCCCACGGTGACCTCAAGGGTGTGATATCCCTCGGGAAGGTCTTCCGGAAGCACCAGGTACGATGTGCACACAAATCCGCCATCGACCTCGACCGCGGCACCGTTGCCGCCCTCATGCTCGATTTTGCCGGCATACGTCTCGCCATCTTCCAACGTGATGGAAGCTTCGGGAACGTCAAGCGCGCCGCCATGAACCTCTATCTTGCTTTTCTTACCGACAATGTGCAACACGGTCGGAGGAATGATTCGGATGTTACGTTCACGCTGAATGGCGGCGATGGACTGTTCAATTGCATCATCGTTGGAAGCGTCGATTCCAAGCGCCTTGAGCACCGCCACAAGAACATCGTCTTCGATTTCGTGGTAATCACGGCTCATACCGACATAACTGGTAGCGACACCCACCAACTTTGCCAGACGAATGAGCGGACGGGCTAGACGCGTTGCATTTTCGGTCTGTTCTGTCATAAGCAACAGTCTATGCCCCAATCACACACACCACGCGCAAGAATCTCACAACATGACAACGTATGCAACTAATTTTCCGAAAGACGCTTTTCAGCAGCCCTTTTCACTTCTCCCGACGCATCCTGCGCAAGTTTTTCCAGCATCTGATCGGATGCATTCGGGTTCAACGCAACGGCCCTGCGCACCATGGAAGCGAGCACCGCCGGAGCATTCGGCTCGATCTCGGTTCCCAAGGATCCCAAAAAATCAAGGGTTCGCGAATCCATATCCGGATCCTGCGCGCCTTCGAGCCTCATCTTCCAAGATGTCCGCTTGTTGCGCAACGCGACATCGCGCACTTCGAGGGACTCATCCTTGGTGAGACGCCCCACTAGCCAATTCTTATCATTGGCATTGCCGGCAACGGCTTTGCGCACCTCAGTGGATTCGTCGGTGGACAGTTTAACGAGAATATTCGGAAACGGCATGGTTTCCGCAAGGAAAACACGATCTTCCAACGGCGTATGTGCATTGCCTGCGACAGCCTCCAGCAGTGCCGTGGCGCGCGAGAACGCAGCCTGTTCGGAACGGTCAGGCAATGGCCGGCGCGCGAATTCACTCAGTTCAGCGGCATCCGTGGAATGCCGCAAACGCTCGTAGGTCGCGGTCAGAGGCTCGAAATCCAAAGGAATCTTCTGGTCTTGCGATTGTGCGGATTCGTTCTCGGCATTGCCGTCTTGCTTGATTTCAGCATCGGTCATAGTTTCCACCTTACGCCATTGCCTTCCGGGATTCACATTTTCACCGGACGATTGGAAGTTCCCGTTTTTTGCGGAGTCACGGTTGCATTGAACGTTTCAACCACACGCGATTCGAATTGCTGCGATTGCTCCTGCGGCACGACAACCGCCAATACGATGCGATCGGTATACTGCGCGTCCGCCTGCTCACCCTGCACCGAGGCGAGAAGATTCTGAAAACTGCCCAATTGTGAGTAGTCGAGCGTTACCTGATATTCGCTACACGGCACGATTTTCGCTTTGGTCGCCGCTTTGACGGCAATGGACGCGCCCGTGGAATATGCACGGATCAGGCCACCGGAACCCAATAGGATCCCACCGAAATACCGGGTGACGGCAACCGCGCAATCCGTCATCTCGTTGGCGCGCAGCACGTCGAGAATCGGCTTGCCGGCCGTACCCGACGGCTCGCCGTCATCGCTCATACGTTCGGCCAAACGACCGTCGGAACCGCCGCACACCGCAGCATAGGCAACATGACGGGCTTTCGGATGCTGATCGCGAATCATCTGCACAAACGCGATCGCCTCATCCAAGGAATCGATATGACAGGCGTCGCCAATGAATTCCGATTTCTTCTCGACGAACGCATCATGTGCGGGCTGATCGGCGGAATCGAGTATGGTCTGCATGTCTTTCAACCTACCTAATCACGCCGACCGTCCGTACGTTTTTCTTATACCGCTTCGTACGATCGCTCACACGACGACGTTGAAATCCTCGCCCTTAAAGTAAGCAGCGACCGATTGGACCACCTGTTCGGTGATGCCCACATATGCGCCGTCGGTACGCCAGGCGGTGTGTGGGGTGAGAATGATGCCTGGAATCGAGCACAGCGGATCGTCGACAGCGAGCGGCTCATGGTCAAACACGTCAAGTGCCGCAGGAATGTCGCCGCGCTGGAGTCTGGAGAGCAACGCGCCCGGCTCGATGATTTCCGCGCGAGCCGTGTTGATGAACATGGTTTCCGGTTTCAAGGCTTCAAGGTTTTGTGCGGTGACGATGCCTTTTGTGGAGTCCAACAACGGCAGGTGGATGGACACCACGTCAGATCCGGCAATCAGTTCGTTCATGTCGTCAACCGGAGTGACGTTCAGATCGGTGAACACCCGCTCGGGAACGTGGGAGTTCCATGCGGACACGTTCATACCGAACGCTCCGGCGATACGCGCCACGGTTTGGCCGATACCTCCAAGGCCGATGATGCCAAGCTTCTTACCGTACAGTTCGTAGCCGTCGGCACCACCCCAGTTGCCTTCTTTGACTTGCCTGTCGAGCTTGCCGACCTGCCTGGCGAGTTCCATGAGCAGTGCGATGGTGTGTTCGGCTACGGCATGGTCGCCGTAGTGCACCACGTTGCATACGCGGATGCCACGTTCCTTTGCTTTGTCTAGATTGATGTAGCTGGCCACGCCGGTGCCGCCGAAAGCGTAGCATTTGGCGTTCAGACGGTCGAGGATTGAGTCGGTGCAGTGGAATCCGACCACCATGATGGCGTCGGCTTCGGCGCAACGCGCGACGATGGTGTCTTCATCGAGCGTGAAATCCCTGTACATGCGTACGCGGGCAATGTCTTTGAACAGCTCGAAGTGCTTTTCGAACGGTTCGATCATCGATTCGATGATGACAGGCATAACCACCAGCGGCAGATCGGTGCGTTCCGGCTGGGTTTCGTAGATTTCATCCATGTCTTTCACCTCACACTGTACGTTCAAGCGGTTCTTCCACGTTTTCAACCAACGGTACGAGGCATATTGTGCCACGGAAAACTATTCACCAGATGAACTTGCCCGCTCTGCGGTTATATTCCATTCCTTGACCACGTTTTGGTCGGCGCCCATGGAGTAGAGCACGTCCCAGATGCGTTGGCGCACATTCGCGTCTTGCGTTTCATCCCAACAGGTGCCGTCCGGATGGTCGCTTGCCAGCGAACACCATTGGTATTTGCCTTGCGTCTCATTGGCGCTGGGCACCCAGTCGATACGGTTGACGCGCCACGAGCCCGCCACACCTTTTTTGCCTGCGAATTGAATACGCGCGGTCACACCCTGGTTGTTTACGATGGTGTCTGCCGTATTGGCCGATTCGGTTACGGCATTGCCCAAACCGTAGATGATCCAAGTGCCGTTATAGTTCTCGATCGGCTGCGCGCAATGGCAACCGGCACCATAGATCACATCAAATGCACCCGTATCAGCTAGCTCGTGCGCTTCCTCCTGCTGCCAGGAATCGGCGTAATCCAAGTATTCCTGCACGGAATGCATGGCCATGGCCACCACGTCGGCGCCTTGTTCCCGAGCGGCCTTCGCCTTGGCCACGGCCTTGTCGATATCGGCCTGATGGTTCGGATCTCCGGATTCGCGAAGGCGATCCACACGCCAGTCGTAGTCAGGCGTCTGCGCGTTCAACGACACGGTTCCCGCAATCAGACCAAGCTTGCCGCCACCGGTAGGCGAATCGATGACCAACGGCTTATACGAATCCTCTTCGGTTTTATAGGAGCCGGTCTGGGCGATGCCATCCTGATCAAGTGTGTCCCACAAGCGCGCGATGCCGTCAGCACCTTGGTCCCAGGAATGATTCGACGCATGCGTGCAGGCGCGATACCCCACGTTTTTCGCGGCGTCGGCCACTTCCGGAGGAATATTGAAAATCGGATAGGCGGAATATGGACCGCCACGTTGTGCGATAGGTGTTTCGAACTCACATACGGCGATGTCGGAAGCTTCGATATACTTGCGCATCGGCTCGAACAGACCGGTGAAATCGAATGCGGTGCCGTCGGCGGCCGCGGTGTTGGCGCTGGCATACTGGTTCCACAATCCCTCATGGAACAGCAGATCTCCGTTGACAAGCATGGCGATGCAGTCGGTGTCGGGGCAATCCGGAGAATTGCCATGATGCTCCGCAGGCTCAGTCGCTTGCTTCTTTTCAACCGTTTTCGGCTGGCTTACCGCCGTCTCCGGCTTCACGGCAGCATCGTTCTGCTTCGGTTGAAGACTATGTACCAACAGCCAAGTTCCCGCCACAAGCACGACGGCAAGCACCGCCAATGCCGCAAACACAAGTTTGCGACGGCCGGCCGCAAGCACTTCCGGATTGGTCGCGTGTACCGCCTCTTTCCTGTATTTCATGGCACCCCTGCCTTCCTCTGGACCTTCTCAACTCATCACTTCAAGAATAACGGATATGCCCTTGCTTCTACACCCCGAAGCTGGCGATATTGTTACCGTATTTTCGACGCACCGCATCAAGCGCCGCCTCCGCGCCACGCAAACGCGCCGAATGCGTCTGCGCCTGGGCGCTGCCGCCGGAGATTTCAGCACGCTGTTCGACTTCGTTTTCTTCGAGTAGATCATCCAGCGAAGGCTGAATCACAGCTTCTTCAGCAAGTACAAGCCCACTGGCGCTCATTCCCGCCAAACGCACGGGGCGCGTAAGGGAAATGGCATGCGCAGACTCCGGAGCCATGCCCATCATGGAGAGCAGCAGATTGGCACATTGCGGGTAGAGCACGCTTGCCGCATCCGTAGGACAGCCCAGTGTGTGCCCTTTTGTTGCGTAGCTCAAATCCGGAAACCGAAGTTTGACCATGACTTTACGAGCGAGGAAACCCCTCCTGCGCAAAGACGTGGCCACGTCATCGCAACACCAGCGGAGCATGGAGCACACCTGCCGCATGTCTTGCGTATCCGCATCGAAGGTACGTTCCGCACCAATCGATTTTTCCTGCGTGTATGGCACGACGGGCCTATCGTCCAGGCCTCGGGCCGCCTGATACAGGCCGTGTGCGGAAAGAGCAGATCCGGTGGCCTGTTCCAGAGATTCGAGACTCATGCATGCAAGGTCGGCGACCGAGTTGACGCCCCACGCGTTCAGACGCTTTTCCAGAGAAGGTCCGATGCCGGGAATGCCACGCAATGGCATCATCTGCACGAATTGTGCATGCCGCGCCACGGGAATCATCAACATGCCGTTGGGCTTGGCATTGGTGGATGCCATTTTGGCGACCAGCTTGTTCGCCGCGATGCCGACGGAACAGGTGATGTTGTAGCGCAAGGCCACCTGTTCACGTATCCACGCCCCAATGGCACTGGGACTGCCCCACTGCAGCAACGCTCCGGAAACGTCCATATAGCATTCGTCGACCGATACCTGTTCGATGCGGTCGGTAATCCGGCTGAACACTTCCTTGAAAATGCGATGCGACATCGCGCGATAGTAGCGCATGTCGACCGGAAGGAAAATTCCGTTCGGGCATAGCTTTTGAGCCCTGGAACTTGCCATGGCCGAGTTGATGCCGTATTGCCGCGCCTCATAGCTGGCCGCAGACACCACCGAACGATTGCCCACGCCGATGATCACCGGCTTGCCGCGATATTCCGGATGCCTGGCCACCTCCAAAGATGCGTAGAAGGCGTCCATGTCGATATGCAGCACCGTGCATCCAGCCTCGTCATGACCCCAGTCACGTTTGGCTGCTGCGATTCTCGGTGCGGTACTCATGATTCCATGATAGCTGTTTTCATGTTCTGTTGAAACAAATGTTCGAATATCGCAGTTTATCTTATGAAACCGGCGTGTCGACAGTTGCGATTCCATACGGCACACATGCATACATCACGGATTTTTCCTTGATGCTCCAACGTTCTTCCATCTTTTTTTCGAGATATGGTGTTTCGCTCACAGATAGATGGTATAGTTACATGCTGTTGCGCCGTGAAAACGGTAAAACAGTGGAGTCATGCCTGAGTGGCCGATAGGGGCACCCTGCTAAGGTGTTAGTCGTTTTTAGCGGCTCGAGGGTTCGAATCCCTCTGACTCCGCAGGTAAGGGCTTCCAGCGATCACTGGAAGCCCTTTTGCGTATTGGCTTTAGCGCGCCAAGCGTTCAGCGGCGGAAGCGATCGCCCCGTCGCTGGCGGTGGCGGAGAAGCGCAGATATTCCGGCGCACCGTAGAACTCGCCGGGGCTGGCGATGATGCCGATTTTGGCAAGCTGTTCCATATCGGTCCAGCAATCGCCCGACTTGGCTCTCACCCACACATACAACGCACCTTCCGGCATGTCGGTACAGTATCCGTAAGCACGCAACGCGCCCACCAACACGCCGAGACGTTCCCGATAGCGCGCATGCTGAACTTTGACGGATTCCAGATCACGCAATCCGGCAGCCATCGCAGCCTGCACCGGACCGGGAATAATCTGACCAATCTGCTTGCGATATGCACTCATCGACGCAATCAAAGACTCATCTCCGGCAATGAACGCGGTACGATACCCAGCCATATTGCTCTGCTTACTCAACGAATAAAGCACCAGCACGCCCTCTGCGGAGCCCAAACACACATCGTCACGCAGCGCGCACGGCGTCGACGCAAGAGAATCAGCATCACCTTCAGCACCATTCACGGCGTCCCTCCACTGCATCAGCGCATAGCATTCGTCGGAAAGCACCACCGCGCCGATCTCACGCGCAGCTGCGACAATGCCAGCCATCTGCTCAGCCGAATACACCTCGCCCGTCGGATTGCAAGGGGAATTCACCCACACCGCTTTGACTCCAGGCACATTGCGCCACGACGCGACATCAGCCACATCGTCGACCTTAAGCACCTGCGCCCCAGCCAACTGCGTGCCGATCTCATACGTCGGATACGAAACCTTCGGCTGCACCACAACATCATTCTCGCCGAAATGCAACAGCGACGCCATCAACGCAACGCCCTCTTTGGAACCAACGGTAGGCACCACATCAGCATGAATCGCCTGCAAATCAACATTGCGGGTCGCCGAAAACCATTCAGCAATCGCAGCACGCAGATCGGCAGTACCTGCAGTAACCGGATATCCATACGCATTCGGATCATTCGCCGCCACTGCGAGCGCCTTGCGCACCGAATCGGGCACGGGATCGACGGGAGACCCCACGGACAGGTCGATCATGCCTCCGAACGCGGCTTTTGCCGTGCGCTTGTATGCTGCGATACGCGACCAATCGTATGGCGAAGAAAACTCATGAAAGCCCATCGTGAAAACTCCTTAATAACCCTCTATAAACAAAATATGCGGCCTCTTCCAACGGGAAAAGGCCGCGTTCAAATGCCAATCACTGATTTTGCGGCGGCAGAGCAGCTACCTGCTCCGGATCCTTGCCGATCGGGCCGGCTGCGGAAGCGCCGCCCATATCGCCGACTTCAGCGAAGAAGCTGACTGCGGCATCCTTGTACCAGGCCCACTCGTCTGGCAGATCATCTTCATAGAAGATGGCTTCGGTCGGACACACCGGTTCGCATGCGCCGCAATCCACGCATTCGTTCGGATTGATATACAGGGAACGGGAGCCCTCGTAGATGCAATCGACCGGGCATTCGTCCACGCAGGCCTTGTCTTTGACATCGACGCACGGCTGAGCGACAACGTATGGCATGGTTACCTCCTTAACACTTACCGCTCAAGATTACTCTTGATTGCCAACTTCCAGCTCTCCCGTGCCGAGTCGGGCGTGGCGGTAGCCGTAGCCGAAGTAGATGCAGAAGCCGACCGCAAGCCAGACCACGAATCGAATCCAGGTGAGCACGCTCAGGTTGAGCATGAGCCAGATGTTGGCGAGCGCGATGAGGATAGGGACCCATGGATTGCCGGGGATTTTGAAGACTCGCTTCAGATCGGGGCGCTTCTTGCGCATGATCGGAATAGAGATGGAAACAAGGGTGAATGCCGACAGTGTGCCGATGTTCACCATGTCGGCAAGGATGCTGACGTTGCAGCTGGCTGCGATGAATGCCATGAGCACGCCGACGGCAATCTGCAGACGTACTGGAGTGCCGTGCTTGCCTGTGTGACTGAGCGGGCGCGGCAGCAGGCCGTCTCGGCTCATGGCGAACACCACGCGGGTCAGGCCGAGCAGCAGCACCATGACCACGGTGGCCAGACCGATCACAATGCCAAAACTGATGATTTTGGCGGCCCAGTCAGCGCCGACCATTTCGAATGCTGTGGCGAGCGACGGGTCTTTCTGCTTGGCGAGGTCTTTGTAGGAGACCATGCCGGTGGTGACGATGGCGACGAGGGTGTAGAGCACGATGATCAGTCCCATGCCCACGCCGATGCCCAGCGGAACGTTCTTCTTCGGGTTGATGGTTTCCTCGGAGGTGGTGGCGACCACATCGAAGCCGAGGAACGCGAAGAACACGAGGGCCGCGCCGGAAATGATGCCGGTGATGCCGTAGATGCTGGGGGTCATGCCGGTGACCCACTGCCATAATGGCTGTTCCATGGTTGCGGTCAAGCCTGATCCGGTGGTGGCTGCCGGTTCGCTCGGTGGGATGAATGGGGTGAAGTTTTCGGCTTTGACGTAGAAGAAGCCGACGATCACGACGAATAGCACGATGGCGATTTTCAGTATAGTGAGCGCGCCGTCTACGCGTGCGCCGATTTTCGTGCCGCATACCAAGAGTGTCGTGAAGAAGGCCACGACGATGATTGGCGCGAAATCGAAATTAAATGATCCGAAGGTGACGTTGGTATTGATGTTCCATCCGACAAGTCGGAAGAAATCGTTGAGATAAACGCCCCAATATTTGGATACGACGGAGCCTGCCATCAGCATTTCAAGGATCAGATCCCAGCCGATCACCCATGCGACGATCTCACCGACGGTGGTGTATGTGAAGGTGTAGGCAGATCCCGCAACCGGAATCATGGACGCGAATTCGGCGTAGCACATTACGGCCGCACCGCATACCACGCCGGCGATGAGGAAGCTGATGATCACGGCTGGGCCCGCATGGAAGGCTGCCGCCTGGGCGCCGATGGAGAAGATGCCCGCGCCGACGGCCACTGCCACGCCCATAATGGCCAGATCCCACCAGGTCAGGTCTCGTTTCAGGGAGCGCCCCGACTCCCCCGTTTCCGCCAATGTCTGTTCGACGGATTTCTTACGTAATACGTTCATCATGTTTCCCTTCTCCCTTCGTTCTTACGTTTACTTGAGGCTCATGCCGATGACGACCGGTTCCGGAACGAGACGGATGCCGTACGTCTGTTCGACACCATCCTGCACGGTTTTGGCAAGTTTCACGATGTCGGCTGCCGAAGCTCCTCCTCGGTTGGTCAATGCCAGCGTATGCATGGTGGACAGCCCCGCAGTAGCGTTTTCGCTGGTTTTGTAGCCTTTATGGAAGCCTGCATGATCGATAAGCCATGCTGCGGATGTTTTGACTCCTGGTGTGCCATCCGGCAGGGTCGCACTGAATCGAGGCGCGTCTTCGGGAAGTCTGGCCGCCTGCTCTTCGCTCAGAATTGGATTCATGAAGAAGCTGCCGCAGCTATGGCGATTGTAGTCGGGTTCGTCATTGCCTGCCTGTGTGCGTTGCGCATTATGGGCAATGGCGACCAGTTCGCTTTTTTTGGTGCCGCGCATGGCCTCGGTCAGGTAACGGTGGGAATCCTCAAGCATGCCCTTGGAGGCACGTACTTTCAATACCGCGTGACGAATATCCGTTGTCGACATGCGTTCGCCCACTTCCACGCCCAATGCCTTGGCAAGCTGCCCGTATCCTACCACGCCGGTTGCGCTGTGATGCAGCGCGAAGGTTACGGACAGCACCACGTAGCGCGGTGTCGGGAAGAAGTCGGCCGCAGGCGTTGCCGGAGCGCTGTACATGCTGGCTTTGAGCGCACTCATACGGTACCCGAAATGCAGTTCCTGATTGGTGAGCTCTTTGATCTGCTTGTCTTTGCGGTCCCAGACTTCCACGCTTTCGACGCTGGATGCGACCTCCTGGCCGTATGCGCCGATATTCTGCACCACCGACGCGCCGACGGTGCCTGGAATTCCGGAAAGTCCTTCCACGCCTTCCAAGCCAAGTCCGACGCAGTAGTCAACGAAATCATCCCAATTGCAGCCGGCTTCGGCGTTGACATGCACGATTTTTTCGTCGTTTTCGGCAGGCGCTGCCTCATCAAGCACACTTACGGCGCGTCGCGCATCACGCACCACGACGCCATTGAACGGCGTGTCGGCCACGAGCATGTTGGATCCGCCTCCGATCACGCACAACGGCAAGCCTTTGACGTCGGCATCCTCGACGGCTTCGATAACGCCGACACGCGAGGTCGGTTCGATAAAGGATGCAATTGGTCCGCCTACGGCGATAGTGGTGAGATCTGCGAAATTGGTCATGGTGATTAGCTTAGCGTGCGGGGAAGGCAGTTGGAAAAGTGCTAAGAGAGTTTCGGAAAAACAAAAAACCCGACCAATTGGTCGGGTTGAAAGCTTTGAACTCGTTCAGCGGGTCTCGCGATGCACGGTCTGCTTGCCGCAGCGGGAGCAGAACTTCTTCAGCTCAAGACGATCCGGCGTGTTACGGCGGTTCTTCGTCGTGATGTAGTTACGCTCCTTGCACTCGGTGCATGCCAGCGTGATGCCCGGACGAATGTCGGCGCTCTTGCTTGCCATCTAAGTTCACCTCTTGTGGTTCGTTGCTATGCCGACGTTCCGTCGACCTTTGTAGCGAGAAAGAGACTCGAACTCTTGACCTTACGATTATGAGTCGTACGCTCTAGCCAGCTGAGCTATCCCGCCATGAGAGCCTCGAGTGAGAATCGGACTCACGACCTCTTCCTTACCAAGGAAGTGCTCTACCACTGAGCTATCGAGGCGTGGCGGATAGTGGATTCGAACCACTGAAGCACGAGGCGACTGATTTACAGTCAGTTCCCTTTGACCGCTTGGGAAATCCGCCGTGCTGCCTGTTTGGTTGAACCCGAACCGGCAACCCGTTTAGTATGCCACAGACCATGCGATTAACGCAAATACGGCGTGTCGCGGAAACCAGAAATGCTCGCAATCGTTGGAATTCCAACGTTTCATAGCTATCAGCCGCATATGTGCGCAAATCAGGACAAACCCTCACGAAAAAACTTTCCGGAAGGAAAAATCATGAGTTTTTCTTCCGGCCCTCCTCCCTGGACCGACTAAACAGCGATGTCGGGAACAGCGCACGCAGCGTCAAACGCAACCTTCGAGGCATGCGATGCGCAGAATCATCGTCGATATCGCAATCGCCATTGCGCAGACAATCGCACACCTTGCACACCTGGACGGCCGACACGCATCCCATTGCAGAAACTTCGAGTGCTTGAAGGTAAAAAGACCCCGTCACCGCAACGATTGTTCACCAATCGTCCGCTGACGGGGTCTTCAAACAGCTACGCGCTACGCTCAGCCGAGAATGGCCAGAATATCGCGGGAGGAAACGATCAGGTAATCCTCACCCTGATAGTGCACCTCGGTGCCGCCATACTTGGAGTACAGCACCTTATCGCCGACCTTGACGTCGACCGGAATGCGCTCGCCGGCATCGTTACGACGGCCCGGGCCAACAGCCAGGACTTCACCCTGCTGCGGCTTCTCCTTGGCATTGTCCGGAATGAACAGACCGGATGCGGTCTGGGTTTCGGCTTCCGCCTGCTTGACGATGATCTTGTCTTCCAACGGTGTGAGTGAGATCGACACTGTGGACCTCCTCTTTCTAAGAGAAATCGTTACTTACCGCGCCGGGACCCGCTTGCAAGAGGCTGACGATCACTTACGGCGTCGTCCTTTCGCGCTGAAACATATCCTAGCGCGATTATTAGCACTCTGCCAACTCGAGTGCTAACGCCGAGAGCTAAATCTACGAAAAGAGCCTGAAACCATACGGTTTCAGGCTGATGTTCTTTACGCTTGTTTGCACGTTTCGTGCGTTTCGCGCGTTCGCTTCCCTCCGTCACGCCCCACGACGGGCCATGATGGACGCCAAACCCACGCCCAAGGAATCGGAGGTGACGCTGGGAGCCTCAACGTCGGCGCTGACCTCGGAGTCGTGGAATCCCACGGCATCCACGTCCTGCAGATGAACGCCGGCCTCCACGCGGGCGGCCGCCTCGTCGGCATCCATGCTGCTCATCGCGTCGGAAGGCACAATCAACGGCTCGACATTGTCGGAAACCGCACTCTCAGCCGGAGGCACAGCCTTGGCCACCTGACGGGTGGATTTGATCTCCATGCTTTCCGGAGCGGCTGGCGCGATATCATTGCCATTACGCGGCGCGCCCAGCGAAAACGAAATCAGATCCTGCGACGCACCGGCCACGGCGGACGAATCCGTATCGTATGCATCCGCGCCCTCGGCTTTGGCGATTTCATCACGCTCATCGTGGATGGACAGACCGTTCTTCTTATCCGACACGACCTGCGCATCCACAACGTTCGGTTCCGCAGCGGATTTCGCTTCGGATTCCTCCTTGCGCTTGCTTACGGCGGCATCACGGTCGGCCTTGCCACGATCGATCGCCTGACGAATCTCACCTTCCGGCATGACATCGGTCGGCACTTGAGATTCGGCAATCCTACGAATTTCAGCAAGCTCCTGCGCCTGCAAACGAGCACGTTCCGCCTGCTCCTCCTGGGCACGCTTGCGCTCCGCCATAGCCCGCTTCCTCATCTTGGAACGATACTTGGCGACCTTGTGCTCCCACGCTGCGGCCTGCTTGGCGGCCCTCACCCCCAAAGCGAGCACTCCGGCAAGCAACGCGGCGGGAATCAAAGCGAACGACGGACTGAAATGCAACACAAACGCGCACACCAACACGGCGATTGTGATCACCAGCATCGAGACAACAATAATCCGCCTTCTGCGGATCGCGGCACGACGAAGGGCACGGACATGCGCAATCCTTTCGTCGGTCAGCTTGCCCTCATGCGTCTCGTTGGACTGCATTATTGCCCCTTTCGCCTTTGCGGCGGTCTCATCGGAGAATCGCGTTCCACTGTCGGCATCCACCAGATGCAGCGACGGCGAAAAGCGGTCCTCTCGGTGCTCGATTACCCGCTTCATGCCTTTGACCGTCCGTTTGGGCAGCCAGAAAGCCATGAGAATAATCACAATCGCAAGCACCACAACCGTGCTTAACGATTCATAACCCATAACTCACAAGAATAGGAGACATTCCGACATTCTCCGGGGCACACGCCCCCGCGTGTCTCGAACATGTTCGTCGAAAGTGCGTGTCGAACCTCTCCAACGACTCACTCGCCCATCAACCGTGCGGTGAAACCGTTTGGTGCGCACTCCGGCAGCAGCGCATACGATTCATGATCACGCCATTGCCCGTTGACGAACATGTACGATTTGCGCACACCCTCATAACATGCTCCCACCTTGAGCGCGACCTTGCGGGAACGCTCGTTTTCGGGAAGCAGGTCGATTTCCATACGATGCAATTGCGGTCCGGAGGGGTCGAACATCGCCCAATCAGCCAACAACGCGACGGCCATAGGAGCATATCCACGACCTGCGCAACGCTCGTCGATCCAGTAGCCGACCACGCCAGTACGCATGGCGCCATAGCAGATCGCTCCCAACGAAATCTGGCCGACGATACGCCCATGATGCTCGATGGCGAACACCACTCCGGTACCGTTTCGCTCGTTGCGCCGCATCGCGCGCACCCACTCATTGAACGACATCGACGCGCCATGCAACGGGTCTCCGGATTCCCACGGCTTCAGCCAGTCGTCATTACGCCAACGGACGTCGTTCCATTCATCGCAGTCGTCGAAGGTCAGCGGCCGCAGAATTATGGGAACGTGAAGCCCATGCGATTGGATGAAACGCGGAACATCGATGGTATTGGATTCCGAACGCATCATGCCGCGCAAAGATTGCAAAATCGTCACGCCTTCATTCTGCCATGCGCATAACATTTTCGTTTTCGCGCAACCATCCCGTGGTAGAACATGCGATATGACCCCGAATATGCAAACCGATGTCGCAGGCGACGGCACGCGTGACGAAGCCTTAGCACAACGCGAGCTGAAAAGGCAATGGCGCAAGACCGCAATCGCAAGAAGAAAACGGACGAACCCTGAGGAACGGCTGGAAGCCGGCAGAAAACTGGCCGAACAGGCACGGCAGGCGAATCTCATCCATTCATTCACCACGGTGGCCGCATTCGCATCCATGGGCAGCGAAATGTCGATGACACCGATGCTGCAGACGCTTTTCGATTCGAACTGCCGCATACTCGTTCCACGGCTTGGAAAAGGCACGGATATTGGTTGGAGCGAGCTTGACAGCATCCACGATCTGCACGATCAGACCAACAGCGACGGCTCCATCAACACGCATCGTCCGCAGGAACCCAGCAACAGCGCATGTGGGCCCGAAGCGTTGAAAGACGCTGGACTGATCATCGTTCCCGCTTTTGCCGTCGATCATGAGGGATTCCGTTTGGGGCGCGGCGGAGGATGGTACGACCGGGCGCTTGAATACCGTGCAATCGGAGCGCGCGTGGTGGCGGTCTGCTGGCCTTGGGAGCCGACCGACGAGCCAGTGCCGCATGAGGCGCACGACATTCCCGTCAACGGAGTACTTACGCCGAATGGATTCACGGAGGTTCGCCAATAAACCATTCGTGAATAAGACGTTCATGCGGCCGTCTCAGGGAGCGTACTAGGATATGTCCCGTTAAGAAATTTGAGAATCTGGTTGAAGCGAGGATACTTTGCCTACTTATCATTACCGTTGCAAGAACTGCAACTACGATTTCACCGAGCAGCAGTCGTTCACCGACGATCCGATCACCATCTGCCCCGAATGTGGCGAGGAACAGGTCCATAAGGTGTATTCCGCGCCGCCAATCGAATTCAAGGGATCTGGTTTCTACCGCACCGATAAATCCAAGTGAGCTCAATCACATAATTCAAACAAGCTCAACCCCTTGGAAAACAAGGCGACATGCCGAAGCCTGTGGATAACTCACATCCTCCGACCACAACCCTTGATCCGGCTTGCGCAACAACTATTCGTAAGGTCATCATGCATGCATGGTGACCTTTTTCCATGATTTGTTGCAACGTCTGCAGGGCACGGATGGCAGGCGAACGACCGACGGCACGCGGACTGCGCCCTATCGGCGACGAAGGAACGCGCGATTGCACCGGCTGCTCGCCGCGGTCTGTGCCGGACTTGCCATGTTCGCAGCCCTGCAGTGCGTGCGATTGACGATTTCCACGCAACCGGTTGTCATCGCCGCGCAGACCATTGCGAAAGGCAGCGTGATTACCGCGGATTCGCTCGCATTGCGCGATCTTCCGTATGACGAGGCCTTACGTAACGTTTTCCAGGATTGCGACGATGCCGTCGGGCTAATCGCCCAAGTGGACGTTGCGGAAGGCGGCATCGTCACGTCGACCATGGCGCGTGCCTCTCCCGTTGTTCCCGAAGGATACACGGCGATCGAAGTGCGATTGGCGAGTTCCGCCGACAATCTGTCGCTTGGCGATATCGTGACGCTTTCCAGCGCCACGATATTCGGCGAGGCGACACCGGAAACATCACCGGATACGGATGCCGTGACATTGCGCGAACTATGCTCGGGCGCGATCCTGACCGCAAAACCCTCGCGCGATGCGGACGGCAACACCCTTGCGGTGTTTGCCATGCCTCCTCATGAAGCGGCGACCGTTCTGCAGGCCCAAGAATACAGCGCGATTATCGCCATCGTCAGTTCGTGATGACAGCGAGGCGAATCCCAGGCGAATGTCAGTGTCCCCGCTCGGAGAACACGCCCCAATGCGGCGGCAATTCGCCCAGAATACGCTTGTCGTCGTCCGCATTGCGCTGACGTTCGGTGAGCACATCGGACGGTTCGAGCTTAACGCCGTCCGCATCGAACAGCTCCGTGCCCTGGCGGACCACACGCTTGTGCTTGCGTGCCGTTCGGCGAGTGGCGCAATAGCCGGACACCACGCGAACGGCAGACTGGTCGGTTTCCTGGGAAGACTCCTGCGGAGAATGCTCGTCGACGCTCATCTGGACGATCATCTGACCTCCTGATACAGGTCGCTCAAGCGTGCCACGATGCGGTCCACTTCCTTGTCTGGATTCACGAACGCGCCGACGCTCCACACGGTCATAACGGACCAGCCAAGCGATTCGATGTTCTGCAAAAGCACGCGGTGACGTTCCCTGGTGGACTGCAATCCCATGAATTGCGCGTCGTCGGTGAGCACCGCCAACGCGAACGGCTTGTCGTTCAGACCGACCACTAGCGGCAGCTTGGATCCATTGTCGAAACCATAATCGACGGCCACATTCAGTCCACGGGCTCGAATGCGATCGGCAAGATCGTTGAGAAGCACGTTCGAGCCGGTCATCTTGACGGCGGGACGCACCACGCTGTCATCAAGCTGCTCCGCCCAACGAAGCACGGTCTTCAGCATCTTCGGACCGGCCTGGTGCAGACGTTCGTCGTCCATGTCGGACGACGAGAACGCGGACACGATGTCAAGATGGCGGTCCGGCACGGCCAATGCGTCCAACAACATGCCTCGCCCGCCTTCGGATTCCAACGCTCCGAACTGCTGCAGCAGTCGCCCATGGGAGGTTTTCGCATAGCACATCGCAAGAATCGCGTCAGTGGCATGCGCACCGGCCACGTCGGAAATGTCCACGATGCGCACATGGCGAAGGAACATGCCCATGGCCTTGTTCTTGTTGGCGATGGCCTTGAGCTCTGCCCCCAGTCGGGTGCGGAACGTATGCGTAAGCGTCACCACTGTAAGCATGTATGATGCGGGCACAATGGTAAAACCGGCGGCACGCTTGGTGATCAGCCTGATCACCTCGTCGATCTCCTGCTGGCTGCTTTCCACCAACCCCGAAGTGATGACCGGCACACCGTTGGCGTCAGCCACGAAATGGTAGGCGATCTCGCCTTGTGCGCCTTCTTTTGCCACGTCGAAAGGTACGGAACCGTAGCCTTCCGATTCCAGGAACGCATTGAGTTTCGGAGCGCGTCGAACAGGACGATTGGCGATTTTCACGCTCGGCAGCAGCGCAATAAGACGCTTCAGACCATCGGATGTGACCGTTTCACGATGTGCGATCACCACCACCTGCTTGGCACGGCTAATGATGCTCAGCAATTCGATGGACTGGATATGCGAGGCCGCATCGATGATGACGACGTCAGCCAACGGCGCCGGATCGGTAATCGCCGCTAGCGTGGCGGGCGTCGCAACAAGAATCGGTTTCGCCGCTGCGAGAATCTGCGGATGCTCCTTGTGCAGGCGATTCAACGAAACATTACGGGAGCCGGCAAGCATGGTATGCAGCAGATTGGCTTCCTGCGTACGCGAGAACAGCATGTCGCATAGGCGACGCATGGATTCCTGCGCCACCATCGGCCCGACCGAACGCACGTGCTCCACGTCGACTTGGGCAAAGCGTTCCGCAGCGCTCTGCAATGCCGAACCATCTTGGTTGGAGATGATGGCGGAGGATTTCACAATATCCTCGAACGCCGTGGTCCACCATGCCAACTGCAGTTCTCCTGCAACGGCATCGTTGGGAATACCACGATTGTTCAGATCCTCAACCAGCTCGTCAAGACCGACCGAGTGGAAGTCACGTTCCAAGCGAGCGCGCTCCGGCAGATTGTCGAGCGCCTGCTTGTCGTCATACAGGGCCTTCAAACGCTCTTCGACCTGGTTGAAATCAACGGTTTCGAGATTGCCTCCCTGCGGGGTTGTGGCAAGCACCGCATTCAACGCGGTCATGTCACGATTGAGATTCTCTTGCGTTTCGATGATATCGTCCAGCTTGGCGGGCAGTACTGGCCAACCGCCATGAGGCACGAACATATGCCACTGATCGGCCTGCTTGGATACCACAAGCAACGCCTCGTGCAGGTTCTCCACCTGTGCGCCGACGCGCAGCATGCCCTTGGCTTCCTTGATGTGGCGGCGACGCTCCCAGAATCCCATGGAACTGCCTTCGGCCTTGCGTTCGGCCTTCGGCTTGGTCGCCTCGATCATGGATGCGATGTCACGTTCGAAGATTTCCGGCTGAAATACGTCAAGCACTCGTCGCAGGTTCTTCAGCACCATGACCTGACGGCCCCACTCCTGCGCGGTCGTTGGAATCGGGAATCCGCAGGTCTGCACCGTGCTGGCCACCTGCTCACGGGTGGCGGGCAGCACCTTGCGCAACAGTTCGACCACACGCTGGTATGCGCTCACCGCTTCCTCTTCGGAATACAGCGAAGCCTTGTACCATGCGGTATCGTTCTCCGTGATGGTGTATTCTCCAAGTTCACCCGCACGCTGCAGTTTCGCAGCCCAATCCTCGATCTTGTCTGCAATGGAATGCGCGGTCTGCTTGCTCAAACGCACGTGCGTGGTCGGATGGGTGGGTAGCGCCGCGATCTGCGCGAGATTCTGAATCGTCTGGTAGGCGGATACGCCCCACTCCGGGCTCACGCCGTGAAGATCACCCAGATAACGGGTCAAACGGGAGCGCACACCAACCAATTCATCGGCAATCTGATCAAAACGGGACGAAGCAACACCCGATTGGAAGCCGACCGCGGCAATCAACTGACGATCAATCGCCGCATTGGCACCATCATCGGCGATATCCAACAACTGTCCGCTCATCTCATTCGCGGCAACGGACTGCACAAATCGACGTTTCTGATCGGTCACGCACGGCACATAAAGCACGGAACGTCCGTTCATCACGCAACGGGACGCGATCGCGGCAGCCTGCTCGGCGGTATTGTTGGCAATCGGGCTATCCACAAACAGCGAATGGCCCGCGGACGCAAGCTGCGAAGCGTATCGGACGGTATTGTCGATATCGCCGACCTCATACTCGCCATGCGGATCGGCATCGAACGGACTGTATTCCGGAATCTCAGCCCCCTCCAATGCTTCCGCGGCGGCCCTGTCTCCAGCCAAAGCGTCCAAAGCGGTATTGCCGGTCGGGCCTTGAGCCAACTGATCGATGATCTTCTGGCTTTCCACCAGCATCTGCGACGCCGGATCCATAAAGCACCCGAGAATAATGTGCCGTTCAATCTCGAAATCGGGGAACGCGTTGGCCGCACGATCCGTAATGGCCGCGAACACCGCGGACGTCTCTGGCGTGCCGCTCTCATAGTTCGAACCGTCAAACAGCTTGGCCTCATCCAATACGACGTTGTTCTCACGCAGCACGGCCGCGAAAGCCGCGTTCAGACGCACACGCCCTGTGAATGCGATCACCGTGCCGTTTTCGATATTGCGGCCCTCTTTGCGCACTTCGACCGGGTACATGAGCACCGGCATCTGATTGCCCTTCCAGATGGCCACGCCGACTACCAAAGACAATTCACCCACGCCGCTGACGCGGCTTTTCGCCTCACGGTCGTCAAGCACACGTTCCACGCGACGACCAGCGGCGCGCAACATGCCGTTGTCACGGAACAAGGAATTGAGCTGAACATGCCCGCTGGCGAACAGCTGTGCGATGCCGGACGGGTGCGCGTGCGTCATATCAAGCTGGGCGCTCAGCTGCGTCACATCCTCAAGCGGCGACGGCGATAGGCCAAGACGGTACTTCTCACGCCACCCACGAATACGATCCAGCTCAGTGACGTTCTCATTGCTTTCGCTCATGTGTTGGCTCACTTCCCTACCGCTTTACGGTATTCCGCATACCCCGGATTATGTGACAGGGCCGCGTCGATGTCTGTATTACCCAATGCGCCCAGCCATGCATACAGATCGTCATACAGCGACGGGTTCATGGCAAGGAATGGCAGCAGTTCCGGATGACGCGCCATCTCGAACTGCACGGTGAAATCGTCGGTGCGCTTGGCATCGTCCGAAGTCATCCCGTCAACTTCGATGGTCTGCTCCTGCTTGGCGAGCTCGCCCTTGGAAACACGGTCGAACACTGATCCGGGTTCGAAAGTGGGCTTGAACACGCTGGTTTCGTCCGGCGACGGTTCATCCGCAACCTGCGATTGTGCAGCATGTGGTCTGAAACGCTCATCATCGGCCTGCTGCGGCGCTGTTTCCTCCTGGCTTGGAGTTTCGTTTGTCTGTTGCGCAACCGTGGCAGCCTGTTCCACTATTTCGTCGTTGGACTGCTCGTGCGATGTCTCCGTCTGTTGTTCCGGCATATGTTCCGGCATATTGTTTTCTTCAGCCGGCAACGCCACGATAATCGGCTTGCTTGGACGCGCGCTGAACAGCTTGCTCACGGGAATCGTGTCATGCTCGGTTTCGTTGCCTGTTGCGGTTCGAGTCGGCAATGCGGTTTCCTGCACGAATTCCGGCTGATTCGCTTCATTTTCGTTTTCCGCAGCGTTCTTCTTGGCGGCCTCTTCCGCGGCATGCTGTTCCGCCACGGCATCCGCGAACAGGTCGCGCGGAGTATTGTCTGCGACCACGTTATGCTGCACCAGCGAAACGGATGGCAGATCTCCATAATCTGGCTCGTTGGAACGTACGGGAGCAAAAGACTGATGCTCGGCACGTTGCATGAAATTGACGCGATTGGCAACATTACGCGCGTTGAACAATGCGGTCGGCTCGCCGGCACGCAGGTTGAGAATATCATCGACTGACATATCCGCCGCATCAGGCTCCTGCGGCACCTCGTCGGACACCGCGTAGGAGAACAGGTTGGAGACCGGAGCGGACGCATTGTTTTCGGTTTCGGGAACGGCGTGCTCGCTGCCGTGCTCGAAGGTGACGCGCACGTCGCCGAACTGCAGCGTCATCGGCGCGAACGGCAGTCTGAAATCTTCATCCGCCGGCAGACGCATCAATTGACCATTATCGGCCACCACGAACGAACCATTGGTCGACTTGAGATCGCGCACGGAAGCATTGCCCTGCGCATCGACTGAAAAAATGGCATGCCGTTTCGACATGGATTTGTTTGCATCCATAATGTCGAGGCGCGCGAATCCATCATCCACCAGAGGGCGTAACGGCTTGCGGCCGATTTCCACGCTTTCGCCGCTGCCCAGCTTCTTGAGTTCGGTTCCATCAACCTTGACGGTCCACTGCTGCGCCGTTCGTTGATCTTCGCTCACCGTTGTCGGCCTTCCTTTCACACACAACACTCTTTGCCATTGTGTCATGCCTTGCCACGTATTTCGGGATTATGACGCGATTAATTGACAACTTTCGCCTATTTCCCCCATTGTATGGCACGATATGGAAGCGTTCACGCTCAAATCGGGTTTTATTGGATTGTCAGCGAAAGAAAATCCCGTGAATATGCGGAAACCCCGCCGCCTTGTGGCGAACGGGGTTTCTACTCAAAATCGTGATATGCGGCTTCAAGCCGCGCGAATCACTTGAGCTCGACGGTAGCGCCGGCTTCTTCGAGCTGGGACTTAGCCTTCTCAGCGTCTTCCTTCTTGGCCTTCTCCAGGACAGCCTTCGGAGCGCCGTCGACCAGAGCCTTGGCCTCAGCCAGACCCAGGGAGGTGATAGCGCGGACGGCCTTGATGACCTGGATCTTCTTGTCGCCAACGGCGGAGAGGATGACGTCGAACTCGTCCTTCTCTTCCTCAGCCGGAGCAGCAGCGCCCGGAGCGGCAACGGCGACAGCAGCCGGAGCGGCAGCCTCGACGTCGAACTTCTCTTCGAAAGCCTTGACGAACTCGGAGAGCTCAACCAGGGTCATCTCACCGAAAGCTTCGAGCAGCTCATCGTTGGTGTACTTAGCCATAATGGCTTCCTTTCATTCTTGGCGACGGTTTGATTGAAGAGGTGACCGCCACCTAAAACAATTATTTTTTTCTTTTATGGTCACTATCATCCACGCGGCTAACCGCAATGAAATCAGGCGGCCTTTTCCTGCTTCTCGCGGAGCGCATCGATCGTACGCACAGCCTTGGTCGGCAGAGCGTTGAACAGGTACGCGGCCTTGGACATCGTAGCCTTGATGTCGCCGGCGAACTCGGCGAGCAGCTGCGGGCGAGACTTGAGGTCTGCCAGCTTCTTGGCGCCTTCAGCATCGTAGACGGTGCCATCAGCAAAGCCGCCCTTGATGATCAGTGCCTTATTGGTCTTGGCGAAGTCACGCAGGGTCTTCGCAGCTTCGATGAAGTCACCCTTCACGAAGGTTACAGCGGTCGGGCCGGCGAGGATCTCATCGAGACCTTCGATGCCAGCTTCCTTGGCTGCGATGCGGACCAGCGTGTTCTTAGCCACAGTGTAGGAAGTATCGCGGCCTAGCTTTTCGCGCAGTTCAGAGATCTGCGGAACGGTAAGCCCGCGGTACTCGGTCAGGTAGATAGCGTCAGCTTCACGGAACTTATCCGTAAGCTGGGCGACCACCGCTTCCTTTTCGGGCCTCTTCATGGCGTTCCTTCCTTAGTCAACCATTGACTGTGAAGCAGGAACGTTTCGCCGGGCAATAAAAAAGCCCTGCACGCAGGCAGAGCAACATTCGACCGCTAAGCGGAAAGCCCTTGGTGGGCGTATGTTCTTCAACCTGCGTTGGCTTGGCGAACCAAACTTCGTGAGCGCTTATGCGCCCCAACCAACGGTCTGTGGTTTACAGACGAATAACCTACGGCCATGCTTGGACTTACGATCATTCGGGCGTGTCGCACTTCACGAATCCTCATGACTTACTCAGGTGTTACGGTTAGGCCTTGTTTGGAATCCCACGATTCCATGAGGCGAGTCGCAATTCTCGCCGGAACGCGCCGCGCACCAGCCGGAACGTTCCTACCAACCCAAGAGATAGAGATAGAGAAAATGGAAAAATTCTTCCATCTGAAGGAGAACGGCACCACCGTGTCCACTGAGGTCATGGCCGGTCTGACCACGTTCTTCGCAATGTCATATATCATCATCGTCAACCCGCAGATCCTGTCGCAGACCGGTATGCCGTGGGGTGGCGTGTTCCTCGCAACCATCATCGCAGCCATTGCGGGCACGCTCGTCATGGGCCTGTTCGCCAACGTTCCGTACGCTCAGGCCGCCGGCATGGGCCTCAACGCGTTCTTCACCTACACCGTTTGCTTCGGTCTCGGCTTCACCTGGCAGCAGACCCTGTGCATGGTGTTCCTGTGCGGCCTGATCAACATTCTGATCACCGTCACCAAGATTCGTAAGATCATCATCCAGGCCATTCCGGAAGTGCTGCAGAACGCCATCGGCGGCGGCATCGGCCTGTTCGTGGCCTATGTCGGCTTCCTGAACGTCGGCTTCTTCACCTTCACCACCAAGGCCGACGCCAAGAACGGCGACACCGTGCAGGCGACCCCGGGCCTTGCTGTCATGAACAATCCGACCATCTGGCTGTTCATCATCGGCTTGTTCCTCGCCATCATTCTCACCGTGCTCAAGGTGCGCGGCGGCATGCTGATCGCCATCGCGGTCACCGCCATCGTCGGCATTCCGATGGGTCAGACCACCATGGCCAACTCCATCTCCATCGGCGACACCTTCGCCCAGCTGCCGCAGACTTTTGGTGCGATCTTCAGCGCCGAGGGCTTCCCCGCTCTGTTCTCCGACGTGTCGAAGCTGCCGATCATTCTGCTGACGATCTTCGCATTCTCCATGTCTGACACCTTCGACACCATCGGCACGTTCATCGGCACCGGCCGCCGCACCGGCATCTTCTCCGCGGAAGACGAGGAAGCCCTCGAAAATGGTTCCGGCTTCTCCTCCAAGATGGACAAGGCGCTGTTCGCCGATTCGATCGCAACTTCCATCGGCGCCATCTGCGGCACCTCCAATACCACCACGTATGTGGAATCCTCCGCAGGTATCGCAGCCGGCGGCCGCACCGGCCTGACCTCCGTGATCGTGGCCATCTGCTTCGCCCTGTCGGCCTTCCTCTCCCCGGTCATCTCCGCCATTCCATCCGCCGCAACCGCAGGCGTGCTCGTGGTGGTGGGTTGCATGATGGCATCCTCGCTGAAGGAAATCGACTGGAGCGATATCTCCGAGGCCGTCCCGGCGTTCTTCGCCTCCGTGTTCATGGCGTTCAGCTACTCCATCTCCTACGGCATCGCCGGCGGCTTCATCACCTACTGCCTGATCAAGACCTGCAAGGGCAAGGCCAAGGAAGTGCATCCGGTGATCTGGATCGTGTCGCTGCTGTTCATTCTGGACTTCGTCATCACCGCGATCCTGTAGTTTCGAACGCCAGCTCAAATCGGTATTTAAACAACTGATTTGAAAATACGATAGGGGCGATTCCGCTTTCACTGCGGAGTCGCCCCTATTGTTGTATCGCTTGTTTTCGTACTGCTTTTTAGTGAACCGGCTTATGCGATGGCTTTCGAGAAGGCGTCAACCAGACCTTCCATCCAGGCCGTCAAGGAATCGTATTGTTCCGGCATTTGCTCGGTCAGATTAACCATTGGCACGTTTGCGGATTTCGCGGCATTCGTGATTTTGCCCGTCAACTCGCTTTCCTCCTGAGTATTGACGACCAAAAGCTTGATTTCACCCGCCTTCAGCGCATCGGTGAACTGTTTGATATCCGTTGGTGTCGGCTCGCTTTCGTTCGCGGTGGCTTGCGCGTACCCACTTGGCGTTGCGTCGGCCAGACCCATGTCTTCCGCCAGATAGCTTGCCACGGATTCCGTTGCCGCGTACGCCAATCCATCCGATTTCTGTTTCACTTCGGCGATTTTGCCTTCGACGTTACCTTCCTCCGTCATCCATTGATCGTTCAGCTTGTCGAAATCGCTCTTTTTTGCGGAATCGGCCTTCGCATAGGCGTCGGTGATTGCTTGCGCCATGGCTTTGCGCACGTCGGCGGAGAACCATATATGCGGATTGTCTCCATCCTTCACACCACCGACTTCAGCGGCATTGACGACAGTGGCTTTGGCGGATTGCGCCGCTTTGACCGCCCACGCGTCGTATCCGGCTCCATTGACGATGATGACTTGCGCTTTCTGCAGTTTGGCAATATCCGACGTTGTCGGCTCATAATCATGCGCATCCACATTAGTGGAATTGATGATGCTGGTTACGTTGACGTTGTCTCCGCCCAGGGTTTTCGCCACGGTACCCCACTGATTCACGGAAGCGACCACTTCGATGGTTCCGTTTTTTTCGGATGTTAATTGGCCTCTTCCGCACGCAGCAACCGACGCAAGCATTCCTACAGAAGCAAGTGCGGCAATCGCAATTCTCGCAATACGGTGCATGATAGATCCTCCCTAACGTGATACAACGCCATCATAACCTAAATTGAGAATCATTATCAATAGGGCGTGTCGTGATCAAGCATCACATACAAAAACTCCCGCTCAGGGAACGGCCGCCACGAACGGAATCGAAATGGTTAGCGAAGTAACCGCTTTCGACCGCACATTCGTACGACAATTCCCCGCAAGCGGGAGTAAGAGATGATCTGCCGATCAGCCGCGTGCAATTAAGGAGCTTCGCAAAGCGAAGCACAATCCGCTGGCTCGCTAAAGCTCGCTTGCGTCGGTCCACTGGACCGACGCTACGCTTTGGCAGATCGGCTTTGCCGATCAGCCAAAGCGTCCCGATACGTAACGCTCGGCTTCTTCGTTCTGGGGGTTATTGAACATGGTGGTCGTGTCGGTGAAATACTCGAGGTGACCCGGCTGGCCGACGGCTTTCAGGTTGAAGAAGGCGGTGTAATCGGCAATACGAGCAGCCTGCTGCATGTTGTGCGTCACGATCACGATGGTGTAGTCGTTCTTCAGCTCGTTGATCAGATCCTCGACAGCCAGCGTCGAAATCGGGTCAAGAGCGGAGCACGGCTCGTCCATCAGCAGCACCTGCGGGTGCACGGCCACGGCGCGGGCGATGCACAGACGCTGCTGCTGGCCACCGGAAAGGCCGATGCCCGGATTATCAAGACGATCCTTGACCTCGTTCCACAGGTTGGCGCCACGCAGAGCCCACTCGACCAGATCGTCCGCATCGGACTTCGAAATCTTACGGTTGTTGAGCTTCACGCCGGCGAGCACGTTCTCGCGGATGGACATGGTCGGGAACGGGTTCGCGCGCTGGAACACCATGCCGACATCGCGGCGCACGGCAACCGGGTCGATGTCCTTGTCGTACAGGTTCTTGCCTTCCAGCAGCACCTCGCCTTCGCAGTGGGCGCCCGGAATGATCTCGTGCATACGGTCGAGCGTGCGCAGCACCGTGGACTTGCCACAGCCGGAAGGTCCGATGAAAGCGGTGACCTTGTTGGCTTCGATGTTGATGTTCACATCTTCAACGGCCAGGAAGTCGCCGTAGTAGATGTTCAGATGATTGACATCAATACGTTGTCCCATTTTGGTTCCTTATATGTTGTTTCTGTATGTAAGACTACCGCTCATCGTTCCGACTTGACTGCGAAGATCTTCGCCACGAGTCGACCGATAAGGTTGAGGATAAGCACGATGAGGATCAGCACGAGAGCCGCAGCCCATGCGCGTTCCATCGGGATGGTGGTCACGCAAGAAGCGTCGGCCGAAGCCGGGCAGTTCGCGTTGAGCTTGGAGTACTCCTGGTAGACGTACACCGGAAGGGTGGTCATCTGGCCGGAGAAGAGGTTGACATTCGTGGAAGCGATATAGCCTGCGGTCATCAGCAACGGAGCGGTCTCACCAATCACACGGGCGACGGCGAGAATCGCACCCGAAACAATGCCCGGCAAAGCGGTACGCAACACGATCTTCGTAATCGTGCGCTGCTTGGTAACACCCAAAGCGTACGACGCTTCACGCAAATCGTGAGGTACGATCTTCAGCATTTCCTCGGAAGACTTGACCACGGTCGGCAGCATCAGCAACGACAATGCCACGGAACCTTCGAAACCGTTGATGGTGCCAGGTCCAATCAGAATCACGAACATCGAGAACGCGAACAAACCGGCGACGATGGACGGAATACCGCTCATCACGTCGACCAGCAGTGTGATGACGCGAGCCAACTTGCCACGGTTGGAATATTCAACCAGGTACACGGCGCACATCAGACCGATCGGAATGGAAATGACCATAGCACCGAACGTGATTTCCAACGTACCGATGATGGCGTGCTGAATACCGCCGTAACCACCGGACGGTGTCGGATTGCCGCCGACCACGCCGGTCATGTTATAGCTCAGGAAGTTGAGATTCAGCCTCTTGACACCGTTGATTATGGTGGTGATCAGCACCGAGAACAGCGGAATCAGCGCCACAATGAACGCAAGCGCGATCAGCACGCGCATCGCGAGATCCTTACGCTTACGTGCAGCGGTAAAGGAACGGGTCGGCTTGAACTTGTCGAAATCGATGACGGGGGCACCGTCCATCGGAGAAGCGTTGTCATTCACTGCGGTCATCACACACTCGCTTTCTCGGTAAGCTTACGGGCGATGAAATTCACCACGAAAGTAATGAGGAACAGCACCAGGCCGGTGCCGATCAGCACGGACACGCCGAGATTGTTGGCTTCCGGATACTGCGCGGCGATGTTGGCTGCGATCGTCTGGTTCTGCGAGGCCTGCAGCAGCTTGATGGAGTAGTTGAGGCCCGGAGACAGGATCATGAGCACGGCCATAGTTTCGCCAAGAGCACGGCCCAAGCCCAACATCGAAGCGGACACCACACCAGACTTGCCGAACGGCAGCACCGCGAGCTTGACCATTTCCCAACGAGTGGCACCCAATGCGAGCGCGGCCTCTTCCTGAAGGCGCGGGGTCTGCAGGAAGATATCGCGAGACATGGAGGTGATGATCGGCAGAATCATGACTGCGAGCACCACGGCCACGGTGGCGACGGTACGGGAAGGATTGGCGGCAGGACCTGCGAACAGCGGAATCCAGCCAAGATACTTGGCCACCCAATTCCAGAACGGGTAGATGGCGGGCACCAGCACCAAGCCGCCCCACAGACCGTAGATAACGGACGGGATTGCGGCAAGCAGATCGACCACATAGCTCAAGGCGGTGGCGAGCTTCTTCGGCGCGTAGTGCGAGATGAACAGTGCGATGCCGACCGACACGAAGAAGGAAATCAACAGTGCCAGCGCGGAGATCAGCACGGTGCCGAACAGCAACGGTCCGACGTAGCTCCAGAAGCTGGAGGCCTTGCCGCCGGTGAAGTTGCTGATGGTTTCGCTATTGGCCTGCTGATCGCCGCCGATCAACGGCCATGCGCGGAACAGCAGGAACAGCGCGACGGCGGCGAGCACCACGAGGATCAGGATGCCGCAGGCGTAGGCCACGCCCTTGAACACCTTGTCCGCGTTTTTGCCGCTTACCGGCTGCTGTGCCGTTTTGCTTTGCGAACTCACGGGTTCTCCTTAACTTGCGATTGCTTGAACAGGTCTACGATGACGTTCGATGACTGGCGATGATGACGTTCGATGGTTACGATTTCCGTTTCATCTACAGGTACCGTTTCAGGCCGCACCCGCTTTCATGTTGCGGCTGCGGCCTGAAACAGACGGTCAGTTGCCGTTCACCGAGAGCTTATCGCTTACTGTATCAAAGCTCACTTGGTTTCGATGGCGTCGATGGACTTGAGGACCTTCTGGCGCATGGTGTCGGACAGCGGGGCGGAGCCTGCTGCGGAAGCAGCGGTCTTCTGGCCTTCGTCGCTGACCACGTAGGTGAGCCAGGACTTGACGAACTTGGCGGTGTTGGCATCCTTGTATGCCGGGCAGGCGATGTCGTAGGAGACAAGCACGATCGGGTAGGCGCCGGCCTCGGTGGTGTTGTGGTCGAGCTTGACGACTACACGGTTGTCACCGGTGGCGGATTCGTCGAGCGGGGAGGCGTCCACGACCTTGGCGGCGGCTTCAGCGGAGAACGGCACGTAATCGTTGCCGACCTTCACTGCAACGGTGCCGAGCTCGCCAGCCTGGGAAGCGTCGGCGTAGCCGATGGTGCCGTCAGCCTGCTGCACGGTGGAGATCACGCCGGAGGTGCCCTTGGCGCCCTGACCAACCTCGTTCGGCCAGTTCTCGCCGGGCTCATAGCTCCAAGCGTCGCCAGCGGCATCCTTGACGTAGCTCAGGAAGTTCTTGGTGGTGCCGGACTTGTCGGAGCGGTGCACCACGGTGATGTCGAGATCAGGCAGGTCAACCTTCGGGTTCTGCTGCTTGATGGCGTCATCGTTCCACTTGGTGATCTTGCCGTCGAAGATCTTGGCGATGGTGTCGGCGTCCATGTTCAGGGTCTTGCCCTTGCCGGAGATGCCGTTGAGGTTGAAGACCACTGCGATCGGGGAGATGTAGACCGGGATGTCGAAGGCGTTGCCGGAAGCGCACACGCTCTTGGACTGCTCGACCTCGTCATCGGACAGGGAGGCATCGGAGCCGGCCCATGCGGTGGCGCCGGTCAGGAAGGTGGAAACGCCAGCGCCGGAACCAGACGGGTTGTAAGCGACCTTGGCATCCGGGTTGGTGCCCTGGAAGCCGGCGATCCAAGCTTCCACAGCAGCCTGCTGGGAGGAAGCTCCAGCGCCGGAGAAGTTGCCGGACACGGTCTCGGTGGTCTTGGTGTTGGTACTGGCTGAAGAATCAGTGGTGGAAGCAGTGTTGTCGCCGCAAGCCGCGACGGAAGCCAGCATCACAATGCCGGACACAGCTGCAATGGAGCGTACGAGAATGGAATTACGCATTATTCTTTTTCCCTCTGTCAACCTTCTGATGGCGCATGTTTCTGATATTTCATGTTCTGTTGTCGCCATCGTTCTTCATGACAATGTCAAGCCTATTGGTGGTTTGGGGCCTGCATAACCAAAATCGGTGAACGGAAGATGAACACTCTACGACACTTCGGACGTTTTCGTCATTTCCATTCACCGATCTTCGGCGACTACCGTGATACCACGGTCTTACATTCAGTTATTAATCGATAATCAATACTTCGGCAATTTGCGATGATTACTGGAATCGCAGCATTTTATAATATATATTTTCAGCCATCGCGATATTTTCGCTTTATTCCGCAGGAACGTCGATTTTGTAGCCCAAACCACGCACGGTGGTCAGATATTTCGGATGCGCCGGATCCTCCTCGATTTTGGAGCGGACACGCTTGACGTGCACATCCAACGTCTTGGTATCGCCAACGTAATCGGACCCCCAAATGCGGTCGATCAGCTGGTGGCGGGTCATCACACGTCCCTTGTTCTGCATGAGATATTCGAGAAGCTCGAATTCCTTCAGCGGGAAGAACACGTTCTCTCCGCGCACCATCACCTCATGCTGGCCGATCTTCATGGAAATGTCGCCGCAGATCAACGGAATATCGCCATCGGAGGTTTCCGTCGCGTCGGCCACCATCTGGTTACGTCTCAGCACCGCACGCACCCGCGCCAGCAGCTCGCGGAATGAGTACGGCTTGGTGATGTAGTCGTCCGCACCGATTTCCAAACCGACCACCTTGTCGATTTCCGCGCTTTTCGCGGTGAGCATGATGATCGGCACACGGCTTTGTTCACGAATTCTGCGGCATAGCGCGGTGCCGTCGAGCCCGGGCAGCATCAGATCGAGCAGCACCAGATCGATGCCGCCTTTGGTGAAAAGTTCCAGTCCTTCCTCACCGGTGGCCGCGGCGGACACGTCGTACCCTTCGCGGGTGAGCTGGTAAACCAGCGGCTCTCGATACGATTCCTCGTCCTCGACGATCAGAATGCGCGTCATCAATGCTTCTCCTCTGTGTGCTCTTGTTGATTGGAACGTTGACTGATTTGGTTATTTTCTTGAATTATTCGTTTTTCTTGAATTATTCGATTGGAAGCTGCTCTGATTCACTAATTTCCGCGGTTTCAGATTTCGCAGATTTCTCGTCTTGCTCCGATTGTGCCTGGGGCAAGGTGATGGTGAAGGTCGAACCTTCACCCTCACGCGACCACACGGCGATAGTGCCTCCGCAATCCTGCACGCAATGTTTGGTGATGGCCAAACCCAATCCTGTACCCCCTGTTTCGCGGGAGCGCGCGGGATCGACACGGTAGAATCGCTCGAAAATACGGTCCAGCGAGGATTCCGGAATGCCGATGCCCTGATCGACGACACGAATTGCGACCTTGCCATCGCCACTGCCGACACCGACCGCGACGGTAGTGTGGTCCGGAGAATAGTTGACGGCGTTCTCCACCAGATTCTTCACCGCGGTTTTGATGGTTTCATGGTCGGCGTTGATGAACACATCATCCTCATCGACAGCGTTTACGGCACCCTCGACGTGCACCAGCTTCTGCTTGCCATTCAACGAAAGCACCAGATTGATATGCTTCGATTCGGCCTTCACTTGGTTTTCGACGATCGCCTCGCGTACCAACGCAAGCACGGAAAGCCGTTCCGCATTCAGCACCGCAGCCGCGCTTTGCGCCTTCTGCAAGTCGATCAAGCGATGCACCAATTCCGTCAATCGTTCGGATTCCTTGGACACACGACCAGCGAAATACTTCACCATATCGGGATCATCTGCAGCATCGCCAATCGTTTCGGCAAGCAGGGAAATCGCACCTGCCGGGGTTTTCAATTCATGCGAAACGTTCGTCACGAAATCACGACGCATGATTTCGAAACGACGCTGCTCGCTCATGTCGGAAATGAAAATCGCAAACAGATCATCGGAAATCTGACCGACGCGCACATGCAGATACAGCGTGTCGGAAGGACGGAACTTGCCTGCCTCAATGCCCTTGCCGTCGGTGTTCTTCGCGGCCGCACGGGCGGCGCGATCCAACGGAATCGACAATTCACGCTCACGCACCACGCTGTCGGTCGACACCAATCGCAGAATATCGCGGATTTCGGCAAGCGTCACCGCACGGTCTTCAACAATGCCGAAACATTGCGCGCCCGGGGACACATATTTGACCGATGCCAGCGAATCGACGACGATCAACGCCTCCGGCATGACGGCAATAAGCTGACGTTCCGTGGACTGCACAGGCACGCGCGGACCGAACAGCGACATGTTTTTCTGCGCGCCGAACAGGCTTGGATCGTTCGGATCGATCTCATCCTCCCTGAGCTGCACGCCCCGGGCACGCCCCAGCAGAAAGGCGACCACAGCGACGGCGACAACCACAATCGCCATCGCCACGTGCTCCAGCGTCATACGTTAACCTTCCGATAATCCGTCATTCTTCTTCAACAGTAGCGGTTCCGAAAAGCGATTTCCGTACGTGATTCCCTTACGCCATCGGAAGTTTCCCTGCAGTTCACTTTCATGAGATTCGCCATATCGAAATATGAGACGGCCCGTCCAGCAGTCGACGCGCTGGACGGGCCGTGTTGCGACTACATGCGCTTGACGATGTTCACTGCGATTTTCGCCGCAGTGTCGGCATATTCTGAAATGTCGAATTCCTTGAATTCCACGTAATCCGTGTCGGCATTGTCGCTCAACGCGCGAATGACCAGCACGGGCAGGTCATTGCGTGCCGCGACATGCGCCACTGCAGCGCCTTCCATTTCAACCGCGTCCGCACCGGTTTCGCGAATCACCAGCTCCACTTTCTTCGGATCATCCACGAAATAGTTGCCGGTGGCGATGATGCCGGTAATGTGATGCACATTCAGATCGGTCAGCACTTTATCGGCGACTTCAATCAGACGGCCGTCGGAGTGGAATTCCTCCACCGGCTGATCCGCAGTGCCTGGCTTCCATTGGCCGACGAGACGCATGTCAGTGTCGAGGTAGCGCAGCGTACCACCAAGCACCACGTCGTTGATGTGCAAATGCGTGTTGAGATTGCCTGCAATGCCGGAGAAGATCACGGCGTCAGGCTGGTCTGCGTCGATGAGATGCTGCGTAGTGGCGGCGATATTGACGGTGCCCATGCCGCCAACCGTTGCCGCAACGTTGACGCGCGTGCCCTTGTTGGTTTCGATGGCGCCGCGCGTCACACTGACGCCGGCTTCCTCCGTTACGGTGATGTCGCTCAATGCGGATGCGATATTGGCAACTTCCTCGTCCATGGCGCCGATGATGGCGATTGTGCTCATACGTCCGTTCCTTTCGATTGCTTCACGCTTTTCGCTCGATTTCGCTTATTTTTGCTTCGCTCACTTCCAGCGGCGCTTGCCCACGGCTTGCGCAAGTTCGCGCAGCAGCTGTTCCGTGGTCTGCCAGCTCAAGCATTTGTCGGTGATGGATTGACCGTAAGTCAGTTCGGCAAGCGGCGCCGGTTTTTGGCTGCCACCTTCGATGAAGCTTTCCATCATGATGCCGGCGATGCCTTCTTCACCGTCGGCGATGCGACTTGCGATATTGCGCACCACTTCGGCCTGACGATGCTCGTCTTTGCCGGAATTGCCATGCGAACAGTCCACGATCAGGCCGTGCGCGGCCGCGGATTCAGCTGGCATTTCCTCACGGATCAGCTTCATGGCGTTCGCCACGGATTCGGAGTCATAGTTCGGGCCGCTGCTCGAACCACGCAACACCACATGGCAGTCGGGGTTGCCGAGCGTTTTGACCACGGCCGCGCGACCCATGTGATCGACACCGAAGAACGTGTGCTGTTGAGCCGAAGCAAAACATGAATCGGTCGGCGCTTTGATGGAACCATCGGTGGCGTTCTTGAAGCCAATCGGCATCGACATGCCCGAAGCGAGCTGACGGTGCACTTGGCTTTCGGTGTTGCGAGCGCCGATCGCACCCCAGCTGACCGCATCGGAAATGTACTGCGGGCTGGTTGGTTCCAGGAATTCCGTGGCCGTAGCCAAACCGGCGTCCAATACGCCAAGCAGTGTACGGCGGGCCAACAGCAAGCCTTTCTTGATATTGCAGCTGCCGTCGATGTCGGGATCGTTAATCAGGCCCTTCCAACCGACTGTGGTACGCGGCTTTTCGAAATACACGCGCATCACAATCAGCAATTCGCCGCCCAACTCGTCTTTCAACGCGGCCAAACGACGGGCGTAGTCGAGCGCTGCCGCAGGATCATGCACGGAACATGGGCCTACAATCACCAGCAATCGATCATCCTGACCATATAGGCAGGCGCGAATCTCATCTCGAGAATAGGCGACGATTTCCTGAGCCTGATCGCTGAGCGGCAGATCGCCCAACACTTGCGCCGGTGTGGGAAGCACCTCAAATTCAAGCACTCGGCGGTTTACAATGCGGCTGATGCCAACCTGATCTTCCCATCGTGGCACATCCGTAACCACCAGCGGATTCTTACCTTCATCCATGGCCTGACGGATGGCACGAAGCTCTTCAGGCGTGTTCAGCTGCTGCTGCATCTCACTGCTCTCCTTGGAAATCACTATCTTTCCAAATCACTATCTTTCCCAAGAATAGCAATCACAATGCAAAAACCGTGCGATCACGCAGATTACGCGGTTTTTGCACGGTTTTCTATTTACGATTATTTACGCTTATTCGCGATTATTCGGCAAGCTTGCGGCGGCTTTCGACCGCTTCGGCAAGCGTTCGCAGCAACTGTTCGGTACGTTCCCACGGCACGCAGGCGTCGGTGATGGATTTGCCGTACTCGAGCTGGTCGAGCGGAGCGGGCTTCTGATTGCCGGCTTTCAGGAAGCTTTCCATCATGATGCCGCTGATGCCCTGTTCGCCTGCTGCGATGCGGGAGGCGATGTTTTCGATCACTTCAGCTTCGCGCACTTCGTCCTTGCCGCAGTTGCCGTGCGCCGCGTCGATGACAAGACCGTGTTCGCTCGGGCCGGACGCCTTGGAAACCTTCAGATCGGCCAACGCCTTCGCCACGGATTCGGTATCGTAGTTCGGGCCGTGCGAGGAGCCGCGCAACACCAGGTGGCAATCGGGATTGCCCTTGGTTTCGGCGGAAATCACACGTCCGTCAAGATTGATGGACAGGAAATGATGCTCGAAGGCGGCCGCGAAGCAGGAGTCGGCTGCCGGCTTGATCGAACCGTCGGTGGCGTTCTTGAAGCCGATTGGCATCGACATGCCCGACGCGAGCTCGCGATGCACTTGGCTTTCGGTGTTGCGAGCGCCGATCGCACCCCAGCTGATCAGGTCGCAGATGTACTGCGGGGTGATCGGGTCCAGCCATTCCGTGGCTGCCGGGAGTCCAAGGCTCAGCACATCGGCCAGCACCTTGCGTGCAAGCCACATGCCCTTGCGAATGTTGAACTGGCCGTCGAGATCAGGATCGTTGATCAGTCCCTTCCACCCGATGGTGGTGCGCGGCTTTTCGAAATACACGCGCATCACGATGGCCAGCTGGTCTTCCAGCTCTTTTTTGACGGCCGCGAGCTTTGCGGCGTATTCGTGCGCGGCTTTCGGATCATGAATCGAGCAGGGACCGACGATGACGAGCAGACGATCGTCTTTGCCGTTCAGCACATCGCGAATTTCCTGACGGGACTTCAACACCAGATCGCTCATCTCGTCGGTAAGCGGGATTTCCTTTAGAAAATATCGAGGAGCAGGAATCGGGTCCAACTGTCGAATATTGACATCCACGGTCTCCGGAAACACAGCGTTATCCAACAATTGTGCATCCCTCGAACTATCTGGACCGCGAAGACCTGACATCTCTTCTGCTCCTCCTTATGCCTGCATACCTGTTTCATGCATACTGTGCATGGATGATAATCACCGAAGTTACCTTAACGGATAAAGGTGGAATAACACGAATGCCGACTGCATGCTGGACTTTTTGCGAAGTCCCATGCAGTCGGCATTCGTCAATCGGCTTGTCGGTTTACGTATCAGTCAGCCAAAGCGCCCATCGGGTCCCATGCGGGGAGCATGGTGGCCGGCTCGTCAAGAGCGGCCTGATATTCGGCAGGGAGCAGCGCCTTCGGCACAGCGACCTCGTACACGTATTCGGTAAACCAGTCGTCGCTCATGGTGAAGTAACCCTTGTCTGCGATCTTGTCTCCCCAGGAGTTCTCCACGCGCCAACGACGGGTGGTTGTGCCGTCTTCGGCCACGTCCACACCGACGAACGCCATGGCATGGTTCATTGCGGAATCGGCGAAACGCACGCGATCTTCCTTGTTCAGATCGAAGTCGACGCCATACACCTTGCCGTATTCAAACAGATCAGTAGCCCAAGCGCCGTTTTCACGATCCATCATCGGGTGGCAGTCGGCACCGAACCATACTGGAATACCCTGCTCTTCGAGAATCTGACGCACGCAATCCTTCATGAACTGGTTCGGCACGTTCAGGTATTCGGTCGGGTCTCCCCCGGCCACATTACCCAAGTGCTCGATACCGATCTTCTTGCCCTTCGCATGCTCCTGACGAGGATCGTCGACCAGGCACACGTAGCTTTCCAAATCGGCGGAACCGACGTACTTCTGCCAGAATTCCACAGGCGTGATCTCACCATCGCGGTGGAACTCGCCGTCCTTGTCGGTCCACTCCCAGTCGAAGCTCTTCGGCGGCTCGCCCAAGTGAATCGTCAGAATGCGGTGGCCGGCGGCGGTCGCTTCGGCGATCACCGAGTCAATCGAAGCCGGATCGGCATACATGTGCGCGACGGCGGTATGCAGCAGGCGACGCAATTGCACGTTCATTTCGCCGGTGTTCTTGGAGGATTCGGTTTCCGGGAACAGATCCTTCGGAACGGCACCGTACTTCTTGTACACGTTCATGGCCATGGTCCACTGACCGCCGTCGCCCATCACGTCGGCGAGCAGATGCTGAATCAGACGGGAGTCGGACGGTTCGCCGGCCTTCACAAGTTCGGCCACGTCCTGCAGGAAGTAGTTGACGCGCTCAAGCTTGTCGTAGTACATGGCATAGTTCTGGGAGAACTCGAACTCCTTCAGACCCATGTTCTTCTTGGCCACGAAGCGGGCCACGTTCAGCGAGCTGAATAGCCAGCAACGGCCGGAACGATCCTGATGGGTGGCGGTGCCATTGTCGACAATGGTGGAGAATCTGCGCTGCATGAGGCGGGCGCGGTCATAGTTGCGCGCCACCTTGTTGATACCCGCCGCGGTGACCGCGTTCATGGCCATACGGTTGTGGTCGCTGGCTTCGAAATCCTCAACCAGCGTTGCCAATGCATCAGCGCTCAACGGCGTGATGTCAGTCATTGTTCTGCTCCTCCTGTGCTTCCTCGCCCTGGTCAGACTGCTCGTCTTCGGACGGTTCTTCAAAGTCGTCATTATTCTGCTGTTCGTCGGAGACAACGTCTTCGTCGAAGGTCACTTCCGGTTCGTTCTCAACGGGCTCGCCCTCGTCGTACGATTCTTCCGGAGTTTCAGCTTCAGCTGCGGAATCATGCTGTTCGCCGTCGATGGAATTGACCACGGACAGGCCGTTCGCACCGAAACCGGAGAACGCGTTGGCAAACATGGCACGCAGTTCGCTGACACGCTGCGTGATCTGCGCTTCGCGGGTCTGCAGGTCGGCGATGCGCTTCTGCACGCCTTCCAATTCGCTCTTGGCTGCCTCACGACGCTCGTTGATCTGCTCGTCGGCCTCTTCGGTGGCCTGCTTGAGAATGCTGGCAGCCTGCTTGTCGGCGGCGTCTCGCTTGTCGGAAGCGTATGCCTCGGCCTCATCGCGCGTATGCTGGGCTTCGGAAATCAGCTCGTCGGACTGCTTCTTGGCGGTTTCACGGCGTTCGTTCAGGTCGGCGAGCAGCTCGTTGACCTTCTTCGTAGCCTCATCCTGCTGGGCGGAAATATCGGCGCGGATCTGCTCCACCTCGGCATTGACCTGGCTGATGGTCTTGGTGCGATGCACTTCGGCCTCGTCGGTGATCTCCTGCGCCTTGGCTTTGGCGGTATCCGTGATTTCCGAGGCACGTCGCTGCGCGTCCGTCATCATCTTGGACACCTGTTCACGCACGTCGGCCAGCTTCTTGTTGGCTTCGGCCAACGCGGATTCGATCTGGTCGTTGGTCTCGCTTTTCATGCGGTTGATCTCGTCATTAGCGTTCTTGCGCTGCGCCGCGATCTGCTCGGTGGCTTCGGCGCGCAGATCGGAGAGCTCACGCTCCTGCGTGGCGCGCTCCGATGCGAGACGCTTGTCGTGCTCCTCACGGGAGTTCGTCAATTCCAGATCGACGGTCTGGCGTTGCGCCACCACGGCCTTCTGCGCTTCGCCACGCAGCTGGTCCGCTTCGCGCTGGGCGTTGGACTTCAACGTGTCGGCATCGTTGTTAGCCTTCGACAGCACCGCTTCGGCCTTGGCGTTAGCCTCGTCGAGAATACGCTTGGCGTCGAGCTTGGCATTGTTCAGCAGGGTTTCGGCTTGCAGCTGCACCGTGGCACGTGCCGCGGAAGCGTCTTTTTTGGCACGGTCAAGCAGCTCGGCGCTGGTCTGTTCCGCGCTGGCGAGCATCTGCTGCGCATTGGCACCCAGAGATGCGAACGAATTCGGGTTGGCTTTCTTGTTTTTCTCTTCCTGCAGCTGTGCCTGCAGTTCAAGGATGGTCTGATCGTCGGTCTTGACCTGCTCACGCAGACGGTTCACCGTCTCCTGAGCCGAAGCGAACGCCTCATCGACCCTTTCCTTGTCATACCCCCTCAACACGATTGGGAACTGCTCAACCATGGTATTCCTTTCACGAATTCCCTTCCATCGCGCATCTTGCCCGCGCCTGTCCGTCTTGAACTTTAGCGCAGGAAAAACGTTCGGCACACGGCAGTTGCATAATTCTCACAGAGAGCACAGAAATCGTTCGAGGAAACGCCGACGCCATTCAGCCGAGCAGGATCTCACTTGAGGACGGCTGCAGAAAATAACGCACCGATTCGCGGATCACATCGTTGCCTGCGGTGATTTGCTGCGCAATCGACAGTCCATGTTGCGGATGCGGCTGCTCGTTGACGATCGGCAGGCTTACGAAACCCGACAGAATGCGCTTTTCCTGCGCTGCCGACCAGTCAAGCAGATGGTAGAACAGCGAATTGCAGACGAACGTGCCCGCATCCGAGCTCAATGCGGCGGGAATCTCATGTTTGGCGAAATCGCGCAGAATCGAACGCAACGGCAAACGCGTCCAATATGCAGCCGGGCCTTCCGGATTGATCGGACGGCGAGGCGGAATCACATTGTCGGCGTCAGGCTTGGCCGCGTCCATCAGATTCGTGGCGCATCGTTCCAACAGCACGCCACGGGCAGAACGCTTCAAACCGGTGGCGATAACAATGTCAGGATTCGCCTGTTCGATGGCGTTCAACAGCATGGGCCAGGCGTTGGCGAAACTGACCGGAAGTGTCACCGTCATCACGCTAATGGAAACATCCTGCAGAAGATCGTCGGACAACGCCACGGATTGAGATGGATCATTCCAATATTCGGCGAGCGCCGCAGGAACAAGTACGGCCGGATTCACGTCGATGCCGTCGTACGGGGTGAAACCTGAGATGACGATGTTGATCTGCTGCATGTGTTCCAGTGTACGTGGTCGAAAGGTAGGTTCGTTTACGATCAGTGCTTATGCATTTGCGAGAACGCTTCGGCGAACACCGCGTGCATGCGTGCTTTCGCTTCTTGTTTGGCGTGTTCCGGGTCGAGGCTGCGCGCGATGTTCTCGGCGATCGGCATGTCGGCCTGTGTGGTGATTTTGAGATTCGTTTCGGATCCGGCGACAATGGCGACCGGCTCGTTTGGCAGATAGTCCACCACCACGCGGGTGTCGTCGGTCGGGTGGAAGTCCGGATCGGCGGTGGCAAGCTCGTAAGCCTTGGTAATGGTGCCGAAACGGAAGGCCTGCGGAGTTTGCGCGCGGAATGCGTTCGTACGATCGGGCACGGAGCGCACCACCTTACGCTCTCCAAGATCTTCGGTCAGCAGAATCGTGTCGGTGGACGCGTATGCCACGGTCGCCGCGTTGAACTGATCGAGACTGTCGATGCAGCCGTCGATGGATTGCTGTTCGACGAACGGTCGCACGGAATCGTGGATGAGGATCTTCGCACCATCGGGAATGCCCGCCTGCTTGAGCAGGTCAAGCGCGGCGCGGGTGCTGTCCACACGCTCGGAGCCACCCGGAATCACCGCACGTACCTTGGTATAGCCGGCTTCGTCGATCAGCATGTTCACCATGTTGCCGACACGCTCGTTGACCACGACGATGATGTCGCTCACGCGATCGTTGCACTCGAACGCCTCAATGCTCCAGCAGACGATCGGTTTATCTTCCACCGAGACCAACTGTTTGGGATTGTTCTCATCGAATCGCGTGCCGAAACCGGCCGCCAACACCACGGCCACAACCGGCATCTTCTGTTCCTGCATCTGCTCTCTCTCACTCATACATCCCACCGTAAACCCCCGAATCGGTTTGCAACGCGCTTTGCCTCACGTTCTGCACGCAATCCGCAACAGCGCGTCGCTCTCCCACTATTCGCGTACGATCAGCGCAAGCATACGGCCTTCGTGCGCTTTGCCTGCGATGGTGGCACGGCGATGCGAGAACCAGAGCGGATTTTCCAGCGTGCACAGGCTACGACGGATTTTCTTAAAACGTTCCGCGAGCTGCGGTTCACCTTCGCCATCGGATTGGCAGATTTCCGCCAATTCCTCATCTTCGGAAAGATACTGGGTGGCCGCGTTGACGCGGGGGCGAGAAGACATGACATTGTCGGCTGGAATTCCGGCCTTGGCAAGCTCCTGTAGCGCAGCGGCCGCAATATCGATGCCCGGCTGGCCGAAACGGCTCAGTGTGAAGGTTCCCGGGAACTGCGCGTCGAATTCGTCGGCAATGTCTCCGCCAACCTCGTAGCAGTCGCCGCAGATGCACGGACCGAGCGTGGCGACAATACGTTCCGGCTTGGCTCCCTTGGCCACCATCTTCTCGATGGTGGCGCCGATCACACCGTTCTGCAGGCCACGACGACCGCAATGCGCGGCACCGATCACACCGGCTTCCGCATCGGCCATGAGCACCGGCAGGCAGTCGGCCGCGAACATGCCGAGCGCCACGTTCTTCTGCGCGGTCACCTGGCCGTCGGCCTCGACCACTGCCGGCTCATCCGCGGTTTCGGTCATCTGCTGGGCGTTTTCACCCTTGCTGCCGGACACGTCGAAGCCGAACGGACGGTTCATTACGAACGATTCGTCCACATCGACGGCAATGCCGGAATGCACCTGGCTGACCAAGCTCAGTTTCGCATTGATGGCATTGGAGAGCGCCACGCGATTGGCGAGCACATGGTTCGGATCATCGCCGCTTTTACCACCGAGATTGCAGTGCGCATAGTCGCCTTCGCTGGTACCGCCAAGTCGCGTGGTGTACACGACTTTGACGCCCGGCGCAAGCATGATCGGAATGGTCACCGGAATCGGATTGCCGTCCACGTCGGTCGGGTCGATCGCATTGCTGTCAAGAATCGCGTCATCATACTGCTTGTCGGTCATTTTTCTGTTTTCCTTGATTGTTCTACGATTATTTCAACTAATTTCTGATGATTTTCTGCGTCTACACGATATTTTTCGCAATTATTCCGCTTTGAGCGTCGGCTTTTTGGTGCGCGATCGGATGGCAGCGTTCACCGGCACTTCCTGCGGACATGGCATGGAGAACACATGCGCCGGATTGTTGATGGCTTCAACCCAGTGACCTTCCGCGTCGCGGAATCCGCCGGCCGGAATGGTATAAGCGAGCGGCGCCGCACCCGGAAGCACGAATTCAACCTCCTGGCCGGCTTCGATCTTGTTACGGCTCATAATGGTCACGCGACCGCCGTCTTCCGAACTCCACGAAAGCACTTCGCCGACCACCAGCCATGCGCGGAAATACGCGGAACGATCGGTGCTTTGCTGCACTTTGTGTTCCGGATAATAGAAGCCGGTGGAATAGTCGCGGTGTGCCACCTTGTCTGGCTCGTCCAGCAGCCAGTCAGGCAAAGACACATGCTCCGCGGGGCGCACTCCGGCGTGATACCAGCCTTTCGGCAGAATTTCGGCAGCCGTGTTCGACTTACGCCTTGTACTGCGGGCGTGATAGCTCAGATCATCGGGTTCGCCAGCAGACGTAATAGGAACGGCTGCAATATCCGGCTTCCCTGCGAACGCGCCATCCGCATGTTCCATAATCGAATCCGTGATTTCCGGCTTGCCGTAATCCGGATCGGACGGACGAATCACACGATCGTGGAACGGCTTCAGCACAGTGCCATCCTCGTCTTCAAAACCGCGCTGCACCATATAAGCGTCAACGGCGGTCTTGTAAGCGTTCGTCATCGCCGCAATATAGTAGGCACTCTTGGAACGACCTTCGATTTTCAGACTGGTAGCGCCCGAATCAAGCAGATCGTCGATATGCGCAAGCATGTTCATATCCTGCGAATTGAACAGATACGCGCCTTCCTTGGTCTGTTCTATCGGAAAATACTGGCCGGGTCGCTTTTCTTCGACGATGGAATACTTCCAGCGGCACGGTTGCGCACATTCACCATGATTGCCGTCACGTCCGGTCAGATAGTTGGAGAACAGACAACGACCGGAGAACGCCATGCACATCGCGCCATGCACGAAGCATTCGATGTCAAGATCGTCGGGAATGCGTGCGCGAATGTCTCGCACGGCCTGCAGATCCATTTCGCGGGCGAGCACCACACGGCGTGCGCCCAGCTGGTAGAAGGCGTTCGCCGCCTGATAGTTGGTGACCCCGGCCTGTGTACTCACATGCAGTTCCAGATTCGGCGCCACTTCACGAGCCATAAGCATCACGCCAATGTCGGAAACGATCAGCGCATCCACGCCGGTGTCTTTGAGCTGGCCAATGTATTCGCGCATCGCTTCGACTTCATTGTTGCGTGGAAGCACATTGCAGGTCACGTACACGCGAGCGCCACGCTCATGCGCGTAACGGGAACCTTCCTCGAAATCCTCCAAGCTCAGGTTCTTCGGCGCCGAACGCATGCCAAACGCCTTGCCCCCGCAATAAACGGCGTCCGCACCGTAATCGACGGCGGTTTTCAGTCCTCGCAGATTGCCTGCTGGAGCCAATACTTCAGGCTTGTTTCTTCTTTGCACGCTTGTTCCTCTTGCTCGATTTTGTCGCTCTATATTCTCAACTATTCACGGGACACTTCTGCCGCATCCGGGAAATACATGCATGGAAAAACACATGCGGAAAACAAAGGCGTCCATCGATAAGACGGACGCCTTTATGCAAATCGTTGCGAATATGGCACTCAGCCGAGTTTGGCAAGTTCCTCTTCGGTGAGTTCAAGCTCGTCGGCCTTGAGGGAATCAAGAATGGTTTCCGGTCGGTGAGCGCCGGGAATCACGAACATATGGTCGCCCTTGGCCAGCTCCCAAGCGAGCACCACACGCTGATAGCTCACGCCACGGGCTTCAGCCACCTCGCGGAACGGATCGAACAGGTGCTCGTCATACGGGTGACGATAACCGCCCAACGGACTCCAGCACACGAATGCCAGACCCTGCTCGGCGCAATAGTCAAGCGTGTCCTGGGTGTCCAGATGAATCGGAGAATACTGGTTCTGCACGGCCACAAGCTTGTCGCCGAGAATCTCCTGCGCGATCTTCAACTGTTCGATGCTCACGTTGGAAACGCCCGCCCACTGGGCCACACCCTGATCGAGCAACGCCTTGATGCCTTCGCAGGACTCGTTGTACGGCACTTCCGGATCATGACGGTGCAGGTAAAGCAGATCGATGCTGTCAACGCCAAGCGCCATCGCGGACTGCTTGCCGTATTCGATCAGATGCTCCGGCTTGCCGTCTCGTGGCCAAACCGGCTTGTCACCCTCCCAAGCGCGGCGCAAGCCCACCTTGGTGGCCACGGTGACTTCCTCACGCGGGCCCTTCCACGAGTCAAGCGCCTCACGCACCAGCTTTTCGCCGGTCTGTTCCTCTTCGCCCGGCGTGTAGTACGCCCAAGCGGTGTCGATGTGACGGCATCCGGCATCCAACGAGGCGTGCAATGTTTCGATACCGACATCGTGACCACGATTGTTTTCAATGGTCAATGGCATTTCGCCATGGCCGATGGCCGTGGTGTGGAACGGTCCAAGATTACGGAACAAAGCCATCCCGATCTCCTTCAACAACGTACAGAGTGTCTTTCCGAATGCAACCTTACCAGCCGACTCGCCTCAGCAGACAGCAAACCCACCAAACATGCGCGTAATGCCGCAGGTCAGCGACCGCCGAAGCTACCGCCACCGGAACCGCCGGACGAACCGCCGAAACCGCCACCGGAGAAACTGCCGCCGGAACCATTGAAACTTCCGGACGGAGACGCCGCCGAAATCGTCGATTGAATATCCGCGAAACCTGATTCCAACTGCGCGCCAATATCACCAAAATTGGCGCTGAATTGCGAGAAATCCATCGAATTCGTCTCAACCGAAGCAGGACCGGCGTAACGATAGTTGAAATACCATGAACGGTAACTCCAGTAGAGTAACGAATCGGAAGCGTTGGCATCAAGCCAATTCGGATCAGCCAATTGCGGATACGCCTTCAACATCTGCTTCATCGCCTTTTCGGAAATGCCGAACGCGGTGGCATACACCATGTACCGGCCCCACAACGTCATATCGGCCACACCGCGATCCTTGAATTCACTGAAATCCTCCATATAATGCTTCAATCCGAGCACCTGGCCAGCAAGATACTGCCCATTATCGGTAAGCCCTTTCAATTTGAGGTAGCTCAACGCAAACACGGATGCGAACATCATCGGCACGGAAATTACCGCGAGCAACGCAAGATTGCCGATGGCTCCGAAATACAGCATGGACAGGAATGCCAGCATCACAGCGCAAATGCCCGCGGCAAACGCTCCCCCACCGCATATCGACGTGGCACCCAGCATGGCGAATTCATTGTCGCACGTATTCGTGAACTTCTCCTGAAGCTTGTAACCGTTCTCCCAATCGGAGAAATTCTCGTTCATCTGATCCAAATCGAACACCGGAGAGCCGATGCGTTCGGACGCCGTCACCAGCAAGTCGAGCGCAGCCTGCTCGCTCGGGCACAACCGCAACGATTGCACGTTGTCAAACACCACGGGAAGTATCACCACCGTGCTGGTTTTGCCCACATCGCGGGTTCGAGCGGGATCGTTGGCGATCAGCCGTGCAATATCGGCATTGTTCGCTTGGCTCATATCAATGCCCTGATACATGGCGGCCACACCCGGGTAGATGGCGATCGCTCCACGCGAAGCGAGCGAGAGCACGGAAGCCGACATTTTTCTGCTCGACAATGTCTTCGAATGCTTGTCGGCGACCATATGCAGCAACTCCGCAGCACTGGCAGGACTCATTTCCGGCTCGTCACGCCAATACTCGATGTCACCGTGGTATTGCGAACGATTGAAACTGCGCAATGCGAGCGCAACGGCGATCACACACAACACCAGGCCGATCACAGAGATGGCGATCCACGTGATCAAGCGGATACGCGCTTTTTTGCGCTGCTGATCACGCCACTGCCGCTCCTGTCGGGCCTCGCTTTTCATAATGCCGTTTTTGATGGTGGTATCACGAGTGCGTGCCACACCGCTGGTCGCATCGACATCGAACATGGCGACCACGTCAACATAGTCGCCGGCACGAACGTCGTGCACGGTGAACTGCAGCGACCCTTTATCACCACGTTCAGTGGTTGACGTGCGTTCGGTGTGCAGCCAAGCCCATGAATTATCTGCTGTGATGTCGTTCGGGAACGTGATGGTGCCGGTGACTTTGCCGATGGGAATCTGATTGTTCGCGCCGAACGGCTCCCATTGGAACGTGGCCACGTCTTGATAGGCGGTGGTCACGCCCTGCATGGTCATGGTGATGTCGAATTTCATGCTGCTTGCCGACGTGGTGACGGGAATGTTCCATCCGATTTCGATCTTCTTGGAACGATCGTCGGTATTGCCGGCAACAAGACCGTCTTTTGCTGGATCGAACGGTTGCGGATTGCTGTCACCTTGCGAAACATCGGCGATATACCACTGCTTCGCATGTTCTTGATTCCATTCGCCGGTGCTGTAGCTGCTTGGGATTGCGATATCGCCCTGCTGATAGGTTTCCCCCGTTGTCACATTGCGCACACTGATATCGGTGATATTGGTCAGATCGCTTTCCTTCAGCATGTACTGCTGGTACAGCTGCTTCCACGGATGATCGCCGTCGTCATCGCTGCGGTCAGCGAGTTTCATGTCGATATGCTGGGTGACCTTCAAATCGCCATTGCTTTGCACCTGCACATCGTAGTCGAGCGTTTTGTAGCTTAAGTCGGCGCTGCCATCATCCAGCGCTATTGCCAGCAACATGATCGCCACAACGCCGATGGTGGCGGCAATCGCGATAAAAACGCTGCGCACTCCTCGTGATGCGTATTGTTTGGCCGCCATGATCCCTCTTTCTCATTTCTTCTTCTCTCAGATGTCCGTACAACAGACGGCCGTACAAGTCGAACTGAACAGTAAAACCCCATCGTTATCGGACGGGGCTTTACGTGCATGTCAGAACTTGACTTGCGGAACCTGACGATCCGCTTCGTCCACCTGGAAGTAGGGGGCCTGTTCGAAATGGAACAGTCCTGCGATGATGTTGGTTGGCACGACTTCAATCCGGGTATTGTACTTCTGCACGACATCGTTGTAGAACTGGCGTGCGTAAGCGATTTTCTCTTCCAACGATTTCAGCTGACTCTGCAGATCCATGAAATTCGTATTTGCTTGCAGCTGCGGATAGTTTTCAGATACAACCTGCAGATTCATGAGCGCGCGGCTCAGCTGGTTTTCCGCGGCGATGCGCTGCGCCACGTCACCGCTTTGCGCGGCCTGCACCACGCCGGCACGGGCCTGCGTGACCTGCGTGAACACTTGGGATTCGTGGGCCGCATAACCTTTGACCGTTTCCACCAGATTCGGAATAAGATCGGCACGCTGTTTGAGCTGCACATCGATCTGCGCCCAGCCGTTCTTCACACGATTGCGCAGTGTGACCAGCCCGTTGTAGGCGCTAACGGCCCAAAGCACGATGAGAACAACGACGACGGCAATGATGATGCCAACGACCATGATGACTCCTTCGTTAATGACTCTTCAAACCATTCTTGCATGCACCTAGGCATGTTATGACAAAACCCCTGCCCCCGTATCTCATTTTCATACATTCTGCACGAAACGAAAAGTACCCCGCACCTTTCGGCACAGGGCACTTCAGTCAATCAGTTATGCAGTTATGCTGCGAGGGATCCTCTTGAGGACGTCAGTCTTCGAACGGATCGAAGTCGCGGCGGACGCGGCGGCGAGGACGCTCAGAACGCTCTTCGCGATCGGCACGGTACTCGTCGTAGTTCTCATCGGCTGCGTAACGCGGATTGCGGTCGTCGCGGCGGCTGCTGCGGCGACGGTCGGAACGACGGTCATCACGATCATAATCACGGTCATCGCGGTCGGAACGACGGCGACGCGGACGATCATCATAATCACGATCGTCACGATCGGAACGACGGTCATCACGATCATAATCACGGTCATCGCGGTCGGAACGACGACGGCGCGGACGATCATCGTAGTCGCGGTCATCGTCACGATCGGAACGACGACGACGCGGACGATCATCATAATCACGATCGTCACGATCGGAACGACGGTCATCACGACGGTCATCACGACGGTCATCGCGACGGCCACGGCTGCCGCGACGGTCATCGCGATCGGAACGCTCACGACGCGGAGCGGAAGATTCCTGATCTTCGTAGCCCGGAATGGCCAGGGAGATCTTGCCACGATCGTCAACGCCCTGCACGACCACCTCAACGGTGTCGCCTTCCTTGAGCACGTCTTCGACGGCGTCGATACGCTCGCCGTTGGCCAGATTACGGATCTGGGAGATGTGCAGCAGGCCGTCGGTGCCCGGGGTCAGGTTCACGAAGGCACCGAAGGAGGTGGTCTTCACAACCTTACCGTTGTAGGTTTCGCCGGCTTCAGGAACGTGCGGGTTGGCAATCTGGTCGATGATCTGCTTGGCCTTTTCAGCGCCGTCGCCACCCTCGGAGGAGATGAACACGGTACCGTCATCTTCAATGGCGATTTCCGCACCGGTCTCTTCCTGGATCTGGTTGATCATCTTGCCCTTCGGGCCGATGACCTCGCCGATCTTGTCGACCGGAACGGTGGTGGTGATGATGCGCGGAGCATACGGGCTCATCTCGGCCGGGCCGTCGATGCACTCGTTGATGACTTCGAGAATGGTGGTGCGGGCTTCCTTGGCCTGCTGCAGAGCGGAGGCAAGAATGTCTGCCGGAATGCCGTCGAGCTTGGTGTCAAGCTGCAGGGCGGTGATGAATTCGGAAGTGCCTGCGACCTTGAAGTCCATATCGCCGAATGCGTCTTCGGCACCGAGAATATCGGTCAGGGTCTTGAAGATGTGCTGGCCGTCAACATCACCGGACACGAGGCCCATGGCGATGCCGGCAACCGGAGCCTTCAGCGGCACGCCTGCAGCGAGCAACGACAGGGTGGAGGCGCACACGGAACCCATGGAGGTGGAACCGTTGGAACCAATGGCTTCGGAGACCTGACGGATGGCGTACGGGAACTCTTCACGGCTTGGCATCACAGGCACGAGAGCCTTCTCGGCCAGAGCACCGTGACCGATTTCACGACGCTTCGGGGAGCCGACACGGCCGGTCTCACCGGTGGAGTACGGCGGCATCTCATAGTTGTGCATGTAACGCTTGGACTGCGGACCGGACAGTGCGTCGATCTGCTGTTCCATCTTGAGCATGTTCAGGGTGGTGACGCCCAGAATCTGGGTTTCGCCACGCTGGAACAGTGCGGAACCGTGCACGCGCGGAACGATGTCCACTTCAGCGGACAGGGTGCGGATGTCGCGCAGACCACGGCCGTCGATGCGGTAATCCTGGGTCAGGATGCGGCGACGCACGATCTGGCGCTGCAGCTCCTTGAACGCATTGCCGATCTCCTTTTCCTTTTCGGCATCGTCCATGTCGGTGAATTCACCGGCGAGAGTGGCTTTGACGCCTTCCTTGATCTCATGAATGCGATCCTGACGCGGCAGCTTCTCGGCAATGGAGAGAGCCTCGTCGAGATCAGCGTGGGCGATTTCGTCGATGCGGTTGTACAGATCTTCGGTGTACTCCGGGAAGAGCTGGAATTCCTTGGTTTCCTTCGCAGCGATGTTCTTGAGTTCGGCCTGAGCCTCGCAGATCACCTTGATGAACGGCTTGGCGGCTTCAAGGCCACCGGCAACGACTTCCTCGTCCGGCTTGGTCTGGCCTTCGTCGTAGATGAGGTGCCAGGCGTTCTTACCTGCGCCAGCTTCGATCATAGCGATGGCAACATCGCCGTTCTCCACCACGCGGCCGGCAACCACGATTTCGAACACGGCGCGCTCACGCTCGCTCCAACGCGGGAAAGCGACCCACTGACCGTCGATCAGAGCCAGACGAACGCCGGAAACCGGACCCTCGAACGGCAGACCGGAAATCATGGTGGAAGCGGAAGCAGCGTTCAGAGCGATAACATCGTAAGCATCGTCCGGGTTGACGGCGAGCACGGTTTCCACAACCTGCACTTCGTTGCGCAGCGTGTGTGGGAACAGCGGGCGCAGCGGTCGGTCGATGATACGGCAAGCAAGAATAGCTTCGGAGCTCGGGCGGCCTTCACGGCGGAAGAACGATCCCGGAATCTTGCCGGCGGCGTACATCTTCTCTTCCACGTCCACGGTAAGCGGGAAGAAGTCGTAGTTCTCCTTCGGGCTGGAACCGGCGGTGGTGGTCGACAGAATCATCGAATCATCGTCAAGATAGGCGGCGACGGCACCATCCGCCTGCTGGGCGAGACGACCAGTCTCGAAGCGCAACGTGCGCTTACCGAATGAACCATTATCGATTACGGCTTCAACAGCCTTGATTTCGGGACCCTCCATAGGGTTCCTCCTTTTTTTCTTTTCTTTTACCAACTATCGGCAGTCCTCTTCAGCGGACTCCAACCGATTTCTGCATGCGTGACGCGACGTTACCTTCGTCGCTTCCTCATCTTTAGATTCTAGACCTCATGCGCCCTAAACCTTGGGCTTTCAAACTGTCTTTCCTCAACGCGGCTGTCATGCAAAAACGCCCGAACGCCAAGGAAGGCATTCGGGCGGAAGAATTTAACTATCGGCGCAGACCCAGACGCTCGATCAGGGAGCGGTAACGGTTGATGTCAACGCGCTTGAGGTAATCAAGCATACGACGACGATCGCCGACCATCAGCAGCAGACCACGACGGGAGTGGTGATCATGCTTGTGCTCCTTGAGGTGCTCGGTCAGATCAGCGATACGCTTGGTCAGCAGAGCAACCTGGACCTCCGGGGAGCCGGTGTCACCCTCGTGGGTAGCGTAAGTCTTGATGATTTCCTGCTTTTCCTCAGCCGTAAGTGCCACGGCATCCTCCTTATGTTGCTGCGCGGTGCTGCCGGTCCAATACCGACGCGCTCTCTATCCGCGGGCGAAATACGCCAAAGGGAAATCATACACGAGGGGCAGACCAAATCAGACCATGCCGCAAGCGACGCTTCAGACTACGTTCAGCAGCCCGCCGAACAGCACCACCGCGAGCGAAATGCTCTCAATTACGAAAAACAGCAAAAACGACGCCCAACTGCGCGTAAGCACATTGAATTTCGATTCCTTTTTGATGCAGACCAGCAGTCCAACCCACAGCACCGCGTAGACGGCGACACCGCATCCGGCCGCGATAATGCCAAGATTCGCGGCGTTGGCAAGCCCCGAGGAATCGCCATACATCACATAAGTGGCGTTCCAGAAGTTGAAGCTCAGCAGGCACATGCCGGCAACGAACTGCTCGGCGGCGAGTCCCACCACAAAAACCGTACCCCACAGCCATTTCTTCACATCGGCGACCATCAATCCCAAGCCGGTCATCGCCATGATGGTGACGGTCCACGAAATCAACGCAACACCCTTGGGATCAAGGAAACCGAGGTTGTCGACAATCCAAGCCGCATCCTTGACCGCGAGAAAACGTCCCCACCAGTAGGGCACGATCAGAGCCACCAGCACCAGCGCGATGAACAGCGCCCAGTGTGCCGGATGCGATTTACGACGCTCGATGTCGGCCAAGGAAAGATCAGACGCTTCAATGGACGCCGTCGGATGCTTGGAAACGTCGACCTGTTCGATCACGCCGTCGACGACTTCCGTCACCTTGTTGCCTTGCGTTTGTGCCATACCCGCTCCGTTGTATTGCGATTACCGCCTGCTGCGACCGTCACGCCGCTGTCACGACACGTCCAGCATACCCAGTCGTCGAAGCAATCGCACGGCAGGTATGCAAAAGGCGTGCCATTAAGCACGCCTTTCTTCTTCTCTAACGATTGTGTGGAGCGGATGACGGGAATCGAACCCGCGTAATCAGTTTGGAAGACTGAGGCTCTACCATTGAGCTACATCCGCGCACCGTCTATGCCGACCGAAGTCAACACGAAACGACTCGAGCTATTATACACATTCCCTCAACAATCGCAAGTCGAAATCGCAATAATTATTTTTCGACCACGCAAACCTGGTACGGTTCCAACGCGACCTCAGCGGGAAGCACGATGTCGCCATCCGAATCAAGACGTGCGATCTGACGCGCGGACGAGAAATTGAACAATCCGAGAACAGTGCGTCCTTCAACATGGCGCACCACCGCAAGAACCGCATCATTATGCGCGTCCCAAGTGGTGACCCACGCTTCGGGCGCGAAAGCGGGATCGTCGCGCATCTCACGAACGCTCTTCAATCCGTCCCACATCTGCTTCTGCAGGGTGCCAGTCTGCTTGCGCTTGGCCGCATTCTCCCAATTGAAGGGGCTGCGATGCAGATTACGCGAATCCTCGACGCGGTCAGGATCTTCCTTGTATTCCCAGCCGTTGAGCTGCACGATTTCGTCGCCGCAGCTCAACATGGGGAAGCCACGCAGGAACGACATGGCGGAATGCATCATCAAATCGCGTTTCATCGAAATGTCGAGCAACGGCTTGTCATGCGTGATCAGAGCGCGTTCCACACCGCACAGACTGGCCGTGGTGCCGCAGCTGCGCGCATCCTTCGACGCCTCGTCGTAGTTGTACAGCTCGCCCATGGCCCAGCTGCCAGGCACCGAGCCCTCGTAGAAGTGGTACAGGAATTCCTTGTGCTTGAGCGGGTCGATGCCGAGGCTCTCCTCCATCGGCTCGTCCAAGCCCCAGCCGATGTCGTCATGACAGCGCAGGTAGTTGACGAACCAGCAGTTTTCCGGCAGCGCGTTGAGCTTGTCGAGCTGGTCTTTGAGTAGGCGCACGTCCCCACTGGCAAGCGCACTCCACAGATTCACCATGATCGACACGTTGTAGAGCATGTGGCATTCCGGCTTTTCCGGTGTACCGAAGTAGGCGGCGAGCTCCTTGGGGGCCATCACCACTTCGCCCTTCAGCACTACTGCCGGGCAGACGCATTCGAGCACGATGCGCAACATGCGTACGATGGTGTGCACCTGCGGCAGGTTACGGCAGTTGGTGCCGAGTTCCTTCCAGATGTAAGGCACCGCGTCGATGCGGAACACTTCGACGCCAAGGTTGGCGAGGCCGAGCACGCTGGAGAGCACCGACACGAGCACGTTCGGGTTGCGGTAGTTCAGATCCCACTGGAACGGGTAGAACGAGGTGAGCACCCACTTGTGCATCTGTTCGTTCCAGGTGAAGTTGCCGGGGGCAGTGGCCGGGAAGACTTCCGGCACCACGGCGTCGTACTGGTCGGGAACAGTGCGGTCGTCGTAGCAGTAGTAGTAATCCTGATATTTCGGATCGCCCGCTTGAGCCGCCTTAGCCCAACGATGGCTGGATGCGGTGTGGTTCATCACGAAGTCGAGGCACAGGCTGATGCCGGCCGCACGCAGTTTTTTGGTGAGCGCCGCGAGGTCTTCATTCGTACCGAGCGACGGATCGACGGTGTCGAAATCTTCCACCGCATAACCGCCGTCGTTCTGCGGATGCGGCATTTTCAGCAGTGGCATAAGGTGCAGATACGTGAGCTTCTGCTCTTTCAGGTACGGCACCTTGCCTGCGAGTTTCTTTAGATCTCCGGCGAATAGGTCGGTATACATGGTCATGCCGAACATGTTGCCGCGCTTGTACCATTCCGGATCGGCGAGACGCTTGGTGTCGAGGCGTTTCAGATCGGCGGGGCGTGCCGCATGCGACGCCTTCATCAACTCGGTGAGGTTTTGGAAGGCTTCTTCGGCCTGTTCCCCATACAGATCCGTCAATAGTTCGCGCAGTTCTTCGCTGTTCTTCGCGATGCGCTCGTCAAACGCTTGGTCGGACTTGGAACGTGCCATTCCTCTACTCCTCTTCTCAGGGAACCTCGTTGTTATGAGTATTGGGTTTCACTGCTTTCATTGCTGCGATGCTGGCACAAGTGTAACGTGAATCAACGGTTTTATCAAACCGGTTCGAGGCGTTTTGACGACCAATGTCAATCGATTGACGAAATTACTGGTTATTGTGCGATTGCCCGCGATTGCGCAATCGCCATTCACGCTTCTATTGTCACCACCGCGGATGCAACAGCTCCGTCATGGCTGATGGAAATATGCATTTCGCACGATTGGCCATCCCCGTCAACCGGCAACCCCAACGATTGCCGCAACTTGCATCGCACCTCGGGTGAGAGCATGACGTGGGGCACGCCGTGGGAATCGTCAAGTATTTCGATGCGCGACCAAGGAAAATCGTCAAGCGTGTACGGATATGCAATGTCGCCATCTCCTTTCGCCCTACACGAAATCGCCTCGCACCACGCCTTGAGGAAGGCCTCCTTGCCCGCCCAGCGGGCCGCAAGATGCACCGCCTCGCCATCCCGCTTGACCCGCGCCCGTTGAGCGGTCTGCCATAGCTCGCGCGCGGAGAACAGGTTTCGCATGCGCGACCCAGGTTCGCCCAGTTGCTCGGCGAACGCAGGCACATCCACGACGTCATGCCCCAAACCCAGCATTTTCCAGCCTTTCGAAAGTTTTCAGGAAGAAACGAACCATGTCGACTTCCGCAAAACAGGCGGGCAACACTTCGTTTTCATGCAAGGATACCATCATACTTAAGCGCTTCATCCTCTGTCGTCCGCACTGTGCAGACATGGAACGGGAGTTGTGCAGACGGGCAGCAAGGTGATTCAAGAATATGAAAATCCCGTATCTGCCGCGAAATGCTGAGATTGCGACAGATACGGGATTGATGATCGTGCGCTGAGCGCCAGAAATTTCAGGCGCTCAGACGCGGGGATCAGGCTTCGAAGTAGCCGGAGGCGCTCAGACGCGCGTTAGGATCGAGCAGCATGGCCTTCTCCACTTCGTGCGCGTTGTAGCCGCGGCCATCTTCATGGAAGCGACGGTTGTCGATCGGCTCGTAGAGCGCGGCGCGTCCCATCATGCCTTCCTCAAGGCGACGCTGACCAGCGGCCAGACGCTCGTTGGCGCGATCACGCCATGCATTCAGCGCCTCGACGCCCGCGGTGTTGGCCACCGCAGCTTCAAATGCGCCCGGATTGACGATCGCAGCGAAGCCGGATACGTGACCGAAACCGAGCGACGTGGCCAGGCCTGCCTTAACGGAGCCGACCTTCAGCGGCTCGCGCAGCCAGACCATGTGGTCGTCGCGCATGAGCTTCGGATCAACGCAGTCAAGGGCGGCATTGGCCGGGATCACACCGGACTTGAACAGCTGGGTCAGACCGTTGACCTGGAAGATGCAGGCACCGCCCTTGGCATGGCCGGTAAGCGTCTTCTGCGAGATCACGAACAGCGGGTTGCCGTCAGCACGGCCAATGGCGTGGGCCAACGTGTTGTGCAGTTCGGATTCGTTCGGATCGTTGGCGTTGGTAGACGTATCGTGCTTGGAAACCACGGCGATGTCGTCCGGAGTGACGCCGAGACGGGCCAGATCGCGCACCAGCTTGGAATCCTTGCCGCCCATGCCCGCTGCAAGCGCGCCCAAGCCCGGAGCCGGGATGGAAGTGTGCGCGCCGTCGGCGTAGGAGTGCACGAATCCGATCACGCCGGCAACCGGCAGGCCGAGCTTCAACGCGATATCGCCACGGGTCAGCAGAATGGTGCCGCCACCCTGGGATTCCACGAATCCGCCGCGACGACGGTCGTTCGCACGGGAGAAGAATCGCGCGTCGATGCCCTTGGCGTACATCTCCTCGGAGTTGGCGGTGGCGTTCATATTACCGAAGCCGATCACGGATTCGACGCCGATGTCGTCGATTGCGCCGGTGACCACGAAGTCGGCCTTGCCGAGCGCGATCTTGTCGGCGCCTTCCTCAAGGGAGACGGCGGCGGTGGCGCAGGCGGAAACCGGCTGGATCATGTTGCCGTAACCGCCGATGTAAGACTGCATCACGTGCGCCGCGACGACGTTCGGCAGGGCTTCCTGCAGGATGTCGGTCGGGATCTCGTGGTTGAGGAAGCGATCCAGGTAGAGCTTGCGCATAGAGGCCATGCCGCCGAAACCGGTACCCTGCGTGGAGGCGACCATCGACGGATGCACCGCTTCGAGGATTTCGGTCGGCGTGAAGCCTGCGGACAGGTAGGCATCAACCGTGGTGACGATGTTCCACAGGGCGATCTTGTCGACGTCGCCGACCATGGAAGCCGGAATGCCCCACTTGACCGGGTCGAAGCCCTTCGGGAACTGGCCGCCGACCGTGCGGGTCATTGCCGCGCGACGAGGCACGCGAATCATGGAGCCAGCATGGCGGGTGACGTTCCATTCACCGGATTCGGCATCGGCCGCGAAGCTGGTGTGGGCTTCGTCGAGCTTGACGTACTCTTCGGCGATCTCACGAGTCGGAACCGAGAAGGTCACATCGTGGTCAAGGAACACCTCGGCCTCTTCCTCGTCGGTGCCGTCCTTGTAGTCGTTGCCCATGCCTTCATCGAACGGACGCACACCGGAGCGGGCCACAACCTCGTCATGGTAGCGTTCCGCTATATCCTCCTCAGGCACGAGGTTGCCGTCAACGTCGTACCAGCCCGGCTTGGGACTGTCGTTCCACGCCAGCAAGCCCATGTTCCACGCCAGTTCGAGCACCGCGCCGGCAGACAGATCCACTTGGCCGTCGGAATGGATGCCGAGTTCGGCTTCGAAGCGGGTGCGGCCGGAGCCCCATGGGCCAAGTTCACCCACGGACACGATGACGATTTCGTCTTCCGGACGTGCGCTGACGTTCTGCCAATCGGCAAGATCGACCTTGGCCTGACGCGGAGCACGCGGGCTTGGCAGCGCCTTGATGAGCGTCTTGACCGCAGTATCGGATTCGTTGCCTGCGATTGCGTTCTTGGCATTCGCCGCTTCCGCCTGAGCCGCGTCTTCCATGGCTTCCGCACGCAGTGCCTTGATATCGATCGGCTCGTTACCGAGTCCGCCGGTCAGATCCACGTCGAGCGGAGCCTTGGCCGCTTCGATACGGGATTCGCGGGTGGAGAGGTTCAGCAGTTCAACCGCGATTTCGGCGGTGGAGTAAGTCTTCAGACCGTGACGTTCCACCACTTCGACCAGCGGATCATTGCCGCCCATCAGGCCGGTGCCACGCACCCAACCGATCTTCGGATGGGCGAAGGTCACACGGCTCGACCACACCTTTTCAGCACGAGCACGGTTCACAATCGCATCAAATGCGCTCTTCACCTCGCCGTAAGCACCATCTCCGCCGAAAATACCGCGGTTCGGAGAGCCCGGCAACACCACATGCAACTTATGCTGCACATCAGTGTCGGCACCGATCTTCGCAAGTCCGGCAATCGCACGCTCAACACCCCACAGCATGAGGCGAGCCTGAGATTCGAACAGCTCGCCGGAATCAGCGAGGCTGCCATGCACCGGCGGAGCCGCGAACGGGAAGAACAGGCTCGGCTCGTAAGCAGGCTTGAGAATCGTGGTGGTCGCACCGGAAGTCTTCTTCTGCACATTGCCAACCCAAGCGACCAACGCGTCCACGTCACGGTAACTCGAGAGGTTCGCAGGAACCAGCCACAGCTTGGCATCGCCCGCCGCATGCTCACGGTAGGTCTGCTTAGCCCACGCCTTCACGCTCGGCTTGAAGCTGTGCGAGGTGGCAACCACGGTGGCACCACCGGCAAGCAGGCCGTTGACCACCTGCGCTGCGATGGAATTCGGGGCAACACCCGTCACCACGGCGATATCTCCAGCGAAACGGCTGGTTTCCGCCGATTCAGAAGCGTTCTGAATGGCTTCGTCGGCAACACGCTTGAAAGCGGCCTTCAGATCCGCACTATCGCTCTTGTCCGCATACCAGGTGGCTTCGTCGGCAATGGTCTCACCAAGACCGATGAAGCTGCCGTTCAACGCGGATTCGTCGTTGTTATAGTAGGCGCGTGCCAGATCCTCACGTGCGGAAGCCCAACGATCGTCGAACAGAATGGCCTTGCGCTCGTCGAAACGAGGTTCGACCTGCTTCGGCCAGTCGGCGCCAAGTTCAGCTTCGACCGCGGCCACAACAGCGGCATTCTCGTCGGTTGCGTCTTCGGCAACCGGAGCGGCAACGCCCAGCTGGTTCAGCACGAACTTCGCGGTGGAGGCGAGCACGCCATCGGCGCCGGTCACCTTGGCCGCGAATGCGTCCAAAGCAGCGGAATCGACAACTGCGCCACCGGCGGCACCACCAGCGCTCGGCATGGCAACGGTGATGCCCTTATCGGCGGCAACCTTCTGCACGGCCGCATCGATCAGCGCATTGGCTGCGGCCGCATTGGAAGCCGCGTCAGTGCTCAGGGAGGCAAGATCTCCACCGCGGGAGCTTGCGCCTTCACGGGTTTCGAGCACGAGAGCAGCCACCACATGGCTGGCCCAGCCTTCGCCAAGCTGCCAAGTGTCGGTCACACGCTTAGTGATTTGGCCGAGCTTCACACCGGCGGCGCCGAACATGCCACGCACACGGTCGCGCACAATGTCAGACAGCACCGGACCGAACGCCTTGTAGTTCGGAGCGACCTTGTTGACCAGAGCGCTCAGTGCCTTGACCGTCGCCTCGGCAGCGCCATCCACGGAAGCCACACCCAGTTCGGAACTGATGTCCATAAGCAGCTGATTACGGCGAGAAGACACACCATTGGTCAGCGTATCGGTGGTATCGCTTTCACCGATCTGATCGGGGCGAACCTTAGCCGAGTAAGCCAGCAATGTGGCAATCGCATCGGATGCCTTGAATGGAATATCCGCGACAGCAGCGCCAGACGGAGCACCGGCGGGAGCTGCAGCAACCGGAACTTCCGCAACAGCAGCAGAAGCAGCTGCAGGAGCCGAGGCAACAGCCGGAGCAGCAGCCGCAGAAGAGGCAGAAGTCGCAACTGCAGAATCGTCAGCATCTTCTTCCGGAACCAGCGAATCGGAATCGGTCATGTATACGCGGCCTTCATCGCGACCAACGTTGTACACCGTCACATCGCGACCGGCAAACTGCGGCAGACGCAACGTCTTGGACCCCAGATTGGCGAGCGTCGGAGCATTGCCAAGACCAACCTCCACATACTCTTCCACACCAAGACCGCCCTGCTCGGCGGAACCGAACAGCAGAGCCTGCGTCTCGATCCAACGCACCGGAGAAGCGAACTGCCAAGACAGCAGTTCCGTAAGCAGCAAACGACCAAGCTTCTGATCATCAGCAGCATAGGAATCCCAAATCTGCGGATCATCCAAAGCGGCCTGAATGCGCTCGGACGGCACGACTTCGAGAATCTTGGCCGCGAATTCCTTCGTCATTTCGAACGGCGCCGCAACCAGGTTCGGAATATAGCGTCCGACCAGACGGCCACGGTAATCGATGGTCTGAGGCAGGAGTGCGTCGAGCTTGTCGCGGAATTCCGGCACACCCTTGCGCAGCAGCGTGGAATGGAACGGCACATCGATGCCCGGCACCAGCATGAACGCGGGCTTGCCGCCATATTCGGCCACACGGCGGGCGGAATCGGCCTTCAGCGCCTTTAGACCGGCGATGGTGCCTGCCACGGCATACTGCTGGCCCGCCAGGTTGTAGTTCACGATTTGCAGGAACTCGCCGGAAGCCTTCGACACGGATTCGACGTACTCGCGCACGCCGTCATCGCCCACACCGAACTGGTTCGGACGCAACGCACCCATACGGTAGTTGGAACGGCCCTTCTCATCGCGCGGAATGAGGTGATGCATGGTGGAGCCGCGGTGGAACACGAGTTCGATCACGGTTTCCAGCGGAATCACGTTGGCGAAGGAGCTCAGCGCGTTGTATTCGCCCAGCGAGTGGCCTGCGAAATAAGCGGGCCAAATGTCGGCGCCGGCTTCGCGCAGACGTGCGGTCTGGGCGAATGCCACGGTGGCGAGCGCCACCTGCGTGAACTGGGTCAGGTTGAGCAGGCCTTCCGGATGGCGGTAGGTCACGCCGTTGGCGGTCAGTTCCTTCGGATTGTCGCGTACGACGGCAAGGATCGAGAATCCAAGCTTCTCGCGGGTCACCTTGTCGGCGCGCTTCCACACGTCTCGTGCGGCCGGGGACTTGGCACGCTCGTCGAGCACCATACCCTGCTGCTGAATGCCCTGACCCGGGTATACGAACGCGGACTTCGGCGCACGCACGATGGCGGTGCCACGAGACACGATGTTGCCGTCGATACGGCTGGTCACTTCGAGCACCATGCCGGAGTGTGCCACGCGGCCGACTCGTTCGACGGAGATTTCCACTTCATCGTCAAGCTGCACCATGCCGTACATGTTGTAGGTCCAGCCTGCGATTTCGTAGTGCGCACCCTTGCCGTCAAGCGCCTGCACCGCGTATTGCGCGGTTGCGGAGAGCCACATGCCGTGCACGAGCGGTGCCGTAAGACCGGAAACAGCAGCGCCACGATGCGAAGTATGGATCGGGTTGAAATCGCCGGAAGTACGTGCGAAGGCGGTCATCTCGTGTGGAGCGGTCACCTTGACGCGGCGCAGCAGTCGGCGCGGAGTGCTTTCGATTTCCGCGTCGATTCCGCCATAGTCCGGCGCTTCCGGCGGCAATGCGTCGGAGTATGCGCGACCACGGATGGCGAAACGTTCGGTTTCGTTGGCAAGCACGGTACCGTCTTGCGTGCTGTGGGTGACGTGGATGGTCACCACACGGCCGGATGCCGATTCGAAGTAGTTTTCGGCCCAGCTGGTCAGCGAAATCTGTTCGCCGATATGCTTGAGCAGTTCGTCTTCGCTGACTTCCAGTTCGATGAGGTGGTCGAGATGCACTGCGTTGAGCAGGCCTTCGATTACGGGGAAGCCGTTGACGTACACGGATCCGAGGGCCGCGTAAATGGCGGGCCATGCCGGTCCGACGAGTGCGTCCGGTGCGATGCGGGACGGCACCAGATCGCTTGGCAGTGCACCGCCGGTAGCTGCCTCATGGTCGAAGCCGAGGTTGGCCGACAGCGTGTAGCTGGCATGCGCCTGACCGAACGGATAGGAGGCTTTGTCTGCCATCTGTTCAATAACGGGCATGGCGGTGAGCTTGTCGCCAGTAATGGCAGTGTTACCAATGCCGGCAGTGTCTGCGAGCATACGATACACGTGTTCCGGCAGGCGGTCGCGATCGACCACCGGGAAAAGTCCGGACTCGTTGCCGTCCACGTTCAGCGGAATGACGATGTCGCGTACGGCATGCTTGGATGCGCCACCATCCGGATCGTTGTCCCAGTAGGTATCGAGATGAATGTCGAGATCGTACTTTTCGACGCTTCCTTCGCTGGAAATCTTGCGGATTTCGTAGCTGTCGTCGCCATTGCTGGTGCCGTATGCCGGGTTTGCCATGAGATGGCCCACCCACGAGATGTTCGGGGATTTGCGAATGAATTCTTCTGCGGAAGATGCCGCTCCGAGCTGTGCGAACGCAGTTTTGTCCGCGCTTGGCGATTCTGCGGAAACGCGCTTGACCATGGCCGCTTCGAAGCGTCCAAGAATGTCGGCTACAGGTTCGTCAACGGTGGTGATGCCCGCAACGGAGATCGGACCAGGAATAATGCGCACGGAATCGGCGGAGTAACGGGAGTCTTCGGACTGCCACAGCTGATCCTGACCCCACCAACGCAGCAGGTCGTTGTCGATGACGGGCACGAACGGCATTGGCTTCGGGTATTCACGCACGAGCACCGGGAACCAGGCTTCATCCATCGGGGTGACGGTCAGTTCGTCGGCTTGCGGATAGGCTTCGGCAAGCTTGGCGATGGCCGCATGCGGATCGGCTTCCACATCGGCGCGGGATGCGAACAGCGATACGAATTCGCCGCTTTCCTGCGTGGTGACGCGGGCTTCAATACGCTGCAGCAAGTGCAGGAAGCGATCGGCGTAGGTTTCGTCGACCCACGGGAAGGCGAGATCGGCGAAACGCTGCGCCCATGCGAGATATGTCATGGCCTTCAGGTCGCCGAAATACGGCTTTGCGGTGGCGTTCAACGCTTCGATGATTTCCTCGCGGCGGCTTTCCAGCTCTTCCGGATGCTTCATCACGCGCACCAGCAGGCGTCCGCAACGTGCGGAAGAGTTTTCCAGCTCGTAGATGTCGGCATGCAGATGGCTCAGGCCGGAAGTGACGCCGCCCTTGGCTTGGCCGCTCGGCACCCACTGCTCGCCCAACGGAGCGAACGGATCGCCGTCGGCTCCCTTGGCGGGAATACCCGGAGTGTTGACAAGCATCTGCTTGACTTCAGGGCTGGTGTGCGCTTCCTTGGCGGTCATCACGGCAGTGCCAACGAGCACGCCATCCACTGGCATGAGCGGACGGCCGTACTCTGCGGACCATTCGCCGGTGATGTAGTCGGCGCCGCGTTCCGGCGTGCCGATACCGCCGCCGACCACGAGCACCAGATTGGTCTGTTCACGCACTTCGGCATAGGTGCTCAGCAGCAGATCGTCCAATGATTCCCACGAATGGTGGCCACCTGCGGAGCCGCCTTCAACTTCGATGAGCACCTTGACCGGAGCGACGGCTTTGGCGATGCGCACCACCTGGCGAATCTGGTCGACGGTGCCCGGCTTGAAGCTCACATACGGGAATCCGTCGGCGTTGAGATTGTGAATGAGTTCCACGGCCTCGTCAAGTTCCGGAATGCCCGCAGACACGACCACGCCGTCGATCGGGGTGCCGCTGGCACGCTTCTTCGGCACGATGCGCTGGGATCCGAACTGCAGGTTCCACAGGTAGCGGTCCATGAACATTGCGTTGAACTCAACGGTACGGCCTTCTTCAAGCTCTTCTTCCAGCTTGGCGACATGACGGTCGAACACGCTGGCGGTCACCTGGCCGCCGCCTGCGAGTTCCGCCCAGTAGCCGGCGTTGGCGGCCGCTGCCACGATTTCCGGTTCCACGGTGGTCGGGGTCATGCCGGCGAGCAGTACCGGAGCCTTGCCGGTCAGTTCGGTGAATGCGGTACGCACCTTGTCTCCGGCGGAAGTGTGGATGATGCTTGGTGCGAAGCGGGTCCAGTTCTGGGTGCGCTCAGGCAGGGTTTCCAACGTGGAGAGCGTGCCACGATCGGCCACGGTGGAGGCTTCCACCACGCCGACACCAGTGCCTTGGGCAACGGTGGAGAACAGCTTGCCGACGGTGGTTCCCGGACCGAAATCCAGCACCCACAGGGCGCTTGGATCGGTGGATTTCATGAGCGCGCGCACGCGGGCGGCCCAATCCACATGGTTGAGCAGCACTTCGGCAGCAAGCTCGTGAGCGTGGTCGACGTTGATTCCGCAGGATTCCGCCCATGAAACAGCCTGTGAAACAGCCTCGGCCATAAGCGGGCTGTGGAACGGCAGGGTTACGTCAAGGTATTCGAGCACCGGTTCGAACACGCGACCGCCACGCACCTTCTCTTCGCGCAGCTTGGCCTGGTGCTTGTGTTCCTTGGCCACTTCCACGCCGAACGCGGCCAGGTCCTCCGGGTAGCCGGAGAGCACATAATGCGTGGCGGAATTGGTGACGGCCACTGCGATCGGGCCGCGAGCGCCGGAAACACGCTCGATCAGCGCATCCACCTGCGCGCGGGTGATGTCTTTGACCGACAGCATCGGCGTGGCTTCGCCGTGACGTGCGGCAAGACCAAGCTGACGTGCCTGACGGGTGCCGGCAACACCGATCAGCGTGGCAATCGCAAGAATTTCATCGATTTGTGCGGAAGCCGCCTCAACGGAACCTGCTTCGACGATCGCCTGCACCATGTGCACGGCGAGCACGCCCTGGGAGTGGCCGAGCACGGCAACCGGCTTGGCAACGGCGGGATTGTAGCCGAGAGAAGTAGCGTCAAGCAGCGCACCCAACTGGGCGAGCGCAATGCCAGGGACGCTGGCGGAAGCCGCTGCGGCAGCGCCGAGTCGTGCCGGATTCGGTTCGAATCCGAACAGGTCGACCGGGCGGCCGGTGGTGGCGAGCAGGTCGGCTGCCACCGGGTACAGCAGTGCCTGGGCTGCGTCGACATGGGCGTGCAGCGCTTCGCTGAGCATTGGATTGGCGCTTTGGTCGGCAAGCGCCACCGGCCATGGGGTGGATTGTCCGGCGAAGGCAAGCGCGTGCGGCTCACCGTTCAGTCGATCAAGAAAAAAAGTATTCATGATGTTCCTTACTTGTTTTAAAAATCTTGCGATGTGTTCTTGCGATTGATTCTTGCGTTTACGTTTGCTTACGATTCATCCGCGCACTTTGCACCTGTCACAATGGCTGGTTGCCATGGTGTTTGGTGGTTTTACGCACGCGCTTCTTGCTGGAGAGCAGTTTGAGCGATTCGATGATGGTTTCTCGCGTTTGCTCGGGGTCGATCATGGCGTCGATTTCACCCATTTCCAGCGAAAGATTCGCGTTGACGGTGGTGCGTTCGTAATCGGCCACGTATTTGGCCCGGAGCGCTTCGACGTCTTTGCCTGAGTCTTTGGCTTTCTGCAGGTCTTTGCGGTGGATGATGTTCACCGCTCCGGCCGCGCCGAGCACTGCGATTTGGCTGGATGGCCAAGCGTAGTTGAGGTCGGCTCCAATGGCTTTGGATCCCATTACGATGTAGGCACCGCCGAAGGCTTTTCGCAGGATCACGGTGACCAGCGGCACTTGCGCGTTGGCGTAGGCGTAGATCACTTTCGCACCGCGGCGGATGATGCCCGCATGTTCCTGTTCGGCTCCCGGCTTGTATCCGGGGGTGTCCACCAAGGTGACGACCGGCAGGTTGAACGCATCGCACAAACGCACGAATCGTGCCACTTTTTCGGAGGAATCCACGTCGAGGATGCCCGCGTTGACGTTCGGCTGGTTGGCCACAATGCCGACCGGATGCCCGTTCACGCAGGCGAATCCCACCACTGCGGAGCATGCGAACAGCTCGTGCACCTGCACGAATTCGCCGTAGTCCACGATGCAGCGGATCACGTCGAGCACGTCGTATGGCTGGCGATCGTTGTCGGGCACGATGGTGGCGAGTCGTTTGGACACGTCACGGTCGGCGCGGGTTGCGGCGTACGCGTAGGTGGGCGGCTGCAGGTCGGAGTTGGATGGCAGGTAGGCGAGCACGGTTCGCGCGTAGTCGATCGCGTCGGCTTCGTCTTCGCCCAAATAGTGTGCCACTCCGGAGGTGGCGTTGTGCACATAGCCGCCACCGAGATCGTCCATGCTGATCACTTCGCCGGTGGCCGCTTTGACTACGTCAGGACCGGTGACGAACATGTTGGAGTTCTCGCGGGTCATGATGATCAGGTCGGTCAGCGCCGGGCAGTACACGGCTCCGCCCGCGCAGGGGCCGAGAATCAGCGAAAGCTGCGGTACGAAACCGCTGGCGTCACAGGTTTTACGGAACAGATGCCCGTATTGCGTCAGTGCGGCTACGCCTTCCTGAATGCGGGCGCCGCCCGAATCGATGAGCGCGATGATTGGCACCTTCAGGTCGAGCGCCTTGTCCATCAATCGGCAGATCTTGCGGCCTTCCGCAACGCCTAGCGTGCCGCCGCGCACGGAGAAGTCCTGCGCATAGACGGCGACTTTGCGCCCGAACACTTCGCCGAAACCGGTGATGACCGCCGCTCCCGCACGACCACCGTTGATGTCGCCGCCGCAGAATCGTCCGATCTCTTCAAAAGAACCGGTGTCGAGCAGCAGATCGAGACGTTCGCGCGCCGTCAGCTTGCCTTTGACGTGCTGGCGATTGCGTGCATGATCTTCCGCTTCGTGCGCAAGTTGCGCCGCTCGCAGTACGGATGCGCGGATTGGCTGGGACGCGCCCGGCATGTCGGCCGCGGAGACGGTTGCGGCCGCAGAAACGGCTTCGGCTGCGTTTTTGCCGAGTCGCTCCTGCTGTTCCATCACGATTTTCACGGCTTCTTTAACGGCCGGGCTTGCGATGATATCAGTCATCACTTACCCCCTTCCACAGTGTCGCCAACAGCGGTTCCGTCAGTTTGCTTCCCGTTACCGCTCGCACCACTCGCTCCGGTCACATCGATGGTCATCAATGTTTCGCCGGCTTCCACGCCCGCCGCAGGCCCCACGAAAATCTTGGTGACGACGCCCTTGACCGGCGCGTACACGTAGTTTTCCATCTTCATGGATTCGAGTACGACGAGCAGGTCGCCCTTGGCCACCTGCTGGCCTTCGGCCACGTTGACGCGCGTCACGACGGCCTGCATCGGGCTTGCGATCACACCGGATTGGCCGTCGTCGCTTTGCTGTTTTTTCTGCGCATGATGCAGTCCCTGACCGCGCAGAGGCTGGATGGCACGTTTCGCGTCACGCGCTTTGGCACCGCCCGTCAGGTTGGCGACGATGTCGTTCGGCACGGTCAGCGACACTCGGCGATTGTTGACTTCGATAACGAAGGTTTCGCTGGATTCCTTCTTGTCGACGTCAAGAGAGCCCGTCGCGCCAGACACGGATGCCGGCTGCCCGCCTTGGGACGATGCGGCTGCTTTGTTGAGGTACTTGCGTTCCAGCCATTTGGTGCTGGCATCGTATGCGACACCGTGTTCGGCGGTGAATTCGTCGTCATTGAAGATCTGTTCGAACAGGCTTGCCGGAGTCGGCACGCCTTCCACTTTCAGTTCGCTCAATGCTCGGCGCACACGTGCCACGGCCGCTGCGCGGTCGGAAGCGGTGACCACGAGTTTGCCCATCATCGAATCGAATTTCGGCGAGATGGTGTCGCCTTCGACCACGCCGGAATCCACACGGATGCCCGGCCCGGACGGCCAACGCAGAGAAGTCAGCGTGCCGGAGCTTGGCGCAAGGTTCTTTGCCGGATCTTCGCAGGTCAGACGCAATTCGAAACTGTGTCCACGAAGCGGATGATTCACGGTCAATTCCCCGCCGTTGGCGATGGTCAGCTGCTCGCGCACCAAGTCGAGTCCGCAAACCTCCTCGCTGACGGTATGCTCAACCTGCAGGCGAGGATTGACTTCCAGGAAGTACACTTTGCCTTGTTCGGTCACCATGAATTCGCAGGTGCCAAGGCCTTCGTAATCGACCGCTTCGAACAGTCGGCGGGAGTAGGCTTCCAGCTGGTCGGTCACCTCGGAGGGAAGGAACGGTGCCGGAGCCTCTTCAACAAGCTTCTGATTGCGGCGCTGCACGGAGCAGTCGCGCGTGGAATACACGGTGAAGTTGCCGTGCGAATCACGACCGCACTGCGTTTCGACGTGACGTCCCTTGTCGATGAATCGTTCCACGAAATATTCGTTCAAATCACCGCCCTGCAGAGCGTCATGATTCATGTAGAAGCCGCGCAGCTCATCATCATTACGTACCAGCGTGATGCCTCGACCACCGCCGCCATCGGTACGCTTGAGCATCAGCGGATAACCGTGCGTGTGTGCGAAATCAAGCAGCAATCGCATGTCGGAAATTGACTGGGAAATGCCGGGAACCGGCGGAACTTTTGCAAAAGTCGCCACACGACGTGCGGTGATCTTATCTCCCAAATCCACGAGGGCTTTCGGATTGGGACCAACCCAAGCCGCGCCCGCGTCGATCACTTTCTGTGCGAATGTAGCGACTTCGGAAAGGAATCCGTAGCCGGGATGCACTGCGTCGGCACCGCTGCGCTGCAGAATGTCGATCAGCAGATCCTCGTTGAGATACGTGTCTTTGTATGTATCTCCGGAAAGCAGATATGCGTCGTCAGCCATCTGCACATATTGCGCATGGCGATCCTGTTCCGCGTACACCGCAACCGTGGGAATCCCCATCTCGCGTGCGGTGCGCACTACGCGAAGCGCGATTTCGCCGCGATTCGCCACCAAAAGTTTGTTGACATTTTTAGGCATAACGTCAAGTTTGGCCAAACGAACGAAAAATCGCGAACTCGTTTCCCACAAAAGACACGCAAACTTTTTGTAAGGCTCCACAAACGTTACCGAAACTCAGCAAGCCTACGATTGGGGGCATAAGTTGACAAATCCTGCATTTTCGTCACTTTTGCGATCGCCGTCATTTCGGCTGCCAATAATCGTCGATTCATCAACAGTAATGCAATCAAATTCAAGGAGAATTATCGTGCGTAACGCAATGCTGACGCTCAAGACCACACTGAAAACCGCTACCAGCGGCACTCTTGGATCCGTGCTCAAGCCCGCACTGTTCGCCGTGCTCATGTGGGCGGCTTCCGCGGCCGGCGCCGTGCCGATTCCGGGCACGCCCGTGCCAATCACCCTGCAGACGTTTGTGGTGATGCTGGCCGCGCTGATGCTGCCGTGGAAGCAGGCCGGCACCGCGATGCTCATGTATCTGGCGGCAGGCGCGGTCGGTCTGCCGGTGTTCGCAGGCGGCGCTTCCACCATGGCATTGGTCGGCCCGAGCGCTGGCTTCCTGATCGGCTTCCTGCCGGCGGCCGTCGTCACCTCGCTGCTCAAGGGCGAGGCCCGCACCGATTCGCTGAAGCACGGTGCACTGACCGCCGCACGTTATCTGTTCGCCTGCGTCGCCGGCTGCATTGTACTTGACTATCTGCTTGGTTTCATCGTGCAGTCCGCCATTACCGGCGTTGCGCTGCCGATCGTTGCGGTAGCTTCCATGGGATTCATTGCCGGCGACGCGGTCAAGGCCGTCATCGCTTCCGCCGTGGTAGCGGGTCTTGCCAAGCTGAAGTGAGTAGAACGCGTTACGAACGTTTTCTCACTTGCCGAACACGCCCACATCGGCCGTACTGACCTGATGCAACACGCCTTCCTGATCCTCAATGGTCAGGGAGGCGTCGTCGTTTAAGGCGACGGCCTTGCCCCGCAGGGTGGTTCCGTCCACGAAATGCGCTTCGCAAGACTTGCCAAGCGTCCAGCAGATCGGAATCATGGCCTCTCTGGCACGCACAGCCTCACGATGGGAATCCTCCTCAAAATCAGCCAACCGCGAGCGCAAGCCTCGCACCCAACGCGCGGCGATCGCATCGCGCATAACGGCAACATCCGGCAGATCGTGCGCAATCAACTGCAACGACGTGGCCTTGTCTATCGGCAACCGCTCCTGTGCGACGGCAAGATTCAAGCCGACGCCGATCACAATGACGACGCGATCCTCGCAACCCGCAATCGGCACCATTTCGGCGAGCACGCCACCGAGTTTCTGTCCATCCACGAAAATATCGTTCGGCCATTTCAATGCAATATCCCCGATATTCTCGTCAAAGCCGCCGCCGCAATCGCGTACCGCACCAACAATCGCCTCACGCATCTCGTAGCCGGCGATCATCTGCAGCCAACCATTGACGGACGAATCGCGCATAATCGAAACGGGCACGCTTACCACCAGCGACACGATGAACGACTCGCCGGGCACGCTCGTCCACGTATGGTCGAGCCGCCCGCGCCCGGCCGTCTGCTTATTCGCCGCAATGACCACGATTTCATGCCCGCTCCTCGCAGACTTCCCTGCATTCACGCCATTCGCGCTACTCGCACCATTCACGCCGTGCGCACCGAACAGCAATCCCTCGTGCACCAAATCCGCGGCATACGTATTCGTGGATCCCACGGTGTCGAGCAACAGCACCTGATCCGCCACAGCACAAGTACGCGGCATAACCACTGCCGAATCCAAAATCGTCATCATTACTCCTTATCTACTGTGGCATGTTCGACGCAACGCAACAGCCAACGCAACAACCATGCAGCTGCTATTCGTCCTGCCGCACTTGGCTGGCCTCATGTTCGCTGACCACGTTCGCCTTGACCGCCTGCCGCGCATTACGCGACTCGCGCCAGAATTGCAGACATACGAAACCGAACACGAACGCGACCGGTAGCATATGCCGTTCGAAATTGTTGGCCGGAGCGGTGATCATCACTCCCATGAGCAGCAGCAAAGGCAAATGCCACGACAGCGAGCGCCACCGTCGCAGCACCACTTCGGCGGCGCCGACCAGCAGCATCAGCGTTACGTACAGGTTGCCGTGCGTCACCCAGCCGATCACGGGAATATTGCCCCATCCTTTGGCGAAACCGGCCACCGCATCGCGCCAATCATGGTTATACAGGTGGATCCACGCATTGCCGCTCTGCACGTAATCGTTGTTCACGTAGTAGTCCATCGACACGTACGGCATGTCGGTCACGTCGAAATAGCCGAAACACTCCGCGAAAAACGCGTCGAGCGCAATCACGGGATTCGCGACGACGATTTCAAGCCATGCCTCGTTGAAGTTCTTCATGTCGTCTTCGGTGACGGTACGCCACTTGTAGCAGACTTTTTTCGATTGGATGCCGGAGGATTTCACCGGGTCGGCGTCCTGCTGGGAGTATGCTTCGGCCATTTGGTCGAGGTTGAAGATGGGGTCGAGCTTTTTCGCCGCGTCCGCCGGAATGCCTTTTGGATTGTATTTGGCGACGCGCGCGATCTGCTGCAGTTGGATACCCCGGCTTTCGATCGGGTCACCGCCGATGATGGCACCCGTGTTGGTGAGGAATATGATGCCGCCATGAATGAGGATGATCGGCAGCAGCAATGTCACAAGATAGGTTTTCCAACGCTTTCGATCATTGATGAGCGCCAGGATCAGAGCGAAGAGAATGATGTACCACGCGTATTTCGCACTGACGAGCATCACGCAGCTTGAGATGGTGAACGCCATGATCGAGCGTTTGCGCAGACGAGTCGGTTTGCCGTTGATGGTAGGCAGCGCTTTGATGTGCGTCATATGCAGTTCGTACCACACGCCGAACCACCATACGAATGCGAAAGCGAACAACGGCGATTTCGTCAGGGAAATCGTGGCGAACACCGCAAGAGGGCACACCATGAAGAACAGAAGTATCACGAATCGGGTTTTCGCACCGGCACGCAGTCTGGAAGGACGTGCCACAACGCCCGCTTCGGGATGCGTGTAATCGCGCATATTCCAGCAATCGTGGCGTTCCGGATGCGAGAAGTCGAATGTGCCGACGCCAAGCCTGCGCCACGGCAGGTTGAAGAATCGGTTGGCGGTCGCCGAACAGCAGAATGCGGCGAATAGCCATTGCAATGCGGCGAGCACCACAATGCCCGCATCGTTGGAGTCGGTGAAATAGCGGGAAACCGACGCCACCGCGCCGTAGAACACGGTGAGCACAACGTTATGCTGGTCGGTCAGGTACGTGGGATTATCCGGCCACATGTAATGCGCGGTCGGGTAGATATCCATGGGCACGAACGAGAAGAAGCCTATATACGGCTGCTTCAGACCCGTCCACTGGTTCAACGCCCAGCTGAATTCTCGGATTTGCGAACGTATGTCGGCGCCGAATGCGGCCAATAGCGTGGTAGGCACCCACAGCCAGCCGGTCACGAACACCAGCATGAGTTTCCACCAGCAGTCGGTGCAACGCGTAAGTTTGCGCCCAAACCATACGATCATCGCATGAAGGGCACGCCCTGGGCGACTGTGCGCGACGTCATGCAGGTGTCGCAACATAATGCCAAGCACAGTGGTGGGCGTTCCTGCGATCTCGTCGCATAGTCTTTCATGCCGACGTACGAAATATCGCGGAAGCACGCGACGGCCGCGTCCGAATCTGACCAGCGCGACGACAATCGAAAACCATACTGCGAAAGCGACCGCCAAATACAGCACGTTCAGCCAGCCGAAGTCGGAAAGTCCGCCACCGAACCAATACAACGGCCCGATGGCGCAACACCACGCCACCCACAGGCATGCCAGCACGGCCAGCGTCCAGCTGAGGAATGTGCCGACCTTTTCGCCACGCTTTCCGGTTTTTTTGACTTCGCTCATAAGCGGCATAATAGCGGCACTCCCCGAATGAGCCTCACCTTGTTGTCACCGCCTGTTCAGCGATTCGTTGGATAGACGGCTACACTTGACACTTATGAACTCCGATCAGGCAGACATTCTCGACCTTCTGGCAGGGCACACCGACGATTCAACTATCGAACGGCTCGCTTTCGAATGCCTGATGACGAATCTTACGGATGATCGCGTCGCCTCGTTGATGAACGTGCTCGGATGGCGCGGAAATTTCGATTGCTTTGCGATTGGCGGCACACCGAAGGTAAGTCCCGCCTCGGCTTCGCTTGTCGCGCGCAATGCGGTGCGTGATTTGGGTGGGGAGCATGCGATCGTCGGCACGTACGGCAGTTTTCTGCTGGTGCTGGTCTGTCAGATGGGGGCCGCCACCGCCGAGGTGACGTGCACGTCTGTCATTTCCGCGTTCAGCGAGGATGAGCCGGTGTATTTGAGTCCGGTACGTTCCGGTGTAGTCGGCGCCTCGCATGTGTTGCGTGAAACCTTGTTCTCGTTGCAGGCCGCTCCCGCTTTGGCTTCGCCGTCCCGCCCGTTGCGTGCCGACGAATTGCTGCCTGAGAGGGCGCTTTTGGGCGATGACTACGCTCGTGAGGAGCTGTATCAGAACGTGTATCGGGTGCTTCATGGCGATAATCCCGACGATCCGACTTTTGTGACGGTTTCCACGTTTTTGAGGAACGGCAGTTCTTTGGAGAACACCGCGAAGGATTTGAACGTGCATCCGAATACGGTGCGCTATCGTTTGAAGCGTGCCGCGGAAACGACTGGTTGGGATGCGACCGATCCGCGCGACGCATACGTGTTGACGACCGCGCTTGCAATCGGCCGTATGCGCGATCGTTGAAATTACTTTTCTGTTTTTAATATCTGTCTGATATCTAGTTTCATTGAAATTCCTTGATATTCAGCGATTGCAGAATCATTATTTATTAAATGAGATGGATAATCACAAGATATATACGAAAAGACCCGCATCTCGCGTTGAGGCAGGATGCGGGTCTTTTGCAAGCTATATAGAAGCTATTTGCAAGCTATATTGCTCAGGCGATGACCGTCGGATCAACCGGGACGCCCGGGTTCATCGTGGAGGTGATGGTCGCCTTGGTGACGTAGCGGCCCTTCACGGTGGACGGCTTCAGACGCTTGATTTCGTCGGCAACAGCCTTGAAGTTCTCGTCGAGAGCCTGCTCGGTGAAGGAGAGCTTGCCGATGAGGAAGCTCAGGTTGCCGTTCTTGTCGACGCGGAAGTCGACCTTGCCGCCCTTGATGTCCTTGATGGCCTTGGTGACATCCATGGTCACGGTGCCGGTCTTCGGGTTCGGCATGAGGCCACGCGGACCGAGCACGCGGCCGAGGCGGCCGACCTTGCCCATCATGTCCGGGGTAGCCACCACGGAATCGAAGTCAAGGAAGCCGTCGGCGACCTTCTGCACGAGATCATCGTCACCGACGATGTCGGCGCCAGCCTCGAGAGCCTCGGTGGCCTTCGGGCCACGGGCGAACACGAGGACCTTGGCGGTCTTACCGGTGCCGTTCGGCAGGTTGACGGAACCGCGGACCAGCTGGTCGGCCTTGCGCGGATCGACGTTCAGGCGCAGCACGGCCTCAACGGTCTGATCGAACTTGTACTCCGGCATGCTCTTGACGAGAGCGATGGCTTCGTTGGCGGTGTAAAGATTGTTGCGATCGATCTTCTCAGAAGCTTCGCGGTACTTCTTGGAACGCTTTACCATTTGTCCCTCTCCTCTCAGTCGGTAACCGTGATACCCATCGAGCGGGCGGTGCCCTCGATGATCTTCATGCCGGCTTCGACGTCGCGTGCGGACAGATCAGCCATCTTGATTTCGGCGATCTCACGGACCTGGGCCTTGGTGACGGAGCCGACCTTGTGGGTCAGCGGGTTTTCGGTACCCTTCTGGATGCCCGCAGCCTTCTTCAGCAGAGCTGCCGCCGGCGGGGTCTTCAGAATGAAGGTGAAGGAACGATCTTCGAAAACGGTGATCTCAACAGGGATGACCTGGCCCATCTTGTCCTGCGTGGCAGCGTTGTACTGCTTGCAGAAGTCCATGATGTTCACGCCATGGGAACCCAGTGCCGGGCCCAGCGGCGGGGCCGGGTTGGCCTTGCCAGCCTGAATCTGGAGCTTGAGAAGCGCCGAGACTTTCTTCTTAGGAGCCATTGTATGGTTCTTCTTTCTGTAGAAGCGGTGGTAGCGGCACCGGAGTAGGTCTCCCGCGTCCGGTTCCTTCCGCAACGTATATTGCTGTGCTGTGCTAGCGGATTCCGTACCCTCATTCAGGCACGCCAAACCCTCCAGACACAAGCCTTCCTATTATGCCCACTTCCCCCAGACAAAAAAAGACCCCGCACATTGCGGGGTCTTTCAAAATCCTTATTACTTACTGAAATTCAATAATGCGTGCGCCTTCACGGCAAGCTGCTCACTCCGCCTACAGACTGTCCACTGGATTGTCTGCTTAACGGCTCAGCGCAGCTAACGCTCCATTATTAAATTCAGGCTAGTTTCTCTACCTGGTTGAAGCCCAACTCCACCGGCGTGTCACGACCGAAGATGGACACGAGCACGGTGAGCTTCTGGGTGGTGGGCTCAACGTCGGAAACGACAGCTGCCATGGTGGTGAACGGACCGTCGGTAACGGTGACCTGATCGCCAACTGCGTAGGAGACTTCGAGGACGCGCTTCTTGTTGGCGGCTGGCTTGTCGCCAGCCTTCTTGAGCGCTTCGGAAGCGATCATCGGAGCCATCATGGAAACGACTTCCTTGCGGCTCAGCGGCGCCGGTTCCTTGGTTGGGCCGACGAAGCCGGTAACGCCTTCGGTCTCGCGAACGATACGACGGGCGTTCTCATCCGGAAGCATGCGAATCAGCACGTAGCCGGGAACACGCACGCGGGTGATGACCTTCTTGCCCTTTTCAGTGTGCTTTTCGACCTCTTCCATCGGCACTTCGATCTGGAAGATCTTGTCTTCCATGCCGAAGCTCGCCACACGGGATTCGACGTTGGTCTTCACGCGCTTCTCATAGCCGGAATAGGTGTGCAGCACATACCATTTGCCCTCGAGGGTGCGCAGGCTGTTGGAGAAGTCTTCGACGGCCTTGGCGCCGGCATCCTGCTCGTCGTCTTCCTCGCCCTCTTCGGACTCGTCGGAAGCGACTTCAGCAGTCGGCTCTGCCTCAACGGTCTCATCGGCAGTTTCCTGAACGCTTTCACCTTCGGCCGGTAGCGCCTCAACGGCGGCCACGGCCTCGAGATCAGCTTCGGGAGCCTCATCGAGGTTGTCGGAAAACACTTCGTCAGTCATGCAGTTTCACCTTCAAGTTGTTGATCAGCCGAAGATCCACAGGGTCAGCTTGCCCAGACCGAAGTCCATGCCGGTGACCAGTGCCATCAGGAGCAGCACGAAGATGAACACGGCGAGTGCCCAGAAGAACAGCTCTTTGCTGGTCGGGGTCACGACCTTGCGGAGTTCGTCGATAATCTGTTTGATGAACAAGCCAATTCGCATGAAGATGTTCGGCTTAATGGCCTTTTCGCTATTCTCTGCCTTCGCCATAATAATCCTCCGCTGAGCTTGTTGCAAGAAGCTTGGCAGGGAAGGCGGGACTCGAACCCACAACCTACGGTTTTGGAGACCGTTGCGCTACCAATTGCGCCACTTCCCTAGGTGTACTCTGCCGTTTCTACTTGCTGGCGAGGATTTTATGCGAAAAACCACGCAAGAAGTAAGCGGCAAAACCGCCAAGTCGAAATAATAGCGGGTATTTGCGACTTAGTCCAACCGGTTTTTGAAGAAACCTTTCAAAACCGCTATTTTCCAACGAAAAAAAGATTCGCACCCGGCATGTCACCGTGGTGCGAATCGTACGAAAAGTTTCAGTCAGGTCAGTATCAGGCTTCGACCCACTGCTTCATGCGTTTCATGCCCTCGACCAAATCGTCGTCGGCAAGCGCATACGAGAATCGCAGGTAGCCGGGAGCACCGAACGCTTCACCTGGCACGGCTGCCACATGGCCTTCGTCAAGCAATGCCGCAGCCAGCTCGGACGTGCTCGCATAGGAGGCCTTGCTTGCACCGAGTGGCTTGTTCAGCAGGGCGCTCACATCGGCGAACGCATAGAATGCACCGGTCGGAGTCGGGCAGTTCACACCCTCGATATCGTTCAGCGCGGCGACGATGGTCTGACGGCGCTTGTCGAAAGCCTCGCGCATCTCGTACACGGCATCGAGCGAGCCGGATACGGCCGCGATTGCGGCGCGCTGGGAGATATTGTTCACGTTGGACGTCATATGCCCCTGCAGCTTGGACGCGGCCTTGGCCACGTCGAGGGGAGCGATCATCCAGCCGACACGCCAGCCGGGCATGGCATACGTTTTGGCCACGCCGTTGAGCACCAGCAGCTGACCACGCACTTCGGGCACTGCAGCGCCGACATACGTGGTTTTTGCGCCATCGTAGTTGAGATGCTCATAGATTTCGTCGGAAATCACCCACACATGATGTTCCACAGCCCATTCACCGATCGCTTTGACGGTTTCCGGCTTCCACACGGCACCCGTCGGATTGTTCGGCGTGTTCACGATGATGGCTTTCGTACGTTCGGTACGCGCTTGTTCGAGATCTTCAAGACTTGGTTCGAAATTGCGGTCGGCGCCGGCGAACACTTCGACAGGCACGCCTCCGGCCAGTTTCACCGCTTCCGGATAGCTCGTCCAATACGGCGTCGGAATGATGACTTCGTCGCCTTCGTCGAGCAGGATTTGGAATGCCGAATACACGGCCTGCTTGCCGCCGTTGGTTACGATAACCTGGTTCGGATCGACTTCGTAACCGGAATCGCGCAACGTTTTTTCTGCGATTGCCTTACGCAGTTCCGGCAAACCTGCCGTTGGAGTGTAACGATAGTTTTTCGGATCCTGCACCGCTTCGGCCGCAGCCGCGACGATCGGAGCCGGAGTCGGGAAATTCGGCTCGCCCGCGCCAAATCCAATGACGTCGATTCCTTCGGCTTTCATCGCTTTCGCTTTGGAATCAACGGCCAGAGTAGCGCTCGGAGCCACGTGGTTAATACGTTCGGAAAGAGTCTGCCAGTCAGCCATAGTCATGCTTGCCATGCTAACTCTCCCACCCGAAAAACAACAGCCTTCGGCACATTTTGATCGATTGTTCTGCTTCCTTTTTCTTTCCTGCATCTGGTGTCCGGCAGGGACTGGCAGATAAATTTTTTAGACTAAGACAAGATTGTCGCGGTGAACTAGGGGGTGGGCGTATTCTTCGCCGAGAAAACGCTTGAGCTGGGCGGTATTACGGCCGAGCATTTGCGGGATCTCTTCGGAGTCGAATCCTACGAGGCCTTTTGCGAGATGCGCTCCCGCTTCATTGTCGATCCATACCGCGTCTCCGGCGGCGAAATTGCCCTTCACTTCGAGCACTCCGGCTGCGAGCAGACTGGCCGCTCCCCCACGTACCGCGTTGGATGCGCCCGCGTCGGCCACCAGAGTACCTTGCGGGTGGGCCGCGAAGCCAATCCATAGGCGGCGCGAAGAGCCACGGTCGTTGATTGGTGCGAATGCGGTGCCGACCGGGTCTCCCATCATGGCCGGGCCTGCGTTCGACGCGCAGGTGAGCACTGCGGGAATGCCGGAAACTGCCGCCACGCGGGCTGCTTCCATTTTGGTGACCATGCCGCCGGTGCCCACATTTGATCCTGTGCCGCCGACCTGCACGTTGGCGAGCGCGTCTTCCACGTTCGGTACGTAGCTGATGCGTTTCGATCCGGGTTCGCTTGGGGGTGCCGTGTAGAGTGCGTCCACGTCGGTGAGGAGTACGAGGGCGTCGGCGACAACGATGTTGGCGATCAATGCGGAGAGGCGGTCGTTGTCTCCGAATCGGATTTCGTTGGATGCGAGCGAGTCGTTTTCGTTGATGATTGGCACCGCGCCCAGGTCGAGCAGTCTTTCGAGAGTGCGTCGTACGTTGCGGTATTGTTGTGGCGCGATGGTGTCGGATACGGTGATGAGGATCTGCCCGACGCGCAGTCCGTAGCGCGCGAAGGCGTTTTCGTATTGTGCCATGAGCAGGCCTTGGCCTACGGCCGCGCATGCCTGCTGGTCAGCCACATCGGTTGGTCGCGCTTCAAAGCCAAGGGGGCCGAATCCGGCTGCAATGGCGCCGGAGGAGACGAGCACCACGCGCCCGCCCATGAGTCGTACGCGTGCGATGGCCGCCACGAGCGCGTTGAGCCGTTCCGGATCGAGGTGGCCGCTTGGCTTGGTCAGCGAGCTGGATCCCACTTTCACCACGATGGTTTGCGCTTCGGCGATGGCTCGGCGCACTTGGGCTTGCGATGGCGTGTTCATGGTTCCTCCAGGCGTTCGAATGGCCGAAAAGAAAACCCGCTGATATGCCGATCGGCACATCAGCGGGCGTATTGCTGCTTCTATTGTTCCACGTTTTCGGATTCGGTGGTTTCGCCGCGTCCGAAGAGGCTGGTTTCGTCGTGTCGGTCGTCATCCACGGAAGGATCGGCCCAGTGTCCGGCCTTGCGCTCGGCCATCATGGCTTCGCGCACGGCCTGGCGTGCGTCCATCATTTCGTGGTATTGGCGGCGGCGTTCCGCGTTGGTGCGGCGCTGAGAACGGCCGTCCTGTTCCTGCAGTCGCAGGTCGACTCCTCGTGCGCCAAGCTGGGCGCCGTCGAGCATTTCCGCACCTGCCGCAATGGTCGGATCCCAATCAAATTCCACGGCTCGCGCACCCTTGCCGATGCGTACTTCGTCACCCGGCTTGGCGCCCTTGTTGCGCAGTTCGTCTTCAACGCCGAGCTTGGCGAGGCGGTCTGCCAGGTAGCCGACCGCTTCGTCGTTGTCGAAGTTGGTTTGCATGACCCAACGTTCCGGCTTGGTGCCAAGCACTTCATACCAGACGTCGCCGTTGCCGGCTTCCTTGCGTTCCACGGTGAAGTCAAGCGCGGTGCCGCCTTCGTCGTTGCGACGGCGACGATTGCGAGGCTCTTCAAGCGGCTTGATGACCACACGCGCCTCTTCTTCGGCCTGTTCGCGTTTGGCGACTTCCTTGCGCATGTCGGAGACCATGGCTGCCAACGCCCAGTTGAGTTCTTTCAAACCTTCATGGGATGCAGTGGAGATGACATACACGTTGAGGCCGAGTTTTTCGAATTCCGGTTTGACGAATTCAGCCAATTCCTTGGCTTCCGGCATATCGACCTTGTTGAGGATGATGATGCGGGGGCGTTCGGGGATTGGGATCGCGCCCAATGGCAGTTCCAGCTTGTCTGCATATTCGGCCAGTTCGTGTTCGAGCGCCTTGTAGTCGCTCATCGGATCACGGTCGGGTTCCAGCGTGGCACAGTCGATTACGTGGGCGATGATTTCGGTGCGTTCGATGTGGCGCAGGAATTCAAGGCCGAGGCCTTTGCCTTGCGAGGCTCCCGGAATCAAGCCTGGCACGTCGGCGATGGTGTAACGCATGTCTCCCGCCATGACCACGCCAAGATTCGGCACGAGTGTGGTGAACGGGTAGTCGGCGATTTTCGGCTTGGCGGAGCTCATGGCGGCGATCAGACTGGATTTGCCTGCGGACGGGAAGCCCACCAAAGCCACGTCGGCGATGGATTTGAGTTCGAGGATGACATCTCGTTCCTCACCCGGCTCACCCAAGAGCGCGAAGCCTGGAGCACGACGTGTGCGGTTGGCCAGTGCGGCGTTGCCAAGGCCGCCGTTGCCGCCGGCCGCCACTACGAACTTGTCTCCGGCGTGGCGCAGATCGGCGAGCTGTTCGCCCGGATGCTTGGGCTTGCCTTGCGGCCCTTTGGCTTCGAAAATCACGGTGCCCACGGGAACTGGCAGAATCAGATCGGCACCTTTGGAACCGTCTTTGGTATCTCCCAAGCCCATGGTGCCGCTTCCAGCCTCACGGTGGGGCATGAAACGGTAATCGAGCAGGCTGTTGGCGTTCTGGTCGGCCATGAAGATCACGGAACCACCGTCACCGCCGTCGCCGCCGTTCGGGCCTGCCAACGGCTTGTATTTTTCTCTACGGATGCCGGCGGAACCGTTGCCGCCGTCGCCGCCCTTCACATGGACGGTCACGCGATCGACGAAATCACTCATGTATCTACCTTAATCGTTTGTTCGAAACGGTCCGATTTATTGTCCGTTCGCAAGTCTGCATGCATGTTCTGCATGCAACGTTACGTGACGTTTGGGACGGACTGGAGGAAAACAATCCTCAGCGATCATCAAAATAAAGAAAAGCCGCGTCCACAACGGGCGCGGCTTTATCTTATAAGCGTTGATTGCGCGTATCTCAGGCGGCGATCACGTCGACGACCTTGCGGTCACGACGAACGCCGAACTGCACGCTGCCGTCCTTGAGGGCGAACAGGGTGTGGTCCTTGCCCATGCCGACGTTCTCGCCCGGGTGGAACTTAGTGCCACGCTGACGAACGATGATGTTGCCGGCCACGACAGCTTCGCCGCCGAACTTCTTCACACCGAGGTATTGCGCGTTTGAATCGCGACCGTTGCGCGAGCTGGACGCGCCCTTCTTATGTGCCATGTCTGTTCCTTTCGGTCCTTGACTCTAACCCTGCGTCAATCAGGCGATAGCCGTGATCTTGACAGCGGTCAGCTGCTGGCGATGGCCCTTGCGACGAGCAACGCCGGTCTTGTTCTTATACTTCATGATGCTGATCTTCGGACCCTTGGCCTCATCGTTGACAACCTCAGCCTTGACGCTGACGTTGGCGAGATCCTTGGCACCGAGGACAACCTTGGAGCCGTCCACAACGAGAGCAACCGGGAATTCCACGGTTTCGCCCTTCTTAGCCTCGAGACGGTTGACGTAGATGACGTCACCGACCTCAACCTTTTCCTGATGGCCGCCGGCCTTCACAATCGCGTACATATCCGTTCCTTTATTAACTTGGAAAGCTTACTGCCCGGCACGTTCGAGCCTCGCGGCCAGACACCAGCAATCTAATCTACACATACCCGCGTACAACCGCAAGTCTGTTCCCGGCGTGTCAGGTTGACAGACCGGAATAATCATTTATTCTTCTATATCTCCTCGCCCAGTTCCGCATTGTTGGCTGCTACAGCCGCCGCCGCGATCTGCGCGAGTTTGGCCTTCACGTCCGGCGAGGAGCCTTTCGGCACCTGCACGTCCGTGCCGTGACCATGCTTGTTGGTTTTGACGAACGGGTCACCGCCCTTCAGGGCGTACGGATCGTCATAATCCGCGGACACGGTTGGCTCGTCGTGAAGAATGAATCCGCGACCCTTGCAGGTCGGGCATTCCTCGGAGAAGGCCTCCACCAAGCCCTGTCCGATGCGCTTTCGCGTCATCTGCACCAGGCCAAGCGAGGTGACTTCGGCCACCTGATGCTTGGTACGGTCGCGGGCCAGGCATTCCACCAGTCTGCGCAACACCAGATCACGGTTGGCCGGCATGACCATGTCGACGAAGTCGATCATCACCATACCGCCGATGTCACGCAGGCGCAGCTGACGTGCGATCTCTTCGGAAGCTTCGAGGTTGCAACGGGTCACCGTCTCCTCAAGGCTCTTGCCGCGGCCGATGAAACGGCCGGTGTTCACATCGATGGTGGTCATGGCTTCGGTGCGGTCGATCACGATCGAGCCGCCCGACGGCAGGTAGACCTGACGTTCCATGCCCTTGCGCAGCTGGGAGTCGATCTGCCACTTGTCGAACACGTCTTTGCCTTCATGTTCGGCCGGATCCCACTTTTCAAGCTTGTCTTTCAAGTCGGGAGCCATGGTGTCGAGGTATTCCTCGATACGGCCGTACACGCGCTCACCTTCAACAATCATCTTGGAGAAGTCATCGTTGAAGATGTCTCGCACCACGCGGATCGCCACGTCCGGTTCGCCTTGCAGCAGCTTCGGACGCTTGCCATGCAGGAATTCGTCACGCTTGGCGGTGATGCGTTCCCACTGGCGCACCAAGCTTTCGAGATCCTTGGTGATCGCCTCTTCGGAAGCGCCTTCTGCAGCGGTACGAATGATCACGCCCATGTCTTTCGGAGCGACCTTCGACACGATGTTCTTGAGGCGGGAACGCTCGCGCTCGCTAAGCTTGCGGCTCACGCCCGTCATGCCACCGGACGGCACGAGCACCAGGAAACGGCCCGCGAGAGTCACCTGCGAGGTCAGTCGTGCGCCCTTGTGCCCAATCGGATCCTTGGTGACCTGCACAAGCACAGGGTCTCCCGACTTGAACGCGAGTTCGATGCGGCGAGGCTGGCCTTCCAAACGTGCGGAATCCCAGTTCACCTCGCCCGCATACAGCACGCCGTTACGAGCCTGACCGATGTCGACGAACGCGGCCTCCATGCTCGGCAACACGTTCTGCACGCGGCCAAGATAGATGTTGCCCACGGTGGCGACTTCCTGAATGTCGGACACGTAATGTTCGACAAGCACATTGTCTTCGATCACGGAGATCTGCGTGTGGCGTTCGCGCTCGCGCACCACCATCAGACGGTCCACATGCTCGCGGCGAGCCAGGAAATCCTGTTCCATGAGCTGGCTTTGGCGGCTACGTTCGCGGCGATTGTCACGGCGACGCTGCTTCTTGGCCTCAAGTCGGGTCGAACCCTCGACATCGGTAATCTCGTCGATGTACTGCTGCTTACGGGAACGGCGTACGAGCGGCTCCTCCTGCTCCTCGGTCTTCGCGCCGCCACGGCGACGGCGACGGCGACGGGTCACCGTGCCCTCTTCCTCATCATCCTCCTCACGGCGACGACGAGACTCACCTTCGACGTTCTCCTGCTGCTGTTCGTCAGCTTCCTCACGATTGCCACGACCACGACGGCGACGACGGGTGCGCGTCGGCTGCTCGTCATCATCATCGTCACCACGATTGCCACGTGTTTCGTCGTCGATAGGCGCGTACGTGATATCGTCGAGGATCAAATCCTCTTCAATCTGCTCGACCTCGGCCGCAGCCCGACGTTCCTGCGCGTTCAAACGACGGGAACGACGGGACTTGCGAGATCCGCCTTCCTCATCGTTTTCCGCATCATCATTACGATTGTCACGATCGTTGCGTTCACTGCGATTGCCTTCGGAACGCTCTTCGTCGGCAACGTCACGATTACGACGGCGACGGCGACGGGTCGGACGGTCCTCATCCTGCGCATCGTCATGATCCCGCATATTGCGATCATTGCGAGATTCACGGGAATCGTCACGATCGTCATCGGACCCGTCACGAGAATCCGCAGCAGACGGCAAAACCGGCTCCTGGAACAGCAGCGACATCATCGGACGCGGATTATGACGGACCTCATGGCCTTCCGGCAACATATCGACCGCATCAAGCGCACGTTCTTCATACGATTCCTCATCGCGGGAATCATCGACGGCACTGCGACGGCGACGACGAGGCATCTCGCCATACTCATCCGCATCTTCAACGGAACGACGGCGACGACGAGGACGATCCTCATCACGCTCATCCTCGACCTGCACCGCGCGGCGGCGACGAGTATGTGTCGACTGCTCATCGGCAATCTCACGAACATCATCGTCGAACTGGGCCGAACGACGACGGCGACGAGACGGGCGAGACACGCCATCGGAATCGCCATCATCACTGGAAACAGCGTCGTCGCCAACACCATGCACAGGCTGCGCAACCGGTAACTTCGGCTCTTCGAACAGCGGGGTCGCGGCATGCTCCTCGACCTTCAATTCCAAAGACGCGCCGGCAGCTCCAACCCCACGCACCACACGACGACCGCCACGACGGCGACGCGGCGCAGAATCGGACTGGGACGATTCGAATTTCACAACATTCACGGCATGCTCAGGCGATGCCGCGGCTTCGACCTGATCGAAGCCCTCATTGATATCAGGCACAATGACTCCTCGACGGCACGCTGCAATCGCGCCGTCCATGCTTAGGCCTCATACGGTTCTCACACCACGCTCTCACCGTGGCCGCGCATCATGGCGCCCGTAGGAAGCAACTTCCGTCAAAAGTCTTCATCATGCGACGGCGGACACCGGCGCTCGCGGGCACACATGAATTTCACGCGAGGGGATCAACGCCATCGGATGCATTGGTGATTTGCAGAACCACCGTCTATAAGTATGGCACAAAAAATAACGGAACATGACATGACGGGAAATTTTCCGACTCCCACGTTCCCCGCCCGCAAATCCCAGGCCCCGTCTGCACAAGTCGCAATCAGGCCTTATTCCCGACTTGTGCAGACACGGGACGAGACTTGCGCAGACAGCAAATGCAGAAATCTGATTATCTCTGATTATCTCTGATTATTTCAATCCAAAGCAAGCAAAATCAGCAAGTCAAGCAGACAGCCGTCAGTCACGAAACGGCTACTTTAGCCAGTCTTCAAGCAGATTGGTCATCAACAGCAAATCCGATTCCGGCAGCTGCTCGTCGTGCTTGTGTGCCAGCAACGGACTGCCCGCGCCTAGATTCACTGCGGGAATGCCCAGCATCGAGAATCGCGCCACATCCGTCCAGCCAAGCTTGGCCAGAGGCTCACGCCCAGTGCGCTCGCGCACCAATTCCACCAGCGACTGCGCGAGCGGCGACGTCAGCCCCGGGCGCGCGGAAGGCGACTCGTCCTTCATTTCAATGCCGAAGCCTTCGAACACGCCGCCCGTGGCAACATGCTCGCCGTTGCCCAATTCCGCACCGGCATCCGCGCCAATCATCAGCGCCTTCGCCTCAGCCAGTGATTTGTCCGGTGCGAAACGGTAGTTGACGTGCACGCGGCATTCGTCGGGGATCACATTCGTGCCTTTGCCGCCTGAAATCAGCGTGGCATTTAGCCCCTCCTGGTACGCGAGGCCATCCACTTCGATCGCACGATTCTCATACGCGTTCAGCCGGTTCAGAATCTCAGCGGCCGCATGAATGGCGTTCTTGCCCATCCATGCTCGCGCCGAATGTGCCGCAATGCCATGCGTGATCACGTCGAAACGCATCGTGCCATTGCAGCCACCTTCAATACCGCAATCGGTCGGCTCGCCAATAATCGCAAAATCGCCGGAAATCCAATCAGGATGCGCCTCGACCACCTTGCGTAGGCCGTTCTTTTCGGCAGCAACTTCTTCATGATCGTAGAACACGTATGTCAGATCGTATTTCGCATCCGTCAACGTGGCCGCCAAATACAGCATCACTGCGTCGGAGCCCTTCATATCGGTGGCACCGCGCCCCCATACCACGCGCTCCTGCTCATGGCCGGCGGCAACATCCTCGCGAATCAACGGATCGCCCGGTTCCAGCCATCGCGGCGGGAAGTTGTCGATCACCGGCACTGTGTCAAGATGCCCGGCGAGAATCACGCGGCATTCACGTCCGAAATGCGTGGACGCAACCAGCGTATCGCCATGCCTGCGTACCGTAAGATGCGCCTGCTTGTTCAGAAACGCTTCGACGGCATCGGTCAACGGCCCTTCGTCGTCGCTCACGGAATAGGATCCCATGATCTGTTCCATCAGCCCGTTCAGCTGCTCCTGCCTGGTGGCGGAAGCGGAAAATCCAATCTCAAGTTCGTTCATACCGCCCATTATCCAGCACCACCGGAACCGACATCGCCGTTCAACAACGCTTTTGAGACGGGTCGGATGTTATCCATATGCATGGTGCAACACTGGATAGCGGCCAAACCAACGGCCGAGAGCGAAAGGAAGATTGTCATGCTGGGTCTGTTAAGCGCATTGGAAGGCTTCTGCGTCATTGGCATCGTCATCGGCACCGGTTACGTGGCCGCGCGCATGCGCATAGGCGGACCTACCGCGCAGATGGTACTCAACAGGTTCAGCTTTTTCGTATCGAGCCCGTGCCTGATGTTCGCCATCCTGTCCAAGGAGAGAATCTTCGAGATATTCCACTCCTCCATTGTCGTGGCGTTCTTCTCGGCCGTGCTGGTCGGATTGGTGTTTCTGATCCTCAATAGGCTGTTCTTCCATCTGAAGGCGGCGGATGCCACCATCGGCGCGTTGAATTCGCTGTATCTGAACTCCAACAACATCGGTCTGCCGATCGCCACATACATTCTGGGCAATCCCGCTTTGGTCGCGCCGATTCTGGTCATGCAACAGGCGGTGTTCACACCGATCGGCCTGACCGTGCTCGATGTGACCACCAAAGGCAAGGTCTCCACGAGGGAGATTCTGAAGCAGCCGCTGCATCAGCCGCTGCTTATCGGTTCGCTGCTGGGCATCGCCGTATCCGCGATTTCCGCAAAAGCCGGTCATTTCGTGGTGCCGGACTGTATTTACGATCCGATCGACATGATCGGCGATTCCGCAGTGCCAATGATTCTGATGGCATTCGGCATGTCGTTGCACGGCACGAAGCCGCTGCAGGACAAGTCGAACATTCCCGCGGTGTTCACGGTAGCGGCGTTGAAGAACATCGTGATGCCAATCATCGCGTTCCTGCTGTCGTATTTCGTGATGGGCTTCCGCGGCGCCACATTGTACGCGTGCGTGGTGCTCGCCGCCCTACCGACCGGGCAGAACGTCTATAACTACGCGGCGCGGTACAACGTGGGTCTCTCGTTCGCACGCGACGGCATTCTCTTCTCGACACTGACCTCACCGATCTTCATCGCAATCATCGCGGTGCTGCTCGGCTGACCTCGCCAGTCCTTGCCGCGGTATCCACGACCGCCGCGGCGAGGCCATCAATCGTCCGTACGGTAGCCGGCATGACCGAGCCCGTGCGCCGCATGATTCGCGGCACACCCTCCGAGCACCATCAACGCATAACACAAGCCGATTCCCGCGGCCAACGTAAGCAACGAAGCCGGATTGAGCAACGACGTTGCCAGAATCGGAAACAGCAACAACACCGAGCACCCCAACGAAACGGCCATCACCGTGTTGAGCGGGGTGATCACTTCCATCATGCGTGCCTTGTCGAGCGTCGCCTCATCCGTGCCTTCCAACGCAAGCATGCGGTACTCGTCGGCCTGGTCGTAGACGTTGCCCGTCTGCATCACGCCGGAACTGACGGCGGCGAGCACCGCGGCAAAGGCGAGCGTCAGGAAACCACCCATCGCCATATCGCGCATGTACAGCATAGATGGGTCGAACGGGTCGTGGTTGCCTCCGATTCCGGTGGCGAGCAATCCGCACACCGACGTCATCCCCGCGATGAACACAGCGAGCGCCACACCGGACACGTTGCGCCAAGCACGCTTGGGATTGTCGAGGATACGGCGCATGGCAATCATAGTGGCCGCGTCCTTCGGGTGTTTCGCACGCGATCTGGCGCGCATCGCCACCACCCAGGTACCGACGACGTTCACCATGGCGAAGCCGAGGAAGAAGACGCCGAAGATGATGGCGTAGACCACCATCTGACCCAAGTGCGCGAATGCGGAGATGCTGTTGAGCAGCAGGTAGCCTACGGCCAACACGGCAAGAAAAATCAGTGCGCGCCATGCGGACGGCATGGGTTGTCCGGTACGTTGCATCACGCCAAGCGGGGTGATGGACACGCGGCGTAGGGCGACCAGCGCGGAGACCAAGGCAAGCAGCGTGACTCCGACGGTCACAGCCGCCAGGGCAGGCAGTCCCACCCACAACTGTTCGAAGGTGAAATGCTGGTTTTGGAAGTCGAGCAGCATGATCGCCGGTATCAGCGCGAAGTAGCCGGCCATGCCAACCAGCGCGCCAAGCAGAGCCTGGCCACCCGCATCGAGCGCGGTGAGTTTCGTGACCTGCGCGGTGGTGGCGCCCGCAAGTCGCAGTGCGGCGAGACGTGCGTCCCTGCGGGAGGCCGCGAGACGGGCCGCCGAGCCGGCGAGCGCCACGAACGGCACGATGAGTAGCAGACTGGCGAATGCGGCGAGCATCACATAGCCGTCGGAATAGGTGTTCATGACGGCTGTGGCCTGGTCGGCCGTCCAATGGCCGTCGCCGACCGTGGCGACGAGCTTGTCGACGTGCGCCAGGGCTTTGGACCATGTTTCGTATGTACCGGGCGCGCACCTGTTGGAATCGATCATGCAACCGAACGTGTGGTCGGCGGAGGCCCGCCAGATGAAGCCATGCAGGCCTCCGAGCACGGTTAGGAAGACTGCGGTGGCGGATGCGAAGGCAACGACGGCCAGCGCAGAGGTGCGGCCGGATGTGCCGCGGGTGCCGGAGCGGTGGAACAATCGCCATAATCGGAACATGTTCATCGTGCGTCTCCGGCGGTAGGTTGGGATTGCTGCGGCGAGCTCAGCCTGCCGTCACGCATGGTAACGGTGGCATCGCAGAATGCGGCCACATTCGAATCGTGCGTCACCACGACCACGGCCGCGCCGGTCTGTCGTGCGGTCCGCATGAGAATGCTCATGATTTCGTGGCCGGTGGTCTGGTCGAGCGCGCCGGTCGGTTCATCGGCGAAGATGACTGCCGGCTGCGCGGCGAGCGCACGTGCGATGGCGATGCGCTGCATCTGGCCGCCGCTCATTTCGCCGGGACGTTGTTGCGCGAGCTGGCGCAATCCCAATCGTTCCAGCCATAGCATGGCCGTGTCGGTGGCCTGCTGGTAGCTTGCGCCGCCCAGCATCATCGGCAACGCAATGTTTTCGATGGCCGGCAGTTCCGGCAGCAGCTGTCCGGATTGGAAGACGAAACCGAAGGCGCTGCGGCGCAGTTTGGTACGGTCAGCGTCGCTCAACCGCGCCAGGTTGGCACCGCGAAACATCACATTGCCGGCTGTCGGGGTGATGATGCCGGCGAGTGCGTGCAGTAACGTCGATTTGCCGGAACCGGACGGTCCCATGACCGCGATGCTTTCGCCTGCCTGGATGCCGAAATCCACGTGATTGAGCGCCAGCATGTGTGTGGCATTTGGTGTCGCCTGTTGGGTCGAATAATCCATGACCAGATCGGTCGCCTGAAGTATGTGTTCCATGTTTCCTACGGTACGGAAACGGATTGGTGCCGGCCATCAGACGGCGGGATGAACTTACAGGTTTCCTTCCGGCATGCATCATCCGCAAGGATTAGCGTAATCGCGGACTGCGGATGAGATGCCGTATGTCAGACGAGGTGCCAGGAAAGGCGGTGCAGGTCGCTGGGTCCATGTTCGGCGATGGCTTCGCGGTGGGCCGCCGATCCGTAGCCTTTGTTGTTGGCCCATTCGTAAGGCGCATATTGCGGCTGCGCGGCGAGTTTGACCATGAGTCGGTCTCGTGTGACTTTGGCGATGACGGCCGCCGTCGCCACGGTCGCGCAATGCCGGTCGCCTTTGACTTTGCAGGTCACGTCCGCCGGAATTGGCACGTCGGGCGCGTCGAAGGTGTTGAGTGCTTTGGTGATGTAGTCGTTCGGACCGTCAAGAATCGCGCCGATTTTCAGATTGTTCAACGCTTCCGATGATTCAGAAGATCCTGCAATTCCAGCAGATCCACTCCCGCCAATGCCAAGCTTGCGTTCCGCTTCGGCGAGCGCCCGCAGTGCCGCCACGCCGAGTGCGTACGAAATACCCCATTCGTCGATTTCCGTATTGGAGGCTGCTCCGACCGCCCATGCGGCGCACCATTGTTCGAGTTCGTCGAAGATGGCTTCGCGCTTGTGTTCGGTCAGCATTTTGGAGTCGGCCACGCCTTTCGGCACTTCCAGAGGCGAAGATTCCTGCGAGTCTCCTTGCGAAGCTCCAGCCGACCCATCCAAGTCACGCGCCCAAATCGCAGCCGCACCAACCATTACCGGCCCTGCGAGAGATCCACGCCCTACCTCGTCAAAGCCGACGATCACATCGTAGCCCTGTTCGGCAATAGCGCGTTCCAAATCCAATGTGGGAATTACGGAAACCGCCATCAGACCGCCGAGCCTCCTTCCGGAACGTCGGCGAACACTTCATGGTGCGAATCGAGCCCGCTGATACGGTTCAATGGCCAATATCTCGCGAGTCCAACACCCACTACGTCGGAAATAGGCACGAGTCCATGTGAGGAATCGTTCTGATGGTAGCGAGAATCGGCGGAATTGGCGCGATTGTCGCCCATAACGAACACGTGTCCTTCGGTCACGGTCACGCTGAACGCGAATGAGCTGGGGTCCACGCCTGGGCGAATGTATGAGCTTTCGTCAATCGCCACGCCATTGACGGTGATCGGCTTGCCCGGTCCTTCGCAAGCTACGGTGTCTCCTGGCAGTCCGATGAGTCGTTTGATGAGGTAGTCGCCGCCGAATTTGCTGTTGTCTTCCTGCTGCAGCCAGTGGTCGGGGTCTTTGAACACCACCACGTCGCCGCGTTTCAGGTCGAAGACTTTCGGGGTGAGTTTCGAGGTGATCACTCGGTCGCCTGGTTCGATGGTGTTCATCATGGATTCGGAAGGAATCACGTAGAATCCGATCAGGAAAACACGTATCAGCAGCACGACGATAATAGGAATTCCGCACCAAACCAGGGTGTCGCGCAAGCCAAAGCTTTCGCCGCCATTGTTTTTTTCTTCGGCATGCTTCATACATGATTCCTTTATCGTCCGGTTTGCACACTGACCCTTATCATAGCGGCCAAGAATAGCAAAAGGCCCTCCTGCCGTAAGGCTGAGGGCCAATTTCACGCTTTATTTGCGTTTGAAACTCACTTCTCGGAGTTGTCGCGGCGCTCGGCGATACGAGCGGCCTTACCGCGCAGGTTGCGCAGGTAGTACAGCTTGGCACGACGCACGCGGCCCTTGCGGACCAGCTTGATGGAGTCGATGACCGGGGAGTGCAGCGGGAAGCGGCGCTCCACACCGGTGCCGAAGCTGATCTTGCGCACAACGAAGGTTTCACGAACGCCGCCGCCCTGACGAGCGATCACAACGCCGGTGAAGGCCTGAATACGGGAGTTGTTGCCTTCCTGGATCTTCACGTTGACTTCAACGGTGTCACCCGGACGGAATGCCGGGATTTCCTCGGCCGGCTTCATGTGCTTGGCGTCAAATGCCTCAATAGCGTTAACCATTGTGTTTCCTCGAGTCGCCGCCGCATATCAGCGCACAGGTAAGGGCTTCACGATTTTCGCAAAATCGTTCTGCCTGGTATGTTCTTCGCAGGTCTGCCTGCGAAGGATTGCCAATCCGCCGAAAATCGCGGCAACTTGCGTTCGCAAAGTTTGCGTTCGTGCAATATTCCACTCAATCTTGCGATCGTTTTCGGCTGGACCCGAAGGGATTCAGGATTATGCGGCGTCCTGAGTCCCGGCATAGCAATACTCAAAAATACCTCATCCACCAGACCTCATGCCGTCCAAAACTCGCCGCAAAAGTTCTTGATGATTGATTATTTAAAGAATGGCTATTTTCTGCGGAAAACGCTACTTCCATGTACGATATGCAGAACTTCATGGTGCTGATTTCGCACGAAATGCAAAACTTGGATATTTGAAAATGATGATTCAGGGGTAATGAAAAGGGCTCTGCACCGAAATGCAGAGCCCTTTGGAAGTTATTGCGCTACGGCGCTATGCACGTCGCTGAACGCAGCGTTCCGGTTTCCCTAGAAATCAGAACTTGCGATTTGCGCGGTAGAACTGGATCAGGGACTGGGTAGAGGCGTCCTGAGCAGCCAGAGCCTCGTCATCCTGGGAGATGGCCGGAGTGATCTGCTTGGCGAGCTGCTTGCCCAGCTCAACGCCCCACTGATCGTAGGAATCCAGACCCCACACGGTGCCTTCAACGAAGGTGATGTGCTCGTACAGGGCGATGAGCTCGCCGAGTGCGAACGGGGTCAGTGCCACACCGAAGATGGAGGTGGTCGGGCGGTTGCCGGTGAACACGCGGGCCGGAACGATCTCTTCCGGAGTGCCTTCTGCGCGCACTTCGTCAGCGGTCTTGCCGAAGGCCAGAGCCTTGGTCTGTGCGAAGTAGTTGCCGAGGAACAGCTCGTGCACGTCCTGATCGCCATCCTTGGTCGGGTTCGGGGTGTTCACGAACGCGATGAAGTCGGCCGGGATCAGCTGGGTGCCCTGGTGGATCAGCTGGTAGAAGGCGTGCTGGCCGTTGGTGCCCGGCTCGCCCCAGAAGATTTCGCCGGTTTCGGAGGTGACCGGGGTGCCGTCCCAACGCACGGACTTGCCGTTGGATTCCATGGTCAGCTGCTGCAGGTAGGCCGGGAAGCGGTGCAGGTACTGGTCGTACGGCAGCACGGCGTGGGAGGCGACCTTGAAGAAGTTGCGGTACCACACGTTCAGCATGCCGAGCAGCACGACCACGTTCTTCTCGAACGGGGTGTTGGCGAAGTATTCGTCGATCTCGTGGAAGCCGTGCAGGAACTCTTCGAAGCGTTCCGGTCCGAACACCACAGCGAGGGAGGTGCCGACGGCGGCGTCCACGGAGTAGCGGCCGCCAACCCAATTCCAGAAGCCGAAGGCGTTGGCCGGGTCGATGCCGAACTCGGCGACCTTCTCCAGGTTGGTGGAGACGGCGACGAAGTGCTTCTTGATGGCTTCGGCGTTCTTCTCGTCGGAGCCGTCGACTGCGCCGGCAGCCTTGAGGGCGTCGAGCAGCCAGGTGCGGGCTTCACGAGCGTTGGTCAGGGTTTCCAAGGTGGTGAAGGTCTTGGAAACAACGATGAACAGAGTGGTCTCCGGGTCGAGGCCCTTGGTCTTTTCAGCCAAATCGTTCGGGTCGATGTTGGAAATGTAGCGTGCGGAGATGCCTGCGTCAGCGTACGGCTTCAGCGCTTCGTACACCATGACGGGACCCAGGTCGGAACCGCCGATGCCGATGTTGACCACGGTTTCGATCTTCTTGCCGGAAACGCCGGTCCATTCGCCGGAGCGAACCTTGTCTGCGAAGGCGTAGATGCGGCCGAGCACTTCGCGCACGTCCTTGACGGTGTCCTGTCCGTCAACGATGTACTTGCCTTCGTCTTCGGCCGGGCGGCGCAGTGCGGTGTGCAGCACGGCACGGTCTTCGGTGTTGTTGATGTGCACGCCGGTGTACATGGCCTTGGTGCGCTCGTCGAGCTTGACGGCCTTGGCGAGGTCCGCGAACAGCTGCAGGGTTTCCGGCTTGATCAGGTTCTTGGATAGGTCGAAGTGCAGGTCGCCCGCATCGAAGCTCAGCTTCTCGACGCGCTCGGCGTCATCGGCGAACCACTGCTTGAGGCTGATGCCTTCGGACTGCAGCTCATCGTAGTGCTTCTGCAGTGCGGCCCACTCCGGGGTCTTGGTGGCGTCAACAGGAGGATTGATGGCCATGGTATTAGGTCCTTTCATCATCACTATGAAGCGGAACAAGCTACGGATCTTCGTAGATTTCCGTACGTCGCATTCCGTATCTCTTCACCTCACAAGATACTCACAAAATAAGACAGAACAACACAAAAATGTTTCCCGAGTTAACACATTCGCTAGGATTCGCAATATAGCGCGGTTCCGACCACTTCCATCTTCGCCAAGCATACTTTTGACGCTTACTGAAATCGTATGCACAGTTCCGCCGTAAGCCTTCGTCACACTTCTACGCAATCGACCGTACGCCGGCACCAAATCCCCACCGCAGAACCCGACCAGACCAAAGCGCTCAGCATGGGCCCCGGTAAAAATCTTCTTGCCGCTCTCATGCGAGCGCGACGAACAAGAAGTGAGCGCCGGTCATCATCAGCAAACTGATAATCGCAGTAATCGACAGCGTAAAACCAGCAAGCTTCGCATTGCCAAGCACCTTGTCGGTAAACAGCGTGGAAAACACGGCAATCGGCGCCAGACAGCACATGGCGGCCGTCTCACGAATCTCAGCACTGAACGGAAGCAGCAGCCAAGCCGCAGCGGCAAACGCAATACCGAACGGCAGTCGCCAACCAATCACCTTGAGAAGCTTCAACACATCCTGCCTGCCAGACGGCAAATCCATAAGCATGCCCACCATCAGCATCGCGCAGAACGAATTCGCGTTCGAAAGCGGCTGCACAAGCGTGGCGATAATGTCAGGAATCTTCACGTTAACGAGCGTGAGAATAATCATCACCAAGTACGTATCGAACGGAACCGAGCCGAAGAACCCCTTGAACACATTGCGGGCCAAAGCCTTGCGGGCAAGACACTTGGCATCCTTGTCTCTCAGCTTCACATGCGGGAGCGTGGGCGCATTGCCCTGATACTGCTCGATAAGCGGCGTGCCAGGCTTGATATGCAACAGCGTTTGCGTCATCACATTCGTGCCGGCGGCAACCATCACGCAATTGCCAATGTCGAACATGGCGGCGGGCACGATCGCGCCTGTGCCAAGAAAAGCCTGCACTACGGGGAAACAGAAGCAGCCAACGTTGAAGCCGGAGCCATTCAACATCATGAACGCGCGATCCTGCACCGGACGATGGCGGGACGTCAGGAAAACCACGACCGGCGGAATGAACGCAACGATCAGGCCGAACAGCGAAATCAGCAACAGGCTGGAATCATGCGGATTCGTAGCAAACGAATAGACGATCGCACCCGGCAGCACCAAATTGAAAATAGCGGTCTGCATAATGCGATAATCGCGATCCTTGAACAGACCGGCACGCTTGAACAAATATCCGGCGAGGATAATCAGCAGCAACGCAACAGGCTGAATCAGCGCAGACACAACACTCCCCCTAATCCTTAAGCTTCTCTTCCTCTTCCTACCCACAGTCATCTTAGGAGCATCCCCCGCCACCAAGCCGACTCCCTGCCGCGCCCTAATTTCCCACCCACTGGAAGAATCCACCCGCCCAAAGCCACCCCAGCGGGAAAAAACATCCACTCACTGGAGGAATCATCCCGCCAACAAGCCCCTCAGCGCACCGAATCCCCCAGTGAGTGGAACAATCCTCCCGCTTGCGCGCCTCTCAACGTCCTGATTCCCCATTCACTGGAACAATCCACCCGCTCGCAGGCTCCCCAACGCCCCAAATCCCCCAGTCACTGGAAGAATCGGGACGCAAACGTGCGAAATGTTCTCAAAATGTTCTCAAAAAGGCTTATTGAATGGTCTGCGATGGCCAAGAACAGGCAGGCTGCCGCCATTTTCTGAAAGTGCGCGAGATGGGACTTGAACCCACACGTCAAAGACACAGGAACCTAAATCCTGCGCGTCTACCAATTCCGCCACTCGCGCAAGTAGCCATACCGGAGCGAAATGCTCCTGATATGCAAAACCCTAGATGCTTTCACATCTAGGGCACTGGAGCCACTTGACAGAATCGAACTGTCGACCTGCTCATTACGAGTGAGCCGCTCTACCGACTGAGCTAAAGTGGCAATGCCCGGTAAGCACACGCCATCCGCGCACAGGACACAAAGCGTATCAGAAAAACTCACCCCGCGCAAATCCGCGTCGCGCCAAGCAGCCCCAGCACCCCCGAGCTAGCGGCGAAGGAGTTTGTGGGCCAAATCGTTCACGCCGTAGCGCAGCTTGCTCACAGGAAGCGTGAATTCGCCCGGCAACTCCTCCACATAGCCGTTGAAGCCCTGCTTAAACTCCAACACGCCACGTCCATCGTCTTCCGGATCGTCGAATACACCCGAAATGCCATAGAAGTTGTACCGCGTCACTCCGCGTTCCAAACAACGCGACATCATCTCATGCTGCAAGGCGGTGGGCGCGTAGAACTTGGCGTAACGATCGTCAGATCCGCTGGAGAAATACACCAGCTCGCGCTCATGCCACATGAACAGACCTACGGCGACCGGTACCACTTCGCCATCACGAGCGATGCGCTCGTTCGCATCCTCAATGCGGCGTTGTGCGGACTTCACATTCTTCTGAGCCGTATCGAGCTTCTTGCGCACATCATCCGGGTACTTCGTATGCTCAAGCGAACGCTCCAAGCGTTCCACGTCTTTCGAGAACTTCGCCAGCTTTTCTTCCCAGGACTGCAAATAGCGGTCAAGATGCACTTCCGCCACCATGAATTCGGCCTTGTCTCCAAACGCATCATATACGCGTTCGAAATAATCAAGGCTACGGTTGGCGAAATGCTGGCGTTCGCTACTCAGCTCGCAAATATCGTGGAACACATTCAACTCGCTGCGATTCAGGCGTCGAACCTCCACGCCGCTGTTCCGCGCGATCTTGACGTTACGACGCGTGTTCTTCGCATACGAAGCGAGCAGTCCGCCGGCGTCCGAGAACTCACTCAGGTCCTTGACGTAATTCCAACGGTTCATCAGGGCATCGTACCCACGGGTGAAGCCAGCATGCTTCCAACCCAGCCGCTCGTACTCCCGCACCATCGCATCATTGGGTTCGGTCACAGCCTTGCCTTGCGAATCACGAACGCAATACACTTGGTTGGGCCAGCACGTCAGACTGATGGCGTGAACCCGTTCGGCAACCTCGCGCAAACCGTCGGTCAACGCGGTCATCCGCTCGCTGTCATTCCCATTGCACAACGGGCCAAGCCACAACGAACCTTCCATGCCGAAACGCCCTTGTGAAAAGGCCACCAACGCTCCCGCCACCGGAGCATCGTGCGAATCCACCAATCCAACGTATTGCGTCTGCATGCCTTCAGATTGCGCCAAAACCGCCATTTCGGAAGTCTGCTGGAATCCGCCGTACTCGCTCGCAGCAGAAAGCGCATCAAATTCATCGGCGCTCAGCTCACGCACATTCCATTCAGACGATTCTCGCTCTTGTTCCTCACTCACATCCATTTCTCGCACCATGATCCGCGCTGCCTTTCATTATTCAAACCGGCTAAAAGCCCCATTTCCCAAGGGAGATAACCTAGTCTGACCTGCAGCCGCCGTCAACCACGTTCACATAACCCTCGCGCGCTTATAAGTCCGCGCCCAGAGACCTCCATGCGAATGACGAGCTAGCGGCGAAGGAGTTTGCGTACGACAGTCTTGAACTTGAACGCCAACGGGCGCACGGGAAGCACGAACGAACCCATAAGTTCCTCAACATACCCGTTGAAGCCTTGCTTGAATTCGAGCACGCCACGGCCTTCGCTGTTCGGATCATCGAATACGCCGTCGATGCCGTAGAAGTTGTAGCGGGTCACGCCACGCTCCACGCACAGGTGCAGCATGGCGTCATGTTGCACAAGCGCGGAAGCGTAGAACGGCTTGTACTTCTCCACGCTGCCAGAGAACAGATACACCGTTTCACGCGCATGTTCCACGAACAGGGAGGCCGCCGCCGGAAGCACGTCACCATCTTTGGCATACTCGGCCGCTTCAGCCAAACGCTTTTCCGCCGCCGCAAGGTTGCGGGACTCCTCCCCTAGCTGACGTCCCGTTTTGGTGGTCGGATGCTCATCGTATTTGGACTGCAGCGTATCGACCTTCTTCTGCAAGACATCACGCTTGGATTCCATGTCGGCAATGTATTCGCCGATGTGAATCTGCGCCACCATGAAGTGAGCTTTGCTGCCATAGGCTTGTTTGAACTTGCGGAAGTACGCTTCACCGCGATATTCGAAATTGCGACGTTCGGCGGTGGCCTGCTCGATGTCGGCAAACACCTGCAGCTCGTCTTCACCCAGTTCGCGCACATGCACGCCCATGGATGCGGCACGTTTCACGCTCCACTGCGTGCGCTTGTCATACGACTTGAGCAGTGACTTTTCGTCGGTAATGCCAGTCAGGTCTTTCAAGTAGCGCCAGCGCGGCACCGCAGTGTAGCCGATCGTGAAGCCGTCATGCATGAAGCCGAGGTTTTTCAACGTTTCCACGGCATCCTCAGCAGGAGCACCACCTTGGTCAGCTGGCAGTTCACCGCCGCGCGAATCATGCAGGCAGTATGGCATTTCCGGCACGATTTCCATCTGTGCGGAACCTTTCGCCTTCGCATGCTGCTTCAGCTGGGTCATGAAGTATTCGGTCAATTCGCGATCACGATAGTCGCACAATGGTCCGTCATGCACCACACTGAATGTGGAAAGGCGGCTGCGATGCGTTTCGAACAGCGATCCCGCAACGATTTTGCCGTTTTCTTGAACGCCAAGATATTCCACTTCGATTCCTTGGGCGGCACGCAGACGGCCTGCAGCGGAGGTTTGCTGGAAGTTGCCGTCCGGGTGGTGTGCGGAAAAATCGTCAAACGCCTCCGGACTCAACGTAACCAGAGAAAATGCTCGCATGTAATCCTACCCCTTCATGCTGGTTGATTACGAGATTGATTGCCGTACGCAACCAGCATGATGGTAGCACGAGTCAAAGGACTGTGATTTCGGTGGGGATCACCGGATCGCCCTTCATGAGGCTTTGCGCGCCGATTGGCAGTTCGGCCAGTGCCTGAGCACGATAATTATGCGCGTTGACGATGGCTTCGTGCCCCTGATAGTCGGAGTTGATTTCGCCGTCGGTCACATAGTCGACCAGCAGATCCTTCCAGCCTTCTTCCGGCTGATAGGAGGCAAGCTGCTTTTCGGATCCGGAAATCACATGTTCGCAGTCGGCCAGCGAATATTCGTACGAGCGGAAGGCGAGCTTGCGTCCCGGAACCGTGGCCTTGTCTTTCGACTTCTTGGCCACCGGCTGCATGTCGCCAGCGGAATTTTCGCGTTCGGTCAGCTTGTACACCATCGCGCAGGTCGGAGCGCCCGATCCGGTGACGAGCATAGTGCCCACGCCATACGAATCGACCGGCGCAGTCTGCAGCGATGCGAGCGCATACTCGTCCAAATCGTTGGTGACGGTGATCTTCGTATTGGTGGCTCCCAGCGCGTCCAGCTGGTTACGCACACGCTGCGCCAGCGACGCCAAGTCGCCGGAATCGATGCGCACGCCGCCCAATTCTGGGCCGGCCACTTCAACCGCCGTCTTCACAGCCTCTTCAATGTTGTACGTGTCGACCAGCAGCGTGGTGTTCTTGCCAAGCGCGGCGATCTGCGATTCGAACGCGCTCCGCTCGTCATCGTGCACTAGCGTGAAGCAGTGCGCGGCCGTGCCAATGGCCTTCAAGCCATACATTTGCGCGGCCAGCAGATTGGCCGTACCTTTGAAACCGCCCACTACGGCGGCGCGGGCTGCGGCAACGGCGGCCCACTCGTTCGTTCGGCGACCGCCCATATCCATGCACGGGCGGTCCTTCGCGGCGCTGACCATGCGGGACGCCGCCGACGCAACCGCAGAATCGTAATTCAGAATGCTCAGCAGCAGCGTTTCCAGCAGTGTGCACTCGCCGAACGTGCCTTCGACTTGCAGAATCGGTGAATTCGGGAAGAACATCTCACCTTCGCGATAGCCCTTGATTGAACCGGAGAAATGAAAATTCTCAAGCCATTTGATGGTTTCAGGGCCCACCACCTTGCGATCTGCAAGGAATTTCAGATCATTATCGTCAAGATGAAAGTTTTCAAGCGCGTCAAGAATGCGTCCTTGCCCGGCGGCTACTCCGTAGTGGCGGCCAATCGGCAGGTGACGGGTGAAAATTTCGAATACGCACTTGCGATTGGCGGTGCCGTCCCTCAGACACGCGTCAAGCATGGTGTATTCGTACATGTCGGTCATGAGCGCAGGTGAATAATCCAGCATTTCCAAAGCCTTTCTGACTTTTGGTGAAACTGACCATGAGCGTAGGCCTCGCTGTGGCCAAGCACAGGTTTTCACTCCATCATACGTGCTTGAATGCCTGTATTACGTGAGATAAACGCGGAAAACGACGCAAAATGATCGCAAGACAATTACGAACGATTCACGCACCTCAAGATGGGTTTTCGGCTGGTGATACTGTTTTTTCGGAAAATACAAGCGATTGTTGATCGTGTAATCAATCGAAAGCAGAGAAATCAGCGATGGTAGCGATTAAAGACATGTTGGACGGGCAGACGATAATTCGCGCGGACGGACGTAAGGTGGATGAGCTGCGTCCGGTGCGTATCACCCGTCATTTCACGGACGTTCCGGAGGGGTCCGTGCTTGTGGAATGCGGCAATACACGCGTGATGTGCACGGCTACGTTCACCGCAGGCGTGCCTCGTTGGCGCAAGGACTCCGGCCTGGGCTGGGTCACCGCAGAATATGCGATGCTGCCGCGAGCCACCGCAGACCGCACTGATCGCGAATCTGTGCGCGGCAAGATCGGCGGACGCACGCACGAGATCAGCCGACTGATCGGACGCTGCCTGCGTGGCGTGGTCGACATGAAGGCGCTCGGCGAAAACCAGGTGCAGATCGACTGCGACGTGCTGCAGGCTGACGGCGGCACCCGAACCGCATCGATCACCGGCGCATATGTGGCGCTCGTGGACGCCATGCATTGGGCCGAGAAGCACAAGCACATCAAGTCTGCCGACCGCGTGATCAAAGACAGCGTTTCCGCCGTGTCCGTGGGCGTAATCGACGGCAAGCCGATGCTTGATCTGCCGTATATCGAAGACAGCAAGGCTATGACCGACATGAACGTGGCCATGACCGGCTCCGGCGAATTCATTGAGATTCAGGGCACCGCGGAGCATCGCCCGTTCAACCGCACCGAGCTTAACGTGCTGCTTGATCTGGCGGAAAAGGGCAACAAGGAACTGCAGGCCGCGCAGCAGGCCGCGCTCGCACAGGACTGAAACGGCCGCAAGCCGAACGCAATCCGACTGTAGGCTGGCCTCCGCAGGCCGACCGTCGGCCAGGCACGTCAGACGCATGTCAGACGCATGTCAGGCAAGCTGACATCGACGAAGCAACGAAAGGAATCGGAACGTGAGAATCATCGTCGCAACCCATAACGAAGGCAAACTCGCTGAAATCAATCGCATTCTGGAAGATTGCCTAGGTGCGGACGCGGCTCAGGTGGAGCTGGTTTCCGCCGGTTCGCTGAATCTGCCGGATCCGGTGGAAGACGGCGTGACCTTCCAAGAGAACGCGCTGATCAAGGCCCGTGACGTGGCCGCGCGCACAGGCTGCCCGGCGATTGCCGACGATTCCGGCCTGATTGTGGACGTGATGGGCAATGCTCCCGGCATTCTTTCCGCACGTTGGGCAGGCAGGCATGGCGACGACAAAGCCAATAATGCGCTGCTGCTCGCGCAGATGGCCGACATTCCGGACGCCAAGCGTACTGCGCGTTTCCGTTGCGCGGCCGCGCTGGTGATGCCGGAAACCGAAGCTGGCGCCGGTGCAAACGGCCGTTATGCGATTGGCAGCGAGACTGTGAAAACCGGCGAAATGCCGGGTGTGCTGCTGCATGAGCCTCATGGCGAGCATGGTTTCGGATATGACCCGCTATTCGTGCCCGACGATCAGCCCGCCCGCGCCATCGAAGCCGGCGAGAAACTCACGTCCGCACAGATGGAACCGGCCGAAAAGAACGCCATTTCCCACCGCGGCAAGGCCTTGCGTGCTCTGCTGCCGTCCGTAGCCACCTTGCTGAAGTAAGAGAAGCAAGACCGCCGCAACTCGAACAAGCCGCTGCAAGACAAGACGCAACAATTGCTATCAGGTGCGGAACCGTAGTTTACGGTTCCGCACCTTTTGTTTGCTGATTCTCACCGGACGTCACCGAACCTCACCGTTTTGGCCTTCGCCAACCGGACGCCGCCGGACGGCACCGATCTTCACCAACCGTCGCCAATCCTCACCGATCGTCGGCTCGAAAATCCTTGCCATCGTAATTCGCCCAATCCGGGTGCGGCCCGCCGGTTTCGATACTGCGCTGAATATCGCGATACAAGTGCAGTTTGCGCAACACATGCATATACGCTTCTTCCAGCGCGGCCCGCTGCTCCAAAATCGCCTGATGCCGCGATTCCAACAATTCCAACATGTCCGCGATATGTGCGCGCTCGTCTTTTTCGTATGCGAAGAAGCGCCTGAGCTCATCGATGCTCATGCCCGCATGCTTGAAACAGGCGATCGCCTTGAGCCGCCCAATATGCGCGTCGGTGTACACGCGCCGCCCAGCATCGTCGCGTTCCACATTGCACAGCAGCCCCTGATCCTCGTAATAGCGCAAGGTTGACGTCTGCACATGGAATCGTTGTGCAACCTCACGAATCGTATATGTTGCCATCTTCCCGTCTCATTTCTACGTTTTCTGCGATTGTGCGATTTCTTGCGATTGCCATATCGGCAGTTTCCTGCGATTTCCTGCGAACGACAATCATCGAAAAACACACTATCGACGATATTTGCATTCAAGTTTACTTGAAGTGCGACGATAGTATCGTCGACAAACTCACGATATGCGCCAACTCAAGCAGCACGGCGCACAGCGAAATGCGCAGAGTCTTCAAGGAGGAACAATGCTCGAACCGACCACCGTCTACACGCCGTCACCCACCCGATACGACTCCATGACGTACAACCATGTAGGCGCAAGCGGTCTGAAACTCCCAGCGGTTTCACTCGGTTTTTGGCATAATTTCGGCGATATTACGCCATACGCCACCATGCGTGACATTGTGTTCACCGCATTCGACAACGGCATCACGCATTTCGACCTCGCCAACAATTACGGTCCCGAACCGGGCAGCGCCGAGAAGAACTGCGGCCGTCTGCTGCACGAATATTTCCATCATCATCGCGACGAACTGATCATCAGCACCAAAGCCGGCTACGAAATGTGGCTCGGCCCCTATGGCGATCTCGGCAGCCGCAAATATCTGCTCGCCTCTCTCGATCAGAGCCTCGAACGTCTCGGCCTCGACTACGTCGACATTTTCTACCATCACCACATGGATTCCTCCACACCGCTCGAAGAAACCATGGGCGCACTGGCAACCGCCGTGCAAAGCGGCAAAGCGCTATATGTTGGCTTGAGCAACTACGACGGTCCGACGCTCGAAAAAGCCACCGCGATCCTTGACGAACTGCATGTGCCGTTCATCATCAACCAGAACCGTTACAACATTTTTGACCGCACTGTGGAACGCAACGGACTGAAGGAAACCGCCAAAAAGCTCGGCAAAGGCCTCATCACGTTCTCACCGCTCGAACAGGGCCTGCTCACGAACCGTTACCTCAACGGCGTGCCCGCAGACAGCCGCATCGCACATGACGGCCGATTCTTGCAGGAAAGCGCGTTGACGCCGGAACGTCTGCAGCAAATCCGCGATCTGAACGACCTTGCCGCCGAACGTGGTCAGACGCTTGCCGAAATGGCGCTCGCATGGCTGCTGCACGACGGTTACGTGACCTCCGTGCTTGTCGGCGCGTCCCGCCCGCAGCAGTTGCTCGACAATATCGGCGCGTTGAAGAACACCACGTTCAGCGATGAGGAACTGCGTCGCATCGACGAAATCTCGCTGCGCTAAGCGCGGATATTTCAAAAAAGCAAGCCGACAATAAAATACAACAGCAATAAAAATCTGCCGAGACAATCTGAATTATCGAAAATAATTTCGACACAGAGACCATCTCGGCAGATTTTTTATATGTAATCACGTTCGGCAATCTTCGGAAATTTCAGTGAAATTCCAACATCACCATACGACGAGAAATACGATGAGAAATACGATGAGAAAAACGATCAGAAGTCGGAGTTCATCATTTCGTCGTAGATGCGCTTGCAATCCGGGCATACCGGGAACTGCGAAGGATCACGCTTCGGCACCCACACCTTGCCGCACAACGCCACCACCGGTCGGCCGGTGCGACGGGACTCGGCAATGCGATCGCGCGACACATAATGTGCGAAACGATCCGCATCACCATTGCCGCCATCATCCAGCTTCGTCTCCTCTTCGGGACGTTCCAGCACCGCAGTGCCGGTACCAGCATCCGGATTGGAAAGCGGCGAGACCGGATCAGCCTCGTCAATGAAGCCGTCGCGATCCCCGAACATCGAAAATGCCATAATCAACTCCTCAAATACGCCGCAACCGCGGCACCACTGCCTCCATCATAGCCATGAAAACCCACATATTCGCCGACACTTCGCGTAATTTCACGCAACCGCGGTACGCTTGAGGCTATGACAATTGCAGTTTGCCCCGGGTCGTACGACCCAGTAACCGCCGGACATTTGGACGTCATCGAACGTTGCGCGCGTTTTTTCGATGAAGTGCATGTCGTGGTGGCGGTGAACGCGGCGAAAACACCGATGTTTTCCGAAGAGACCCGCGTTGAGATCATCCGTAAGGCGCTTGAAAAGCGGAATTGCCGCAATATCAAGGTTTCTTCAACAACCGGACTGATTACCGACTATTGCAAAAAGGTCGGCGCGACGGTTATTGTGAAGGGTCTTCGCCAGAATGGCGATTATGAGGCCGAGTTGGGTATGGCGTTGGTCAATCGCAAGCTTGCCGATGTGGAAACGCTGTTTTTGCCGGCGGCACCTGATTTGGAACATATTTCCAGTTCGATAGTGAAAGATGTGGCTCGCCACGGCGGCGATGTGACTGGCATGGTGCCCGATTGCGTGATTCCGCTGCTCGGCGAAGCGCTCAACAATGAAAAGAGGGCATGATGGGTGAAGAGACCACGGGCTACGATCCGCTTGCGGACGGCGTCGACGATGACACGACGTCGCAGCGACCGGTGATCGCCATGTCTGATTTGCCAGATTTGCGCACCACGTTCGACCCGGACGCGCCTTTGACGGATTCCGGCAATCTGAGCCGTGACGAGTTCACCACCGTGTATGACATCATCGACAAGCTCGAATCGGCGTTGGATGAGGCAAAACCGATACTGTTCTCCCCCGGCACCGTGCGCGTGGACCGTGACGAGTTCACCGAACAGCTCGACCAGTTGAAGAGAATGATGCCGGTGCAGCTGGAACGCGCCTCGGCATTGATGCGCGAATCGGAACGACGCTTGGAAAGCGCTCAGACGCAAGCCAACGTCATCGTGTCATCCGCGCAATCGCGTGCGGCCGACACTATACGTGAGGCCAACGAACAGGCGCAGTTCCTCGCCGGTCAGGAAAATGTGACCGAGATCGCACGGCAGAAGGCACGTGCTATTCTCGACCAGGCGCAAGCCAGGGCCGACCATCTCACGCAGGGAGCCGACAAGTACTGCACCACGGTGATGGAAACGCTGCAACAGCAGCTCGGCAAGCTTGGCAACGACGTGCAGGCGGGATTGAACGTACTGTATGATCGCCAGCGCGAAGCGAGCACGCATGTGCCGCATCTTGACGCAAACGACTATCCGGAAAGCTGAATGGAAGGCTGAACATGGCACGTATCGAAGATTCCCCGTGGGCGATTTCCGTGGCGCAGGTCGCTTCACGAGCCGGGCAAAGCAAGGAGATCGACGCGACTTTCCCCGCGCCGAGCGGCATCGGCGATGAGATCGTCGGCGTTGAAGAGGGTGCTGACGTTACTGTTGTCGGATCGTTTGATTCGATTGTTGACGGCTTGATTTTCAACGCCCGCATCAGCGCCCCCGTGCATGCGGAATGCACCCGTTGCCTGAAACCGATCAAGCGCGATTGGACGGTGAACGTCACCTCGTTCTTCCCCTATGAAGACAAGTCCGCAAACGTTGCATCCGGTAAGGGCGGCAAAAACGGCAAGGGCGGCGCCAAGGAAGAGGAAGTCGACATTATTGCCGGCGAAGACGAGTCGGAGGATTCGTATCCGCTGCTTGAAGGCGGCTCCTGGGCCGACATCGAGGCTTTACTGCGTGACACGTTGGTTGAGGAACTGCCGCTGCAGCCGTTGTGCAAACCGGATTGCTTGGGATTGTGCTCGCAGTGCGGCGCCGATTTGAACGAGGAACCGGACCATCATCATGATGTGACCGATATTCGTTTCGCCGCTTTGGAGGGGTTGAAGGCCCAGCTGAAAGGCAACGAATAAAGGCTCGGCCTAGTGCAACTAGGCGTCAGGCGGGATACGAGCAGGGTACAGGCAAGGCTGATTTTACTTGGTTTTTGCATGGGTTTCTGATCGAGTTTTGCAGTTTGTACGGAGCACAAGTTAAGATACTGAACGCTTAAGCTCAATCGTTCGAACGAAACAGAGGAAACACAATGGCACTGCCTAAGTACAAGACCTCGCGCGCGAATACTCATTCTCGCCGCGCAAACTGGAAGGCCAAGGCCGCCCAGACCGTTACCTGCCCGAACTGTGGCGCTCCGGCGCTGCCGCACATGGCCTGCCCGAGCTGCGGCGCCTACCGCGGCCGCGTGTACCGCGAGGCTGTCCGCTCCATCCACACCAAGTGAGTGGCTGCCGAGTAACGGCATAAAGCATGAGAACCCTGCCATCGACGGGTGGCAGGGTTTTTGCATATCTCAGGCCGGATTCAGGCTGAGAGCACGGCCATACCCGTCTCATTCCCATTCTTTTCCACTTGTCCCTTTCCGCTTGTCCCTTTCCTATTTCCTGCCCTGCTTCCGCCCTATTCCGCCTAGACGTGGGCAGAGAGTAAACTGAACGAGATCGTTGTTTGCATAGCAATCGGCCAGATTCGCTGGCATTTTGCCACGTACGCAACGTCCCGAAACCGTGCGGCGAGCTTCGCCGCCCCATACCCACTACGAAACCGAGGACGAATATGACCAAGAACAACATCGACGCATCAGCCGTTTCCGAAGGCGAGGTGACCGCCAACGCGCTGCTTGAGGCGCTTGGCACCACGCTCGAACCCGACCTGCTGGTCGAAGCGCTCACCCACCGCTCCTTCTCGCATGAGAATCCTGGCGCGAAAAACTACGAACGTTTGGAATTCCTCGGTGATGCCGTGCTTGAGCTCGTTTCCACGGAAACCCTCTACAAGGCGCACCCCGACATGAACGAGGGTCAGCTTGCGAAAATGCGAGCGAAAGCCGTTTCCGAGGAATCCCTAAGCAAAATCGCCCGCGAAAAGCTACATGCGGGCCCGTACATTCTGCTCGGTCATGGCGAAAGCGATCAGGGCGGCGCCGATAAAAGCTCGATTTTGTGCGATATCGTCGAATCGTTGATCGGTGCAACGTTCATTCAGCACGGCATTGACGAGGCACGTCGCGTTGTGCATCATCTTGTTGACGAAACGCTTGCGGAAGTCGCCACGGAAGGCCCTGCCCTCGATTGGAAAACCTCGCTTACCGTCAAAGCGCATGGAATGGGCTTCGGCGAGCCGCGCTACCAGATGTCGGTTTCCGGTCCGGAATATGCGCAAGTGTTCACCGCGAACGTCATGCTGGGCGAAAGCGACGAAATCATCAGCACCGGCACAGGCACCAGCAAACGCAAGGCGCAACTCGCCGCAGCTGAAGAAGGTTGGAAGGCGCTGGATAATCGCAAGTCTGAAGCACAAAACGTCCGTAAGCATCGCAAACATCATCACAAGCACGGCAACAACGGCAACGACAGCAACGACAATAAGTAGTCGCAAGCGGACAAAACAGCTACGAATCCACCCTCTCATACCACCGTGGAACGCAAAGCGCCAGAATATGGCACGAATCCGGCATATTCTCCTGTCAGCCGATAGCATAGACTGATTATTAGCGAAGGATTGCGATTCGCAAGTCGCCACAAGCGATTGCGCCGCTTTCCGATGATGGGGTTCGGCTGATTGCGTGCACCGAAACGCGGAAGCATACCCCTGTAAGAGAGTTCCACGAACGAACATGAGAGGGAACATGGTGTTACCTACGCCTCTGCAGGCATTCAGCGGCATGCCCAAAGCAGCCGCAACCACTGAAAAGCAGACCATTGTTGACGGCGAGAAGATGACCGGCGCCGAAGCGCTGGTACGTTCGCTGGAAGATCTGGGCGTCAAGGATGTTTTCGGCGTTCCAGGCGGTGCGATTCTGCCGGTTTACGATGCGATCAATGATGAGACCGGTTTCCGTTTTGTGCTGATGCGCCACGAACAGGCCGCAGGCCACGCGGCTGAAGGCTATGCCGTATCGACCGGCCAGGTCGGCGTGTGCATCGTCACGTCCGGCCCGGGCGCCACGAACATGATCACCCCGATCGCTGACGCGAACATGGATTCCGTGCCGATGGTGGTCATCACCGGCCAGGTCGGCGTGAACGCCATTGGTACCGACGCTTTCCAGGAAGCCGATATCGTCGGCGCAACCTACCCGGTGGTCAAGCATTCCTATCTGGTCACGCGTGCGCAGGATATTCCACGCGTGCTGGCTGAAGCGCACTATGTGGCACGTTCCGGCCGCCCCGGCCCGGTGGTGGTTGACGTCACCAAGACCGCGCAGACCGGCGATATGTACTATTCGTGGCCGCAGCGCATGATTCTGCCCGGCTACAACCCCACTACGAAAGCGCACGGCCGTGTGCTTTCCGACGCTGCGAAGCTGTTCGAGCAGTCGTACCGTCCAGTGCTGTATGTGGGCGGCGGTGCGGCACGTTCCGATGCCGGCAAGTTCGTGCAGGAACTGGCGGAAGTCACGAACGCTCCGATTGTCACTACGCTGCCCGCACGCGGTGTTGTGCCTGATTCCGATCCGCAGGTGCTCGGCATGCTTGGCATGCATGGCACGATTGCCGCTACCGGCGCCGTGCAGCGTTGCGATCTGCTTGTTGCGATCGGCGCTCGTTTCGACGATCGTGTGACCGGCAAGCTTGACGCTTTCGCTCCGGGTGCACGTGTGATTCACATTGATATCGATCCGGCGGAAATCGGCAAGAACCGTCAGCCGGACGTGCCGATTGTTGGCGATGTGGCAACCGTGCTGAAGGATCTCATTCCAGAAATCAAGCGCGAACAGGCTGTGCATGGCAAGCCTGACACTTCGCATTGGTGGGAAATCATCAATGATTGGCGTGAAAAGTACCCAATCAAGTGGGACGAGCCGACCGATGGTTCACTCGCCCCGCAGTGGGTCATCAAGCAGCTTTCCGACCTGGCTGATCCTGACACGATTTGGGTTACCGGTGTGGGCCAGCATCAGATGTGGGCCACGCAGCTCATCGATTTCGAGAAACCGCATTCTTGGCTGAGCTCCGGCGGCCTTGGCACCATGGGCTACGGACTGCCGGCCGCCATCGGCGCTCGTGTCGGTTCCGAACGTTTCCATGAGGGCGAAAAGCCGGTGTGGCTGATCGACGGCGACGGTTCCTTCCAGATGACGTCTGAAGAGCTGGCAGCCGCATTCCACGACCGCACGCCGGTCAAGATCGCGCTGCTGAACAATTCCGTATATGGCATGGTTCGCCAGTGGCAGACCCTGTTCTACGGCGAGCATTATTCCGCCACCAATCTGATGGATGGCGAGAATGCGCCGGAAATCGTGGATGTTCCTGATTTCGTGAAGCTTGCCGAAGCATATGGTTGCGTCGGCATGCGTGCGTTCACGGAAGAAGAAGCCGTCGAAGCGATCAAGAAAGCCAACGAAATCAACGATCGTCCGGTGCTTATCGACTTCCGCGTATGGAAGGACGCCATGGTGTGGCCGATGGTCGCAGCTGGCGATTCCAACGACAATGTCACGTATATGCCCGGAATCAAGCCGCTGCAGCGTCCGAATGCTGTTGCCGACAACGAGTAAACGAGTATCGGGTAAGTAGTAAGGAAGGGTCTACCAATGTATCCTGCATCTCAGCCGGGTTCCAAGCGCCATACGCTTTCTGTGCTCGTAGAGAATCGTCCGGGCGTGCTGGCGCGTATCGCTGGCCTGTTTGCCCGTCGTGCGTTCAACATCAACTCGCTGTCCGTCTCCCCCACCGAGCGCCCTGACATCTCGCGTGTCACGGTGACCGCCGATGTGGATGAAGTGCCGCTCGAGCAGATCATCAAGCAGCTTAACAAGCTGCTGCACGTGTTGAAAATCGTGGATTTGGATCCGGACACCACTGTGGAGCGCGAACTGGTGCTTATCAAGGTGGCTGCCGACGAATCCAACCGTTCCGACGTGCTTGAGATCGTTCGTCTGTTCCGCGTGCGCGTGGTCGATGTGAATCCGGAGTCGTTGACCATCGAGGCCACCGGTGCCGAAGGCAAGATCGATGCACTGCTGGGGCTTTTGGAGCATTACGGCGTTATCGAGCTGGTTCGTTCCGGTGCGGTCGCCGTGACGCGCGGCCCGAAGGCGCTGAGCGAAAAGGTGATCGGTTCCGAAATCACCGGCCGCTGATCCAATCAGCCTAATCACAAACCTACAGGGCTTCCCGTTTCAACGCGGGAAAGCCTTTTTTGTTGTTAAATCTGCGATATTTAGAAAATATCTGATTATTGGAGGCATGCCGGATGCAGTAGCATCTTTTGCGCAAAACAACAGTCTCATAGACGTTCGTCAGGCACAAGAAGATATCAAACAAGGTTCATCGAGCGCTTAATAATGTGTTGGCAGAGGAAAGTTATCACCTTCGCCAAGGATTAGTTTTCGGCCCCGGCAACATCGAAACCGACCTCAATATTACCTACTACCCCATCTACCTAATCGGCCAGTTTTGCAACAACTAGCCCAGTAGCATTCATCGTGATGTCACAAACTATGATGATGGCAGCACGACAGGGAGCGTTATGACTGAAATTATTCATGATGGTGCTCCTTTACTTCATATACGGAAACAACAAGATCCGTATTGCCGATATTGATAATGGACAATGAGGTGGCATCTGGGAAATTCCTCGCCGGAAGAGAGATCGTTTCTATTCCGTTAGGTGTACAGCCCTCCCTAGTGGTTAGGGTGTGTGGCTGTCCATCTTTGTAGAGAACAAACGAATAAGGAGCTTGTTCCTTCTGCTTACACATGGAGATGACATAATACATATTGCTGTCATCAACTGTTTTTGCAAACGAAATAGCATCATCGCCATGCACGGATTTCGCACCCAACTTGTTTACTAGAACCAGTTCTTCCGAATCATTAAGGTCATCGACGGCAACGCGGTCAAGAGCGTCCACAGTAAATGCTTTATATGCCTGTTTTGCGGCATCATCATTCTCGCTGCTGCTCTGTACGGAGCCATCACCAGAACTTTCATGTGCAGCTTTCGTGCAACCAACGCATGACCACAACAACAAGGTGGACAACAAGCAACAGGCGCTTCTTCGCATCACTTGATTCATAAGGCACCTCCATTGGTCTCTCCGACAAGAACAGCTAAGGTCTCCTGCAATAACAAGAATATGACATTGGCACATGGAATGCCACGCATCGCTGTCGCACGAATGGCCAGCATTCACCGGAAACGCTGGAGGAGCTACGCCGCCGCCACAACATGCACACCCTGTCCGGTAATTGGCGCGGGCGATACGAATGCTACTCGAGCTGTTCGGAAAGCTCCATCCATTCGAGTTCGAGTTCTTCGGACTCGTCGGTGACGGCTTGAAGCTGTTCGTTGAGCTTGCCTAAGCCCTCGTAGTCACTGGGGTCGTGCGCAGCCATTTGCTGTTCAAGATCGGCTTTCTGCTCTTCGAGTTTGGCGAGTTTACGCTCGATTGCCGATACGCGCTTGGAGGCTTCATGGAAGGCCTTGCCGGAAAGCTTCGGCGTAGAAGGCGCAGAAGATGCTTCAGCAGTTGCAGACCCACTTGCGGAGTTACCTGCGGTGCCTTCGGTTGTGGAACCGGCAACACCAGCCCCAGCGGAACCGCTCTTCTTGCCTTTGCCGGCACCTGCCTTTTCGCCCGCAAACGGATCCTTGCCGTTCTTGATTGCCTCAGTCATGTCCAGATAATCCTGCACGCCACCGGGCAGGTGACGCACTTTGCCGCCGATCAACGCGAACTGTTGGTCGGTCACGCGTTCCAGCAGGTAACGGTCGTGTGAAACCACGATCAGCGTGCCCGGCCACGTATCGAGCAGATCTTCCATAACTGCAAGCATGTCGGTGTCGAGATCGTTGCCGGGCTCATCCATGATGAGCACATTCGGCTCGTCCAGCAAAATCAGCAGCAGCTGCATACGGCGCTTCTGACCACCTGATAGGTCTTTGATCGGCGTCATCAGCTGCGCCGACTCGAATCCGAGACGCTCCATCATCTGCCCCGGCGTCGTTTCCTTACCGTCAACGATATAGCTCGGCTTATAACGGCTCAGCACTTCCTTGATCTTGTATTTACCGAGCTTCTCCAACTCGTCGAGACGCTGTGAAAGCACCGCGAATTTCACGGTTTTGCCGATATTCACATGACCTACAGTAGGGGTGATCGTGCCGTCAAGAATCTTCAATAACGTCGATTTTCCGGCACCGTTCGCGCCGACAATGCCAAAACGATCGCCAGGCCCGATCAGCCATGTCACGTCGTCAAGAATCTTACGACCGGTAACAGTAATTTTTTGTGCTGCAGAAGTAATTTCTCCTGCAGAATCATTATTGTTTTCTTGCGATCCCTGAATTTCCTGCGATTTTTGTGCAGCTGCAGCTACTTGCGCCGCTGCAACACCGGCATCCACCAATCGCGGATCAGTCAGATCATCGACGGCAACTTCCACGGAACCATGCACTTGCGGCTCGGCATACATGGCCGGCACCACATCGACGCGTGATGCCGACGCTTCCATTTCGGCAACATCAGGATCGATATCGGCTTCGCCTTGCACATGTTCGAAAATCTGCGTCACGTCGATCAGGTCAACCACCTGCTTGCCCAAGCGGGATGTGGCCATTTGCTTCAATTCCAGCGTATTGCGCACCGGAGGCACGTCGGCGATGAGCTCACGCGCGGCCTTCACATGGAATTTCTGCTTGGTGGAACGGGCGCGGGCGCCGCGGGTAAGCCATGCAAGTTCCTTACGAGCCAGATTGCGACGCTTCGTTTCGCGCACGTCGGCTTGGCGATCACGCTCCACACGCTGCAGCATGTATGCGGAATAGCCGCCTTCGAACGGCTCGATTTCGCCATCGTGCACCTCCCACATGGATTCGCACACTTCGTCGAGGAACCAACGGTCGTGGGTGACGAGCAGCAGTGCGCCGGATCCGGCCGACCAGCGGTTTTTCAAATGTTCCGCCAACCAGTGAATGGTCACCACGTCCAAATGGTTCGTGGGCTCGTCGAGCGCGAGAATATCCCAATCCTTGAGCAGCAGGCGTGCCAAATCGGCGCGGCGACGCTGACCGCCGGAAAGCGAACCGATTTTCGCTTCCAAGCTGATGCCGCCAAGCAATGCTTCGACGATTTCGCGCGACTTGGTTTCCGCAGCCCATTCGTAGTCTTCACGGCCTTCGAGCGCAGCTTCGCGCACGGTGGCATTGTCGTCGAGCGGATCACGCTGGTCGAGCATGCCGAACGTGAGCCCGCCGCGAATGGTCACGCGGCCGGAATCCGGCTCCTGCGTGCCTTTGAACAAATGCAACAACGTGGACTTGCCGTCGCCGTTCTTACCGACGATGCCGATGCGGTCGCCTTCAAAAACACCCTGCGTTACATCGTTGAAAATATTCTTGGTCGCAAAAGCAAGCGAAACGTGTTCAAGTCCCAAATCATAAGTCGGCATAAGTCACCAATGTAGCGGGAACATCTCCCAAACTTACAGTCAATGCCGCAACTTGCGAATCGCCGCCAGTGCTACGCAGCGATCGGAACCGCACGCAACTCGGCAATCAGCCTTGCTGCGCCTAAGCCAAACCCTGCCCATACGAATTGCAACGGGCGGCAAAACCTGAAAACACCTGATCCGCGAGCGGCTGCAATTGCGGATTATATTCGGCAAACGCCTCCCGCAACTGCGATTTCGACCCACCGGCAGCCTTCAAATCCTTGACCATGCTTGATTCGTCAAGCCACTCCTCCAACAAGGTAGGGGTAACCTCCAAGTGGAACTGCATGCCCAGAGCGGAACCAAAACGGAACGCCTGCACCTTAGTCTTCTCGGATCGCGCCAATGGTTGCGCGCCCTCCGGCAGCGTCACCACATCGTTATGCCAGTGCAGCACGTCCACGGTTTTGTTCCACATGGAAAAATAATCATGCTTGTCAATGCGTTTGATCGGCGCAAAACCGATTTCCGGCGCCTCTCCCGACTTGAGCTTTGCGCCCAGCGCGGTGGCGATGATCTGATGCCCCAGGCACACGCCCAACACCGGCTTGCCAACGCTGACCGCAGCCCGCGCAAGCTTGGCCTCGGCCTTCAATCCCGGATACTTGTCGTAGTCGAGCGCACCCATCGGACCGCCCATGATCACCACGCCGGAAACCTCGCCAAAATCAGGCAAATCCGGTTTCTTCTGATTGGCCACATTGATGATTTGATACTGCAGTCCCAAATCATCCAGACTGTCTAAAATGCGTCCCGGTTTCTCCCACGGAACGTGTTGCAAAATCAGCACCTGTGATTGCGTCATACGTTCTATTGTTGCATTACCTACGTAAACAATGTTCACAAATCCAACAAAAACCGTTTTGACGTTCATTTTTATCTCGCATGCATGTCCGATTCTGGCAATACTCTCGTGGTTATGACGAACACGCAAGAACCGCAGAATATCAACATTTCTAGCGTCGCAACCGCAGTTGACGCAGTGGCGAGCGCCGCTGCCGATCTGAAGCTGTACGACACCGCATCGCACGCCGTGTCGAATTTCAAGCCGATCAAGCCCGGTCAGGTCGGCATGTACGTGTGTGGCGCCACCGTGCAAAGCTCGCCGCATATCGGCCATATTCGTGCGGCTGTCGCGTTTGACGTGGTGCGCCGCTGGTTCGAGCGTTTGGGCTACAAGGTCACGTTCGTGCGCAATGTCACCGATATCGACGACAAGATTCTCGATAAGGCTTCGGCCGCCGGCCAGCAGTGGTGGGAACGTGCGTACATCTACGAGCGCGAGTTCACCGAGGCTTACAACACGTTGGGTGTTGAGCCGCCTACGTATGAGCCGCGTGCGACCGGCCACATGATCGACATGATCGATCTGATCAAGCAGATCATCGACAATGGCCACGGCTACGTGGTGACTGACGAGAACGGCAATCCTACCGGCAACGTGTATTTCGACGTTGCCAGCTGGCCGCACTATGGCGAGTTGACGCATCAGAAGCAGACCGCTGTGGCTGATGCTGCTTCCGAGGTGGCCGATGCCATGGGTCCGTCTGTCGACAATGCGGGCAACGACAAGTACAATCCGGTGGATCCTGCGGACATGTCGGAAGACAAGCATGATCCACGTGATTTCGCATTGTGGAAGGCTCCGAAGGATTCCGATCCGCTTGACGCGCGTTGGAACACTCCGTTCGGCACGGGTCGCCCGGGTTGGCATATTGAATGCTCGGCGATGAGCCACCGTTATTTGAAGGATATGTTCGACATTCATGGCGGCGGACTGGATTTGCGTTTCCCGCACCATGAGAACGAAATGGCGCAGACTCGCGCTGCCGGCTACGATTCGGCAGCTCGCTGGATGCATTCCGCGTGGGTTACAGCCAAGGGTGAGAAGATGTCGAAGTCGCTGGGCAACGGCTTGTCCGTTCCTGCGGTTTTGACTCAAAATTCCGCTTGGGTGGTGCGTTATGCGCTTGGTTCCGTACAGTATCGTTCCATGCTGGAATGGTCGGATCAAACGTTGGCCGAAGCGCAGTCCGCGTACGATCGTGTGTCGAATTTCATCGAACGTGCCGGTGCCGCTGTTGGCGAGCAGCCGTCTCGTGAGGAGATCGTTTCGATTTCCGCCGATGATCTGCCGGCTGATTTCGTTGCCGCGCTGAATGACGATATTAATGTTTCCGGCGCTTCCGCTGCGATTTTCACTGCGATTCGTTTCGGTAACACGTTGCTTTCGAAGCTTGCCGATCGTGTTGATTCGGATATTGCGAAAGGTGAAGTGCGTACTGTTTTGGTGAATGTGCGTGCGATGCTCGATACGCTTGGTCTGGATCCGTTGGCGGAACCGTGGGTAAGCGAGGGTGCGGCCGGCGGCACTGCCGGAGCTGGTGCCGATTCCGCTGAGCACACCGCGCTTGACCGCTTGGTTTCCGAACAGTTGGAAGAACGTGCCGAAGCCCGCAAGGCCAAGGATTTCGCCCGCGCCGACGCCATCCGTGACGCCTTGGGCGCCGCCGGAATCACCATCGAAGACACCCCCCAGGGTCCTACCTGGACCCTCAAATAATCCGCTGCATCATCAATGGGCGATAATCCCGTCTTCTTCTATTGGAAGAGACGGGATTTTCATTTCTCATGCAAATAACATCAAGCATCTCACCGAATATCAACTGAACATCATCAACACCATTAATTAGAATGCGAAATTTCCCGCGGGACGGCTAGACTGAGGAACATTATGGCAGCATTTAGTTCTTTGACAGATAGGCTCTCGACTGCGTTCAAGCATTTGAAGAGCAAAGGCAAGCTTTCCGAGGCTGATATCGACGGTACGATCCGCGAAATCCGCCGTGCGCTGCTCGACGCCGATGTGGCGCTCGACGTGGTGCGTTCCTTCACCGGCCGAATCCGCGAGCGTGCGCTCGGCACCGAGGTTTCCCAGGCACTGAATCCGGCCCAGCAGGTCGTGAAGATCGTCAACGAAGAGTTGACGGCCGTGCTTGGCGCTGGCGTTGACCGCCCGCTGAATTTTGCCAAGAATCCGCCGACCATCATCATGCTCGCCGGTCTTCAGGGTGCTGGTAAAACCACCCTCGCAGGCAAACTCGGCTACTGGTTGAAGGATTCCGGCCATACTCCGCTGTTGGTCGCAGCCGATTTGCAGCGTCCGAACGCAGTGACGCAGCTGCAGGTGGTTGGCGAGCGTGCAGGCGTACCCGTGTACGCTCCGGAAAAGGGTGTGCAGTCCGACGGTGGCGAAGCCGTCGCTTCCCCGGGTCTGACTACCGGCGATCCGGTGAAGGTGGCGCGTGACGCTGTTGCGTTGGCCAAGCAGAAGCTGTACGACACGGTCATCATCGATACCGCAGGCCGTCTCGGCGTTGACGAAGAGCTGATGAAGCAGGCTCGCGATATTCGCGATGCCGTGCAGCCGAACGAAATCCTGTTCGTAATCGACGCGATGATCGGTCAGGATGCCGTACAGACGGCGAAGGCGTTCGATGAGGGCGTGGACTTCACCGGCGTGGTGCTTTCGAAGCTTGATGGCGATGCCCGTGGCGGTGCCGCGCTTTCGGTCGCCTCCGTTACCGGCAAGCCGATTCTGTTCGCTTCCACTGGCGAAGGTCTGAAGGATTTCGAGGTTTTCCACCCGGATCGTATGGCTTCCCGTATTCTCGATATGGGCGATATTCTTACCCTGATCGAGCAGGCGCAGAAGCAGTTCGATGAGGAAGAGGCTCGTAAGGCCGCTGTCAAGATTTCCGATGGTTCCTTTGGTTTGGATGATTTCCTCGATCAGCTGCAGCAGGTGCGCAAGCTTGGTCCGATGAAGAATCTGCTTGGCATGATTCCGGGTATGGCTGCGCATCGTAAGGAACTTGAACAGTTCGATGAGAAGGAAATCGATCGTACTGAGGCCATTATTCGTTCGATGACTCCTGCGGAACGTCGTGACCCTTCGATTATTGACGGTTCTCGTCGCGCTCGTATTGCTTACGGTTCCGGCGTGACCGTTTCGCAGGTGAACGCGCTGTTGCAGCGTTTCGAGCAGGCTGCAAAGATGATGAAGCGTATGAGCAACAAAGTTGGCGCTGGCATGCCTGGCTTTGGCGGTCCTGCCATGGGCGGCGGCAAAGGCAAGGGCAAAGGCAAAAAGGGCAAGAAGAAGAGCAAGTCCGGAAATCCGATGAAGCGCGAGGCTGAAGAGAAGGCATTGCGCGACAAGCTTGCCGGTAAGAACTCCGACGGTAAGTCTTCCGGTGGTTCCGCTTTTGCCAAGAAGCCGCAGAATCCTGCGCTTCCTGCCGGATTGCAAGACATGATGGGCGATGCCGGTGAGCTGCCGCCGAACTTTGGTGGCGGACTGTCCGGCTTGCTGCACTAAAGCAAGCGGCACAAAAAACAGCAACGTAAAAAGGGGATGTGGTTCAATACGAATCACATCCCCTTTTGCGTACTCCAATCAGTTGTTTTCAACTGAATCGACTACCGCAAAATCGCCATTAACTGACTTCAAAGTCAGCGTGGCAACAAGCGCAAGATGATCGCTGCCTTCAACGCAGAACGAACGCACATCAGACGCGTCCAATCCCTTGGTGAAAAGCACATGATCGAGAATGATGCGCGGCCACGGCAGCCATGACGGGAACGTGGCATGACGGCCCTTCGCCTCGCACAAGGCAGCATCCTTGAATCCCGCCTCCAGCAGCTTGCGGAAGCTTGGATGATCGGTACCGGAATTCAAATCACCCAACACAACGGTGATATCGTCCCGCTTCTGCGTGGTCGCCAATTCCCCCAAGCCGATGATGCCCGCCGACCATTCCTTGCATCCACGCATCGGCGACTTCGGATGTGCGGAAACAAACGTGATGCCACGCATCGAATCGATCGGGAAGCACACACCCGGCACATCGGCCGCGGGAATCACCGCAGTGACCGGAGACATGTCGCTTGGTTCAATGCGAATCCACACACCATTGAATCCGCCATTATCCGTTTCCTTGTTCTCCCCCAACTGACGGTACGGAAGCAAATCAGACAATCCCGCAGCATCCAATTGCGCAACCAGATCGTCCGTCAATTCCTGCAATGCAAGTACCGCAATATCGTGCTTTTTGACCGCACTGACGATTGCCGCGGCGTTAGCGCGACCAAATCGGCAGTTCAACGTCATCACACGGAAACGGCCATGCCTCGCAGATTCCACAACAGCTTCATTGCCTGTTTCACGAGATGTTTCACGATTGTTCGCAAGTTTTTCGGCAACTCTCTGTGCAGTATTGGGAGAATTGAGATTTTCCATCCAATATGCGATTTTGCGCAGCAGCGACGCAAGACAGACCACCGCGGCGACTCCTCCGAGAGCCGGCTCATGCAACGCGAAACCGGCGACGGTAATCACAAGCGTCGGAATCCACAGCAACGGAATCAACGCAATCAGGTACGGCAACGGCAGATGACCATCCCAACCAGCCGGCATCTCACCAAGCGCAATCCACACAACGCAAATAATCAACGCAATCCAAAGCGCGATAATCATTCAGGCAACTCCCCCTATGCAAACCGTTCACTCCGAACGGACATACGCAAACTCGGAACCTCCAAGTGTAGCCAGCCTGCCTGATTCCGACGATTCCGTCATGTAGACCCACGCAAACATCTCACGAATGCCAGCAAATGTCCGATTCTGCCGATTCGGTCATTCAAAGCATCATATTCGCCGCATAATTGACCGTTTCCACAGAATCAGACAAACGACTTCCCGGTTTTGCATGGATTCGGAAAGTCGCGTAGAGCGGAAAACATTCTAAGACCCATCCGTCCGTACCCCACGGTTATAATCGTCAAGTTATTCGCGCGCGCGAGGCCCTCTAACTATCGCGTGACGTGAGGAACACGTGGGTTTCGGATTCCGTGCCCCACACAGAAAACGAAACGCACACCCCTAGTTATACAAGGAGAGCCATTTTGGCAACCAAGATTCGTCTGAAGCGCATGGGTAAGAAGTTCTACGCGTTCTACCGCGTGGTGATCATGGATTCCCGTACCAAGCGTGATGGCCGTGCCATCGAAGAGATCGGTACCTACAACCCGAACACCCAGCCTTCGACCATCGTCATCGATTCCGAGCGCGCTCAGTACTGGCTCGGCGTCGGCGCCCAGCCGACCGAACAGGTGCTGCACCTGCTGAAGATCACCGGCGACTGGCAGAAGTTCAAGGGCCTTGAAGGTGCTGAAGGCACTCTGAAGACCGTTGAGGCTGGCCCGGATGCCGCCGCTCGCGTTGAGGCCGTTGAGGCTCAGGCTCAGAAGCTGAAGGCTGCAAAGTCCGAAGCTGATGCCAAGGCCAAGGCTGAAGCCGAAGCCGCCGCTACCGAGGAAGCTCCGGCCGAAGAGCCGGCTGCGGAAGCTGAGTGATCATGCTCGCCCAGGCTGTGGAACATCTGATTAAGAACATCGTCGATTTCCCCGACGATGTTTCGGTGAAGTCCCATGAGAATGCGCGCGGCGAACTCATTCGCGTGCGCGTCAACCCGGAAGACATCGGTCGCGTCATCGGACGCAGCGGACGCACGGCAAATGCGATTCGCACCGTGGTACAGGCACTGGCCGACCACAAGGTGCGCGTCGACATCATGGACGTGCGCAGGTGAGATCCTAGCGTGGTGCGTGATATGCATTCTGACGACCCTCAACAGCCCGAGCTGCTGAGGGTCTGTCGTATCGGGCGTGCGCAGGGACTCAAAGGCGAAGTCACCGTGCAGATCTATACGGACGAACCGGAATACCGGTTCGCTCCCGGTGCTGTGTTGTATACGAAAGACGGCGAAGAAAAGTACGTGGTAGAACACTCCCGTACCTTCAAAAACCGTTGGATCATCAAGTTCGAAGGCATTGACAACCGCGACCAGTCCGAAGCGGCCAACGGCATTGTGCTGTATGGCGAGGCGGACGATCCGGAAGACATGCTTGAAGCCGACGAATGGTATCCGAAAGACCTTATTGGCCTTGAGGCGCGACTGGCTGAAAACAATATGCTTGGCCTTGAACCGGGCATGGTGGTAGGCAAAGTCGTTGACGTGATAGAAGTGGCCCAATGGCTGCTGAAGATTCGTCTCGCCAATCCGGTGAAGGATGCCGACGGCGTTGTGGTTGAGAACAGCGCGCTCGTGCCGTTTGTGGACGAGCTCGTGCCAGACATCGACCTTGAAGAGGGCTATCTGACCCTCGATCCGCCCGGAGGCCTTATTCCGGGACTGTGATCGCAATTACTTATCAGGTGGGCATTGGATTTCCATGCCCACCTTTTGTTTTCTGCTATTTGGCAGACATACCGGTATTCTGGAACCATTATGAAGATTGATATCGTGTCCGTTTTCCCGGAATATTTCGAAGTGCTGAACCTCAGTCTGCTCGGCAAAGCGCAGGCGAAAGGTCTTGTGGAAGTGACCGCCCATAATTTGCGCGACTGGACGCACGACGTGCATCATTCCGTCGATGACACTCCAGTTGGCGGTGGCGCAGGCATGGTGATGAAGCCGGAAGTGTGGAGCGAGTGCCTCGACGAGCTGCTGCAGCTTGAGCCGGCGGTAGTTGAGAATACGGAAAATATTGAGGATTCTGCAGTTTCTTGCGATACTTACGATACGTGCGATTCTGGCAATTCTGCAACTGTTGCAGTTCCCGCAAAATCCGACGATTCCGAAAAAACGAATATTGCACAATCTTCCGCAGGTCCTGTGTTGATTTTTCCGAATCCTTCCGCCCCACTGTTCACACAGCAGGATGCGACGGAATTGAGTCATGCCGATCATCTGCTGTTCGGCTGCGGCCGTTACGAGGGGTATGACGCGCGTATTCCGCAGTATTACCGTGCGCAAGGCATTGATGTGCGCGAGTATTCGATTGGCGATTATGTGTTGAACGGCGGCGAAGTCGCGGTTTCGGTCATGTTGGAGGCAATTACGCGACTGCTGCCCGGTTTTATGGGCAATGCAGAATCGATTGTTGAGGAATCGTATACGGGCGAGAACGCGCTGTTGGAGCATCGCCAGTACACGAAGCCTGCCGAATGGCGTGGCATCAAGGTTCCGGACGTGTTGCTTTCCGGCAATCATGCGAAAGTGGATCGTTTCCGCCGTGATGAGGCGCTCCAGAAAACCGACGAGTTGCGTCCGGATCTGATCGAAGCGCTGGATTGCACCAAACTCGACAAAGCCGATCGCAAGACGCTGATGGCGCTCGGTTGGGAGGTTTCCGCCGCTCACCCGCGCAAACGCTAGCTTTCAAACGTTTGTTTTACGCGGAATGATCGCAAGTTTTTCTTGCGATCAGTGCTGACCTTTATCGGAGATTGGCTCGCTGGGTTCAATGTAGTAGACGGCAGTTTCGCCATAGTCGCGCCGATCGGTGATTTCCCAGTTTGCGGGGGCCGCGGGAGCTTCGGAACGGGTGGATCGTTCAAGCATGATCACCGTGTTGCTGGAAGTCAGTTCACGGCTGGCAAGATCGGCGAGCAGCTGGTTGCAATCATTCGTTTCGAAGGCGTACGGCGGGTCGATGAACACCATGTCGAACGGTTCAACGGCCGAAGCCGAAGACGCGTATTTTTCCGCGCGGGCCTTCACCACGCGGGCGCTCATGCCATGTTCCCACGAACGGTTATGCTTCAACGCGGTCAGCGTCTGCGCGATCAATGCGGCCGCCGGAGCGGAGGATTCCACCGCCACCAGCTCTCGCGCGCCACGGCTCAATGCTTCGATGCCCAAAGCGCCGGTTCCTGCAAACAAATCGAGCACGCGGGCATCGTCCAACACTCCCCACGAATCAAGGTGCGAGAAAATCGCCTCTTTGGTGCGATCTGTAGTCGGTCGGGTACCCGACTTCGGCGTGGTCAATGCCACACCTTTGAATCGTCCTGAAATTACGCGCATACGCACTACTCTAGCGTGGCGGGCTTAATTTAGGTGTGTCCGGCTCTTTTAGGCGTGCCAAACTAATTGCTGGTCAGGAACATTTCGTTGCCACGCGTGAAATCCAATACCGCTCCAGCCAACTGCACAAATCCAAGCAAATCGGGATCGGCCGCAACAAGCTGCGTGGCCTCGGCCCGTGCCTGTTCGATGATCTTCACATCCTTGACCACGCGCAGCAGCTTCAATCCCGTTTTCCCGCCGGATTGCGCATCTCCGAGCACGTCGCCGGCTCCACGGAATTCCAAATCGGCCTGTGCGATTTCGGCACCATCCAACGTGCCCTGAATCACGTCAAGACGGCGGGCGGCATCACTGTCCGCAGGCGCACGCGAAATCAGAAAAGCCCCCGAATCAGTACCACCACGGCCAACGCGCCCTCGCAACTGGTGCAATTGCGAAAGTCCGTACCGATCTGCGTCGAAAATCACGATGCAACTGGCTTTCGCCACGTCCACGCCGACCTCGATTACCGTGGTCGCTACCAGAATCGGCGTTATGCCGGCTTCAAAATCGGCCATAACCTGCGATTTTGTGGTGTCATCGTCGCGCCCGGTCAATGTTGCGAATCGAATGCCTTCGAATTGCGGCAACGATTGCAGACGCTCCACGATTTCTGCGACGGAATGCAACGGGGGGCGTCGCGCACGCTGGTCGTCGTCTTCGCCAAGATCGTATGCCTCGTCAAAGGCGGGAACCGGCGAGCCTGCGGTTTTCGAATCCGAAGCAGCCGACGCCGCCAACGCGTCGTCCGCATTTTCGGAATCATCGTCGATGCGCGGGCAGACCACGTAGGCGCGTTCCCCCGCGTCAATGCGTTTACGGATCAGGGCGAACATTTCGCTCATCAGCGACGCATTGCTTTCCGGCACCACGAATGTGCGAATTGGCCTGCGGCCGCCAGGAAGTTCAGTCAGCGCGGAAATATCAAGATCACCGAACCAGGTCATGGCTGCGGTGCGCGGAATCGGCGTGGCCGTCATGACCAGCAGATGCGGCGCAGTAGTCCCCTTGGAATTCAACGATTCGCGTTGCTCCACACCGAAGCGATGCTGTTCGTCGATTACCGCCAGTGTGAGGTTCGGTGCCTGGAAATTCTTGGAAAATGCGGCGTGCGTCGCCACGACGATGCAGGGCATGCCCGATGCTGCTGCGGCAAGTACGCGACGGCGTTCGGCCAGTCGCATGCTTCCCGTAAGAAGAAATACGGGAATCTCCCCATCTTTTGTGCCGAATATATCGTTTCCTTTGCTTGGAATACCCTTTTTTTGCGCATTTGAAATATGCGATTGCTCACTTCGCAATGTAATCAAATCGTCGTTATTCGAGTTATCCACATTGGAAATTTGGGCTATCTCAAACAGATCGGCGGGTTGTACACCTTTATCCACAGCATTATTGTTGATAGTTTTTTGTGCGGATTCCCCGGTTTGTTGGATTGCTGACACTTGAGTTGGCGCCGTATTTTCCCGGATTTCGGAAGCCGTTTTATCGTCTGCATCCGTCAGTTTCGCCACCATTTTGGAAATGCTCGCATAATGCTGCTCGGCAAGAACCTGCGTTGGCGCTACAAGCACGGCCTGCCCGCCCGATCCCACAGCCTGCATCATGGCTGCGACCGCGACCACGGTTTTGCCGGATCCAACCTCGCCCTGCAGCAATCGTTGCATGGGGTAGTCGCGCGTCATATCGGCGGAAATATCGGCAATAACCTGCCTTTGACCGCTCGTCAGAGCAAACGGCAGTGAGGCAATGAAGTCGTCTTTCAACCGCGTTGCGGAACATGCGGTCGCCTTGTTTTTGCGTGATGCGTCGCGTGTTTTGACGAGTGCGGTCTGGCAGATCAGCGCTTCCTCGTATCGCAACGTTTGCAGGGCGTTGTCGAAATTCTTGCGATCGACCGGATCATGAATCGCCATGAATGCTTCAGCGCGATGCATAAGCCCATATTCCTCGCGAAAATCTTCCGGAATAATGTCGGGAATAGCGACGGACAACGCTTGAATCTGCACTTCACGATTTACTTGGGGAGCGTCAAACTCCCCTTCTTGCGCGATATTATCTGAGGAATTACTTGCCGTTGGCGCCGCCAAATATTCGCTTCCACGCAACGCATCCATGTATTTCAATACCGATTCGTGAATATGTTCGCTGGAAATCCTGGAATTCGCATGATATACCGGTCGCGGACGGCAGACTCGTTTCAATGCTTCATCAACAGTTTGCGCATCGTATTTCAGATTACCAAGCGGTGGATTTGCAGGATCGCCGAAACCGTCATTCCATTCCCCGCTTTCTGCCTGCGATTGCACGGGATTGATGGTAAGCAGATCGGGATGCGTGAATTGCAAACGATTGTCATACACGCTTGGCTCGCCTGCGACGACCAGCAGCGCTCCCGTGTGCAATTTGCGCTGCACCCAATCGACATACGATTTGCGATATGAGAAGAAAACCAGTGACGCCAACGATTTTGGGGTGTTGCGACGGGCTGCGAAATCGTCGTCGGTGACTGTTGCGATCAGGCGGAAGCCACGACGAGCCATGGGGAAAACACGCGTTTCGAGCACGTGCGCTGCGAATGCCATTTTTTCCCCGATTTTCGCCTCGTGCAGTGCGTGCGCTGGAATGGGATCGGTCACGCGGAACGGATAGTAGGTCAGGGCGTCGCCTACGGACACCACGCCAAGCGATTTCAGCGCGCCAACTCTGCGGCGGTTGCTTTCGATTGATGAAATCGGCGTTTCCAGTGTGGTGCTCATAATGCACCATTCTCCCCAGTTATGCCGACAGATGCGGCTTCAGCGGGCAAATTCCCCACTCACTGGAACAATCCGGACGCCCAGAGCCCTGCCAACGTCCCAAAACCTCCACCCACTGGAAGAATCACCCCGCAAACAAGCCACCCAACGACCCAAAACCTCCACCCATTGGAACAATCCGGACACTCACGACCTGGGCGCATAAAGCAAAACCCCGGCGACCAGCGGTCTACCGGGGTTTCAAGCTGTTATTTCGCGATTCACGCTTCAACGCGCTGAACCTTGCCAGCCTTGATGCACTTGACGCAAACGCGAACGCGAACGTTCTCGCCGTCGATGGTGGTGCGAACCGGCTGCAGGTTCGGGCGGAAGGTGCGCTTATTGCGAATATGTGAGTGCGAAACGGTGAAACCGGTCTGCGGTCCCTTGCCGCACACTGCGCAACGAGCTGCCATAATGGACTCCCTATAAATTACTATTGACTTGCAAGTCTGCGCGTTCGACACCATGCAACTGAATGCATGGCAGAACACACAACTTCTCAACTATACAACCAGCCCCAGCCAATCGCAAACCAGATTGCAGACCTGTGGATAGAAATCGCCTTGGATTCCCCGGAATCATGGCGCTTGTTCAAAAAACTGAACAACAACCACACATCAGTCACAATGTTCATACATTGTTCATGCGTAACGGCAGAGCGCTCCCCTTACGCCCATTTAAGATGAACTGTAGTGTATACAATAGTGAATTGACGGTTTATTCGAAAGAGTCAACAATCATGTCTGAACGCGCAACCGCGCCCATAACTGCGCCCGCCGCAACTTCCGCGCCCACAACGTCTGCAACATCTGCAACATCTGCAGAAAATCTGCCAGAACCCAACGAAAAACTCACCACACGCGAAAAAAAGTGGATCGTCTACGATGTCGGCAATTCCGCATTCGTAATGCTATCGACCGCCGTCGTGCCAATCTACGCGAACTCGCTGCTGCAGTCCGCCGGCCAATCGAATATCGTGTCGACATGGGGGTACGCGCAGACCATCGCATCGCTGATCATCGCGGTGATGATGCCTGTGCTCGGATCCATGGCCGACGTGCAGGGCATGAAGGTAAAGTTCTTCACCGGATTCTTCCTCACGGGCGTGGTCGCCTGCTGTGCGATGGCGCTGCCGCTCAGCTGGCTCGTTTTCTTGGTGGTGTGCATTCTCGCCACGGTCGGACTGAACGGTTCGCTCACGTTCTACGATTCCATGCTGGTCGATATCACGTCGAATGAGCGTATGGACCGCGTGTCCTCGCATGGTTTCGCATGGGGCTATATTGGCTCCACGATTCCGTTCATTGCCTGCATCGCGCTGATTTTCGGCGGTCCGTCGTTGTTCGGATGGTCCACGGTGGCATGCACGCGCGCTTCGTTCGTAATCACCGCATTGTGGTGGGTTGCGTTCACCATTCCGCTGCTCACCAGCTATAAGCAGGTGCATTACCGCGCTACCGCGAACCAGGCCGGCAAGGCGATTCGCGGCACATTCCACGAACTTCGCACCACGTTCCGCGCGATCCGTCGCAACAAGCCGCTGTGGATGTTCATGATCGCGTTCTTCTTCTATATCGACGCGGTGAACACGGTGATTTCCATGAGCACCTCATACGGTACGCAGTTGGGCATCGACTCCACGCATCTGGTAATGGCACTGCTGGTCACGCAGTTCGTGGCATTCCCGAGCGCGATCGCGTACGGTAAGTTGGCTGGGCGTTTTGGCGCAAAAACCATGATCGCCACCGCCGTGATCGCTTATATCTGCATTGTGCTGTTTGCCGCGTTCTTCTTGCGTTCCGCTACGGAATTCTGGATTCTTGCGATTCTTGTCGGCTTGTTCCAAGGTGGCATTCAGGCGTTGTCTCGCTCGTATTATGGCAAGATCATTCCAAAGAATCGTGCCAATGAATATTACGGTTTCTACGATATCTTCGGCAAAAGTGCATCTATCCTCGGTTCGTTCATGGTCGCGACCGTGACGAGCATCACCGGCAACCCCTCGCTAGGCGTTCTCTCTATTGGCGTTCTGCTGGTTTTGGCATTGGTCTTCCTTGTTCTCCAGAAGGACCCGATGAAGGCTTGAATCTTACACAAAACGAGTGTGTAACGACGGTTTGTGTAAGGTTTTGTGTAACGATCGGCGTTTTTGTGTAAGTCTGTGTAACCTTGCCATATGCGGTGTTGTAGAAGCCTCACAAACGGCGGAATCTCAATGTTTCCCGCATCTTCCGCCATTCCGGGACCATAAAAGTGTGACTTTCGTCATATTTCTTGTTTTCTTGCCGATTTTCATCGATTTTGCCGTGAAGCGCGCTGATATCTAGTTGCCAACGTTGCGAGGATTGCAGGCCACCGAAGGCGGCCGCCTCGGACGGAAGGTTGGTAAGAAACGATGAAGATCAGGATGAATGCCGAGCAGGTCAGTGGCCTTTTCGAGTTCGCGATGCTGCAGGATCTCGACCCGGCGGCGCTGGAGCCACAGAAGGTCTCCCGCGATTCCGACGAGCTGAAGCTCGTGGACGGCAAGCCGGTTTTCAGGGTGAGGGTGGCGGCCCTCGACCGCGAGAGCGGGCGCGAGATGGACGCCGTGAGCCTGAAGGTCAAGAACAAGCCGCAGGCCAAGATCGGACGCACCTTCGACCTGAAACTGGCCGGTCAGGTGACGGTCACGCCCTACGTGACCAGCGCCGATCGTCTGGGATGGAGCATCGTGGCCGACGCCTTGGCGGAGAAGTGACATGGCGTGGGCGGTTCTGGCTGTTTTGATCATCGGGCAGGCGCTCTGCCCCATCGCCCTGATGTGGATGCTGGCCGCCATCGACGGCGGCTGGCCTCCCTTCGGGCCTCGTTACACGGTGGTGAAACTGGATGGACAGGCAGATAGGAAGGCTGAACGCGCGGATCCCACTGGAGGAGCTGACGGCGTTCAGGACGTGGTGCGCGTCGCACGACATGACGGTGAGCCGCGTGCTGACGGGACTTATCCACACGTTCAACGTTCGTCAGCGGAAGATGGACGAAGCGGAAACGGAGAAGCTGCGCCAGAACATCGAGAAGGCGGCGCATCTGAAGGCCGAAGCGTTCAAGGAGCAGGGATGTCAGATGGTGCGGGATTCCGCGTCGAGCTTGAGCGGCGGGCTGCCGCTGCCGGTTTTAGACGATGAGCGCTGATGATTTGAGGCGATGGCGGGCGGTCTTCACTGCGTGGGGACTCCCGCCTTCTTCGTTGGAGGGACTGGTGATAGATGGAGATGAGAACGATGACGATGGCTGCTGCGGCCCGGTGGGCGGGTGTGAGTCCGCGCATGCTGAGCCTGTTCTTGACCGGGCGCGTGGTCGATTCGCTGAGTGAGATAGACGTCGATGTGGAAGGGCTGGCTCCTGAGTTGGTCGATTCGATGCCGGGCCAAAACACCGGCATGATGGGGAGGAGTAGCCGCACCGCAGGTGCCAGACGCGGGGGTCTGGGGGTGCCGGCTGTGCAGCGCCCCCAGTGGGTCGATGAGGAGGCGAAGCGATGAGTTACGAAACTGCCGAGTGGTGGACTGTTGAGCAGGCCACCGAGGTGAGCGGGCTTTCCAAGTGGTGCGTCCGCAAGCTTTGCCGTGAAGGCGTTTTCCGCACGAGACAGCCGGGACGGTGGTGGCAGATCGATTCGTCGAGCTTCGTGGCGTGGCTGTTGGAGAGCTACCGATGACGGAGCGTGGAAGTGCTGTAGCGGCCGGTGGCCCGGCGCGAGAGCAGACGCGGGAGGCCGTGCCTGACGAGGCTGGGTGCGATAGGCGCACTGGACGCCGCGAGGTCCGGCCGCCGACGGAGGAAGGCGGACGGCAGCCGAGCCGGTGTCTGCGTGCCTGCGTGACTGCCGAAGCCGAGGCGCGAGCCGAGGCGGTGCCTGCGAGGCGGTGCCGAAGGTCTAGCTGGCAAGCGGGGCACTTCCATGCGACCCCGCGCAGCGGGACGAAGTTGGGGCTTAGTATTACCCCAACTTCGGTAACTTGTAACAATGGTCGATAAACGTTGAAATCTCGCGATTTACTTCAGTAACTTTTGTTACAGGAGTCGGGAATCTGTAACTTGGCTTCGGTAACTTCGGTAGCAACTTCAGTGACAAGGAGGGCGAAGGATGGGCGTGAAATCCGGGCGGGACTGGATTCTGACCGTTTCGGCGGAGAAGCACTCGCTTGAGGAAGTGCAGGCTGCATTAGCCAGGTATCGGTGGGTCGGACAGTTGGAGGAAGGCAAGGAGCACGGCTTCCGCCATTACCAGATCGCGATTCTGAACGACAATCCGATCAGGTTCGAGACGCTGCGGAAGAAATTCGGCGATGCGCACATCGAACCCCGACAAGGGTCGCGTAGGGATCTTTACGCGTACTGCACGAAGCGCGATACGCGAGTCAATGGACCATGGAACGGTGGAGACTGGGCGGATCCCGATACGGTGCTGAAACGCGGGACCGAACAAGGAAAGCGCAGCGACCTTGCCGCCGTCCGCGACGCCGTTGAGGCGGGACAAGGTTTCAAGCAGATTCTGCTTGATTCCGAACTGAGCGGCTCAAGCGCCCACGCGATGCAGTGGCTTCGCGAGGCCGTGGAAGCCCGAAGGGCGGTCGAGGCATCGGGCAGGATAGCCGAGAAAACGGTGATATATGGTTGCGAGTCGGCGTTGAGCTCGAAGCTGCGCAACGACGTTTACGACCTCTTCGAGCCGGACGAGATTTACGAGGTCGATTCCGTCAGTCGGTTCGACCAGTACGACGGCGAACGGGTGATGGTCTTCCCCGAATTCGATTGGCGGGCATGGCCGGTCGATTTCATCACGCGGCTTTGCGACCGGTATCCGGTGAGGCTCCCTGCGCGATACCAGAACCACCAGCTAATGGCGGACACGGTGGTGTTCCTGAGCCATGAGCCGGCCACGTCGCTCTATCAGGGATTCCTCGGCGAAGGCAGGGTAAAGCTGTTTAGTCTGATTGACCAGATCGTTGAGCTGTTCCGGGACGAGACGTATTTCGACCTTTCCCCGAAACGAATGTTGCGGGAGAAACCCGAAGTTTTCGAGCCGCTTTTCGCGGGACAGCGACCATGGACCATTCGCATGGAAGGCAACAGGCGCGTTCTCGTCCTTGACTCGGCTCCGTTGCCTCAGCTTGAGGGGGAGCCGGACGAGGACGAAGCGGATGGCGCGGATTGCCTGTAGCCGTTTTTTAGCCCGATTTGCGCTTGAGATGATGGGGCGTATCGAGATCGGTTTTCACTGGCATCGACCGGACAGGGTATCGCAGGTTCCCGTGAACCTGCATGCGGTTTCGAGGCATTGGGACTATAGGCAAAACGCGACCGTATACGACAAGGGTGGGCACGCCTTGCGACGCACCCACCCTTTTTCCAGTGGCAGATTCGGAAACCGACCAGCCGGTTTAGCGGCGGGCCTTGCCCGCCACGAGGAGACCGGTGGCCAGCACGACCAGCAGAGCCAGTATGCCGGCGACACCAATCACGGACGCGCCGGTCTTGGCCAGATCGGACTGCTCGTCGTTCTTGGACTCGGACTTCTTGTCATCCGCAGCCGGCTTGTCATTAGCAGGCTTGTTGTTGTTGGACGGCTTGTTGTTGGACGGCTTGTTGTTGCCGCCATTGTCCGGCTTGCTCGGTTCGACCGGCTTCGAGGGAACGGTCTCGGCCTTCTTTAACCCGGCCTGGGCGTCCGCCAGCGCCTTCACGGCGGCGTCCACATCGGCCTGCGAGGCGTCCTGCTTGGCTGCGACGGCCTTCGCGTCGGCCAGCGCCTTGGCGAACGGAGTCCACGAGTCGGCGGTGTAGTCCTTCTCGGCCAGCTTGCCCGCGGCATCGACCGCGGCGGTCAGCTTGGACTTGTCAACCGGGGCCGGGGCGTCGCCAACGGTCACCGGGGTCCACGCCTGCACCGTACCGTTCTCGTCCTGCACGCTGATCTTGTGCTCGCCGGCGGGCAGGCCGGCCGGAATCACCGCGTCGAAGTAGTACTTGCCGGTGGACGCTTCCTTCTGCACCTGCACGAACGGGGAGCCGTTCGGACCGGTCAGCGCCTGCGGCTCGGAGTAGATGTACGCGTACCAGAACAGGCTGTTCGCGTCGGCCTTCGCCTTCGCCTCGGCCTTCAGGTTGTCGACATACACGCGGGCCGTCTGTCCGGGCTCCGCGTGGCCGTTTGCGACATCCAGCTTCGCGTCGGTCTTGGAGGGCAGTGCCTCCGCAGGCTTCGCCACCGGCTCAGCCTTCGTCGTGAAATCGGAAATCGGCTTCGCCGTCCGTCCAAAGTTGATGGCGGAGCCGTCCTTCAGGACGATCCTCATGCCCGCATACAGGGAGCGGACATCCACGGGCTGGTCGTACGCGTTCGAGCAAGCGAGGCTTGCCCCCGTGGGATCGGCAAGCTTGCACACATCTTGAGTCTTAATCATGAGTTTCCACCAGCTGTCGGTGTAATCGTCAACGTGGGGATAACCGGCAGTATTACCGTACGTCGTGTTTGACTGCAGGCCAATCACAGGCATCTGCACGGTGCCCGAGGCGGCATGGTTCCACATGTCAGTGTCATATGATGAGAACATCTGTCCAGTCGCGTAGGACTGGACGTCTTCGTCCAGTTTAACCGGCCGCGTTTTCGTGCCGAATATGCTCTGATACGAACCGGAGGTCAGATCACCATCGGAGGTGCCTCCCGAGCAACTTAACGAGCTGTGACTTGGAACTCCTCCGAATTGCGGATCTTTAATGGGTTTGATGCTCGTGACCCGCATGACCTCGACCGCGAAGCACACGCTCTGCACCTTCGGCAGAATGCTCGGATCGATCTGGTAGTCGAACGACACGTTCGCCGTATGTGCTCCGACGTCGGATACGGCCGGCGTGCCGACCTTGGTACTCCCAAGATCGCCGCCGTAGTAGTTCTCATCCGCGTTCGCGGTGGCCACACCGCCGAACAGTGTGCACGCGGCCACGGCCAACGCGGCCATGGCCTTACCGAAACGTCTCATGGCATTCCCTTCTTCCTAGAGACTCTTCATCGCAAGAGACGAAGCGGGTCTCTTGCTCCTCGAAAACGCTACCCCCCCCCCCGCGGACTTAGCGCCCCGACTCTCGTCTTGCTAGTAGTCGAAGCCCGTTTCGGGGATGGCGTCGGCCATCATGTGGCCGTAGCGTTGGAGCGTGAAGGCGGCGTCCTTGTGGCCGAGTTCCCGCGCGACGATGGGCAACGGCACCCCTGCTTGGATTCTGCTCGAGGCCGCGTAGTGTCTGAGCGAGTGATGGGTCCAGCCTTTTCGGGTCTTGCTGTTGACGCGGTTGATGGGCCATTCGCCGTGGATCTGCGCCACGTAGTCGTAGATCAGGGCGGAGTGCTTCATGTAGTTGGATGGATGCTGGTAGCCGCCTGTGCCCTCGGGGATCGATGCGTCATACGGCCAGTTGGGGTCTATGGCGAACTCGCTTTTGGAGGGGATGCCCCTGCTGACCGAGGGGAACAGCAATAGGTTCATGAACGCGTCGATCTCCTCCTGCATGGAAGGCTTGCCGGCACGGGGCATGGTGGTCCAGAGTTCGTCTAGGTGACGCCAGCAGAGCCAGCCGAGTGGTGTGAAGCCCGCTTGCCAGAGGGTGCGGGCCTCCTCGTCCGTGGCGGTCCAGAGACTGGTTTGGGGGTCCGCGAAGCGGGGTATGACCCCGGCGATCTGGGCGCGGTGCGTCCCGAGTCCGAAACCGTTCCAGTTGGGTAGGAAGGCGGGCATGTGGACGATTCTATCGTGGTCGTACTTCGGGGTGGTCAGGCGCATCTGTCCCGCCCCGCCTCGTGTGATCTGCTCGCACACGTGGGTTTCCCCACGCCAGGCGGATTCCTCGCGTGGCTGGCCGAGCTGGTAGCGCAGGGCGACCTGCTCTCTGGTGAGAATGTGTCTGACTCGTAGGGCGAGGACCTCGCCGATGCGCAGTCCGCCGCCGGCACCTAAAGCGGTGATGAGTCCCACGCGGCGGCAGATCATGGCCTTGCGGTTCATGAAGGCCAGTCGGGTGGCGTGGCGATTGGCGTCATCCTTGATTTCCTCCGGTTTTTGATAATCCGGGTAGATGGTCTCGAACGGGACTCCGTTCCTGAAGCAGGTGTCGTCCGGCTGGGTGAGGCCAAGGCCCGGGGCGAAGGACATGCGGCGCGCGGACCGTTTGTGGGTGGCGGATTCGGGATTCCAGACGGTCACGGTCGGGTCGTCCAGCGGATTCTGCTGGAGCGTGCCGTAGGCGGTGATGATGAACGAGGCGACGAGTTTGGAGGACGGGATGTCGCCTCTGGCGACGTGGTCCCTGCGTTTTTCGTTGCGGCTGGATCTGATGACGATGCAGTCGGCGTAATGGTCGGCCGGACGATGGGTCCAGTTTTCGGCCTGTTCGAAGACGCCCTTGATGATGCGCTTGACGAGTATTGGGAACTCGACGCCGCTGACTTGGATGGCGCGGATGGATCTTTGCCCGATGGCGGTGATGGACTGTTCGCCGATTTCCGGCTTGATGAAGCGCTGGTAGACGTAGACGTAGTTGGCGGCCGTCTGCTCGGCGATCTGGGGCTTCTTGGCGTCCATCCACGAATGGAAGCACTCATCGAAAGTCGGGGGGCGCACGCCGGACTCCGAATCCGGAACGTAGTCGCCCAGTATCTCGGCGGCCTTGGCCTTGGCGCTGTCGAGGCTGTCTCCGCCACTGGTCTGCCGACGCTTGCCGGTAACCGGGTCGGTCCATATCACGCGCCATCTCGGGAATTTCTCGGTGGGCGGCAACGCGTTCGCTCTGCCGTTCAGGATTTTGATGCTTTTCCGTGCCATACCAACCGCCATCTGTGTAACATGAATGTGTAACACAGCCAGAATAACACAGCAGAAGCCTTGTATTTCAACGATTCTAGCTATTCTTATGATAGTTTAATCAAAACCGCTTCGATTATCGGCACCTTCCTTGTTGCGACCACCACTTCGCTGACCGGCAACGCCTCTGTAGGTGTGCTTTCAATCGCAATCCTGCTGATCGTTGCCCTCATCTTCCTCCTGGTGCAAAAAGACCCCACCCGCAAGTAGTTTCGCCGTTTAACTTCTGTCTGTTTTTCGGCAACCAGCTGCCTTCATGTCGTATTTCCGATGTCGCCTCACGTCCGAAAAGTCATGCATGGCAAGAGTCGATCGCATAGTAATCGCAATTGCAATCTTCTTCAGGGTCTACGGGGAAAAGCAATGCTGATTCGAAAATCAGAAAAAGTTGAGGGCACGTGCCACTTCGTCGACGATGTCAAGCATGGCGCTGCGCGCACGTTCAGGCTCTCCCTTGGCGATTGCGTCGGCTACGGCATCATGTGCGTCGAGCGCGTCAGGCTTCGGCTTCATCGGGTATTTGCCGAGTTCCACGCGTCCGCGCAGCACGGTGGCGATGGTGTCGGAAAGCGCGGCGAACAGCTCATTGCCGCTTTCATGCAGGATCAACGTATGGAATTCCACGTCGAGATCATGGAATTGCGCAAGTCCGGCTTCGCCTTCCTTGTTGGATTCGGCGATCTGCCGCATTTTCGCCGCATACACGGGGAATTTCGCCTTGACGTCGATGGGGGCAAGACGTGCGGCGGAAGCCGCTGCAGCCGGTTCGACCGCTAGCCGCAGTTCGGTGAGGGATGACAGCTGCTGCTCGCGTTGCGTGGAGTGGAGACGCCATTCGATCACCTGATGGTTGAGCGCCTGCCATTCGCCGAATGGGCGTGCGACAAGTCCGATGCGACGTTTGACAAGTACCGCGTTCATGGATTCAAGTGTTTTCGCGACTTCTCGCGCCACGGTTCTGGAAATACCGAAACGACTTTGCAGGTCTTCCAACGTAAGGCTTTCGCCAGCCTTCCACACGCCGTCGAGCATTTCGATGGCAAGCGTTCGGCTCACCGAATCCTGCATCAGTTCACCGCCGGCATTTTCTGCGATTACCGTGTCTTCAGCCATCGACCGTTCCTCCCTCGCTCACTCCATAACATGCCTGCTTTGTTTCACGGTATGTTTCACATATTCTGCGACATGCACGGCAATCACAAATCGCAGATGATCGTATATCTACGATTGCGTGATTTACCGCTATTTTGCACTATCTCCAGCATAGCAAGTCACACGATTTTTCCAATTCGTAGTACTTTTTATTTGACTGATACTACTTTTATGGTTTATAGTAGTCTTATTCCTGGTGCGAAGCGGCACAGGATCGTCAACAGCAAGGAGAGCAACATGAGCATTCACGTAGTGGTGATGGGCGTTGCAGGATGTGGCAAATCCACCGTCGCAGAAGCTATCCACGAACGACTCGGATACGTGTACGCGGAAGGCGACGACTTCCACCCGCAAGCGAATATCGACAAAATGTCAGCCGGCATTCCACTCACCGATGAGGACCGCTGGCCATGGCTGAACGTCATCAACTCCTGGATGGTGGCACGCGAGGCGCTCGACGAAAACACCGTGGTGTCCAGCTCCGCGTTGAAGCGCAGCTACCGCGAGGTGCTCGCCAAAGACGTGCCCACATTCTTCATTCATCTCAACGGCAGCCACGAGCTCATTCAGCAGAGGCTCAGCGAACGCAAGGGACATTTCATGCCACCCGCGCTACTGCCAAGCCAGTTCGCCATTCTTGAGCCGCTCGCCTCCGAAGAGAACGGCGTGGAAATCTCCATCGAAGGCAGCGTCGACGAAATGGTCGACCGTGCCATCGAAGCGCTGAACGCCTATGCGGCAACCGTGGCCGCAACCGCGGCAGCCCAAACCGCAACCCAGGCCTCCTAATCCGCCATCCACCGGTCCAAATGTGTCCGATTTTCCAGAATCGGACAACTACACACCCAAAACCGGTACATGTTTGTTCGATTCTGCAGAAACGGACAAACAGAACCCAAAAACAGCAGCACAACTGTCCGATTCTGCAGAATCGGACAAATCCGGCACACCAAACCCATGAATCGAGGAGGATTCATGAACCTCATTGCAGCGGCGATCATCGGCATCGCCATCATCGTTCTCCTTATCGCGGTATGCAAAGTGCATCCGTTCCTTTCCCTGCTTGCCGGCTCATTCGCGATGGCCGTGTGCGCGGGCGTGGAATACGACAAGGCGTTCGACAGTTTCACGTCCGGCGTCGGTTCCACCATCGCCAACGTCGGCCTGCTTATCGCATTCGGCTCGATCATCGGCACGATCCTGTTCAAGTCGGGCGGCGCCGACACCATCGTCGACACCATCATGTCCAAGACGCCGTTGCAGCGTCTGCCGTGGGCCATGGCACTGATCGCGTTCATCGTCGGCATTCCGATGTTCTTCGAAGTCGGCGTGGTCATTCTCATTCCGGTGGTGCTCTTCGCCGCCCGCCGCGCCAAAGCTCCGGTCGTACTGCTGGGCATTCCAGCCCTCGCAGGCCTGTCCACCCTGCACGCATTCGTGCCGCCGCACCCCGGCCCGCTGACCGCCATCGGCGCACTGAACGCAAACCTTGGCATCACCCTGGCGCTCGGCCTGGTCGTCGCCATTCCGACCGTGATCATCTCCGGCCCGCTGTTCGGCAAGCTCGCCGCCAAGTGGGTGCCGATCGCGGCCCCAGAAAACACTGCTGAGGCAGAAGCTCCGAAATCCGCGGAAAACCGCCCATCCTTCGCTTCCGCAATCGCCGTCATCCTGCTGCCGGTCGTACTCATGCTCGCCTCTTCCATAGTGGATCTGACCGGTCAGAGCGAAACCGCGTGGGGGCGTGCACTCGCTTTCATCGGCACTCCGTTGACCGCGCTGCTCATCACCACGATTTTCGCGATGGTCGTGCTCGGTTACATGCAGAAATTCACTCGTGACGCGGTCAACGGCATGGTCGGCCAATCCTTCAGCTCGGTCGCCGGCATTATTCTGATCGTCGCCGCCGGCGGCGGCTTCAAGCAGACGCTCGTCGATTCCGGCATTGGCGACGTGATCGCCAATTCGATCACCGAATCCGCCATGAATCCGCTGATCGCAGGCTGGCTGGTCGCCGTGCTCATCCGTCTCGCCACCGGCTCCGCAACCGTGGCCACCGTCACCGCATCCGGCATCATGGTGCCGCTCGCCACCGGCATGAGCCCAACGCATCTGGCTCTGCTGGTGCTCGCCATCGGCGCAGGATCCGTGTTCTTCTCGCACCTGAATGATGCAGGATTCTGGCTGGTCAAGGAATACTTCGGTATGTCGGTCGGTCAGACATTGAAGACCTGGTCGCTGATGGAAACGATTCTGTCGGTCACCGGCTTGGGTTGCGTCATGCTGCTTTCGCTGGTGCTTTGACGCACGACATTTCGCACACAAATTGCGATTGCGATTCGCGTGCATCATATCTGAAAAACATATCTGAAATACAAAAAACTTGCCGTCCATTCGTTTTTAAGCATCTTCTTTTCTGCGTTGCGGAAGATGCAGAAAATAGATGGGCGGCACCAATCCCAATTCGAATCCAATTTAAATCCCAATTTAATTCCACATCAAAAACCGTAGAAAGAAGAACATCATGCAGCTGGCAATGATCGGCTTGGGCCGAATGGGCGGAAATATGGCAAAGCGCATCGCTGCGGCCGGACACGAAGTAGTCGGATACGACCGCTCCCCCGAATCGGACCGCACTGTGGCAAGCCTTGAGGAAATGGTGGCCGCGCTCGCCGCGCCGCGCATCGTATGGGTAATGGTGCCCGCAGGCGAGGCGACCGACAGCACTATCAATGAACTGGCGGAACTGTTGGAACCTGGCGACATGATTATCGATGGTGGCAATTCCCGCTACACCGATGACGCTCGCCACGCGGCTGAACTTGAACCGAAGGGCATTCACTTCATGGATTGCGGTGTTTCCGGCGGCATATGGGGCATCGACCGTGGGTATGCGCTTATGGTGGGCGGCAGCGAAGAGGATTTCGAACGCGCCCGACCGATTTTCGAAGCGCTCAAGCCTGAGGGCGATTCCGGACTGGCGCTCACAGGCCCGGTCGGCGGCGGCCATTTCGCCAAAATGGTGCACAACGGCATTGAATACGGCATGATGCAGGCGTTCGGCGAAGGCTTCGCCACTATGGTGAAGTCCGACCTCATCAAGGATCCCGCTGCCGTGATGACTTCATGGCGAGACGGTTCCGTGGTACAGTCCTGGCTGCTGGATCTGCTGGCGATCGCATTCAAGTCCGATCCGACGCTGGAATCCATGCCGCCGGTGGCCAACGAGTCCGGCGAGGCGAAGTGGATGATCGAGGCGGCGCTCGAACTGGGCGTGCCGACCCCCGCCACCGCGGCCGCACTTTACGCGCGGCAGACTTCCCGCGGCGGTGCGGATGACATTCTGCGCGTTGTTTCCACCATGCGCGCCCAGTTCGGCGGCCACGTCACCAAGATCGACGAAATCGCCACCCACTGAGAGTGCTTTGAATGTCCGATTCTGCAGAAACGGACAAACAGAATCCAAAAACAGCAGCCCAACTGTCCGATTCACCAGAATCGGACATCCAAACACCCAAAACCAGCCCATGAGTGTCCGATTCTGCAGAAACGGACACTCCACACAGCTTAAGAACGCCTATTTCGCTCATACATGGCAGACGCTCTCGGCGAAACAGCACTTCGAGGGTACGATTTGGCAGGTTTTAGCCAACCGAACTGCCATATATAAGCGAGATAGCTCCGAACAGGGGCGTGTATCTGCCATATATAAGGCAGATACACGCCCCTTAGCATATTTGCGTCCGGATTGCTCCAGTCAGAGGTTCCGGTCAGGAACTCAGCGGCCGTAGACTTCGTGCACAAACTTTTCGAGCGCGGCGATGGAACGCTCCACCTTCTCCGTGTCGATGCAGTACGCCATGCGGAAGTAGCCGGGCACGCCAAAGCTGTCGGACGGAACGAGAATCAGGTCGTAGTCCTTGGCTTTCATGCAGAACGCGTTCGCATCCTCCTCAAGCGCCTTCGGGAAAATGTAGAACGTACCGCCCGGTCGTACTACGTCGAATCCGAGGCGTACCAGCGCGTCGTACAAGAGGTTCATGTTCTTTTCGTACACGGAAAGGTCGCTGGTCTCATCCACCACCTTGGCCACGGCCAGCTGCACGCTGGATCCTGGGCAGTTGTGTCCGGTTCCGCGGCTGACTTGGCCGCACATGGGCACGATCAGTTCGGCGTCGGTGGCACGCGGGTTCACCGCCACATAGCCGATGCGCTCGCCCGGCAGCGACAGCGACTTGGAGTACGAGTAGCACGAAAGCGTGTTGTCGTAGAACTTGCTCGGATACGGCTGCACACCCCCGTCGAATACGATTTCGCGGTACGGTTCGTCGGAGATCAGGAAGATGTCATGCCCGTATTCAATCTGCTTGGCCCGCAGTATTTCAGCCAGTCGAGTCAGCGTTTCGGCGGAATAGACGGCTCCGGAAGGATTGTTCGGCGTATTGATGAGCACCGCTGCGGTTTCCGGGTTCAACGCCTGTTCGAATGCGTCGAAATTGATCTGGAAGTTTTCGGTGTCGGCCGGCACTACGGTCAGGTGCGCGCCGGTTCCGTTGACGTACGGCTGGTATTCCGGAAAGTATGGGGCAAACGTGATAACTTCGTCGCCCGGTTTGGTCACCACGCGCAGCGCGTGGGCCAGTGCTCCGGCCGCACCCGTGGTCGGGAAGATGTAGTCGGCCGTATAGTCCATGTCGAAGCGGCGGTTGAGGCTTTCCGCAATGGCCGTGCGCACTGAGGTAATACCCAGCGACGGCGAGTATCCGTGCAGTGCGACCGGTTCCGCATCCTTATACAGGGCGATCATTTCGTCGGTGAAGCTTTGCGGGCAGGGCACGCTTGGATTGCCCAGCGAATAGTCGAACACATTCTCGTAGCCGATTTCGGCGCCACGCGCGGTCGCGTACTCACTCAGCTCGCGGATCACGGACTTTCCGCCAAGCATGGCCTTGTAGGCTTCGTTGATCATGAACAACCTCCCTGTCGTACTGTCGTACTTCTGACGCATATATCATGCACGCCCGCGCCCGGCTCAATTCAGTCAGTCAATCGCGAATTCACCTCATGGCGGCGAACGTGCAACACTTTCGTTTCTACCACTGCTTTGTCACAATCGCGGGCAGGGTGTCATGTAACGGTATTATTCGACAGTCCTTTTAGCTTCCTCGACTTCCCCGGCTTCCCTCAGTCGATTGCGCTGCGCGGCCTCCATGCCGGGCACGAAACCGTTGCTGAAGATTCTGCGCCAATATTCAAGCATGTCCGCTTTTGACATCGACATGAACATGCCCGCCGCAAGCACGGCGACGTCCTCGTTGAATACGGTGTCGAGTGGCAGTTTCTCATGCAACTTCGGCCAGCGCTGCAACACCGCCAACATACCTCCGACAGTGAAGTCGAGCATAAGATCGGTTTTCAGATCGAGATGGTCCGCATCCAGTCCAAGCACGGAAATCATGGTCAAACGCCCGAATTCTTTCAGCGACGAAACGAGTTCCGGTGAGCTGTGCGGACCGGCAAGCAATGCCAATCGGTCGAGACGCTGGCGCTGTTCGGGGTCACGCATCAGCGCGGTGACGTGCTTGCGCCATTCGGTGTCAGGATCGAAATCTCGCCCTGGCACACCCGGCATTGGCGTGTTTTCGACGGCGTGCAGAATGGCGGAATCGGCCAGTTCCGGTAATCCGGAGAAATGGTAGTAGAAGGAATTGCGATTCACGTCCGCCGTGCGCACGATGTCGGTGACAGTGATTTTGTTGTACTCGCGTTCCGAAAGCAGCTCCCAGAAAGCGTTTTCAAGACGATCTTTCGCTGGCAGGATTTCCGAATCCCTACGTGGTCGTGGCATCAGTACCCCCTGATAATTAGTCACGTTGCCTCATAACCACGTTTTATTGTACAAGTTGTCTAGACCATTTTTCACCGAATGTCGCATACGAATTTACAAATACAACGCAGCCGGCAGTACCATACTTACGTCGCGCACGTCACGCACGTCGCATACGCACGCCACCCACGGCACCCGCCCGCGCCCTACTTGCGTTGCACCTTCGGGTTGCGCGCGAGCGCCGCCTGCAACAGAATCACCAGCGCCTGATTGATGTTGCGTCGATCCTCACCGCTCAAGCCAACATATGTGCCGAGCATTTCGGGAATCACCTTTGGCCCGGCCGCCACAATCGCGGAAATACTGCCCGCTCCGGAAGCCTCGAGCACGGAGAACAGCGCGTCGACCGCATGCTCTCGCTGTTCTTTGGAAAGTCCCGCAAGCCAGCCGTTCAGTGACTTGTTGAACACCACGGAACTATCGGCCACGTCTTCGGCCTTGGCGAATTCACCCCCGTGCATCTGCCACGAGAAGGCGAAATGCTGCATGATGCCATCCACGTCGGATTTCACCACCACACAACGTTCGGGGGTTTCCAGCACCATGCCCACCACCGAGGAGTCCGGCACGATTTTCACAATGCGATCGCTCACGCTCGCATATTCGAAGCTTTTCACCACTTCCTCGGGGAAACCCGGCCCGTCGAGCGAGTAGATGCGTTCAATTCGACCCTTGATCTCGTCTTCGGCGTTCATGGCCGCATATACGGCCAGATTACCGCCTTTGGAGTGACCAGTCAGCAGTATCGGCCCATCCCACAGCGAGGCGACTTTTTTCAGGTATTCAGCTGCGGAAACCTGTGCTGGAACCGGGTATTGGAAGGCCATGTTGAAGTCTTCCTTCCATCCGACCAGCGAATCATCGGTGCCTCGAAACGCCACAACCAGCGTTCCCGACGGCAGCCGGAAAGTCACCGCCGCGAACTGCGTTTGTGCGTCGCCATCGAACTGCTCGCAGTACGCACTCATCTCAACGTCGGAAAACCGCGGATTCGCCGCCACAGCATGGTAGAAGTCGTGCGTCACCTGCGGATCGACCAATCCTACGTTCTCCACGTCATGGTCGGCTACAGGCTTGTCGTGGTTCAGCTCGTCATCGGCACGCGCAATCGTCACACCTCCAAACGGGGGCTTGCGCAGCATACGCAACGATGCGATCGGACGTCGAATATCGAATTGCTTCGCACGCGCCTGCAACGTACCATATTTCGCTACCAAATCGTCCAATAGCAGCACGCATTCCGGTACTTCGTCGTACGAAAGCTGCGCCAACACCAATGCGTCGGCCTCGCGGAACGGCAATGTCTCGAAACTGCGCGTTTCCGTGCGCGCATAGTCAATAATGTTGCCCATCACGCATCCCCCTCCTTGTCGTTGCGCAGTTCACCGTCGTTGCGCAGTTCACCGACAGCGACTTTCGCTGCGCTGGCCGGAATCGCCTTGAGCACATCTTTGATGAGCTCGCGCGTTTCAACGTCGGTGCCCCTGGCGGCCGCCACGATTTTCGGCAGCGAATCCGTCCAATTCGCCACCAAATCAGCGATATTACCGTACCCTGCTGCTGCGAAGATGTCGTATATCTGGTTGATGGCCCGCTCGCGCTGTTCCTGGTTTACGCGGTCGAACCATCCGTCGATGGTTTTGCCGATGAGTTGCGCACCGCCTGTCAACTCGCCTGCCCGCTCGAATTCGCCGGATTGCGTCACCTGCCAGCTCGATCCCATATGCTGCAGAATGCTTATGGCGTCGGCTTTGACGAAGGTTGGTTTGATTTGCGATTGCAACAGCATGCCGATGATGGAGGATTCCGGCACGGTTTTGTCGATTCGTGCCGCGATTGCCTGATATGCGCGGCTATGCACCATGACTTGAGACATTCCAGGCCCATCATGCGAGAAAATGCGGGAGATTCTGCAGTTGCGTCCCGACACGCTTCCGCCGAGCGCCGGCAGCAGTCCGAGCCGTTGCGCACGCTCGTTGGTCGCTTCAATATCGCTTTGCGTGATTTGCATGGCCGCATATACCGCCATGTTGCCGCCTTTGGAATGCCCGCCGAGCATAATGCCGGGCGATTCCTTCGCCGAAAGGAAACGTTCCGTCCTATCCAAAATCGAGTCCGCATATCGATATGCCGATTCTTGCGACGGCACTGGGCAGCGCACCGCCATATTGAAATCCTCTTTCCAACCGACGAGCGTGCCATCAGTGCCACGGAATGCAACATATAAGCCGAAATCAGCACCCAAATCGAAAGTCATCGCAGCGAATTGCTGCTGCTCGCCCTCATCCAAACGTTCGGCATACTCCCCCACCCGCAACCCGCGGAATCGCGGCGATTCGCAAACCGCACGCAGTATCGAAAGCCGATAATCGTTCATTTCAGAGGAATTCGAAACAAACATCTCATCGTAGCTTTCGGCGCGCAGCAATTCACGGATCGGCACGGTCGCCACCGACTTGGCCTCGCCGAATGCCGGAACCAAACCCAGCAATCGCATGTAGGAAAGCTCGGAAAGCACCAGGGAATCGACATTGCTGAACGCCAATTCGCCGAACCCGCGAAACTCGCGGCGCACATAATCCACAACATTGCCCATGCCTCAACTCTAGCCCGTCCGCAGTTCCGACCACATGTCACCACGCGCATTCCCCCAAATGTTCGCACGCGCTCCCCGCACGCCCACGCTCAAACCGACTCAGCCACACACTGTAGGATATGTGCGAACGCAAGTTGCGAACACACATCGCAGGTGCAGTGAACGCAAGTCGCGCACCAGTAATACTTGCGAATCGAACTTATGAAGGGACGCTCCAGAACACCATGGAACCGATTGAAATCGCTGTGGATTGGCTGAAAGCCAATTCCGGAAAAATCATTCTGCTCATTGTCGTCGCACTGCTTGCGGCCGTTATCGACAAGGCGCTTACCCGAATCGTGAGCAAAGTGCTGGACCGTTCGCAAGTGCCGAACGCTTCGATTTTCATCAATATTCTGCGTGCGGTGGTGTGGACGTTGGCTGTGGGCACTGTGCTGCAGCCTGTGTTCGGCATTAATCCGACCACGATTTTCACCGCGCTCGGCATCGGCGGTCTTGCGGTGTCGCTCGGTATGAAAGATACGATCGCGAACATCATCGGCGGTTTCGGTCTGATGCTTGGCCGTGTGATCCAGCCGGGCGATCTGGTAAACGTTGCGGGCACCGATGGCGTGGTCGAAGACATCAACTGGCGTCAGACCGTGGTGCGCGAGCGCAACGGCAATATCAAAATCATTCCGAATTCGATTCTGAACACCGCGTCGCTGGAAAAACTCAATCCGTCCAATGAGATGATGGTTCGTGTGCCGTTCACCGCCAAGGCCGGCACTGACATCGACGAGATGACCCGTCAGGTGGTGGAGGCCGTGCAGCGCGACACCGCCGATTTGGCTGATCCGCGCTTCCCTCCGAAAGTGAGGCTGACCGGCTACTCCCCTTACGGCATCAATGCTGAAGTGTGCGCGTTTGCCAAGCCGGGATTGTTACTTTCCGACATGATCAACGTCGTGGCACGTTCCATCGCCAATGCTGATTTTCTTGAGAATCGCGCCATTAACGAGGAATCGTGATCTCCTCGCGAACAGAGAAAATCGCGATTGGCCCATACATAAAAAGTGCCGCATGCAGTATTCCACATGCGGCACTTTTTTATGCTGAAATTATTACATCATTAGATTGATTGCCGTAATAATAACCGTCACTACAATGTAAGTAATTACACCGACGTTCATTATTGCCGTGCCCGTGCGAACGCCGCGAGGCAATTCTTCGGGCGCGGTATAGAATTCAAAATTCTTACGTTCACGAATAAGCAGCACGACACCCGCAATGATCAGACCGTAATACAGCAGCATATAGATGCCGAATATCATCATTCCCGTCGCATTCTGATCTACCCACTGCATCATGGCCGTTCCGTCGCCGTTTTCCGCACTTGTCAGCACGTTCATCAGGCTGTCGATGTCAATGTTCTTCACCACCCACGGCGCGACCACACCGCCCATGAAGTTGACGAACATGTGCATGACCACCGAATAACGCAGTTTGCTGGTACGCACGTACACGTAGCCGAACACAAGCCCCAATGCGAATGCGTAGAAGAATTGGAACAGGTTCATGTGCACCAAGCCAAAGAACAGCGAGGAGAACACAATCGCGGTTTTTTCGCCGTATTTGCGCGTGCGGCTGATGAGTTCCTTGCGGAAGATCCATTCTTCGAACAACGGTCCGAGAATCACAAGGAACACCACGTTCCACACGTCGAATTGCATGGCCAGGTCACTTACCGAATTGCTGGCGTTGCCTCCGGAGAGCAGCGACGACAGCATATTGCCGATAAGGCTGCCCGCATACATGAGCGGGAAGCACATGACCAGCAGTTTGAAGAATTGGCTCGGTTTCATGTCGAACTTGCGTGTTGCAATGACCGACGATTTGCCCATGATCAGTACCGCGAGCGGCATGGCCACGAGATACAAAGGGACATCCGATGCCACATACGCCGCCCAATTCGGCAGATTCGTGGTGTGCAGTACCTGATAGAGCACGCTGGAAAGCACCGTTGCAAGCGCATACCAGATCACCACCATCAGGCACATGCTTCCGCCGATGCGGGAGAACACGCTTTTCACGCGCCTGAGCCAAAGTTCATAAGGATTGGCTTGCGGCTGCGGATACTGCGGTTGTTGCGGATATTGCTGATATTGGGATGGTTGTTGCGGATTCTGCCGCGGCTGCGGTTGTTGCGGCCGCTGCGGATATTGGGGGTACTGCGGAAACGTCATATCTGCCTTTGCGACGACGTGCACGGAAGTGCATATATGAAAATGCTGATACTCAGCACCTTAGTACAGGAATGCTGAATATCAGCTTACAATCTCACGACCGTCGCCATAAGCGTCCGCAACGAAAAGGATCACATGGCAAGCACTACGATCGGACGCGGAGCCGCCACACACTCGAAATCAGCGCAGCACGCCTTCGATCAGCATGGTGATCAGGTCGGTGTAGTTCACGCCGGTCGCCTCCCATGCCTTGGGATACATGGAAATCGGGGTGAAGCCCGGCATGGTGTTGATTTCGTTGACCATCACTTCGCCGTCGGCCGTCACGAAGGTATCGACGCGGCTCAGGCCGGTGCCGTCGACCGCGATGAACGCTTTTTTGGCGGTTTCGCGCACACGGTTCAGGGTTTCTTCCGGCAGACTTGCGGGCACTTCCACATGGCTTGCGTCGGAGTTCATGTATTTGCTGTCGAAATCATAGAACTGGTCGTCGCCCTCGGCACGCTTGTCAAGCACGATTTCGCCCGGCCAGCTGGCCTGCGGAGCCTCGCCGGCCTTCGGGCAGAGCACGGCGCATTCGATTTCGCGTGCGTCGATTCCCTGTTCCACGAGCACACGCCAATCATGGTGGGACGCTTCGAACACGGCGGCGGCAAGCTCGGCCGCATCGCCCTCATGTTCGACCTTGGTCACACCGAAGCTGGAACCGGCGCGGGACGGCTTCACGAACAGCGGGTACTGCAATCCGGCCTGTTGCACCGCGGCAAGCATCTCGTCCGCGTCTGCGGCGAATTCGGAAGCGGCATCATAATCGCGCGCATCCAACGTGATGCCGGGAGCCACGGAAATACCGGCCGCAGCCAGCAAAACCTTCGTATAATGCTTGTCCATGCACGCGGCGGAAGCGAGCACACCGCAGCCAACGTACGGCACGTTCATCATTTCGAACAGGCCCTGAATCGTGCCATCCTCACCGTACGGACCATGCAATACCGGAAGCACGGCGTCCACGTGGCCAAGCGAAGTCAACGTGCCGTCATCTTCACGAGCGAAGAAACCATCCTGACCGAGTGCCACATCCAGCACCACATCTTTGGAGGAATCCGTCTTCTCCACCGTCGGCATACCTTCGCTCATGTTCCACTTGCGCGGATCCTCGCCGTCTACGATCCACTCGCCGTTCTTGGTAATTCCCACCTCAATGGCTTCGAACTTGTCAGTATCCAACGCGCGCAACACGCCCGCCGCAGAGATGCAGGAAATCGAATGCTCGTCGGCTTTGCCGCCATACATCACCACAATGCGCTGTTTTGCCATCTTTGTCTTATGCTCCATAAATTGGTCCGTTGAACGCACACGCGCCCAATACCGTCTGTCAATACTGTTTGTTCTCGCAATATCGCGCCGGTTTGCACTACTGTTCGCCTGCGATATCGCACGTTCGCAATATCGCAGTTCAGTATACAAACCGCACCCCACAGCCACACGCGACGAACCATGATTACACACGCCCGTCGCTCATGTCCTATTTTCATGAATCATAGAATACGGAATCAAACGTTGGAATGATGCGATTGCAGCCTGAAAAACCGAGCTTAAGCGCTTTGTCTAATTACGATTAGACTAATTACGATTAGACTATTTTTATACAGATTTACTATTATTGCCGAATATATGGCGATTGACGATTAACAAATTCCGATTGACGTTTTACGCAATCGCATGTCTCGAAAAAATAAAAAGACCGCACCTGAAAGTGCGGTCTTATTTGCAATTGCGATATTGCGGAAAGATTATTCTTCGCTGATGCCTTCGCCGAAAAGTTCGGACAGCATTTGCGCGCAGGAGATGCCATCGGAAAGCACGTGGCTCATGGCGGTGGCGAGCGGCGTGGGCACGCCATACTGCTTGCCGAGCGCCACTACCGCATCGGTGGTCGGCACGCCTTCGGCCACGCCGTTGCTCACCTTGGTGGCTTCCTCAACGCTCAGGCCCTTGCCCAGGTTGGAGCCGAACGTGTAGTTGCGGCTCAACGGGGATCCGCAGGTGGCGATCAGATCGCCCACGCCCGCCAAACCGGCGAACGTCTTCGGATCGGCGCCTGCCGCCTCTCCCAGGGCGGTCAGTTCGGCCAGACCGCGGGTTTCGATCATGGCGGCGGTGTTTTCGCCGTAGCCGGCGCCGCGGGCCATGCCCACAGCCAGCGCGACCACGTTCTTCAGCGATCCGCACATTTCCAAGCCGATTACGTCGCGGGTTACGAACGCACGGAAATAGTCGGTGGTGCAGGCGGCTGCGATCTTGCGTGCATTGTCGAGATTTTCGCAGGCAACCACGGTTGCGGCCGGCTCGCGGTCGGCGATCTGCTTGCTCAGGTTCGGTCCGGAAATGGCGGCGAAGCGGTCGGCCGGCAGGTCGAGCGTTTCCATAACGACTTCGTCCATGCGCTTGCCGGTAGTGCGTTCAATGCCTTTCATCAGGGATGCCACAAGCGCGGTTTCGGGAATGAGCTCTTTGAATTCGGCGAGCGCGACGCGTGCGAACTGCGCCGCGATGGCCACGATGATAATGTCGGCGTTGGCTACGGCTTCGGCACGGTCGCCGGTGGCAGTCATGTTGCTTGGCAGCACTTTCACGCTGGGCAGGCGAACACCGTTGTGATGGTGGTCGCGAATGCCTTCCACGATCTCCGGTTCGATGGCCCACATGGTCACATTGTTGCCTGCATCGGCAAGCACCTGACCGAAAGCGGTTCCCCAAGCTCCTGCGCCCAGTACCGTCACGTTCGTCATATTTGCTCCTTGCATTGCTCCAGGCACCATTCATAGTCCGGAGTCTTGGCTCAAAAATTGCTTTCCTTATGCTACCGCCGGCTACGCACACCGCGATGCATACCGCAATACGCGCAACACGTACGCGCAATCGGCCGGCAGTATTTCGATTACTTCATTTCAGCAATCGAGTGTTCGGTCTTTTTTTCGATTCAGTCCTTCACTCGGCTCATCGTGCGATAATCCCAATATCCGTCGGGGGCTTGTTCGCCGCGGATTTCGGCCATGACTTCGGTCATGCGTACGCGGATGCGTCGAGTGAGTTCGTTGGCGAGATCTTCCGGCACTTCCTCACCCCAGGAATCGCAATCGGCGAGCAGATCCGCATAATCAAGCGCCTCGTCGTAGCACATGACCACGTTTTTACGCGGCCACGGCCACCAATGGTTGATGCTTGCCGCACCCCACGTTACCGCGCAATACAGCGGAATCTGATAGCCGAGTCGGCGTGAGGCCTCAAGTGCGATCACACCCACGCCGTTTTTCATGCTCATCGGCCATTTCTGCGGGTCGCGCGTTACCGTGCCTTCCGGCCATACGGTTAGGGGTCGGCCGGAGGTGAGGATTTCCACGGAGGTCTCCTCGATGGCTTTCGCCTTGCCAGCACGTCGTTGCACGGGCTGCATGCCTACCAGCTGGAACCATTTGCCAATCAGCGGCCACGAGGCCATTTCGGCTTTGGCCATATAACGCGGGCGGCGGCCTTGGTGGAATATGGAGATCATGGGCACGAACACGTCGAACATGGTGACGTGCGTGGCCGCGGTGATGAATGGACCGGTTTCCGGCACATGTTCGATGCCCCACGCCTTGAGTTTGGTGCGATTACGGAATACGATGTCGCATCCGGCGAGCAGTCGGTGGGTCGCTTTCGGATTCTGCGCTTCGATTTCCGCAGTGTTGGCTTTGCGTGGCCCGCATGGAAAATCATGGGTTGGATCAACGAGATGGTGATGCTGTGCGAGCTTTGCGACCTGTTCGTCGCTTAACGGTTTGACCGCGGAACGCGGCGAGGGTTTTCCTTTGGATGCCATGCGTTCCATTCTGCCACCACCCATTCCGCTTGGTTGGGGCGATTGCGCTCATGCACGACGCACACACGAAATACAAAAAACGCGGAATATACGAAGCGAATATATGAAAAGGCGGAACCAGGGGCCGATTCACCTTCCACCCGTTCCGCCGTTTTCCGTCTTTGTGAGCCTGGGCAACGCCGCTTCATTTGCGTCACCACTCTTCAGCTCAGCCCCCAACTGCCTATGTCTGTAGGCTTACGCCACTTCAGTGGCCGCGGATTCCTCCACAGCGTCACTGAGATCGTTGATACACCCCTGCAGTTGCGCCCTCTCTCATAAGCAGAATACCCCCTTTTGCCGCAAAAAATGCTTTATTTACAAGTAATTCACCCCCACCCGAGACACGGGGACAAACATGCAATACACACAATAACGATGAGGACTTCTGGCTGTTCACATCGTTGCAAACGCCATTCAATATCGACAATCATAGTGCTATTCCGAAAGAATCTCTGCCGAAATAGTCATTATTTTCAAAAACAATGACACTATTGCATCACTATTACGTGCCATAACCCATAAATTAAGCTCAACAATTTGCACACTGAATTACTATGCTTTTTGAAAGCGAGCAACGGCAATACACACGTAACGGCAATATGTAAGCAAAAGGCCGGTGTCCACTGTTGCGAACACCGGCCTTACCAAGCCAATCAAGCTATATCAGCTAAATCAGGCAACAAATCAGTCGAAATCTGCGCCGAGAGCTTCGAGCTTGCCACGGAAATCAGCGTAACCGCGGTCAATCAGCGAAATGCCCTGCACGTTGGACGGACCCTTCGCCGTCAATGCGGCGATCAGATGGCTGAAGCCACCGCGCAGATCCGGCACGTCAATATCGCGGCCGGTCAACGGGGTCGGTCCGAAAATGACCGCGGAATGCTTGTAATTGCGCTGCTGGAAACGGCACGGCAACGATCCAAGGCATTCGCGATACAGCTGAATCGTGGCACCCATCTGCACCAGTGGCTTCGTGAAACCGAAACGATTCTCATACACCGTTTCGTGTACGATCGACAGGCCCTTCGCCTGCGTCAACGCCACCACCAGCGGCTGCTGCCAGTCGGTCATGAAGCCCGGATGCACATCAGTTTCGATTGCGACCGGCTTCAAATCGCCGCCCGGATGCCAGAAACGAATGCCGTTATCGGTGATGTCGAACTCACCACCGATCTTGCGGAACACGTTCAGGAACGTCATCATTTCAGGCTGCGTGGCACCCTTGACAAAAATGTCGCCATGCGTGGCCAATGCCGCAGAAGCCCAAGAAGCGGCCTCGATGCGGTCGGTCAGCGAGGTGTGCGTGTAACCTTTCAACTCCTTCACACCTTCGATACGGAACGTACGATCCACATCCACGGAAATAATCGCACCCATCTTCTGCAGCACGCACACCAAATCCATGATCTCAGGTTCGGTGGCAGCGCCGGAAAGTTCCGTCTTGCCTTCCGCAAGCACTGCGGCAAGCAGCGTCTGCTCGGTAGCGCCTACCGACGGGTACGGCAGATGAATCTTCGCGCCATGCAAGCCGTTCGGAGCGGTGATATGAATGCCGTCCTTATGTTCCTTATCGACGTTAGCGCCCAACTTGCGCAACGTTTCCAGATGGAAATCAATCGGACGACCGCCGATATTGCATCCGCCGAGAGCCGGAATGAACGCTTCACCCAAACGGTGCAGCAGCGGACCGGAGAACAGGATCGGAATGCGCGACGAGCCGGACAGCGTATCCACGTCGGCCACGTCAGCAAGCTGTACATTCGTGGCGTCGATCGTGACCACGCCATGATCGCCGTCCACCGTAACGTCCACGCCATGCAGGCGCAGCAGATCGGAGACCACATGCACGTCGCGAATCTCCGGAACATTCTTCAACACGGACGTGCCCGGGGCGAGCAGCGCCGCCACCATGGCCTTGCTCACGAAGTTCTTCGCGCCACGCACCTTGATGGTGCCGTTCAGCGGCTTGCCACCTTCGACGTGCAGAATGTCGTTGTTATTGTCAGACACGCTCAACCTCTTTCGCTTCCCTTACACGGTTCAAGCTTGAAACACACTAACCTTCAGTTTGCCATAAGGCATGTAGTGGGCTCGTGAAATGCCGCGTTCAGCGCAGTGTCTCCCAATTTCGTTCGACTTTCGTCCAAAACTTCCAGTCACTGGAACATTCCACCCACAAACAGCCATCTCAGCGGGAAGATTTCCCCAGTCGCTGGAACAATCACCCCGCCAAACCGCACCTCAGCGTCCAAAAACCTCCAGTCACTGGGAAGAATGGACGCCAAATCACAAATCAGCCACAGATGGAGCCGTAATCACAACGATCACAACGAAGCTTTAATGTCTTGAGCCAGATGAGCGTTCCACATGGCACCCGTGGCACTCATCACCGCGTTCGCACCAGCCTCACGGTACGCCTTGTAATCTTCCGGACGAATCACACCGCCCACGCCGACGATCGCAAAATCAAGCCCCAACTTCTCACGAATCGCACTCAAACGGCCGACCATATCGAGACCGGCGCCACGAATCGCATTGCCGCACACGCCCGAACGGTCACGACCCGCACCAGGCAACGCCTGATTGCCGTTCGCATCCACCAGTTTCGCGGAAATCGTGTTGATCGTGGAAAAGCCCTGCACCGCACCATGACCGGCGGTTTCCCGCACCATGATCTCCAGATCGGCATCGTTCGGAATGTATGCGAGCTTCACAATCAGCGGACGATCGCCGATTTCGTTCTTCACTGCTTCCGTAATCTCGCCAACCAAATGCGGATCGTGGCACAGCAGACGATTATGCCCCTCATTCGGGCAACTGGTGTTCATTTCCATCAGGCCAGCGCCAGTTTCGGCAACCAAATGCGCGGTGGTGACGTGATCGGCAATGTATGCCTCGCGATCCATGCCTTCCACGCGGGAACCTTGGAAGCTCGGCACCAGCAGCTGACCATCGCCGGCCGCCGCGATCGCCTTTTGCATATCCGGCTGCCACTCGTCCGGATCACGGGAGGGAACGCCGAAACTGTTGGAAATCGAAATCGGAAGCTCATAGCGGGTGTCGGCAAGCACACCCTCGTCAAGTTCGGCACTGCCGGGAACCAGTGAACCGTCAGCATTCCTCGGATGCACGGCAAGCACGTTCGGGAACGCATTGCAGCCCCATGCGCGGGAGCGAACCGTCTTATACACGGCCAAATCGAAACCCATACGGAAGGCAGCCGTAGTGAAACGCTCGTTCAGCAGTGGACCTGCCGGAATGCCGAACGGCAGATTCACGCGAAAACCAAGGAATTCCTGAGCTTGAGCCTGAACAACATGGGCAGTCTGATCTTCACTGGAAGAATTGGACGCAGCCGCAGCAACAGGAGCGACCGAATCTGCAGAATCAGACGAATCAGCCTTCAGCGCTTCGGCAAACGCGCCAAACGGCCCTTGCAAATAATTGTCTTCATACGTGCGATTGACATCATAAAACGGCGCGAAACCCTGACTCATATTTCTCTCCGAAAGCTACGAAAGCGCAAACCAATAAGCCCACCATAGCGCGTCTTATATGCAAAACCCGCGCAAATCTCACATAATCGGCAATCCCGACGTCCCAATTCCTCCAGTCACTGGAAGAATCCTCCCGCTACGGACCGTCTCAAAGTCCCAAAACCTCCACCCACTGGAGGAATCCTCCCGCAAACAGCCTGCGCAACAATGCAAGCGGGGTGATCCTTCCACCCACTGGAGGAATCACCCCGCACAAACAGCCCGCGCAGCTAGCCAGACGCCAACTCAGATAATGCCGCGATCGGCAAGCGGACCCTGCCAATCCGGGTATTCGCCTTCGCGTGCGGAAGCGATCGTCTGCTCCGGTTCGCGCTTGACCGGCAGCGTCTTCGGCTTGAACGGGAACTTTTCGGCACGCATCTTCTCGTATGCCACGATATCGTCTTCATACTGCAACGTCAGATCGATATCGTCGTAGCCGTTCATCAAGCGCCAGCGGGTGTAGTCGTTCACCTCGAACGGCAGCGTCACGTCGCCGCACGTCACCGTGCGATCTTCCAGACTCACGGTCATTTCACGGCCCGGCTCCTCGTCGAGCAGCTTCCACAGCAGCTCAACGGATTCCTGCGGCATAATCGCAGCCAGCACGCCGTTCTTTGCGGTGTTGCCGTAGAAAATGTCGGCGAAACGAGACGAAATCACCACGCGGAAACCGTAATCGTGCAGCGCCCACACGGCATGTTCACGCGAAGAGCCGATGCCGAAATCCGGCCCGGCCACGAGAATCTTGCCCTGTTTGTATTCCGGCTGGTTGAGAACGAATTCCGGATCGCGACGCCATGCGTAGAACAGCGCGTCGTCAAAACCGGACTTCTGCACGCGCTTCAAAAACACGGCGGGAATAATCTGGTCGGTATCGACGTTGGAGCGGCGAAGCGGCACGGCCACGCCGGTAAGAGTAGTCAGTTTTTCCATTTCAACATTTCTTTCGATTTACGATTCACAGGATGCCAGAAAATCAAGTTTTTCAAGGATTCCGGATTTATCAAGGATTCGAAACTTCTTCAGATCAATAATTCTCAAGATTCGACATCACTTACGATTTTCCGGAATCCGAAAAACAGGGATTTCCTAGGATTCACAGGTCGGCCGGAGACGAGATGGTACCGCGGATGGCGGTTGCTGCGGCGACTGCCGGCGATGCCAAGTGCGTGCGCGACCCCTTGCCCTGACGGCCTTCGAAGTTGCGGTTCGACGTGGAAATGGAACGTTCGCGAGCCACCATCTTGTCGGGGTTCATGCCCAGGCACATGGAGCAGCCGGCGTTACGCCATTCGGCACCGAAGTCCTTGAATATCTTGTCGAGTCCTTCCTTTTCCGCCTGCAAACGCACGCGAGAGGAGGCCGGCACCACGAGCACGCGGTGAATGTTTTCGGCCTTGTGATGCCCCTTCATAATGGAGGCGGCCACGCGCAGATCTTCAAGGCGTCCGTTGGTGCAGGAGCCGATGAACACGGTATCCACGGCAATGTCTTTGATGCGCATGCCCGGCGTCAAGCCCATGTAGGCGATGGCACGCTCGGCCGCAGTACGCTCGGTTTCGTCATTGAACGAGGCCGGATCCGGCACCACGCCAGAGATTTTGATGCCCTGGCCCGGATTGGTGCCCCAAGTCACGTACGGTTCGAGGTCTTCAGCCTTGATGGTCACTTCCTTGTCGAACACGGCGTCGTCGTCGGTTTTCAGCGTCTTCCAGTATTCGACGGCCTTGTCCCACATTTCGCCTTCCGGTGCGTGCGGGCGTCCTTTCAGGTATTCGAACGTCACTTCGTCCGGTGCGATCATGCCGGCGCGGGCGCCTGCTTCAATTGACATGTTGCAGATGGTCATGCGTGCGTCCATCGACAGTTTTTTGATGGCTTCGCCGCGATATTCGATAACGTGCCCTTGGCCGCCGCCGGTGCCGATCTTTGCGATGATCGCAAGGATAATGTCTTTTGCGGTGACACCCTTCGGCAGTTCACCTTCGATATTCACGGCCATGGTCTTGAACGGCTTCAGGCTCAGGGTCTGCGTTGCCATAACATGTTCGACTTCGGAGGTGCCGATGCCGATGGCCATGGCGCCGAACGCGCCGTGCGTGGAGGTGTGCGAGTCGCCGCACACGATCGTCATGCCCGGCTGAGTCAGGCCCAGCATTGGTGCGAACGCGTGCACCACGCCCTGATCGGCGTCTCCCAGCGGGCACAGACGTACGCCGAAATCCTTGCAGTTCTTTTCGAGCGTGCTCAGCTGCAGTGCGGAGATCTCATCCGGATTCGGGCGGTCGATGTTGGCAGTCGGAGTGTTGTGATCTTCCGTTGCGATCAGCTGGTCAAGGTGACGCGGCTTGCGTCCGGCCAGTCGCAAGCCTTCGAACGCCTGCGGACTGGTGACTTCGTGCATGAGCATCAGATCAATGTACAGCAAGTCGGGAGCCCCATCGCTGCCCTTGCGTACCAAATGATCGGCCCAGACCTTCTCGGCCAATGTCGTTCCCATTGCGGGACCTCCTCGAGTTTCCTCACTTTTTCCTCGCGGGTATTGCCAACCCGCATTATTCGTGCTACAAGCCTATGGTGTTTGAGTCTGGTTCGAATGTGTCTATGCCGGTATATGAGATACTTGCACGCAACGCACGTATCATGTATGCGTTGAGTTCATGTCAATTCACGCTCAAAACACGCGAAATGCGACATACTTCCCCGCACTTCCCCGCACGCGCCAACATAATCGTTGATAATTCAACATTTTCCCAACTTTTCCATTACCGAGTAAGAATTAAAAAATTTCTGCTTTACCGCAGTCCGACATTGCGTACATTTTGCATTTCAATATGTGAGATGGCATAATCCCTCTTATGACTTCTTCGAATACAAGCACCGCCATGCCTGAATCGCAGTCGAATGAGACTGAGCTTCAAGCTGAAAACCACCGCACGATGTCTTCTCAAAGCAACGAGATTCATTCCGGTGTGGGTGTGCTTGACAAGACCGTCAAGATCCTTGACGCGCTCGAATCCGGCCCGGCAACGCTCGGGCAGCTGGTTTCCTCGACGGGCTTGGCCCGACCGACCGCGCATCGACTGGCGATTGCGTTGGAACGTCACCGTTTTGTGTTGCGTGATCAGCATGGTCGTTTCGTTCTTGGATCGCGTTTTGCGGAATTGGCCGCAGCTGCCGGCGAGGATCGTTTGCTGACCGCAGCCGCGCCGATTTTGCAGACGTTGCTGGATCGTACCGGCGAATCCGCGCAGATTTACCGCCGTCAGGGCGATATGCGCGTATGCATTGCCGCTGTGGAGCGCGCGTCCGGTTTGCGCGATTCCATTCCGGTTGGTGCGATGCTGTCGATGGAGGCCGGTTCCGCAGCCCAGATTCTGCTGGCTTGGGAGGATTCCGAACGTCTGCATCAGGGGTTGCGTCACGCCAAGTTCACCGCGGCCAAACTTACCGCCGTACGCAAGCGCGGTTGGGCCGAATCCGTGAACGAACGCGATGAGGGCGTATGCTCGATTTCCGCGCCGATTCGCAATGCTTCCGGTCAGGTGATTGCCGCAATTTCGATTTCCGGCCCGGACGGTCGTATGGGATCCAATCCCGGACGCCGTTACGCCCCGCTGGTCATGGCTGCCGGCAAATATTTGACTGACGCCCTGATTAAGGCTTCTTCCGGCCGCTGACAGGCAGTTACGGTCTTATGACCGTACGGCTTCGCAAGCTTTTCGACCGTGCTTTGCAACGCATGCAAGGCACGGTTTTCATTTGCGGTTTTCATTTGCCGCGATTGCCGTTTACTTGCGCAGCCAAGACAGCAGTTTGCTCCACCAGGTTGACCTATGCAGCAGGTCCACACCTTCGGATTCGGGCTTCGACTCGCTGGTCATACCGTATGCGTACGCCTTGCCCGCGCTCGGCTTGCCTACCAATTCGCCGTATTCCAGTAGCTGTGTGCGCGGCTCGTACGGATGTCGAATGTCGAACTCGATCAGACGTGCGGCCCTCTTCTGCGGCACCGGACCGTACGATCCGAAACCGCTGGTGGGCGACGCGATCATCATCAGCCCGTCAATCGTCTTCGGCAAAACCTTCACCGTCCGCGCATCATCGGAATTTTGCGGAACAGGTACCGTTCCAACGAACGCATTGCGGTGATCATGCCCCGCGGAAATCGCGAAATACCCGTATTGTTCCAAAATCGCAAATTCGCCGCTGTCTGCATCGGGACAGCTGATGCCCTCCCCCAAATAACTGCCGGGAAGCGTTTTCTCCTCGTCCAAAACGTAGTGTTTTCCGGCGAAATTGCGGTAGCCTTCGATCGCGCGCGCCGCATTCGCCGCAGCCGGCTTCAACAGTTGGTAATACTGTTGCACCGGAAAATGTTGAAATACCATGCACGGCACTGCCTGTTCCTGCGTTTGCGCGGTTTCGTGCGATCCTACCTGTTCCTGAGATTGCGCGGCCATCATTTCCGGCACTTTGGCAAGGAATCGCAACGCCTCCGCGGACGGGCTTCCGTACCCGCCGGAACGTGCATAATCGCCTGAATCCAGCAATACCAGACCAAGCACGGACGTCGTACGATCCACGTCGGAAACCGGCAACGCGAATGTTCCCGACTCGCAGGCAAACACGCGTTGGCTCGGCAAATATTGCTCCGCCTGAAGTCGCGCAGAATCCGTACCTTTCGCGGAATCCACGATTTCCGCAGAATCTGCGCTTCCAGCGTTGCTCTCGTCTCCCGTAGGATCAGGATTCAGGCATCCGGGAAATTCCCTGCAAATGCTTTCGATTTCCGCATTGCCCAACCCGCACTGAAAATCATGATTGCCGAAGGTCACCGCCCACGGAATGCTACGGTCGACGAGCGGATGCACGAGCTGTTCGATGGTGGCGCGCACGGATGTGCGGGTGCGTTCTAATGCGGCTTCGAAACGTTCGGACGCCTCGGAGGACTTGGATGAGGAGGTCTCGCGCGCAGTTTCGGCAGACGCGCTCCACCGGCGTTTACGTGTGGTTTGCGCGTATGCGGGATCGTATCCTGCGATCTGATTGCCGGTGAAGATAACAATGTCCGGCCGTGTGGCGTCCAGCGACGCTTCGATGAGTTTGACGGTGTCTTTGCTGACTTTCGGCCCGTCTTGAATGTCGGTAAGCTGCAAAACCCGGAATTTGCCGGATTGGTGGAATTGCAGTCGTCCCAGTCGCGCGGATACGGAAAGCGGGCGATTGTCGCCTTCTTCCGCCGGTTGGATGCGCGGTCGCGTGGCCGCGGCTTTTGCTGCGTTCTGCAATTCAGTCATGTTTCCTAGGGTAGTGCAATTTTCGTGAACTATGCTGTACTGGCAGACATACTTGTGAAAAACAAAAAACCCTCGCATCTGCGAGGGTCATTGGCTGGGATGCCTGGACTCGAACCAAGAATGGCTGAACCAGAATCAGCTGTGTTGCCAATTACACCACATCCCAATTTGGCAGGCGTGGCAACTTCGAAAAGTTGTCCGTCGTACCCCCGACCGGATTTGAACCGGTGTTGGCGCCGTGAGAGGGCGTAGTCCTAGACCGCTAGACGACGGGGGCTTGAGTTATTGCTGTGATTCTCAGCTAAGCCGTGAACCGCAACGAGTGATAAATATACGCGAATCCGCATGAGTACGCAAGTCACGGCGTGTCGCGCCATTTTCCACCATTTTTGAACATCATCCCAAGAACAACAAAACCCGCTGGAACAAAACATTCCAGCGGGTCAATAGTCATGCAATCATGCAAACGCACGAATCAGCACATCACAGGTGCTCGCGCAAACCCTGCAGGCGAGCGACGGTGATCTCCTTGCCGACGATCTCCATGGATTCGAACAGCGGCGGAGACACACGACGGCCGCTCATGGCTACGCGCACAGGGCCGAATGCCAGACGCGGCTTGTAACCGCCATCCTCAATCAGCGCCTTGTTCAGCGTCTCATGCAGGAAGTCGGTCTTCCAATCAGCCTCATCGACAGCGGAAAGCGCGGCGATGGCAGCGTCGAGCACCGCCGGAGCGGAATCCTTCAACTGCTTCTTGGCATCGTCGTCAGGCTCGATATAGCCCTCGGTGGAGAGCAGCGAGCCGACCATGCCCGCAACCTCGCCCAGCAGGCGCACGCGCGGCTGCACGAGTTCCACGGAAGCGGACAGCACTTCGCGCTCACGGTCGGTCAGCGCATCCCAGGAATCAGCGGAAACCACGCCGTCACGGTTCAGATACGGCACGGCACGGTTCAGAAAGTCCTGCGGTTCGAGCATGCGAATGTGTTCGGCGTTGATGGAAATGGCCTTGTCGATGTCGAAACGGGCCGGATTGGCCTTGACGTCACGCACGTCGAACTTTTCGATCATCTCTTCCATGGAGAACACGTCGCGGTCGGCGGCGATGGACCAGCCCAGCAGTGCCAGATAGTTCAACAGGCCCTCGCGAATGAAACCGTTGTCGCGGTGCAGAAACAGGTTGGATTCCGGATCGCGCTTGGAAAGCTTCTTGTTGCCCTGGCCCATCACGTACGGCATGTGGCCGAACAGCGGCATTTCCTTAGCCACACCCAACTCGATCAGGTAACGGTAGAGCACGATCTGACGCGGGGTCGAGCTCAACAGATCCTCGCCGCGCAGCACCACGTTGATGTTCATCATGGCGTCGTCGACCGGATTGGTCAGCGTGTACAGCGGATCGCCGTTCGGGCGCACGATCACGTAATCCGGCACGGAACCAGCCTTGAATTCAATGCGGCCACGGATCAGATCGTCGAACGCGATATCCTCGTCGGGCATGCGGATACGCAGGGCGGGCTTACGTCCTTCCGCACGGAAAGCGGCCTTCTGCTCTTCGGTGAGATTGCGGTCGTAACCGTCGTAGCCGAATGCCTTCGGACGGCCTGCAGCCACGTTGCGGGCTTCGATTTCTTCCGGAGTGGAGAAGGATTCGTACGCATAGCCGGCTTCGAGCAACTTGGCTGCGACGTCCTTGTAGATGTCGCCGCGCTCGGACTGGCGGTACGGACCGTCGGGACCGCCCACGTTGATGCCCTCATCCCAGTCGATACCCAGCCAATTCAGGGCTTCGATGATCTGGTTGTAGCTTTCCTCGGAGTCACGCTGGGCGTCCGTATCTTCAATACGGAACACGAACGTGCCCTTGGTGTGGCGGGCCTCAGCCCAGTTGAACAGTGCGGTACGGACCATGCCGACGTGCGGAATGCCGGTCGGAGACGGGCAGAAGCGCACGCGAACATTCTCAGGAAGTTCTGGTTTGGTGTTTTCAGCTTCAGTCATAGGTTCCATTGTGCCCCGCAAACCGGACGTGCCACCCATCCCCACACACCGACTCGCCGACAATGCCGGCAACAATCAGTTTCTTAAATTGTTAATTATATGTATTTTATATCTTATTGCTGATAAGATATAAAATACATATAATTAATAGGCCGGGGGCCACCATGAAATACACGCCGACAAAAGTAAGCAGAACACTACGGAAGCTTGGCGAACACGCACAAATCCAACGCAAACTCCTTCGCCTCACCTTGGAGGATGTAGCCATTCGCGCGGGCGTCAACATCAATACGGTGCGTAGCATCGAAAATGGCAAACCAGTGCGCACCGACTCGCTTTTCGCAGTCATGAACATCCTGCAACTTATCGACCCAATGGTCGAAGCCACCAATCCCTACAACACCATGCTGGGCATGAGCCGCGCCATCGACGAGCTCCCCCAACGCGTCAGAAGATAACCCAAGTCAGAAAATAAAAATCCCGGCACTGCAGTCATGAACCGCACCCCGATTGTTGGACTGAAGAAATTCAGATTCGATGATCGGAGGTGCGGTTCTTTCGTATGCGTGAGGATCGAAGGAGACGTTACGACGACGGGTTCCGCCGCGAGGCGCTGGA